>JALYKW010000072.1 GCA_030774575.1 Chloroflexota bacterium | reverse complement strand
ACACCAGGCTCGACCGCGACGTCGCCTTCGCCCTGATCAAGACCGACGGCCTCGACGCCGACGGCATCGTCCGCGTGCGCCGCGAGGCGCAGGCGATGGGCCGCCTGGGCGACCACCCGCACATCGTCACCATCTTCGACACCGGTGACGAGGCCGGCGCGCCATACATCGTCTCGCAGTACCGCGGCGGAGGCTCCGTCGAGGACGTGCTGGCGCAAGCCGACCAGCACCGCATCGCCTCCGACCGCGCGATGCGGATCGCCGCACAGGTGTGCGACGCGCTCGCCCACGCCCACGGCCGCGGCATCATCCACCGCGACCTCAAGCCCGGCAACATCTGGCTCGATACCGACGGCAACGTCGCGCTCGGCGACTTCGGGCTGGCGGTTGCCATCGACCACTCGCGCATGACGATCGCCGGCATGATGGTCGGCACCGTCGCCTACATGCCGCCGGAGCAGGCGCTCGGCCGCACGCCCGACGCACGCAGCGACCTCTACGCGCTGGGGGCGATGCTGTACGAGATGGTCTGCGGCCGGCCGCCCTTCCTCGGCGACGACGCCGTCGGCGTGATCTCCCAGCACATCAACACCGCGCCCGTCGCGCCGTCCTGGCACGAGCCGTCGGTGCCGATGCCGCTGGAGACGCTGATCCAGCGCCTGCTCGCCAAGTCGCCCGACGACCGTCCGGCATCAGCACAGGAAGTCGCCACGGAACTACGCCGCATCCTCGAGCGCACCACGCAGGAGTCCGTCGTCCAGCCACACGCGGAGGTGGTGAACGACCTGCGCGGCCTCAACTGGGACGTCTTCGTCGGCCGCCAGCAAGAGATGGACGAACTGAAGGCCATCCTCGAACGCACGCTCTCGGGCGAGGGCGCGCTCGTCACGCTCGTCGGCGAGCCCGGCATCGGCAAGACGCGGTTGGCCGGCCAGTTCGCCGTTTACGCCGGGTTGCGGGGCGCCCAGGTGCTCACCGGCCGCTGTTACGAAGGCGAAGCGAGCGCGCCCTACCGTCCGTTCGTCGAGGCGTTCCGCCAGTACGTGCGCAGCCGCCCGGACAACGAGCTGCGCGCCGAGCTGGGCCCCGGCGCGCCCGAAGTGGCGACGCTCGTCAGCGAGGTCCGCCAGCGTTTCCCGGACCTCGAAGCGGCACCGCCGCTTGATGCCGAGGCCGAGCGACTGCGGCTCTTCGACAGCGTGACGCAATTCGTCCGCAGCGCCAGCGTTGCCAACCCGCTCGTCCTCTTCCTCGACGACATCCACTGGGCGGACAAGCCCTCGCTGCTCATGCTACAGCACCTCGCGCGCAACATCGCCGGCGCGCGCGTGCTGGTGGTCGCCCCCTATCGCGATGTCGAGCTGGACCGCACGCATCCGCTGTCAGAGGTGCTGGCGACGTTGCGCCGCCTCCCGAACTTCCAGCGCTTTCTGCTGCGCGGCCTGACGGAAGCGACGATCGAAGACTTCCTCAGTTCCGCCGACCCGGCCGAGGAGAACGCGCCGGCCCGCCGCGCGCTCGCCGCCGCCCTGCACCAGGAGACCGAAGGCAACCCGTTCTTTCTGCGCGAGATCCTCAGCCATCTGCTCGAAGAAGGCAAGATCAGGAGAGAGGGCGGCCGCTGGACGTTTGGTGGCCTGACGATCTCCGAATTCGGCATCCCGGAGGGCGTGCGCGAGGTGATCGGGCGGCGCCTCTCGCACCTCTCCGGCGGGTGCAACAAGATGCTCACGCTGGCCAGCACAATGACCGGTGGCTTTTCTTGGGAAGCGCTGAAGGCGATCAATGCCGACGCGCCCGAACCGCAACTGCTCGACCTGCTCGAAGAGGCGCTCGCCGCCCAGCTCATCGCCGAGCGAAAGGACGAAGGCACCTACGACTTCACGCACGCGCTGATCCGGCAGACGCTGTACGACGAGCTGAGCACGCCCCGCCGCGTGCTGCTGCACCGCCAGATCGGCGAGGCGCTCGAGCGGTTGTACGCCAGCAACATCGAGCCGCAGCTGGCGCTCCTGGCCCACCACTTCTATCAGGCCGCGCCCGGCGGCGACGTCGAGAAGGCGATCGACTACGCGACGCGCGCGGGGGAGCGGGCAGTCGAGCTGTACGCCTGGGAAGAGGCGGCGGGTCACTACGAGCGCGCGCTCCAGGCGATGGACCTGACCGGCGCCGGCAACACCCGGCAGCGCTTCGACCTGCTGATGCGGCTGGGCGTGGCGCACGGATTCATGGGCGACGCCCCGTCGGCGAAGGACGCCTACGAGCGCGCGGCGCACGTCGGGAGAGCGGCTGGCCTCGCGGAGCAGCAAGCGCTCGCGGCGGCGCGCTACGCCGGGTCGTTCGCTTTCATTACCGATCCCGCGCCCGCGGTCGCGATGCTCGATGAGGCGCTGGCTGGCTTGGCCGAAGGGGACAGCCCCGCCCGGGCGCTCGCCATGGCTCAATTGGCCCGCGTCCAGTACCTCTACGCGCCGCGCGAGCAGGTGGTCGAGATCGCCCGCGCCGCCCTCGGCGTCGCCCGGCGCATCAGCGACCCGGAGACGCTGTCGCGCGTCCTCGGATCTGCGCACATCGCCCTCACTGGCCCCGAAAGCGTCGAGGAGCGGATCGCCATCGTGGACGAACTGCTGGCGCTGGCGTCGGCGCGGGGCGACAGGTTCGCCGCCAACGACGCGCACTTCTATCGCCGCAGCGACCTCGCTGAAATCGGCGACATCGACGGTGCTCAGCGCGATATCGAGGCGAATCTTGCCTTCGCCAAGGAGGTCCGCATCGCGGAGTTCACGTGGGACGCCTCGGCCGCGCTCGCCGTGAGACCGTTGCTGGAAGGGCGCTTCGCCGAGGCAGACCGGCTCATGCAAGAGGCGCTCGTCCTCGGACAGCAGCTGCCAGGCGAACCCCCTGTGATCACGTTCGGCGCCCAGCTCGTCGCCCTCCGCCACCTCCAGGGCCGGTTGGCCGAGGTGGAGCCGCTCGTGGCGGCGCAGGTAACGCAGTTCCCTCACATTGTCACGTATAAGTGTGCGCTGGCGTTCGTCCACGCCGAGATCGACAGCGCGGAGGAGGCGCGCCGCGAGTTCGAGGAGCTGGCCACGGAAGGCTTTGCCCATCTGCCGCGCGACGCCAACTGGCTTGTCGACATCTACACGCTCAGCGAGGTGTGCGACTATCTCGGCGACGCGGCCCGTGCCACGACGCTCTACGACCTGCTGCTCCCCTACGCCGCGCGCAACATCATCACTGGCCAGCCGGCGTTGTGCACCGGATCAGCGTCCCGTCAGCTCGGGATGATGGCCGCGGTGATGGGGCGCTACGACGACGCCGAGCGTCACTTCGAGGACGCGCTTGCATTCGACCAGAAGATGAACGCGCGGCCGTGGGTGGCGCACGATCAGTACCAGTACGCGAAGATGCTGCTCGCGCGCGCCGCGGCCGGCGATAAGCAGAAGGCGCTCGGCTTGCTGCAGGGCGCGCTCAACACCGCCGAGGAGCTCGGCATGAAAAAGATCCTTGAGCGCGCACTCGCGCTCAAGCTCGAGACACAGGGGCTATCCTCGACCAGCATCTACACCTCGATCGACAACGTCGCCCGCGCCGTCGAGCGCGAGCGGCCGGAGATCAGCGTCCACCCGGCGCCCGACGGCACCGTGACGATCATGTTCAGCGACATCGAAGATTCCACACCGATAGCGGAGCGCCTCGGCGACCAGGCGTGGCTCGAGCTGCTGCGGCAACACAACGCGATCATCCGCAAGCAGCTCCGCGCCTACGACGGCTTCGAGGTGAAGACGATCGGCGACGCCTTCATGGTCGCCTTCCAGTCGGCGAAGAAAGGCCTCGACTGCGCCATCGCCATCCAGCGCGCCTTCGCCGCGGACAACGATCTCCCCTCTCCCCTTGTGGGAGAGGGGCCGGGAGTGAGGGCCGTCCGCGTGCGGATCGGCCTCCACGCCGGCGAGGCGGTGCGCGAGGACGGCGACTTCTACGGCAAGAACGTGATCATGGCGTCGCGCGTCGCGGGCAAAGCTGTCGGCGGCGAGATCCTCGTGTCGTCGTTGGTGCGCCAGCTCGTCGAGAGCAGCGTCGGCGCCGGCACGTTCGCCGATTCGCGTGAGGTCGAGCTCAAAGGGCTGGCCGGCCACCACACCGTCCACGCCGTGCGCTGGACGCCTGTATCGGCGCGGTAACGGGCGGTCAGGAGAGGTGGAAGCGGTAGCCGACGTTGCGCACCGTCTCGATAAAGGTGTGGCTGCGGTCCTCGATCTTACTGCGCAGCCGCCGCACATGCACGTCGACGGTGCGCGCGCCGCCGTAGAAGTCGTAGCCCCAGACGCGGTTGAGCAGGGCCTCGCGCGTGAACACCTTGTCGCGGTTCGTCGCCAGGAACCGCAGCAGCTCGTACTCCTTGTACGTCAGGTCGATCGGCCGGCCGCCGACGTACGCTTTGTAGTTCGAGAGATCGATGTGCAGCTCGCCCGCCCGCAGCGTATTGTCGCTCTCGACGCCGGACTTCTGCCAGATCGCGCGCCGGATGCGCGCGGTCAGCTCTTCGGTGAGGAACGGATACACGACGAAGTCGTCGAAACCGACGGCGAAGTCCAGCGTGGGCAGCTGGTCGCTGCGCACCACCGCGAGCGATGCCGTGCCGTGCGGCATGTCGTTCGAGCGCAGCAGGTTGCGGATCATCGGCAGGTCCGCACGGCCGAGCATGTTGAACACGAGCACCGACGCGTGCTCGCGGCCGGCCTGAGTGAGCACGTTGGGCAGCTCGGCGTATCCGAGGCCAAACCCCGCTTCCTCGAGCGAGGCCGCCAGGGGCCGCAGCTCTTCGGATGCGTCGACGAACAGCACGTTACTCACGGCTTCATCCTCCTTCGGATTGCCGGAGTATAGCGAACCTGTGTTACAGCCAAATGACGTTTGGGCTGGTCGTTCGGCGGTCGCAAGCCGGAAACTCGGAAGGCCCGCCGATGACGGGCTGCCCGTTCGATTGAGTGGGCGGGCCGGCGCGCCTATACTCACCCCGTACCACCCCGCACCAACGATGGAGCAGCATTATGACGATCGATTTCGGCTGGTTCCTTCCCACCATGGGCGATACGGAGATCATCGGCCCGCCGACCCGCGAGGCCACGACCGAATACCTCGTGCAGGTCGCGCAGACGGCCGAGGATGCGGGGTTCGTCTTCGCGCTGGTGCCGGTCGGTACGACCTGCGAAGACGCCTGGCTCGCTTCGGCGATGGTGGCATCGCGCACGGACAAGCTCAAGTTCCTCGTGGCGATGCGGCCCGGGTTCGTCGCCCCCACGGTCGCCGCCAAGATGTCGAACACGCTCGACCAGATGACCCACGGGCGTGTGCTGATCAACGTCGTCACCGGCGGCTTCCCGGCGGAGCTCGCCGCCGACGGCGACTTCACCGAGCACGATGACCGCTACGAGCGCACGCAGGAGTTCATGCAGGTCGTGCGCAAGGCCTGGACGGAACCCCGCTCGTGGGACCACCAGGGCCGCTTCTACAAGGTCGAGAAGGGCAACGTCTTTCCGAAGCCATACCAGAAGCCCCAGCCTCCCTTCTACTTCGGCGGCGCGTCGGAAGCCGCCCGCAAGGTCGGCGCGGAAGAGGCCGATGTCTACCTGCTCTGGGGCGAGCCGATCGAGATGGTGCGGGAGCGTATCGCCGACATGCGCGAGCGGGCGGCCGCGCTCGGGCGCACGCTGCGCTTCGGCATCCGCATGCTGGTCTGCGTGCGCGAGACCGAAGCGGAAGCGCGCGCGGCCGCCGAGGCGATGGTCGGCGAGGTCCCAGAGAAGTTCCAGGACATGATGACGAAGCACATGAGCGGCGCCGACTCAGAGGGCGAGAAGCGCCAGCGAGCCCTCCGCGAGCAGGGCGACTGGATTGCGCCCAACCTCTGGACCGGCATCGGGCGCGCGCGGCTCGGCGTCGGGCTCGCGGTCGTCGGCTCGCCCGAGAACGTGGCGGCGCGCTTCCGCGAGTACGTCGACGAGGGCATCGACACCTTCATCCTCTCCGGCTATCCGCACCTCGAAGAGGCGGAGCGCTTCGGCAAGTACGTGATGCCCTTCTTCCGCGGCGAAGCCAGCGTGCCCGCGGCCCCTGCCGAGCGCGAGCTGGCCCACGCCTAGCGTGCCGGATCTGCGCGCCGTCGCGATCTCCGGCAGCCCGCGCGCTCCATCGAAGTCGAAGACGCTGGCCGAATTGATGCTGCGCTCGCTGGCGGCCGCGGGCTGTACGACGAAGATCATCGACCTCGCAGAACTGCCGGCGGAAGCGCTCGTCGCCCGCGCCGCCGCGCCGGAGCTCGATGCAGCGATCGCTACCGTCGGCGCGGCGCACATTGTCGTCGCCGCGTCGCCGACGTATCGCGCGCTCTACACCGGCGTGATGAAGTGCTTCTTCGACCTCATGCCGCCATCGCACCTCGCGAAGAAGATCTGCGTGCCGGTGCAGACCGCCGCCTCGCCCGCGCACTTTCTCGCGATCGAGTACGGCTTTGGACCGCTGTTTGCTAGCCTCGATGGCATCGCCATCGCCGGCGTCTACGCGACCGATGCGCAGTTCGTCACCGGCGGCCCAGACCCCGCTCTATCGGCGCGGATTGAGAGCGTCTCTTCGGCCGCGGTGCGGCTCGCGCGCGCCAGCGCCGTCTGATGCGCATCGGCTTCGACTTCGATGGTGTGCTCTGCCTGACGCCGTTCGGGCGGCTCGCCGTGCACGCGCCGGCGCCCGTCCCCGACCTGCCCCCGGACTATGAGGCGTTGTATTCAGCCGTGCGGCCCTCGAATCCGCTGCGGCTCGGCGTCGAGTACCTGCGCTTCGGTTGGCGTCGTATGGCGCCGGATGCCGCGCAGGTCCTGCGTGATCTCAGCGACGGCAACGAGATCTACATCGTCACCGGCCGCAGCGTCGCGGGCGAGCCGCTCATCCGCCGCTGGCTGCGGCGTAATGGCATCGACGACAAGATCGCCGGCGTGCGCATGGCGCCGCCGGGGCTGCGGCCGGCGCAGCACAAGCTCGCCACCGCCCGCATGCTCGGCATCGAAGCCCAGATCGACGACGACCCGCGCACGGCGTACCACCTGGCCGAGCACGGTGTGCCACACGTCTTCCTGTTCGACCACGCCGGCGCCCACGGCGACGCCCCGCTGCCGCCGCGCCTCCGCCTCGTACGCTCTCTCCGGGAGTTCGCGGAAGACGTCCGCATGCTGGCGTAGCGAACTACGAGCACGGCTGATGCTGTCCCCCGCGCTCGAAGGATCAGTACCGTGGAGTGACGCGAGTTTTCGCAAGATGCGCAAGAAGGCGGGTCAGCCGGGGTTCACCAGCGCGCTTCCTGATCCTCAATCCAGCCGAAAAGGTCACGCAGCTCGATCGGGTCGCCGCTGTCCGGCACGATGCGCCCTGAGTATCGGCCGAACATCTGGTGCACGTTCATGTAGCGGTCCGCGTCACCGCTCTCGGAGACGCGCTCGAACTCCGGCTCGAAGAGCAGGCCGATGCGATCACTCGCCGCGGTGCGGATGCGCCAGGGCTTCATCCTGACGCCGCGGTCGTACTCGAATACCAGGTCCTCGCCGATCTTCGTCAGGCGGCCGTCGACGCAGATCCCGTTCTCCGTCATGCCCGTGCCATCGGTCCATTGCCCTCCGAGGTTCAGGCCGACCGTATGTGCACCCTGCACGCCCGACGCCGCGCCCCAGTTCCACACCGTGTGCTCGGGCCACACGCCGCGGCCGTAGTCCAGGCAACCGAACGCGGGCGCGGCGAACTCGAGCCGTTCGTCGTCGAGCTGCACAAAGCCGGATGCCGGCAGGGTGTTCTGCTTCGACGTGAACTGGAACTGCACGTCACTCCACGGGATGACGACGTTCAGGGTCTCGTGAGCTACCGGCCGCTCGATGAGGATGTCGGCCTGAAGCCGCATACCCCCGAAATCGGCGGCGTCGACCCGAATGCGCGTGCCGGAACCCTCGTCCGTGAGGGCCACGCGCATCGCGGGATGCTCGATCACGACGTCGCCGGCGACTCCGTCGGGCATCGCGATCGTGTCCGCTGGCACGACGACCGTCTTGTCGATGTGGCGATGCGTGCGCCGGTCGAAGATGTAGACGCCTCCGAGCTGCAAGATCTCTACATCGGCGATGGTCGCTGAGAAGAGGAGATTGTTGCTCGTCACAGCCCAGTAGTTCCACTTCTTCTTGCGCGCGAGCGAGGGCGCCAGGTTGCAGGAGTGCAGAGGATGGCGTGACCAGCCGACAGCCTGGCGATTAAGGCGGGCGTCCGGCCCGCAGAGGAGCACGGGTGTGATGAGTTCCGGCTCGTTGTGTAGGAGTGGCGCTTTCAGCATGCGCGCAGCATACGCTGAAACGAATTGTTGCGGCTAACTGACGGCGCGATGGTCAGCTCACCACTGGACAAACATCGGCATGACGACGTGCACGTAGCTGTCGTCGTCGAGCGGGCGGATGACGCCGGGCTGTGAGGGGCCGGTCGTCTCGAGCGCGACGCGTCCGCCGTCGAGCACGGCAAGCACTTCTTGCAGGTACTTGCCATTGAAGGCGATCTTCGCGGCCTCGCCCTCGACCGCCGCGTCGAGCCGGCCTTCGTTGTCGCCGATCTCCTCCGCGCGCGCCACGACCGTCATTTCCCCCGGCGCGCCGCCCTCGCCCGCCTGAAAGGTGACGCGGACGATGCCGCTGCCGTCGCGGGCGAAGATCGATGCGATCTTGGTCTCTTGCAGGAAGTCGCGCACCTCGACGATCGCGCGGCTGCCCCATTCCTTCGGGATCAGCCGGCTGTAGTCGGGAAATGTGCCCTGGATCAGTTGCGCGACCAGCTCGATGTCCTTCAGGCGGAAGAGCACCTGCGTCTTGTTGGCGTTGAAGGTCATCGCCACCGGATCTTCCTGATCCTGCAGCAGCCGGTTGAGCTCCGCGAGCGCGCGCGCCGGCACGATGACTTCCTGGCGCTCGGCCAGCTTCTTCTTCAGTTCGATCGTGCGGACCGCCAGCCGGAAGCCGTCGGCCGCCGCGAGCGTGAGCTTGTTGCCTTCGACCACCAGGTCGACGCCGGTGAGCACCGGCCGCGAGTCGTCGGTTGCCGCCGAGAAGACCACCTGCGTGATCGCCTCGCGCAGCATGCGGGCGTCGATCTCGAGCGTGTCGCCTTCGACCGCCGGGATCGGCGGAAAGTCGTCGGCATCCATGCCGCTGATGGTGGCTTCGTTGCGCGCGCATTTGAGCTTCAGCTGCCGGGCGCGCGGGGCGAGCGTCAACTCAACCTTGTCTGCCGGGAGCGAGTTCACGAAGTCGCTCAGCAGCCGGGAGGGCACCGTAATCGCCCCCTCGTCCTCGATCTGGCCGCCGATCCAGCAGCTCAGCGCGATGTCGAGGTTGGTGGCAGCGAGCTTGATCCGCCCGTGCTCCGTCGCAATCAGCACGTTCGATGTGATCGGCAGCGTGCTGCGGACCGCGACCGCCCGCCCGACGATGCCGAGGCCCTTCGCCAGGTTCTCCTGGAGACACGTAACCTTCATAGCGCTCACCTGTGTTATCACTTTTGCTGCAAAGTATAAGTCAGCTCTTGTCAAGCGACAATAGATCAACACGCATGATCAATTAGTGTCCCTTGCTCTCTGGACCGACACCAGCGAGCGCGAATCAAATGCCTGCGTTAACGCGCGCGCGCTAAACGGCTGCGCGTGTAAGTGTCAGCCGCGCGTTGGAGCTCGGCCGCGCCTCCGGCTATCGTCGCAACATGATGGTTCGATGTTCACCGCACCTCGACTCCGGCTTGCTCGACAGCGGCGCGAATTCAACCGGACCCCGGGGAAGCGAATCGACGGTCAATCGAACAACAAGCGGAAATCGGACGCGCGCCAGCTTCGGAGAGCCCGGCGAGATCGCAAAACCCCCAGGAAACAACGGTCAATCAATGTCGCCGCGTACTAGCGATCCCGCATCCCGCATCCCGCTTCCCGCCTCCGGCGCAGCCGTGTCAGCGTGCGGTCCAGCCGCCGTCCACCACGTACGACCCGCCCGTCACGAACGAGGCCTCGTCCGACGCCAGGAACAGCGCGACGGCCGCCACCTCCTCCGGCTTACCGAGCCGGCCCAGCGCAGAGTTCTGCTCCATGTACGAGCGCCCTTGCGGCGTCGCGGCGATCGGGTCGGTCATCGGCGTCTCGATCCAGCCGGGGTTGATGCAATTCACGCGCACGCCGCGCGGCCCGTACAGCGTCGCATAATGCTTCGTCAGCCCGACGACGCCGTGCTTCGTCGCCGTGTAGCCCTCGAGGCTCGGGAACGGCACGCTGATCAGTCCGAGCATGGACGACAGATTGACGATAGAGCCTCCGCCGCGTGCCGCGATCGCCTCGCAGCCGTACTTCAGCCCGTACATCACGCCGGTGAGGTTGATCGCCACCATGCGGTCCCAGTCGGGCGTCGTCGCCGGACTGACTCCGGCGTTGTTCACCAGCACGTCGATCCCACCGAACGTGTCGATCGTGAACTCGATGGCGCTCTTCACGTCTGCTTCGCTCGCGGTGTCGCAGTGGTTGACCCTGGCCGCGGAACCGATCTCCTCGACCACGCGCGACGCGTTGTCGTCGTTGATGTCGGACACCACGACCTGCGCGCCCTCCGCGCCGAACCGCGTGACAATCGCCCGGCCGATGCCTTGCCCCGCCCCCGTCACCAGTGCGACCTTCCCCTTCATTCGGTCAGCCATTTGCGATACTCCTGTCTCGCTGTTCTCCGTGGCGGCACTGTGCCATGCAGACAGCATTCGTGCCACACGTGCCGGCCGAATCCCATCCAACATCCAACATCTAACCTCCAACATCCGGATCCCGCCTCCACCGTCCCGCTTGTCCCCGTACCGGCCGTCGCACATAATCCACACAGGCGCCGGGGCATCCGGCGCGTCTGTTTCTCCCGCGAGGTACGCCTGTGACCGTTGTGATCGGCCTGACCGGCGGCATCGCCAGCGGCAAGTCGGTCGTCAGCCAGATTCTTCGAGAGCAGGGCGCGGTCGTCATCGACGCCGATAAGGTCGGCCACGAAGCCTACGTGCGCGGCAGCGGATGTTACGATGCGGTGGCCGGGGCGTTCGGGCGCGATGTCGTGGGCCCGGACGGCGAGATCGACCGCAAGGCCCTGGGCGGCAAGGTCTTCGGCAACCCCGAGCAGAGAAAGCGGCTCGAGGGCATCGTCTGGCCGTGGATGCGTAGCACGATGGACCTGCGTCTCGGCGTCCTTCGTGCTGCCGGCGTGCCGGTGGTCGTACTGGAGGCGGCGGTGCTGATCGAGGCGGACTGGACGCCGCTGGTCGACCAGGTGTGGCTGGTAGCGGTACCGCCAGCAGTCGCGCGGGAGCGTATTGTGCAACGCAACGGACTGACGCCAGAGCAGGCGGACGCCCGCATCGCCGCTCAGCTCTCGAACGAGGAGCGCGCGCGGCACGCGCAAGTGATTATCGATAACAGCGGCACGCTGGAGGATCTACGGCAGCGTGTGATCGGCGAATGGGACCGGCTCATCGGAGCGCGCTCAGCATAGCCCCGGGGAGGGACAGATGACCGTCGAAGGGCAGGTGGACGAAGAGCAGGGCTACCGGCAGTACGCCATCGAGGAGTACCACCCGCACGTCGAGCCGTACTACGTCGCCACCGGCGATGAGGTCGAGTTGTTCGAAGCGGCCTTCGCGTCCCGCATTCCCGTGCTGCTCAAGGGCCCGACCGGCTGCGGCAAGACGCGCTTCGTTGAGTACATGGCGTGGAAGCTCGGCCGTCCAATCACGGTGGTCAAGGATACCGGCGGCACGGACAAGAAGAGCGCGAATGGCACGACCCAGGCGTTGCCGCTGGTCACCGTGGCCTGTCACGAGGACCTCACCGCCAGCGACCTCGTCGGCCGCTACCTGCTCGAAGGCGACTCCACGCGCTGGATCGATGGTCCGCTGACCCGTGCGGTCAAAGCCGGCGCCATCTGCTACCTGGATGAGGTCGTCGAGGCGCGCAAGGACACGACCGTCCTCATCCACCCCCTCACGGACCACCGCCGCGTCCTGCCTATCGAGAAGAAGGGCCAGATCCTGGAAGCGCGGGAGGGGTTCCTGCTGGTGATTTCGTATAACCCGGGCTATCAGAGCGCCCTCAAGGACCTCAAGCACAGCACGCGCCAGCGCTTCATCTCGCTGGAATTCACGCACCCGCGCAAGGAGCTGGAAGCGAAGATCATCGCGCACGAGAGCGGCGTCTCCGATGAGATCGCGCAGGATCTGGCGAAGCTCGGCGAGAAAGTGCGCAATCTGCGCGAGCACGGGCTCAGCGAAGGGGTGAGCACGCGGCT
This sequence comes from Chloroflexota bacterium, assembly GCA_030774575.1. Lineage (GTDB taxonomy): Bacteria > Chloroflexota > Dehalococcoidia > DSTF01 > JACRBR01 > JALYKW01. The sequence goes on along the minus strand of JALYKW010000072.1, from coordinate 26,868 downwards.
GCTCGTCTACACCGGCAAGATGATCCAGAAGGGCATTCCGCCCCGCCGTGCCTGCCAGGTCGGCGTCGTCTGGGCCCTCACGGACGATGCGGACGTGCAGCGCAGCATCGAAGAGGTCGCCAGCAGCATCTTCGAGTAGGGAAATCTCACCAGCAAGCCTCGCTGCCCAACAAACGCCGCCGCGTTGAGGCCGCGAGTGTCAAGCAACCGGGCCCATTCCTCGACGCCCTTACAAATCGTTAATGGGATCGGCTGCCTCTGTTTGCTATTGTAGCCGCGTTGGATTCCTGGAGGACCTTCGCATGAAGCGCATCACCACACTCGCGGCTGCCGGCGCTTTGCTGCTGGCCGCCTGTGGCAGCGACAGCGCCAAGACCGCATCGCCCACGAGAAAGCCCGCCAGTCCGGCCACCACCGCCGCAGCGAGCGCGACCGCGAAGCCAGGCGCATCGCCGTCAGCCGCCGTCCAGGCAACTCAGACAGGAGGCAAGAAGACGTACTCCGCCGCACCGCCGATGACGATTGACCCCAACAAGCAGTACTTCGCCACCATCAAGATGGACATCGGCGACATCCGGCTGGAGCTCTATCCGAAGGACGCGCCGGTGAGCGTCAACAACTTTGTCTTCCTCGCCCGTGACGGCTACTACGACGGCGTTACGTTCCACCGGGTGATTCCGGGCTTCGTGGCGCAGGCCGGCGACCCGTTGGGCACCGGCTTAGGCGGTCCCGGCTACACTATCAAGGATGAGGTGAATGCGCGGAAGTTCGTGGATGGTACGCTGGGCATGGCCAAAACCAGCGCGCCCAACTCCGCCGGCAGCCAGTGGTTCATCGACTACGCGCCACAACCCAGACTCGACGGCGGGTACACCGTGTTCGGCCAGCTCGTCTCCGGCCGCGATGTGCTGGACAAGATCACGCCGCACGACCCGACGACAGCCACGCAACCCGGCACGAAGATCAATACGATTCTGATCGAAGAACAGTAGCGGTGCTGACTCAGGCGATTTAGGGTGGCAACATGACCGAACGCCGCGCGATTGCACGCCCGTCGCCTGCCAATCTATGGCGCGGACGAGGAGTGGTGATGCCGGGAAGGGCTTTGTTGTGTGCCGGGCTCATTGGACTGAGCCTGCTGGCGGCGATCGCGTGCAAGAGCGACAAGAGCGGTGGCGGAGCGGGCCTCATCCCGACGCTCGCCGGCACCGCCATACCAACGGTGTCGCCGGTCCCGCCGACGGCTGTCGTCTGTACTCCGCCAGAGCCGCTCACGCTGCCGCCGAGCTTTCCCGCTGAACTCGCGGTGGTGATCCCGCCCGACATGACCGTGTACAGCGTTAACACGACGCCGCATTTGCAGGTCATCGGGCGCGTCCCGCCGCCATTCGATCCCAACCGCAACGAGCCTCCCTTTGGCATTGCGGCGTTCACGGTGGTGCAGCGCATGGAAGGCATCGGCTGGGCGCCGAAAATCAACCAGAAGGCCGACGGCGCTGACTGGACGTTCACCGCACCGGACGGGCGGATGTTGCACTTCAACGCGCTTCCCAAGCCTCAGTGCTCGAACGTCGTGCAGCTCACCTACGATCTGCAGTGGCTCACGCCCTGATCGCGGCCGCTACTGCCGCACGAACAGACCCTTGACCGCGCGAATTGCGCGCGTCGCCACCGGCGTCTGCGGCCCGGCCGGATAGATCTCGGCGTGCAATTCGCCAGCGTGATAGCGCTGCAACGTCCGCGAGATCTCCGCCCCGATCAGCAGGATGTTGGCCGACAGGTATGTGAAGAACAGGAACAGCAGCAGACCGGCCAGCGAGCCGTACACCACGTCGAAGTTATTGAAGTTCGCCACATAGAAGGCGAAGGAGTTCTTGAGCGCCTCGAAGAGCAGCGTGGCCACAAGCGCGCCCGGTATGACATCCCGCCAGCGGGGCCGCGCCGCGGGGATGATCCGGTACAGCAGCAGGAATGTCGCGAAGGAGATCACAGCCGGAAGCAGCAGCGGTGGAATCTCCCACACCGGGCTGCGATACGCCAGCGGTCCGGCGCTGACGGGATTCAGCGAGCGGATCGTACGCAGCACGCCCGTCAAGACGATCGATGTAAGCAGCATCGTCGCGAGCACTCCGACTTGCAGCAGATCGACGAGCTTCTGCTGAGCGAATGGACGGTGCTCGCTGATTCCCCACACGCGATTCAGCGACTTCCGGATCGATGCGAAGACCGCCGACGAGGTCCAGAGCGTGGCCAGCAGGCCCACCACCGCGACCGGGCCGCTGATGCGCTTGACGTTATCCAGCGCATGTTCCACCGCCGCCCGGCCCTCGGTCTGCGTCAGCGGCACGGTGTCGAGGACGCGGTCCACAAGGTCGTTGCGGATGCTGTCGCTGTTCAGCACAAAGCCGAGGATGGAGATCGTGAAGATCGCCAGCGGCACCATCGAAAAGAGCACGTAGTACGAAATGGCGGCAGCCAGTTGCAGGCAGTCGTCCCGGCCAAAGCCCAGGAACACGTGCTTGATGATGATCCAGTTTCGTCGCATGCCGCTCGCATTCTAGGCGGAGCACGGCCGTTGCGCGCGAAGGGCCGCCGTGTTGAATGACGGACGTGGCGCCAACGGCCACGGATGGGCCGCCTCCGCGTTGTTATACTCGGCTCGATTGAACGGCCCCACCACCAGGGAGCTGATATGGCTCGACAGCGCTCGACGGGCGCGGCCAGAAGCGGTTACCACCGCATCGTCGCCAAGTTCGGCACGAATCTGCTGACGGCGGACACGGACGAGCTCGACCTCGACGCGATGGCCGCGCTGGTCTCCCAGGTCGTGCGCCTGATGGACGAGGGTCGCGAGGTGCTGGTCGTCACGTCGGGGGCGATTGCGGCCGGTCGCCACCGGCTGCGGGCGCCAACGAGCCGGCGCGACATCCCCTTCCGCCAAGTACTGGCCGCCGTGGGCCAGTCCCGTCTCATGCAGTCCTACGATGCCCTGTTCGCCGCGCACGATCGCGTCGTCGGGCAGACGCTGCTCAGCAAGCGGGATCTCGCTGACCGCGGCGGCTACCTGAACGCGCGCAACACGCTCCTCGGGCTGCTGGAGATGGGGGTCGTGCCCATCATCAACGAGAACGACGCCGTCGCCATCGACGAGATCGCAGGCGCGCGCATCGGCGACAACGACAGCCTGTCGGCCCTCGTCGCGAACCTCATCGATGCCGACTTGCTCGCACTCCTTACCGACACGCCCGGCCTGCACACGAACGATCCCCGGTCGAATGCTCATGCGACGCTGATCCCGCGCGTCGAGCGCATTACGAAGGAGATCGAGCAGATCGCCGGTGGCAGCGAGGGCAGCCGCGGCACAGGCGGGATGGTGACCAAGCTGCACGCCGCGCGGCTCGCCACGGGCGGCGGGTCCGACGTGTTCATTGCCGATGGCCGCGTGCCGGATGCGCTGTACCGCCTGGGCAATGGCGAACACCTCGGCACGTTGCTCCCGGCGCGGCGGAGCCGCATCGAAAGCCGCAAGCGCTGGATGCTCTCCGGCCTGGCGACGCGCGGCTCGATCGTCGTCGATGCCGGTGCGGCGAAGGCACTCACCGAGCAAAGCAAGAGCCTGCTCCCCGCGGGCGTGCGCGGCGTCCAGGGGCCCTTCAAGCGCGGTGACACGATCAACATCTGCCTCGCCGCGGCGAGCCATCCGATAGCGTGCGGCATCACGAATTACGACGACCACGACGTCGCCGCGATCTGCGGGCTGCGCTCCGACCGGATCGCCGAGGTGCTCGGCCATCAGTACGGCGCCGAGGTGGTGCACCGGAACAACCTGGTCGTCCTTTAGCTATTGCGCCCGTCAGCGCCTTGTTAGCCTTAAGTGTGACCGTACCCCATGAGCCCGTGCTCCTGTTCGAAAAGACCGGCGAAGGCATCGCCTGGCTGACGCTCAACCGCCCGCACGCGCTGAATGCCATGAACATGGCCATGCGGGACCAGCTCTGGACGGCGCTACTGGCCGTGCGGGACGATCCGGACATACGGGTCGCCGTCTTTCGCGGCGCGGGCGAGCGCGCCTTCTCCGCCGGGGCGGACATCACCGAATTTGGTACCGCGCCCTCATACGTCGAGGCGCGTGGCGCGAGGCACGATCGCGACGTCTGGGGGCTGATGCTCGGCATTTACAAGCCCATGCTTGCGGCGATCCACGGCTATGCCTTCGGGGCGGGGTGCGAGTTGAGCTTGCTCTGCGACATTCGCATCGCCGCCGATGATGCGGTGTTCTCGCTGCCCGAGGTTACGCTCGGCTACATTCCTTCGGCCGGCGGCACGCAGACGCTACCGCGCGCGATCCCGCCGGGCATCGCCCGCGAGATGGTGCTGAGCGGTGAGCCGATCGATGCAGCGCGCGCGCTCGCCATCGGCCTCGTGAACCGCGTCGTCCCGCGCGCCAGTCTGGAAGCCGAGACGTTGGCCGTCGCGACGAAGCTCGCCGATCTGCCGCCCGCAGCCGTGCGTGCCGCGAAGGAAGCGATGCTGCGCGGTGCGGACCTCCCGCTCCCGCGGTCGCTTGAAGTCGAGGCTGCCATCGCCGAACGTCTACGGATCGCTTCGGTGCAGAGATGACGGTAGAGCAGGCGGAGAAGACCCGGCGGCGCCCGGCGCTCATAGGATGCTTCGCGCGGCTCCTTGTCGTCGCGGTTGTGCTCGTTGCCCTCGTCGTCGCCATAGGATTCGCCTTCGACCAGGGCGATGAGGCGACGCAGCCTCAGCAGGGCTTCGATGCCGGTCGCGCCGCGGACTACCAGCGCGCGACGGTCAGCCAACTCGAGGCGCAACATGTCTTCATTACCCGCCTCCAGAACGGCGACTTCATCGCGCTGTACGACCTCTCGCCACGGCAGCAGGAACTCGGTGGCGATTGCCGGTTGATCTACGAAGACACCGCCGGCGTCGGGACGCTCGATCAGCTGCCGGGCATCACGGGCGGCATCGTCGAAGACTGCAACAACAGCCGCGCCGTATGGCGCGCTGACGGCACATACGCGTTCGGTGTCGGATATGGAAATCTCGACCGCTTTCGCACCAGCATCGACGCCGACGGCAACCTGATCGTCGACACCGGCTCGCGCACGTGCACGCGCAGCCGCGGCGTCATCGGCGTCGCGCCGTTCGACCTGCGAACGTGCGAGGGCGCGCCCTAGGCGGATGGTTGCGGTCGCCTGGAACTCGCGGAGGGCAGGATCATGCGTTTCAATCACATCACCCTCGACATCTCGGATCTGGAGCGCTCGAAGGAGTTCTACCGCAGCCTCGGGCTCATCCAGATCGTCGACACGCCGCCGAGATACGCGCGGTTCACGTTTCCCGAGGGCGATGCTACGCTCTCAGTGGAAGTAACGGAGGCTGGCGGCCAGGCAGATCCGCAGAAGCGCGCGACGCTGTTCTTCGAGTGCGACGCGCTCGACGACACGGTCGCGGCGTTGAAGCTCAAAGGGCTCGTCTTCGATCAGGATCCGACGGACATGTTCTATCTCTGGCGCGAGGCCTGGCTGCGCGACCCCGACGGACACGCGATCCGGCTCTACTCCGCCGGAGACAACCGGCTGAACCCGCCCTGGCGCATGATGGAGGGAGTGTAGCGGGCGATTTCCCGAGAAGCTGATGCGGACGGTACCGCGCGAACATATGCCGCCTCACGCCGTGCTGCTGGCGACGTGGCTGGATGCAGCCGCCGGGCTGTGGCCGACGGGCCGTGACTGCTTGCTGGCGATATACGGCTTGTCTACCCTGCCGCACGTATGGTCCGTTCGGTCAAGAAACGCCCTGATGAGAAGGCTGGCACCGCGGCGTTCCGGCTGCGCGAGTTTCTCGATGCCCACCCGGACGCCCAGTGGCGTTCCACACTCGCGGACGTTGCGCGCGAGATCGGCGTCTCACGACAGATGGTGTTCCAGCTGCTTCCGGGATGGATCCGGCAACGCGAGCGCTTGCAGACGGCGCGCGTTCGTGCCTTCGCGCGGACACATCCGAAAGCGCGATTCTCCGACCCGAGTAAGCGACTTGAGTGGCCGCAGATCGCTGCCGAGATCGGCCTGCCCGTCTCGACTGTGAGGAGAATCTGGAGGGAGTGCCGCCTTCCGATTGAGCGTCGGCGCGACGCCGAGGCAATCAAACTCCGACGCGCCAAGAGGCAACGGCAACGTCTCGCCGGGGTCCTCCGTGTGGAGACCTGCGTTATCTGTGGCGCCAAGTTTGGCTGGAAGCTCCAGCAGGAACGCACAAAAAAGTATCATGGGCGCTCAGTCACCTGCTCAAAGTCCTGCGCTCAGCGTTTTGCGTTTCGCTCGGTCTGACAGGCGCTGACGGCACGATCTGGTGGCCGGGCGGCCCGCAGCGATGCATCGGCGGCACGACGCAAACTTGCGTGACCTCACGCCGTGCTGCCGACGACGCGTAGCGTGCTGCCCTGCGGAGATTTGTCGATCTCGATCCGCGTCTCGATGCGCTGCGCGAGTTCCGGCACGTGCGTGATGATGCCGACCAGGCGGTCCTCCGCGCGCAGCTCGTCGAGCGCGCTCATCACCGGGTCGAGCGTGTGGGCGTCGAGGGTGCCGAACCCTTCGTCCAGGAACAGGCTCTCGAGCGCTCCCGCCGCCGCGGTCTGGATGCGTGGCAGCTGCTCCGCCAGCGCCAGCGCCAGCGCCAAGGACGCAACGAAGGTCTCGCCGCCGCTCAACGTCTCGGGTGACCGCTCTGCGTCCGCCTGCCAGTGGTCGATGACGACGAACTCGCCGCCCGCGACATCGAGCCCGTAGCGCCGGTCAGGGTCAAGCGTCTCCAGCCGTGTGGATGCCGCGTGTGCCAGCAAGAGCATTGCTTCGCCGAGGAACCACTCGCGGAACTTGTTCGCCTGCAAGAGATCGGCGAGCGCGGCGTAAAGCGCGGCGTCGCGCCGCAGCCCTTCGAGCTTTACGCGCTGCTCCTCCGCTTGCGCGATGTCGCGCTGGATGCGCTTCTCGTCCTGCTCCAGTGCGCCGATCGCATGCCCAAGCGCATCGCACTCGCGCTGGGCGTCGTCGTGCATCGAAGCAAGTGCGGCGTGCGGGTCGTTCTTCGCGGCCATGAGCTCGGCGATGTCGTTCCACTTCCAGCGTTGCACAATCTCCTGCAGCTGTGCGATCGCGTCATCGCCTTTGCGGCGATGCTCCTCGGCTGCCGCCGCGTGCGTCTGCGCCGCCGCCTGCAGCGCGGCGAGTTCCGCTGCCGCGGTGGCAACCTTGCGCTCGTACGCGGCGCACTCCTCGCGCCGAGCATCACATTGCTTGCGCAGGGCCTCCATTCTGCGGCCGAGCCCATCGAGTTCGCTGACCTTCGCGGAGATCGACGCTGCGTCTGACGGGAGTGCCTTCGGCAGCTGAGCCGCAAGCTCTTTTTTCGTATCAGCGACGCGCTTCGCCGCCGATGCGGCCGCCGCAGTTGTCTGCTCGGCCTTCTGCTGTTCCAGCGCCACTCGTTGCTTCGCTGCGTCGAGGGCCTTGAATGCCTTCTCCTCGGCAGCTTTGACCTTCACGGCCGCGCGCTCCACCGCATCGAGTGCGGGCGCGGCGCCGGACGGCAGCGCACCCACCGTCGCGTTGCAGACGGGGCAGGCGTCGCCCTTCCGCAGGCCGCGCCTCAGGTGCGCGGCGGCATGGGCGCGCCGCGCCTCTTCGACCGCGTGTTCGGCTTCCGCCGCCGCAGCTTTCGCTTTCGCCTGGTCATCTTCCGCCTGCGCAAGCGCGGTTGAGGCAGCAGTGACGGCCGCCCTATCGACCGCCGCCTTCGATGCAGCCTCGGCATCGCCGACCAGCCGCTCCAGTTGCTGCGCTGTCGCGCGGGCGCCGATGAGCTGCCTGTGCAGATCGCCGTCATACGCGACGGCCGTCAGTTCGGCTTCGGCGACGGAGACGGCGCAGCGCATGCGCTCCAACTCCGCCTCGCCGCCGGCGGCGAGGACCTCGGCGGCGGCGATCTCGTCCTGCTTTTCCTTCAACTGGGATTCCTGCGCGCGCTGGTCGCGGCGGCACGACTTCAGTTCTCCAGCGTGTGCCAGCGCTGCCTGGGCGGCGTCGCGGCGCTGGCGAGCGGTCTTCAGAGCGGGCTTCTTCTCTTTCAGCGCGGCGCGGCATTCCGCCAGGCGCTCCGGCGTGGCGTCGGCGAAGGTGGTTGCGAGCAGCTGCTCGATCAGCCCCGCCTGCGTCTCGAGCGGCTTTTTCTGCTGGTTCGCCGAGGTCATCATGCGGCCGTAGATGCCGACGTCGAGCAGATCCTCCAGCACCTTGCGTCGATCCTCCTTCGAACCGGTGAGCATCTCCTGGAAGCGGCCTTGCGGCAACAGCACGCACCGCGTGAACGCGCGGTAGTCGAGTCCGACGATGCTCTCGATCGCTTCGTTCATCTCGCGCACGCGATTCTCGAGCGGTTCCCACTCGCCGTCTGCGAGCTGGCGATCGAGCTGTACCTTCGAGGTCGTGTTCGCGGTGGTGCGGCTCAGCGTGAGAGAGCGCGCCGCCCGGTACGGCCGTCCGCCCGCGACAAACTCGAGCGACACGTACATCTGCGACGCGTCGTGCGCGATGAGTTTGCTGACATCCGTGCCGCGCGGCACTTTGCCGTAGAGCGCGTAACACATCGCGTCCGTGATGGTGGTCTTGCCCGAGCCGGTGCGGCCGGTGATGGCGAAGACGTCCATGCCGTCGAACGAGACGTACGTCTCCTGCGAGAAGCAGGTGAAACCCTTGAGCGTGAGGCTAAGCGGGCGCACGCTCGACCTCTTCCTCGTACATCTTGTTGAAAAGCGATAGCAGCTCTGCGGGCATCTCGCGCGCCTGCGTTTCGCGGTAGTAGCGCGAGATCAGCTCGTGCGGTTCGAGTCCCTGGCGCGGCGCCGTCGAGGCGGCTTGCGGCTCGTCCGTCCGCACGGGCATGACGCTGATCGCATTCGGGAGCACGTCGCGCACCTGGTCGAAGAGCGACTTCACCGGCCCGTCGATCTCTACGAAGACGCGCAGGTAGTCGTCGCCGTACTTCCCGGCGTGCGCGGCGAGGTCCTCGAGCCGCAGGCGCGCGTTGCGCAGCCCTGTGCCGGTCGTGATCGAGGCGGTGTGCGAATCGGCGGGCAGGCGAGGCTTCAAGTCCACGATGCGCACGGACTTCTTCTGCTCTGCTTCCCCGAAGTCGAGCTGCAGCAGCGAGCCGGCGTAGAACGAGCCGCCGGAGACTGGCGAGTTCATCACCTCCTGCGGGCGGTGTACGTGGCCGAGCGCGATGTACTGCGCCGCCGGAGGCAACAGGTGCCCCGGCACCGCGAAGGTGTTGCCGATGTGCAACCGCCGCTCGCCGCTTCCTTCACCGATCGACGTGCCGTCGATCATCATGTGCCCGAGCAGGATGTTGATCCCGGCTGCCGGGAAGCGCGAGCAGTAGAATTTCAGCGCGCGCTCCATGTTCGCCGCGTACTGCGAGAGCGCCTCATCGGCCAGCCCGAAGATCGCGTCGTACTTCACAGTGAGATGCTCAGGTATCCACGGGATCGCGGCGACCGTCGCGCTCTCGCTGCCGTCGCGAGACGTGATGCGCAGCGGCGCGTACCCCTCGTCCGCCGGCAACGACCCGGCGACGTAGACGCCGGCGATCTCGAGGATCGTTGCGAGCGCATCGATGCGCGGCGCGGAGTCGTGGTTGCCCGCGATCAGCACCACTTTCACGCCGTCGCGGGCCAGGCGGCTCAGCGTCTCGAATAGCAGCTTTTGCGCGTCGGAGGGCGGCGAGAACGTGTCGAAGGTGTCGCCCGCGATCAGCATCGCGTCGATGCGCTCTTGCTTCGCGATGGCCACGACTTCATCGAGCACGCGCGCGCATTCGTCGATGCGGGGACGGTCACCGATGGCACGGCCGAGGTGCCAGTCGCCCGTGTGCAGGAAGCGCATCAGCGCCCCTTGCCGAGTAGGCCGGAACCCACGCCGGCCGTCTCGTCGAGCACTTCGTCCTTGCGGGTAGCCCAGGCGGGGAACGGGAACTGCGCCAGCAGCGGCACGGGGATCTCCGGCTGGTGCAGGAACATCGAGCCGGGCTTGAGGATCGATGCGCGCACCCGCGCCGCGTCGGTGAGGAAGCCGTATTCGCCGCGCGAAGCCTCGGCGGAGTCGAGCCTGCCGACGACGCGGAAGGCGGCGTTCGCCGTGACGCGGCGCTCGACCTCGCTCGCGGTCTGCTGCGCTCCAACCAGGATGACGCCGAGGCTGCGGCCGCGCTCGGCGATGTCGAGGATCACCTCCTTGATCGGGCTCCAGCCCTCGCGCGGCGCGTACTTGTTCAGCTCATCGAGCACCAAAAACACCAGCGGGCGGGCGCGGCCCTCTTTCTGTTCGACCAAGCGCTTCACGACGGCGCCGACGACAAAGCGCTTGGCGCGGTCGTGCAGTTCGTTGATATCGATCACGGACACCTGCTTGTTCTGCCCCGCGCCGTCCGCATCGAGGATGCGCACGGTGTTGCGGGCCGACTCTTCCGCGGTCATCGCGCGGATCAGGTGGCCTGCGGTGTAGCCGGCGTCCCAGAGCCGGCGCGTGAACGCGCCCTGCGTGCCGCCCGTCTCCGTCGGCGCGGCGAGGGCAATGTTGGTCTGGATCATGAGCACGAGGTCGAGAAAGTCCTTGATCTTTTCGCCGTTGAACTCCAGGTAACCGCGCGCATCGGGCGCGGAGAAGGCCGTCGCCAGCCAGCGCTCGACCATGCGGATGACCGATGAGAGCCTGCTGGTCTCGCTGTCGCCCTCGGCGAAGAGGAAGCCGAGCATGCGGTCGTTGCAGAAGTCGGCGAGCGACCAGGCGTACGCTGTCACGCCGTCCGGCCGCGTGTTCGACGACGGCACCATGCCGTCCGCGTTCTTGCGGACAGGTGACCAGATGCCAACGCTCTGGAACGGGCCGGCCTCCAGCTCGAGGCTCTTGTACTGGTCGCGCGCCGTGTCGTCGAGGCGGTTGTTGGGCTTGTCGAGCCAGAGCAGGTCTTCGCCCTTTACGTTGAAGACGATCGCCTTCGTATTCGGCCCATCGCTGCCCAACACATCAGAGTGCAGCAGCGAATAGAGCAGAAAGAGTGCGTACGACGTCTTCGTCGCCACGCCGCTGATGCCCGAGATGTTCATGTGCGCGCCGCGCGTGCCATTCAGGAACTCGAGGTTGCCGTACATCGGCTCGCCGTTGCGCGACAGCCCGGCGCGGAAAGCGGTGCCATCATCGAGCATCTTGTCGAAGTACAGCGCCTCGTTGCGCTGGGCGCCGGTGCTCTTGTACACAGGCTCGCCCGGGAACGGCGCGACGAAGATCTCCGGCTCGACGCGCGTGACGCTGACGTGCGCGGCGTTCGCGATGTCGATCGGCAGCAGGTGGTCGGCGGCGAGATCGGCGTCGGAGTCGAATCGCGCGCCCTCGTACTGCGACCGTACCTTGTCGACGATGCCGTGGATCAGCACCTGCTTGCCGTCGGGCAGCTCGATGGGCACGCTGACGACGTCGTCGAGTTGCAGATAGTGGTCGGGCGACACCCACGCCCAGAACTCCAGCGCGAACGCCGCTTCAGTGCCGATGACGCGGCCGACGGGCTTGTCGATCAGTCCTGCCATGCTGGTTGCTCCTTCGCGAATGCGCGGCGCAGCAGCCGGAGCCGCAATTCCGGATCGCCGAGACGGTGGCGCAGTTGCCGTTCGAGCTGGCCCACCGGCAGCAGGTTCTGGGGCGCGCGCGCATCGCGCACCGGCGTCGATGCATACGAGGGCAACACCGATGCGGTGATGTCAGCGACGCGGAACGCCTCAGCGGCCGGCGTCGTGTCGTCCATCTCGAGCAACGCCAGTCCGGACGACGCGAGGTCGCCGGCTGCGGGCGTGCGCAGGCAGATGAACCAGGAGTAGAACTTGCGGCTGGAGCGCTGCCGCGTGAACACAGGGGAGCGCTCGCCGGTCTTGAGCCGCATCAGCACGTCGACATGCTCATCGGACGTGAGCGGCAAGCGATGCGGCGTTTTGATCAGGCCGACGGCGTTGCTCGCCGTTACCGGCGGCAGGCGGCCGTCCACCACGACCAGGTCGGCGCCTTCATCAAGGATCTCGCGCACGACTTCGGTCTCGAGCCGCGCTCGCAGGTCGCCGAGCGTCATCTGGAGGCCGTTGGGATCGTCGCCGGCGCTTGCGGTCGGCCGATAGTGGAAGACGCCGCTCTGCGCCTGGATCGACAGTGGCGACGGCTGGCGGCCGTTCGCCAGGATGATCCGGCGCTCGACCTGCGCGTGCAACACGGCGGCCCCGTTGCTCGGGCAGATGGCTCCCGCGGCAATCGAGGCGACGATCCCCGGTGTCGGCCAGCCTTCTCCCTCGGCGGAGACCCGCGCCTCCAACTGCTGCACGCCGTCTACGAAGACGATCCGCGGGATGGTGGCGGGCCGCTCCGGAGCAAGCGCGCGCCACGTCGCCATCTCGACGGCGTCGTCCACCACCTTCGCCGCCTCCTCATCGAGCGTCGCCTCGACGACGGAGTCGTATGCGGGCGGGCGCGGGTCGAGCTTGAGCAAGCGCATAATCACCGGTGCAATTTGAGATGGGTGCCGCTTGCCGTATCGTACCATTCGCCAGCAAAGCCCCGCGGCGCGGCGGGGCCTGTTCAGGAGTGCAATGCAGACGACGCGAGACTTCTCGCAGACCATCATCTCCGTCTATGGAGAGGCAGGCGTGGCATGGCTCAAGGCGCTGCCGGAGCTTCGCCGCGCGTGCGAGGAGCGGTGGGATATGCGCATTGGCCCGCCGTTCGCGCTGTCGTACAACTACGTCGCTCCGGTGACGCTCGCCGGCGGCACCGAGGCCGTGATCAAGCTCGGGCCGGGCATCGCTGAGCTGGCGCACGAGATCAACGCGCTGCGCCACTTCGATGGTCGGGGTATCGTCCGGCTGCTGGACGCCGATCCGGCTCGGGGAGTCATGCTGCTCGAACGGGCATCTCCGGGCACGCCGTTGGCCGAGCTGGGCGATGATGAGTCGATGACGGACGCCGCTGCGGACGTGATGCTGCAACTATGGCGGCCGCCGCCGTCCGCGCACTCATTCACGACGGTGGAGGACCTGGCAGCCGGTTTGCGGAAGCTGCGGAATCTGTTTGGTGGCGGCACCGGCCCGCTGCCGGCGGACCTCGTCGAGGCCGCCGAGTCCCACTTTCGAGATCTCCTCTTGAGCACCACCGATCCCGTCCTGCTGCACGGCGATCTGCATCATTGGAACATCGTCCGCGCGGGGCGGCAGCCGTGGCTCGCGATCGACCCGAAAGGCGTCGTGGGCGAGCGTGGGTATGAAGCCGGTGCATTCCTGCGCAACCATCTGCTGCACCTGCCGGACCCGAAGCGCGCGCTGGCACCGCGCGTCGATCAGCTCAGCGAGCGGCTGGAGCTGGACCGCGAGTGGCTCATCGCCTGGGGCATAGCGCACAACATGCTGTCGGCGTGGTGGTCGGTTGAGGACCACGGCAGCGGCTGGGAGGCGGCGGTCTCGGTGGCGCAGATGCTCAAGGATCTGGAGCGCAGCTCGCGCTAGCCCTTCAGCGACGCGCGGTTTGTTTCACGTGAAACAATGTCGCCTCACCCCGACGGCTGTGCGTCCACCGAAGCATGTTTGATTGGCTGACCGTGCGGCGCGGCGACGACTAAGACGGTGAATGGGATAGGGCGCGTGACTTGATGGGTTCTCGACAGACTCTCCAGTTCATCTGTTTCGAGCGCACGCCCCAAGATTGGGTCGTAGACAGAAGCTCGGCAGAACGGGAAATCGGCGATGAGATCGAGCTCCCCGTCGTCGATATAACCCGCGAGAGATGACGGCGAACGGCGACTGGGGCGTGGGAGCCCGTGGTGGTCCATAGCGCGATGCCAAAGGTGCCCTACGCCGTGAAAGCTGCTTCAATATCGGCGAAGAGGCCAATTGGCGTCCAGCCTCCCACCTTAGACTTCCCAGCGCCCACTCGAACAGGGGGTATCGTGCCGATCGGACTCAAACGCGTCGACCACGTCAGCATGGCCGTCTGGAAGATCAACGACCAGCTGCCGTTCTTCACCGAGATCTTCGGTTGGAAGGAAGCGGGTCGCTTCCGCAACGAAGAGGCCGGCTTTGCCGGCGTCGTGCTCGACGTGCCGGGAGGCGACGGCCAGCGGCAGATGCAGTGGGAGATCCTGGAGCCGATCGGCGAAGACGGCTTCATCGCCAAGTTCCTGCGGGAGCGCGGTCCCGGTCTGCATCACGTGACGCTGGAGGTGGCGGACGCGGACGGCGCCGCGGCGTCGATGCGGGAGCGCGGCATCGAGCCGTTCGGCGGGCCGAGGGTGAGTTGGGACTGGAAGGAGATGTTCATCCACCCGAAGTCGTCGGGTGGCGTGCTGTTCCAGCTCTACGAGCAACTCGATGCGCCCGGCAACCTCGGCGGGCCGCCGGTCGAGTAGGGTGCTGGAACGTCACAGAGCCAGCCGGAAGCCTTTGCTCTCGGCGGTGAAGCCGAGGCTCTCGTAGAAGCGATGTGCTTCGCTGCGATGCAGACGGCTGGTGAGTGCGATTTTGTAGCATCCGGCCTTGCGTGCCTCTTCGATCGCATATCCCATCAGGGCAGCGCCGTAACCGCGGCCGCGCTCGGTTTCATCGACCACGACGTTCTCGACGATCGCATATGGCCGGCCACGGCGCGACAGGTTCGGCAGCAGAACCAGGACGATCGTGCCGACAACGCGTCCGCCGCCCTCGATGACGAGCAGGCGTTGGCGTGGGTCGGCGCTGACGCCAGCGAACGCGCGCACGTACTCCCGTGCCGGTGTGTCGCCTACCTGTTCCTGCCCGGGATCGGCGGCCAGCGTCGCGTACAGCTCGATCAGGCGCGGGAGATCCGCGGCCGTCGCGTCGCGGATGACGGACGGCTCTGGTGGGCGCGCGTGCTCGCCGAAGTCCCCGCTCACGCCGCACCCGCGGCGGTCCATACGCGCTCGCCGGCGACCCAGGTCTCGGTCACGCGCAGTTCGTCGTCGAGCAGGATGAAGTCCGCATTCTTGCCCTGCCAGCCTGCTCCGTCTCTGAGTTTGAGCGCGGCTGAGGCGTTGACTGACGCCATGTCGATCGCTTCGGCGGCGCCAACTTCCATGTATCGCGCGGCGTTTTGCACAGCGTCGGCCAGTGTGATGACGCCGCCGATGATCGTGCCATCTGAGACGCGGACGGCCTTACCGCCGTCGACGCGGATCCGCACGCCCTCCCACTCGCCTTCGCCGTCGTCCGTGCCGGCAAGCGGCATTCCGTCGGTGATCAGCACGATGCGGCCGGGGCCCTTCGCACGAATGAGCACGCGCGCGGCCGCGTAGTCGACGTGCGCGCCGTCGCCGATCAGTTCCGCTGTCACGGTGTCCGTTGTCAGCACCGCGCCCAGCACGCCGGGATCGCGATGCGAGAACGGCCGCATCGCGTTGAAGCAGTGCGTGACGTGCGTGACGCCGAGGTCGATCGCGCGCATTGCCTGCTCGTACGTTGCATCGGTGTGGCCCATCGCCGCGACAGCTCCGGAGGCGACGACCGCGCCGATCAACTCGTCGGCGCAAGGCAGCTCGGGCGCGAGCGTCATCTGGCGGATGGCGCCGCCGGATGCCTCGAACAGCTCTTCGTATTCGGCGACGCTGGGCGCGCGGAGCCAGCGCGGGTCGAAGGCGCCCTTGCGGACCGGGTTGATATAGGGTCCTTCAAGATGGAATCCGAGCACGCGAGCGGCGCCGGGCCCCGGCTCGGCGATTAACGGCGCCAGCGCGCGCAGCCGGTGCACGATCTGCGTATGGTCGCGGCCCGATGTGCTGATGAGGAATCCGGTGACGCCGCGCGAAGCGGCCCAACGGGCGTAGCCGCGCACTTGTTCGGGATCGTCGGTCATCAGATCGAAGCTGCCGCCGCCGTGCACGTGGGTGTCGATCAGCCCGGGCGCGAAGATGCGGCCGGCGGCATCGAGATGCTCGGCGGCCGATGCTTCGTTGTTGGGTTGCCCCTCCTCCACGAATCGGCCGTCAGCGATCACAAGGGGCTTCGGGGCGGTGCCGCGTTCGCCGGCTTTGCCCACGTTGCAATAGGACCGGAAGTTGGTGATCGCTCGCGTCGTCACTTCTGGCACGTCCGGCAGTACGTGGTGACGCGCTGGTTCGGCGAGATCTGGGTGAGATGCGTGCCGCAGCGGGGGCAGCGGCCTTCGTCCTTGTTCTTGCCGTCGCCGCCCTTGCGGTGCACCTTCAGATGATCGCGCCACTCTTCGTAATCGAGTTCGTCGCGGAACTTCTCGGACACGATGGCGATCGAGCGCCGCATCACCGTGGCGATCGCGCGATACAGCGCGCCGGTCTCCTCGTCGGAAAGCGTGCTGCGCTTGCGGAACGGCTGGATGCGCGCTTCAAAGAGGATCTCGTCGGAGTAGGCGTTGCCGATACCGGCGATGAACTTGTGGTTCGTCAGCACGTTCTTGATCGCGCCCTGGTACTTTCGGATACGAGCGCGGAATTCCTCTTCGGTGACTTCCAGGACGTCCGGCCCCATATCGGCGAACATCGGCACGGACATGATGGCGTCGGAGGGCACGACGTAGATCTTGCCCATCAGCATCTGGTCCGAATAGCGGAGCTGCCAGCCGTCCGCCAGCGTCACGACCAGACAGGTCTTTGCGCGCCTTTTGACCGACGGTTGCACGTACTGGAAACGCCCGGTGAGCATGGGGTTGATCACCAGCACGCTCTCGTCGGCGAGGCCGAAGAGCAGGAACTTGCCGCGCCGCAGCACGTGGCCGAAACGGTTGCCGATGAGCGTCGCGGCGACATCGGGCGCGGGCGTGCGGACGATGTACGGGATCGGCGTCTCGGCGCCGGTGATCTCGACGCCGACGATGCGCTCGTTCAGAAAGCCCCGTATGGCTTCGAGGTCAGGTATCTCAGGCACGTGTGTAGGTTATAGGTTGTAGGTTGTAGGTTGTAGGTTGTAGGGACGCCTTCGGCTAGGCTGGGCGGGCGAAACTTAGCATGAGGAGCCAACATGGGTCCGCTCACGGGCGTCCACGTCCTGGACTTCACGATTTTCCAGCAGGGACCGCAGGCGACGCTGGTCATGGCCGACATGGGTGCGGACGTGATCAAGGCCGAACCGCCGGGCTTCGGAGACCTGGGGCGCGTGCTCGCGATGCACGGACCGGCGCGGGTCAGCGCGTACCACCTGGCGCACAGCCGCGGTAAGCGCAGCCTCACCGTTAATCTCAAGACGGAAGCCGGGCTGGAGATCGTCCGCAAGCTGATCCCGCGGATGGATGTGGTGGTCCACAACTTCCGGCCCGGCGTGATGGAGCGCCTGGAGCTGGGCTACGACGACGTGCGCACGCTGAACGAGCGGATCATCTACGGCGAGGCGTCGGGCTGGGGTACGAAGGGCCCGAAGGCGCGGCATCCGGCGTTCGACATCGCCGCGCAGGCGCGCAGCGGGCTGATGTCGATGACGGGCGAAGAAGACGGCGGCCCTCTGCCCACCGGCGTCGCGATCGCCGACTACATCGGCGCGATGAACCTGGCGCTCGCCGTCGTGTCGGCGCTCTACTCGCGAGAGGTGACCGGCGTCGGGCAAAAGATCGAAACGTCGCTCTTCGGGTCGCAGATCGCCGCGCAGGCGTGGGAGATGCAGTACTTCCTGCTCAGCGGGCGGATGAAGCGCTCGGGCCGCGGCCACGCGTACCTGCCGACGATCTGGCGCACCTTTCGCACCAGCGACGGCTGGGCCGTCATCGGCGGCGTCGGCGACGACCGCTGGCCCGCGTTCTGCGCCGCCGTCGCCATGCCGGAGCTGGAGCACGACGAGCGGTTCAGCGACGGCATGCTGCGGCGCCGCAACATCGATGCGTTGTACGAACTGCTCGACGACAAATTCCTGGCGAAGAAGACGGCGGAGTGGATCGAGGTACTCGAGAAGCACGACATGATCTGCGCGCCGGTCGCGGATTACGAAGCCGTGAGCAACGACCCGCAGGCGCTCGAGAACGAGTACATCCTCACCGTTGACCATCCGCTCAACGGGCCGACGAAAGTCGTCGGATTCCCGTGGAAGTTCAGCGAGACGCCCGCATCGGCGGCGCCGGCTGCGCCGGAGCTGGGCCAGCACACGGAGGAGATCCTGCTTTCGCTTGGCTACACCTGGGACGAAATCGTCGCCATGCGCGAGGCCCGGGCGATCTAGCTGGGCGTGATGCGGCATCAATGGCTGGCATTTCTGACGGTGGCCGGAGTCGTGGCGCTATCCGGCTGCCGCGGCGCTTCGCAGCGGCGCGTGACGACGAGCGCGGCATCGATGAGCGCAACAGAGGTCTACGAGCGCATGAACGCAGCGATGACACAGCCGGGCGCTGTGTTCCACACGGTCATCCAGAACAGCACAACCGAAGGCCCGCAGACCTACTCCCAGCGCTCGGAGATCTGGCTCGATGCGGCGACCGGCCGGGCGCGGGCCGAGATCGATATCGCGTTCAGCACGGGGGTGGTGCGGCATGCGGCGTGGATCATCGATGGCCGTACCTGGTACCAGACGCGGGACGGCGAGCCGCCGGGCAAGCGCGAAGCGAGTGTCTGCCATGGCGCTCCCGACGCCGCCGTCTCGCTGCTGCTGGCCTGCCGCGGCTCTCTCGAGCAATCGACCACGTCTGTCGAGTTGCCGCTGACATTCGACGACCAGCGTGCGATCGCGCTCGTTACGTCCGGCGCCGCGCGTGGGGCGGGTGAAGTGCAGACGTTCGTCGACTACCTGTACCTGAACGCGGAGACGTATCTGCCGATCGCCTTGACAACGGATGGCACGATTGACGGCGAATTGTCCGAACAGCTGCACACGATCGAGCGATTCGAGAACGGTTTCGTACCAAAGGCGACATTGCCAGCCAATTTCTTCGACGCGGGTTCGATCGGCTACGTGGCGCGCACGCCACCAACGCTGCCCGTTGCATCGGATGCGGGCGTAGCGATCGTTTGGCCCGGCCAGATGTTCGCGCCGGACGGCGCGCTGCCGGCGCTCGTGCTCCGCGCGGCAAGAGCGATAGCAACCGATCACGCGACGTTACTCGGCTACCGCGCGTATCTCGAGTACGGGCCCTCGGACGATGAGTTCGCACCACCGCAGGTCACGCTGCGCGAGTGGCGCCGCGATGAATGGGATCAGGGCAGCATGTTGGCAGCGGCCGCCTGGACGGGCGGCGCCTGCGTAGTCCGGACGGACATCACGCTCGTTGAGGGCAGCGCGACGATCTTCTCGGGCTACCGGGGGGTTGCGTCCGCGACTTTGGCGGCAGCCGGCGCGAATCCGTGCCCGAGCAGCGCACCCAACCGATTCCTCGCCGAAGTACACACGGGCGAAACGGTCGCCTTGATGGACGCGTTGGATGAGAGTGCATACAACAGCGTGTCAGGACTGACAGCGATCGCGCGCGTGCTGACCAGAGCGATCTCTCCTTAGTCTAGTGATCTCGACGGCGCTGATGCGTGGTGATGTTTCGCGCATGGTGATGCTCCTCGCACGCGGGGGAATCCTCAGCGACAACGATAGAGCGCGAACAATTCGACAGCCAGCAAGCCCGCCGCTGGGGTCCGCGTCGGCGGCTTCCGCCAGGGATCAGCGGTTGGCATAATGGCGCTCACTATGCCCAAACGGCCGATACCTCAAGCCACGCCGGAGACGGCGGAGTTCTGGGCGGGCGCGCGCCGGGGCGAGCTGCGCATCCAGCGCTGCAACGCGTGCGGCAAGGCGTACTTCTACCCGCGGCCGTTCTGCCCGCACTGTTCCTCTCGGGACGTGGCCTGGTTCACGGCGAGCGGCAACGGCACCCTGCACACCTACATCATCAACCACCGGCCGCCGCGCGGGTTCGAGGATATCGCGCCCTATGTGATCGCTATCGTCGAGCTTGATGAGGGACCGCGGATGATGTCGAACATTGTCGGCGTGGACGCGGTGCCGGAGCAACTGCCGGTGGGTCTGCCGGTCGAAGTGACCTGGGAGCGTCAGGACGACGAGATCACCCTCCCGCTGTTCCGTCCGCGGGGCGCAGTCTCGTGAGCCTGCGGATGAGCGCCGCGATCGTGGGAGCGGCCGAGACCGATATCGTGGGTGTGCAGCCGGATAAGTCGGCGCTGCAGCTCCACGCGGAGGGCGCGCTGAACGCGCTCGCGGACGCCGGCCTGACGAAAGACGATATCGATGGCGTGTTGTGCGCCGGGCAGTCGCCCGTGGCGGTGGCGGAGTACCTGGGCATCACACCGACATATATCGACGGGACGTCGGTGGGCGGCTGCTCGTTCATGATCCATGTGCGGCACGCCGCGGCGGCGATCCAGGCAGGGCTCTGCACCACCGCGCTGATCACGCACGGCGAGAGCGGCCGCTCGCGCGTGGGGATGGGTGGCTGGGGGCAGTCCCGGCAGATGCTCCAGTCGCAGTTCGAGGAGCCGTACGGCGTGGCGGGCGCGGCGACGCGCTTCACCATCCCGATCGTGCGGCATATGGCCACGTACGGCACGACGCACGAGCAATTGGCGTCCGTCGCCGTCGCGACGCGGCGCTGGGCGGAGCGCAACCCGCGCGCGATGATGCGCGACCCGATCACGGTCGAGGACGTGCTGGCTTCGAGGATCATCGCCTATCCGATACACCTGCTGGAGTGCTGCCTGGTGACCGACGGCGGCGGCGCGCTGGTGGTCGTGTCGGCCGACCGCGCGCGCGACTTTCCGAAGCCGCCCGTGTATCTGCTGGGTTCGGGCGAGTCGTCGGAGCACTCGATGATCAGCATGATGCACGACTTCACGGAGTCGCGTGCATTCAGGGTGTCAGGCGAGCTCGCGTTCGCCGAGGCGAAGGTCGACCGTGGCGACATCGACCACGCGATGTTCTACGACGCCTTCGCCCACACGCCGATGTTCGCGCTGGAAGCGCTCGGCTTCGTCGGCAAGGGCGAAAGCGGGCCATTCTTCGAGGAGATGCGGACGGCGCCGGGCGGCGATTTTCCGCTGAACACGAATGGCGGCGGCCTGAGCTACACGCACACGGGCATGTATGGCATGTTCGCCATCCAGGAGTCCGTGCGGCAACTGCGCGGCGAGGCGGCGGCGCAACTGCCCGACGTGCGGGTGAGCATCGCGCACGGCGTCGGCGGCATGTTCCACGCCGCCGGCACGCTGATCCTGACGAACGACGCCGGCCCCTAAGGGCGGTCGGACGCGGTTCGCCATCATGGCCGCGGGCGGCTCCCAATTCTGCGCGCTCGGCTATCTCGCTGTCAGGGTAGACGCCTATAGGCGCGCGGGCGGCGCGGGCGCATACTGGCGCTCAACATGCACCACGTGGACTTCCCCTCCGGCTTCTGGGCACAGCTTCCGCTGCTGTTTTCTCAGCCGTCGGTGTTGAGCGTTATGGTGGTGGCGGCCATCGCCGTGCTGGTGCACGAGGCGCGCCGTATTGTGGCTCTCCCACACTCCATCGCGCTCAAGGCGCGCGGGCATCAGCGGGCCGTGGCGAGACGCGATGGCGGAGCCGTGAGCGCCGACGCGGCTACGCGCCGCGAGGCGGCCGAGGCGTCTCTCGCGCTCGCACCGCTGGTCGATGTGCCTCCGGAGGCGGGTCATGGCACGCCGGGGGCGGGCACCGCGATCCGGATCGCGCTGGCCTGCCTGATCGTCGGGGCCGTGGCCGGATGGCTGGTGATCCGCGCCGCGCGGCGGCGGACAGCGGTATAACATCGGGTAAGCGCGGCGCGGGCGCTCAGCCGCAACTGAAGGCGGTTCCACGATGAAGCTGAGAAAGAACCTGCCGGCGAAGTTGCTGTTGCTGGTTGCGAGCCTCGCGGCGGTGGCGGGCGGCGTGGCGGTGGCGCGGCAGCATCCGCCGCCGGCGACGGCGCTCTCGGCGAACAACGACTCGCTTCGAGACGCGAAAGATCGCTTGCCGGTGCGCAGCAAGAACTACACGCGCACGCACGCATCGTAGCCCCTTTGCCGAACTCCGCGAGGCATCAACAACGGACCGTTTGATCACAAGACGCGGCGAGTGGCCTGCCTGCCTGACCGTGGTAGATTAGCTTCGGCTCATATGCCGCGGCCGATGAGCAGACAACCGGAGGGCGCCGCTTGGACCATGGCTACTGGTACCTCTCGCGGTCCGCCGGGTTCGTCGCCTATCTCCTGCTGTTCCTCGCCGTGGTGCTCGGGCTCGCGGTCAACACGCGATTCACCGAGCGGTTCTTCCGGCGCAACACGGCCTTCGACCTGCACCGCTTCATTGCGCTGCTGGCGCTTGCCGGGAGCGCATTCCATACGTACATCCTGCTCGGCGACAACTACTTCGGGTACGACGCGTGGCAACTGTCCGTGCCGTTCTGGAAGCCGCCGTACCGCGCCTGGCAGACGGCGGCGGGCGTGGCGGCGCTGTATGCGATCGCGATCATCGTCACGAGCTTCTATGTGCGGCGCTTCATCGGCTACCGGACCTGGCGGGCGCTGCATTACCTCACGTTCGGCACGTTCGCGCTGGCGGCGCTGCACGGCATCACATCCGGCACCGATAGCAAAGAACCCTGGGCGACGGCGATCTACGTTGCGACGATCGCTGTCGCGCTGGGGCTGGTGGCGTATCGGTTGCGGCGCGCGCTGCCGGCCGATGGGGCCGTGCGGTCGATGCGGCTCGCGGCCGGGCTCGCGGCGGCACTCGTTGCGATGCTGCTGCTGTTTGGCACCGGCCTGGTCGATGTGCAGCGCGGGCCGTGGGCGGCGGCATCGCTCCCGGTGCTGCAGAAGACGCCGCCGGCGCCGTACGAATTCCTCCCGCGCTTCAACGACCGGTTGACGGGGACGTACAGCCGTACGCGCGACGCCACGGGGTCACATGTGACGATTACCGGCGTCGCGGCCGGCGACGCGCCAATGCGGCTCGATGTACACCTCGATGAAGGTCTGGCGGCGGGCGTGGCTTCGGAGCCCGGGCTGATCAATGAGGCACGGGCGTCAGACGCCGGTTCTGGTGAGCCCCTGTGCATCGGCACGGTGAAGACGCTGGACCGTGGCTACCTGCAGGTTTTCTGCGACGGGCGCGGGCCTTACGCCGGCACATTCATGCGGATCGGGGCGTTGATCCGCGCCGAAGACGACGGCAGCTTCACGGCGGACCTGAGCGGGAACATGCAGCACGCCGCCGGTTCGTAGAGTGCCCGCGGCGGACCAGGCACAGCGGCGTCGTGCTTCGTGTGCGCGCGCGATCTGGGCGCATCTCCTGCCGGCCGACGCCACGCGCATGGCCTTTGCGGTAGCTTCGCCTGAGCGGCGGGCGCATAGTTCAGCGCATTCAATGAGAGAGGGCCGGTACGATGACCGGCCCTCTCTGGGTGACTTTAGCTGTCTAGGATTGTGGTTGTCTCGCCAGTTCTTCCCGTAGCGGTCCAGTTCGTTGAATGCTGAGCCGGGACTGGCGGCCAATGCCCCGCCAGTCCCGGCCTTACGTACTCTCGCTTACGGTGCGATCACGGACACATGCTCCGCGGCGCAGGCTGTTACGAACCCGCCCAGGTTGCCCGTGTACGTGCCCCGGAAGTAGACCGTGCTGGTGGTGATTGCCGGGTATGGGTTCGACGCGACCACGTTTCCACTGGCGTCGAGGGCCTTCGTGCCGCCGTCGGCGATCTTAGTCGTGCAAGTCGAGTCACTGAAAGCCTCGTAGTGCACGCTGCCGGTGGTCGTGACGCCAATGAAACTGGCCGGGATCCCCGTGACGATGTCCGTCACCGTCAAGGTCGTCGTGGGCTGAACGAAGGTCTTCTGCGCGTCCGCTCCGTCAAACTTGTGGGTCGCAGTATCTCCGGTGCAGCGCGTTACCACCCCCGTGACGAGGCGGTTCAACGAGAGGGTGGCGCAGGCCCGGATGATCACCGTGCCCGGCGTTGTGCCATTAACCTGCACCGAGCACGTGCCTGTACCGGTGCCTGTGCCGGTGGCATCCCCGGTGATGCAAGTGTTAGTGCCACCGACGAAGAATGCGCCGGCCGTGTTGGTAGACGGGAAGCTGAACGTGATGGTGACGCCATCCGGGGCGTTGGCGAACGTCAAACCGTCGTCCACCGTGGTCACAAGCGTCGCCGTAAACGTGTGAGGGCTGCCCACCAGGTTGATCGCGCTCAAGGGCGAGATGTTGATCCCCGCGTCTTTGTAGACCTTGTGCGCGTCCGCGCCGTTCCCCGACGTGTTTGTCGTGCGTGTCAGGCTCACGCCGCCCACAGAGAAGGTTGTCGTCGCGCGGATGTCCACACTGCCTGACTTGCTGGTGTTGATTTGGACCGGGCAGGCGCCAGTGCCCAATCGTGGTGCAGGCGTTCACCCCGTTGACGAAGAAAGCGCTGGCGTTGTTGTTGAAGAGGCTCAGTGTGCACAGCGTGCCGCTTGGTGCGGGAGCCAGGCCCGTCACGCCGTCGCCGCCCTCACTGGCGAGCTCGCCATCGTTCTGCTGGATCGTGCAGGTGATAGTGTGTGCCGAATTTACGGCGTTCGTCGCTGTCAGCGGCGTCACATCAATTCAGGCGTCCACATAGACCTTATGCGCGTCCACACCGTGCTGCGTCGTGGCCGTCGTGCCCGTCTCGCGCGTCAGGCTCAGACCGCCCACCGTGAAGATCGTCTTGGCGCGGATATCGACGCTTCCCGCGTTGCTACTGTTGATCTGCACCGTGCAGGTGCCCCCGCTCGTGCCACAGGCATTTACTCCGCCGACGAAGCTCGCGCCGATGTTGTTGTTCAAGAGGCTCAGGGTGCATACCGTCCCGTTCGGCGCCAGAGCCAGGCCCGTCACGCCGTCGCCACCCTCACTGGCGAGGAAGCCATCGTTCTGCTGAATCGTGAATGTGATGGTGTGCTTCGAATTTACGTCGTTGGTCGCCGTCGCCGGCGACACGTCGATCCGCGCGTCCACATAGACCTTATGGGCGTCCGCACCGTTCCCCGTCGTGCTCGTTTTGCGCGTCAGGCTGATGCCCCCACCAGGAGCGTCGCCTCGGCGTGGATGTCGACGCTTCCCGCCGTGCTGGTGTTGATTTTCACCTTTGAACAACAACGCCGGCGCGTCCTTCGTCAACGGCGGGAACAGCTGCAGCACTGGCGGCGGCACTGGCTCCTGCAAGAGACTCAGCAAGCACGTCGTCCCGTCCGGCGCCGGGCCGAACCCCGTGGCGGCGTCGCCGCCCAGGGCCCCGCCGGCGAGACCATCGTCTTGCTGGATCTTGCAGGTTATCTCATGCTATGAATTTACTTCGTTGGTCGCCGTCAGCGGCGTCACATCAATCCGCGCATCCACATAGACCTTAACCGCGTCCACGCCGTTCCCCGGCGTGCTCGTAGAGCGCGTCAGGCTCGCGCCGCCCACGGAGAAGGTCGTAGTGGCATGGACGACTACGCGTCCTGCGCCGGCAGCCGCTCTGAGCCAGGCTCGCCTGGACCGCGCTCGGGGCGGGCACCACCAGGATCTTGCGTCCAAGCGCGTGCGGCGTTATCTCTCGTAGCGTCGGACCGCACCGGCATCCCCGAAGAGGAGTGCACATGCGCTTGTTGTCCAAGATCATGTGCGTCGTGGCCGTGATCACCGCTAGCCTGGCGGCCGCCTGTGGCGGCGGCGGCACGAAGAACGCCATCCGCGGACTGGTGCTCGTGACGCAGCCCGACCAGCCGTGGCATGTGGCGGAGGCGTGCACCACGGCCGGCGACTTCGGCGACATCAAGAAGGGCACGCAGGTGCGCGTCACCGATGCATCCGGGAAGCAGGTCGCCAAAGGAAGCCTGGAGGACGGCCGGGGCGAAGAGGACGACAACACCGACGCCGATGGCAGCGAGACCCACATCTGCGAGTTCGCCTTCGGCATCGCGAGCGTGGCCACCACCGACTCCTATACGGTGACGGTCGGCGGCCGCGCCGACGCGAGTGTGACGCGGTCGCTCGACGAGATGCGCTCCATCTTCTGGCAACTCACGTTCGAATTTCCGAAGCCGGAACCGGCGCCCTAGCCGGAGCGCAGTCCGGCCAGCCCTCGCGTGACTACCGCGTCGGGCATGAGGGGCATTCGTCCTGACAATTTCGCTGTTCCTTGACGTAACCTATTGCCACTCGCTCGCTGCGAGCGCGATACTCGCGCCACTCCGCATAACGTTGCGTCACACCGCTTCTTCTGAATCTGAGCCCAGGGGCTGATTACGTCGGGGCGGTGTACCGCTCTGTGTGCGAGATCTTGCGTAATGTCCTTCATTGTGCCGCGCAAAGTCCGAGCGGCAGCGGCGCGCCTACAAAGCGTGTGTTCTTGACGTTTTCGGTTGACAGACTGCTCGCTTATGCCAAGACAATCGGGGCGCTCCGCTCCTGGCGCCAACGGTGCGACCGGTCCCAGCGGCAGCACACTCGTGACGGAAACTGCGGCGACAACTGCCGATAGTGCGGCCGTTGGGACGACGGCCACCTCCACGGCAACCTGCGCGAGCGGCAAGGTGCTCTTGGGTGGCAGTGGCAAGGCCACAGCCACGGGCAGCAGCCCGCAGCCGGGGAGAGGAGCATTATTGCAGGGCTACCCGAGCAGCACGACCACCTGGACGAGCGTTGCGGTCGTTGTGACTGGTCTGGGCCCGAACAGTTCGGTGACGGTCCAAGCGTTCGAACTGTTCGGGCCCAGACCAGTCACAACGACCGCAACGCTCGTCCAGGTGGTCGTGCTGCTCGGGTAGCCCTGCAATAATGCTCCTCTCCCC
>JALYKW010000071.1 GCA_030774575.1 Chloroflexota bacterium | reverse complement strand
CGCTAGGACGAGGGGCCGCACAGGCGGATCGAATCCTGGTCTCGAAACAGAGAGGACGCCGCGAAGTCAGCGCAGCGCGATGATCGCCGCCGCCAGCAGAATCCCTTCAGCGCCGATCGCCGCTACGAGGAGGACGTAGCCCACCATGCGCTCCCACGAATGCGCCGCGAAACCGAGGCAAAGGTTCACGAGCAGCAGCCCCACGCCCGTCATCGGGAGCTTCAACAGCTCGCTTTTCGAGGCGATGCGGGTGACGCCGTTCAGTTGCGGGAAGGAGATTGCGATGCTCTGCGGCAGCCCTGGGTACTGCTGATACACGAATGCGAACATCGCAAAGAAGGTCGCGAACGCCGCCAGCGCCAGTACCTGTGCCGTGCGGTCTTCCCAGAAGGGCTGCGCCGCCAAATACAGTCGCTCCGGCGCCTGAGGTACCGACACCAGCGATCCGAGACGCTGAGTCGCCTGTACCGCCTCCGCAAACGCAACCTCATCCTCAAGGCTGATCGCGTACGACTGCGCGGGCGTCACGACGTAGAGCAGGTCCGCCGGCGACCGGTGCGTCGAGTAGAACAGCGTATCGCCAATGCCGCCGGGCACATTGGCTCTGCCAATGTGGTGCCCGAGCCAGCTCACGCCCGCGACGTGGGGGTTGGGAAGTTCGCGGCCCGGCACCAGCCGCTCAATCTGTGACATCGGCACCATCTGGCGGATGTCGCCCCACGTGATGGTGAAGGCATTACGGTCGAGCAGGTAGCGGAGCGTGCCCAGACTGTAGGTCCAGTAGGCGAACAACAGTCCCATGCAGAAAAAGACAGAGGCGGCAATGTACAGGACGATGATGCCGAGCGCGACATCATGCGTCACCCCGCGAACTACGAGCGCGATCGCGACAACGAAGCACCACGCGGAGAGCCCGCCGCCGACCAGCGTGCCAACGGTGCGAGGGGGCCGAAACTGCATCAGGCGTGAGCCTTCAAGGCGGCTTCTTCCACGGCTGGCTTAACGGCACGCAGCCAGTGCGCGTACTTGGGGTTGCGCCCCTTGAGCACGTCGAAGAACAACTCCTGAAGCTTCTTGGTAATCGGACCCCTCGTGCCGGCGCCGACTGCGCGGCGGTCGACTTCCGTCACCGGCGACACGTGCGCCGCCGTGCCCGTTAGGAAGCACTCGTCGGCGATATACAGCTCGGACCGATCGATCGTCCGCTCGATGACCTCCAGCCCCAATTCGTCCTTCGCCAGCGTGAACACCGACTCCAATGTGATGCCTTCGAGCACGTTGTCGCTGCGGGACGGCGTGATCAGCTTGCCGTGGCGAACAATCACGAGATTCTCGCCCGACCCTTCCGACACGTGGCCGTCGTCGTTGAGCATGATCGCTTCGTCGAAGCCGTTTTCGACCGCTTCCGTCTTCGCCAGCGCTGAGTTGACGTAGAGCCCGTTGACCTTCGCACGCGCCGGAATCGACGTATCCGGCACTCGCCTCCACGTCGATGTCTGGCAGCGAATTCCGGCGTCAAGTTCGAGATAGTTTCCGAAAGGGATAGCGAACAACATGAAGTCCGAATCTACGCCGTCAAGCCGCGGTCCGATGACTTCGCCGCTCTTGTACGCGATCGGCCGAATGTACACGTCCTCGCGAAAGCCACAGCGTTCGACGACGTCGGCGCAGATGTTGCACAGTTCCTCGGCCGACTCCGGCAGCGCGATGTGTATGATGTGCGCGGAGTGCTTGAGCCGCTCGAAGTGCTTGTGGGGGCGGAAGATGAGTGTCGCGCCCTGCTCTTCGCTCCAGTTGCCGCGGATGCCTTCAAACACCGCGGTCCCATACAGGAAGGCGTGCGTCATCACCCCTACCTTCGCCTCCTCGAGCGGGACGATGCGCTTCTGGAGGTAACAGTACGAGCCTGGCATCTCGGGTGTCCTTTCGGTGCGGGGGTGCGCCGATTATAGGCCGCGGGTGTAAATCCGGGCAAATCTCCCGCGTGGATGGTGCGATTGTGGCGATCGCGGGCGGGTCTGTCCCCGAACGGCGCCGCGGCCGCTCCGACGCGCCGGCGCAGGTTGGGCCTTCTGATGCTGCAGTACCAGCCTCGCGACGCCGACCATCATTGTGGAGGCAGCCTGTGATCGTTCACTTACAGCGCCGGCCAGGCCCGTCCGGCACGGCCAAAAGCCCCTCTCTGATGAATCCGGGAGACCTCCTGGACCGCGGCCTGCTCGCCCAATGGTTCATCCGCTATCGCCTGGGCGAGGAGATGGCCGAGGCACGTCGATACCGTTATCCGCTGTGCGTCGTGATCCTCAGTCCGATGCTGGTAGCTGGCGACCCGGACGCCGAGGCGCGCCTGCGCATGGGCGCGGCGGCCGCCCGCGATGCGGCCCGGGCTTCCGATCTGATCGGTTGGCTCGACGGCGGTGACATATTGTTTGTGCTGCCCCATGCCGATGCCACGGCGGCCAACGCGGCTATTGAGCGTTGGAGGACGGAGATGATCCGTCAGACGGAGCCGTTTGGAGTCCTCAAGTGGCTGGCCGCTTCAATGCAAGACGCGGGCCAGTTTCGCGATGCCGACGATCTTGTGACCGCTGCCCTACACCAGTTTCGCGGCATCGACTAACGAGAAGGCCTTCGAGAAGGCTAGGCCGCCGAATCGTCTGAGAACCGCCGCTGTCGCTCCAGTTGCTCGTCGAGCAGCAGCTCAACAAAGCTGCGCGTGATCTGCGGGTCGAATTGCACGCCGCCGCCGGAGACCAGCTCTTCTAGTATGCGGTCATGGCTCAAGCCCTTGCGGTACGGCCGGTCCAGGCACATCGCCGAGTAGGCATCGGCTAAGGCGATGATGCGTCCGATGAGCGGAATATCGTCGCCAGCGAGACCCCGGGGATATCCCGTGCCATCGAAACGCTCGTGGTGGCAGGCCACCGCCTGGATCACTTCCTTCAGCTCGGGCACTTCGCGGATGAGCACTTCGCCGATCGTCACGTGCCGCTGCATCACCTCGTACTCTTCTTCCGTCAGCGCACCGGGCTTCTTGAGGATGTCGTCGGGTACCGCCAGCTTCCCGATGTCATGCAAGAGTCCGGCGATACGCAGTGCCCGCTGCGATTCGGTCGAAAGGTCCATCTTTCGCGCGAGTTTCACCGCGTATTCGGCGACGATGTCGCAATGCACCTTCGTGTAGCTGTCTTTCGCATCGATCGCCTGGACCAGGCTGTCGAGCACGCCAAAGGTGGTGTCTGCCGTGGTCATCACGGGCGTACGGCTTCCGCTGGACGTGTGCTGCTTGGCCGCGTACATCGCCGAGTCGGCAATGGCAAATAGCTTCGACCCGGAGTCCGCGTCTTCTGGTAGCGATGCAATGCCGACCGACATCCGGATCGGAACGATGCGGTCCTCGTCGGTACGGAACTCCGCCGCCCCCAGCCGCAGTCCGATCTCGTCGCCGATGGCGGTCGCTTCCACCTTATTGAGGCCCGGCAGAATGATCAAAAACTCATCGCCGCCATAACGGTAGACTGCGCCCGCTCCCTGGGTCACCGCGCGGCAATTCGCGGCGACCAGCCTGAGTACTTCATCGCCCGTCATGTGACCGTAGGTGTCATTGAAGAGCTTGAACCCGTCGACATCGCCCATCAGTATCGATAACGGCGCGTCGTGCTCGATGGCGAATGCCACCGCGGCCTCCATGGCAGACAGCGCGCCGCGATGATTCAGAAGGCCGGTGAGCGCGTCGGTGCTTGCCTGCTGGCGCTCCGTCTGCACTGCGCGCTCCAACCGCCCGGCGTATTCCTGAAGACGCAGATGTGACTCCATCAGGTCGCGGTTCAGCCGGACCTCCTTCAATGTCGCGACGGCGTCTCTCGCGAGTTGCTGCAGGAGCGCCGCCTGGTCGAGCGGCAGATCCCTACCTGTGGGGTACACCGCGGCAACTGAACCGACGACCTCGGCCACGTTCTTGAGGACATCCACGCTGGAGCTGATCGTGTCGAGCTGGCGGTCGAGCCGTTGCTTGCGGCCCACGCCGACAAAGCGCTCGAGGATGATCGTCAGCGCCGGCATCGCGGCGTCGATGAACTCGATGAGCGGCTCCGCCGCGCCCGGCGGCCACGAGCCGCGCAGCACCAGCATCTCCGTCCAGCTATCCGCGGCCGGGACCAACCACGCCATATAGTCCCGCGGTTGTTTGTTCGAGGCTCGGGTAAGGCCGACCACATCGGCCCCGTCCAGATTGAACGCCAGCGGCACACGGAGCTGCACGAGCCGCTGTTGTAGATAGGTCAGCGCCGCCTGGGAGTAGCGGTCAGGGTTATCCCCCGCGCCGGCGCTCTCGAACAGACCTTCGTCGCCGTAAAACAGGAGGGCGGACACTGCCGCGGTGTGATTCTGCACAATTTCCATCGCCCGGAGCAGCACATCGGCCGCGGGCGTCGTGTTTGTCGCGGCCAGCGCCACCTTCGACAGATTCCGTAGCGCGCGGTTATTCACGGCAAAGCACCCTGCCTAAGTATCGACCGCCAGCCGTGCGCTCTTAGGGCGAATTTGAGCGCAATTCGCGCCGGCGATGTCTGCTGCGCCGGTGCTGGATGCCGACCATCCCAGAGGGAGCGTGAAGGATGAACGACCAGTCCCAGACCGCGGAGACCTCAGCGACACCGACGGTTTCCGAGATCCCCGAGGTCCCGGAGACCTCAGAGACACCCGCAGTATCCGAGATCCCGGGCGACAGTCCGTGGACCGAGGTGCCCCTCGTCCCGCTCACGCTGCCTGACACGGGCATACCGGACGCGTTCCTGCGCGAGCTTGTCCTCAAAACCATCTGGGCGCACGACATGCCAACCCTCGGCGCCGTCGCAAATGTCACCGGGCTGCATCCTCGCGTCGTCGAGGAGCTGATCACCGGCCTCAACCGCGAGGGCTTGTGCGACGTCGACAAGGGCTCAGCCGCGGGCAGCATGCAGTTTCGCTACCGCCTGAGCGACCGGGGCAAGAACGCCGCCCACGAGGCCCTCGGCCGCAGCCGTTACGTCGGCAAAGCGCCGGTGCCCATTGCCGCGTACAACCGGGTCATCGCCGAACAGGTGCGGCGCTACAAGCGCCCTCCCCTCGCCGACATCCGTCTCGCGCTATCGCATATGGTGTTGCCGGATCGGCTCGTCGAGGTGATCGGGCAGGCCTTCTTTTCCCGTCGCGCGCTGATGATCTTCGGCCCGTCGGGCAATGGCAAGACGGACATCGTCACGTCCATCGCGAATATCATCGCCGGCACCATCGTCATCCCGTACGCGCTCTATGGCCAGGGGCAATTGATCCGGGTGTACGATCCGGACGTTCATCGCTCCCAGGTGGAGGAGCAGGCGCCGTCGGAAAGTCTCCTGGCGGACGCCGCATTGAAGCACGATCAGCGCTGGCTGCCGGTGCATCGCCCCAGCGTAATTGTCGGCGGCGACATGGGCGCCGAAGCGCTGGAGATGAGCTACGACGCCACCCAGGGCGTGCACCAGGCGCCGCTATCAGTCATCGCGCAGGGCGGCGTGCTTGTCATCGACGACCTCGGTCGCCAAAAGGTCTCCCCCAAGGAGATCCTCAATCGCTGGGTCTTGATGATGGAGCAAGGATTCGATTCGTTCGCGCTCAGTTCCAGCGAGATCATCCGCCTGCCCCTGGACGTGACGCTTGTCTTCTCGACGAACCTCACGCTGCAGGACTTGATGGACGAGGCCTACTTGCGACGCATCGCCTACAAGATTTCCATTCCCAACCCGTCGAGAGATCAACTCGCCGAGATCACGCGCAGATACTGCCAGGGCAAGGGCATCGAGTGGTCGGAGGATAGCGTCGCTCACCTGGTGGACCGGCTCTACGAAGGCAACCGATCGCCACACGGCTGTTATCCGCGGGACGTCATCACGACGATTATCGATGAAGCTGAATTCAGCGGCCACGAGCCCGCGCTCGACCGCGAATCAATTGATACTGCTTGCGCTCTGTACCTCGGTCACGGGGACGTGCTGGGCGAATCCGCGGCGTAAACCACGCATTGCGACGCGATTTGGTCACATGCCGCACGCACGGCCAGGCTCATTCTCACCGGAGCGCGGGAAGATCTGTTTTCTCTCTCGACACGCCGAACGTGGCGGGCGCGACGGCGCCGCGGCCGACGCTCTCGCGCGCCACGCAGCCACCGCGCGCCATCTGAAATAGCGGGACGTCTGTCAACTACCGGTCTACGCCCGACGCTCGTCATCCGGCATGCGTGCTATCATGAACAGAGGCACATGCCTCAGGAGGATCGCTCTGGACACGGATTACCGGATCGACGTGACCGAAGTAAATCGCAACATCGACGCGCAAGATGTCCTCGCGTTGTTCTTCCCGTTACTGCGGAAAACACTGTTGATGGATCTCCGTACGAACGACGTCGACGGCGCCATGATCCGCGTCGTCCCCATGGCGAACACGCCCCAGGAGCGTTTTCAGTCGCTGCGCAAGATGCGCCCGCGCTTCCGCAAACCTGATAGCATGACGATCATCCCGTGGCCGAAATACGTCCCCAGCATCGTCGAACTCGGCATCTGGGATCACATCGTCCGTCGCTACGCTGACACCGGCTCCGCTGAGATCGTCCGTGAGTGTGAGCGCTGCCTCGCCGAGCTGGTGAAGCTCGAGCGCGAGGAGCTCCGGCGCGCCATCACGGGCGAGAATTACGAGACCATGTGGGGCGAGCCCGGCATCGCCGAAGAGGCGCTCGTCGTCGATGACGACGCGGACGACGACTTCGATGAGGACGACGAATCCGACGACGATATCTTCGACGAAGACACCCCGTAGCTCCGCCCGAACAGCCCACCTCAGAGACTGCCCCAGTACTCGCTCTGACATCCCGATCATCGCCAGAGACGACGGGGCCGCCTCATCGTGGTAGAATCGCCGCGAAGGAGACGCGCGCAGGATGCATGCTCGCCAGATCGGCCGCCCGAACGCGACCTCGCAGGCGCGCCTTCAGCTCATCCTCGTCCTGCTCGCCGCCTGGGACTTCATCGCGTTCCTGCTCGAGCTGACGAACACGCGATTGTTGCAGATCGGCAACATCGACGGCGCCCTCGGCGCGCGGTCGGTCAGCGGCACCATGGCGGTCCTTGCCGTCGCTTACGTTTACGCCGCACGCAATCCCGTCCGCTATCGCTTCATCCTTTGGATGGCGACGCTCGAGCAATTCGTGGCGCTGTTCGCCGGCGCCTTTCACTGGGCGAGGAGCGACGTAGGCTTCGCCGAGGTCACGATACCGATCCTGGTCGCCTCGGGCTTCCTCGTTATGTTGCTGACCAACCTGCCCCGGCAAACGGACACGGTCTGAACTCGTGAGTCGCGCCACACCAACCGGCGATGCGTCCGGCGCTGCCGTCTCGCGGGACAGCGCCGTCGCTGTGATCAGCGCTTACGGCGCATTTCGGCTCCTCATCATCCTCCTCGCTCTGTGGACCTTCCTCGAAGGATTCGCCCTCGTCACCGGCGGACTCCATGCGCTGTCGCTCGGGGGCCACGACCGCACCGCCGAGCGCATCATCGGTGCGCAAATGATCGTTGTTGTGCCGGTGTACGTGCTGATCGCCTGGCAGCGCGACCGCTACCGCCTGCTGATCTGGGTGCCGTACGGCGCCCAGCTCGCGATTATCTTGCCGACAGGCTGGGCGCTTCTGCACGCCGACCGCGACGGCGCCTTGCTCTTCGTGGTCTCGCTGATCTTCTTCGTGCTGCTGTTCTACTTCTGGTGGCACAGCCATCCCCTCGACTTCTTCCAGCCGGCCGACGAGGACGAGATGAGTCTGCAGTCCGGCGAAGAGCCAGCAGACGAAGATGATGAACCCGACGACGACCCTGCCGATCGCGGCGACCGGCCTCGACGCTACCGACGCATGCCGCCCGGCCATTAACGGCCGCCGGTCAGTAGCCCGCTGACTCCCTGAGCCGCCGTGCTGCTCTCGTGGCCGCGGAACGGACGAGCGCTTTGCTATCGCGCATCGCCTCATCGACGCTCATTCCCGGCGGCATCGCTTGCTCGATCACGTCGAAGCCCGTGACGGCGGCGGCGTAACCGGCATCGACCGAGCCCGCGACGATGGCGACCGGCTTCGCGTGCGCGCGGGCGAGCTTCGCGACCCCATGAGCCGTCTTGCCGAACGCCGTCTGCCCGTCGAGGCGCCCCTCGCCTGTGATCACGGCGTCTGCGGCCCGTACTCGCGCGTCGAGATCCGCGCCCTCTGCCACAATCGCGAACCCGGGCTCGATGTGCGCCCCCAGCACCATGAGCCCCGCCGCGAGTCCTCCGGCCGCGCCGCCGCCCGCGATGTCGAGCAGGTCGACATCGGCATCGCGGGAGGCGATTTCGCCAAAGCAGCGAAGCGCGGCATCGAGCAGCTCTACGGCGGCAACGGAGGCTCCTTTCTGCGGACCGAACATCGCCGCAGCTCCTTCCGGGCCGCAGAGTCGATTGGTGACGTCGCAGGCGACGCGAAGTTGGACGCTCGCCAACCGTGCATCGACGCAGGAGAGGTCGATGCGCGCCAGCCGTAGGAGGTGCGCGCCACCGGGAGGCAGGTCCGCGCCAGAAGCATCTACCAGGCGTACACCGAGCGCTTGCAGCGCGCCGGCGCCGGCGTCGACGGTCGCGCTTCCTCCCACGCCGACCACCATTTGCGGGCAACCGCGGTCGAGCGCGGCGAGGATCAACTCGCCGGTGCCGTAGGTCGTCGCCGCCAGAGGGTCGCGCTCCGCCGGCGATAGCAGCACCATGCCCGAGGACGCAGCCATCTCGATGATCGCAGTGCCATCCGCCAGCACGGCCCAACCGGCGCGGACCGGACGCATCAGCGGGTCGTGCACCGGCGACTCGACGCGCTCGCCGCCTCGCGCCGAGACCATGGCATCAACGAGCCCGGGACCGCCGTCGGACATCGGCGCTATGTCGATCTCGGCGTCCGGCACGGCATCTCGCACACCGGCAGCGATCGCCTCAGCGGCCTCGCTTGCGGTGAGGCTCCCCTTGAATTCCTGTGGCGCGATGACAAAGCGCATGGCGGAGCCTATCGTAGCGGCTTCGTCTGCTGATGGGCCAAGCCGCCCGGCCGGTCAGACGACGAGGAGAGGTCTCCGCCTCGACGCCCTGTGGAACATGGTTCGCGGGTCTTGACAACGTACATATGTTCTACTATGCTCTGTGCCTGTGCATAGAACACCCGTTCTGAGGAGGCCCGCATGAGTCGACGCGTCCGTATCCAGACTCTCGTCGTCCCCACGTCGCGCGCCTGCCCCGACTGTGGCGGACCGCTGATCCACGCCGAGGGCTGCGCTACCTGTCCGATCTGCGGATTTAGCGCCTGCAGCTGACCCTCGCGGCTCGATCCGCTGCTGTATGATGCGTTGAATCTCCCGGCAGGAGGCCAAACCCATCGCGCAGCGATTGCTCGCCAGGAAACCCCACAGCCCATCGCCGTCACACGCCGCGCCTGATCCGTGCCACGCCTGTTGCGCGGCACGTCCGCCACGAAGCCGGAGCCTGGCGTGAGGGACGACCCACTCGGCCAAGTCAACCGATTCGTCATCGTGGTCGCCGCTCTCGTTGTCATCTTTCTCGCTCTTCTACTGGCCCTTTTGGCCTGGGGCGCCGCTTCGGGCAGTATCGCGCAGCTCGAAGACCTCTCCGCATGGCTCCGCCGCCACGATGATCGTGAAGCGAAGCTCATCATCACGCTGGCCGCCGCCGTTGTGACATTCGGCATGCTCGCCACGATCATCGTCGAACTCACCCCCTCGCCGACGCAGAAGATGCGCGTGCGCAGCGTGAGATCCGGCAGCGCAGCCATCTCAACGGACCAGATCGCCGAGCGCATCAACGCGGAAGTCCGCTACATCCGGAACATCGCGGGCTGCAACGCCGTCGTCGCCGCGCGCGGCAGGCGGATCGAGGTCGTGCTCAACCTCGACCTCGATCCGGGCGCTAATCTCGCTGAGGCGGCGGATGAAGCTTGCGGGCGTACGCAAGCGCTCGTGGAGCAGCAGCTCGGCATCGAGCTTGCACAGCCGCCCCGTGCGCGCCTGCGCTATCGTGAGTTACGATTGCGCGAACGCGACGAGCGCGCCGGCAACGGTGCTCCGGCAGCGGTGATTCGTGGAGAGCCGGGTACGGGATGGGAGCCTCCGGTCTCGGATGCTGAGGGGGAACGTGACCAGCGACGACAGCCAGACGCACCTGAAGAAGCGCAGGCCTAAGCTGATCGAGCCGCCCTCGCGAGAAGACCTCGTCCCGATCATCGAAGCGGTGCTGTTCGTCGCCGACGCGCCAATCGAGATCGCGGTACTTTCCCGCACCATCAACGCACCGCGCGCCGATGTGTCATCCGCGCTCGACCAGCTCATGGAGGCCTGCCGTAATCGCGGAGTACGGCTTCAGCGGACGGGCGCCTTGGTGCAGCTCGTTTCGGCTCCGCGCACGGCCGCGTACGTCGAGCGCTTTCTCGGGCTGGAGCACCCGCCGCTGACCAACGCCTCGATCGAGACGCTGGCGATCATCGCGTACCGGCAGCCGATCACACGCACCGGCATCGAATCGGTGCGCGGAGTCGACTGCGATGGCCCCACACGGACGCTGCTGGCGCGTGGGCTCATCGAGGAGGTGGGCCGTGCACCGGTAGTGGGCCGGCCGACCCTCTTCGGCACCACCGTCCGCTTTCTCGAGTACTTCGGACTCGAAAAGCCCGACGATCTGCCGCCGCTTCCGCTCACTCATGCCGCGGACGCACTTGAGGCCGGCGAAGAGGCCATCATCTGAACGTCGGAGTGCTGCGCTTCTCACTGCGCTTGCCGGAGAGCGCCTCGCTCAAAGACAAACGCCAGGTCGTGCGTAGCGTGGCGCAGCGCCTTCGAAACAAATTTCAGGTCGCCGTGGCGGAAGTGGCCGATAACGACGCGTGGCAGATTGCGACGTTCGGCGTCGCCTGCGTCGCGAACGACGCGCATCACTGCCAGGACGTGCTGCGCCAGATCGTCTCGTTTGTCGAAGGCTCTCGTCTCGATGCCGAAGTCTTCGATGTCGACACGGAGATCCTGTCGTTGTAGCCGCCGCTCAACCGGGGGTCCAAAAGCTCGTGTTCGCCGGATGTCGTTCGTCGCCCGGCCGCCGCTCGCCGCCGCCGCTGCCGCCGGGCACGATCGAGGGGTCGATTGCAGCACGCGTGGGATCCTGGAAGTTGTCGACTACCAGATCGCCACTTATCGTGTCGAGCACTGCGTACGAGAGCTGAAACCCGTTCCGCGCATCCCGTGCTTCCCCTGTGGATCCGGGATTGATCACCAATGCGCGCCCGATGCGTTCGGCCATCTGGTAGTGCGTATGGCCAAGTACAACGTAGTCCGCATCGATCTCAGCGACGCGCGAAAGCGTCGCGCTGTTCGGATAGAGGTACTCGTACGGCGGTTCGAACGGACTGCCGTGCACCATCAACAGCCGCTTGCCATCGATCACGGTCTCAATGCGATGCGGCTGCTCCGCCATGTACGCCAACTCGTCGGCACGCACCCAGTCAGCCGCCCGCGCTCGCTCGCCCCATCTGCCGAGCAGCGTGGTTTCGTGGTTGCCGAGCACATACCGGGCGTTACGCTCGCGCAGAGTCTGGACCACCTCGTTCGAGAAGCGAAACTGGTACACCGCGTCCCCGGCACAAAGCAGCTCATCGACGTCGCCCATTCGTTCGAGCGCCAGCTCCAGCGCCTCGTGATTGCAGTGTATGTCCGAAATAATCCCCAGCCGCATGCGTCAACCCTACCGGACGAAACAGCCCAGGCGCGAAGACGCATCACTGCAGCCACCGTGGCGGCCAAAACGACCGCTAGCAGCGATACTCCGCCGTTATCAGCTTTACCGTTCGGCCGGCGCCGCTTCGCTCGGGGTCGAAACTTGCGCTAACGGGGCGGCATCAATGCCGCTTGCGTACCCGAGACGCGACGCGATCTCGACCGCGAGCAGACCGCCGGCATTCACCACGATGAGCAACAGCCCGAGCGCGAATCCGGCCGACGCGCCCTGCGCCGCCGTCGCGCCGGCGTGCTTCAGCAGGCCCGAGAAGCTCGACTCACGCACCCCCAGCCCGCCAAGCGTGATCGGCAGCAGCACCGCCACAGCGGCGACCCACGTGATGAACGCCCAGTACCACCACGACACATGAATGCCGAGCGCACGGCCCGACAGCGCGATCGTCGAGATGAACAGCGCCTGGATTGCGACCGAGAAGATGGACATCTGATAGACGGCGACAAGCTCGCGGCGGTGCGCGAGCAGGTTGCGCAGGACGTGATCGTGGCGCACGGCCGGGAACGGCATGCGGGGCAGTACGACTGCCAACACAAGCGCGGCGCTCGCGCCGGCCGCCAGCGCGAGCGCGCCGATGGCGGCGTTGCCGTAGTAGAACGCCGCGCCCAGCGCGCCCAGGCACGTCATCGCGCCGTAGCCCGTCGCGCGCTCGTACAGCACGCTCATCGTGACATCCGCGGCGCGGGCGTTCGCTTCGCGCTGGATTCGATAGACGCGGTATACGTCGCCACCCACGGCCGTCGGAAGCACGTTGCTCAGCAGGTTGCCCAGGCAGTAGGCGCGGATGACGTACAGCAGCGGCGCCTGGACGTCGCGGGCGTTGAGCAGCACGAGCCACTTGACGACAACGAGCGCCTGAACGACGGCCATGAGCGCGAGCGCGGCGAGCAACAACCAGGGGCTCGCATGCCGCAGTGTCGTCGCAAGGGCGCCGGGAGACAGCTTGAAGATCAGGCCGGCCACGATCGCCAGCGTAACGGCGATCCGGATGCCGCCGAAGGCGCGGCCCGCCAGGAATCCGCCCCGTGCTGCGTCAGGTCCGTTTGCTGCGTCTGCGTCGATGCCCAAGTATGCTCTGCAGTATTCCGAGCGACGCCAGGATCGTGATCAGCGAACTGCCGCCCTGGCTCACCAGCGGCAGCGGCACGCCCGTCACCGGCACCAGTCTAATGTTTACGCCGATGTTCACAAAGACCTGGAAGAGGATGAACATCATGACGCCAACCGCGATCAGCCGGCCGAACGCGTCATCCGACATGCCCGCGACACGCAGGCAGCGGAACAGCAGCACCACGAACAGCCCCAGCAGCACCATCGCGCCCACGAAGCCGAGCTCCTCGGCGCCCACACTGAAGACATAATCGGTGGTCTGCGTCCGCAGGTAGTCGAGCTGCGTCTGCGTCCCGTGCGTGAACCCCTTGCCCAGCAGACCGCCCGATCCGATGCTGATCTCGGCCTGGAGTATGTTGAACCCCGTGCCCAGCGGATCCTTGTTCGGGTCCAGCCAGACGTCGATGCGATCCTTCTGATAATCGTGCGCGATGGCATAAGCGACGGCGGGCATCAGCGCCGCCACGGTGCACGCCAGTCCGAAAAGATGCAGCGGGCGCGCGCCGGCGATCAGCACCATACCCAACCAGATCACGCCGAAGACAAGCGCCGAACCGAGGTCGGGCTCGACGAGCACGAGCATTGCCGGAAGGGCCGCGATCAGCATCGACGTGACGAAGACGCGCAGCGAGCGCATCTGCTCCTCGTTGTCGGAGAAATACTTCGCGAGCATGATCACCGTCGCCACTTTCGCGATCTCCGATGGCTGCACCTGCGTCCCGGCCACCACGATCCATCGCTTGGAACCGTACGCGCTCGCCCCCACGACCAACACGAACAGGAGTGCTGCGATTGCCGTGACGTACAGCGCGAGACTCATTGGGCCGAAGGCGCGGTAGTCGACGCGCGACAGACCGACCATCAGAATGAGACCGAACGCGGCGAACGCCAACTGGCGCGACACCGGATGCGAGAATGCCTGGCCGGGTGAGCCGTACGTCGTGAGGCTGCCGCTGTAGATGAGCATCGCCCCGTAGACCGTCAGTCCGAGAGCAGCGAGCAGCAGCAGGAAATCGAACTCCCGTGTTGGCGTGTTGCGCAGGTTCATGGGATCACGCCCACGGCGCCTGCGGCAAGGTCAGACGCGCCGGTCAGCGGCGGCTGCGGGCGATGAAAGTAGTAGTCCAGTATCTTCGATGCCAGCGGCGCCGCATTAATCGCGCCGACGCCGCGCTGCAGGAAGACCGTGACCGCAATCTGCGGGTCATCGGCAGGGGCAAAACCGCTGAACCAGGCGTGAGTCTCGTAGCTGCCGTCCGCAAACTGAGGACCGAATTCCGCCGTGCCCGTCTTGCCCGCCACTTTTAGGCCCGGCACGGTGCCTGCGCTGGCGCTGCCCCAGCTGACCGCCTGCGTCATAGCGTCGCGCAGAATGGCGAAGTTCTCGGCGCTCACCGGCACATGGTTGGCTATCTTCGGTTCGTTTGGCACGATGACGTGGCCCTGCGAATCGCGCACTTCGCGCACAACGCGCGGCGTCAGCAGGCTGCCGCCGTTGGCGATGGCAGCGGTGACGCGCACCATCTGTATTGGCGTCGTGGCGACGAATCCCTGCCCGATGCCCATGTTATATGTGTCGCCGAGGCGCCAGTCATCGCCGAACGTCTTCTGCTTCCATTGCGGGTCGGGGATGTTGCCATCGGCTTCGCCCGCGATGTCGATGCCGGTCCGGCTGCCAAGACCGAACGCGCGCGCATACTTCGCCAGCCGGTCGACACCAAGCCCGTCGAAGTTCTGGCCATATGCGTGGTAGCCGCCGGAGAGGTAGTAGAAGTAGACATCCGACGACATGGCGACGCCACCGTAGAAGTTGAGTGTGCCCAGCGTCCGCCAGTCCTTGAATGTGTACACAATCGATGGGTCGTTTTCGTTCGGCACGCTGATGTAACCGTTGCTCGTGATCGTCGTGTTTGGCCCGGCGACGCCCTCCTGCAGCGCCGCTGCCCCGGTGATCTGCTTGAAGATCGATCCCGGGGCATACTGCTCCGAAAGAGCGTGATTCACCAGCGGCTTATTCGGGTCGGACAGGTACTGCTCGAGCTTCGGCCCGTCGATCTTGTCCGAGAAGATGTTGTTGTCGTACATCGGCAGCGAGACGAGTGCGAGCACTTCCCCGGTGTGCACGTCCATCACCACCGCCGCTCCCTGACCGCCGTTCGCCGAAGCGCTGACCAGTTCCGTCGCCTTGCGCTGCAGATCGAGATCGACGGACAGCACCAGATTGTCGCCTGCCGTCGCCGGTTCCTGAGCGAGCACGCGCAGCTCGCGGCCCGATGCGTCTTTCTCGATCTCTTTGCGGCCGACGCCCCCGCGCAGATACTGCTCATAAGTGGCCTCGACGCCCGCCTTGCCGACGCGGTCGCTGGCGAGATAGCCCTTGTCCTTCAGCGTGGCGTAATCCTCTTCATCGACGCGTCCGGTATAGCCAAGGATGTCCGCCAGCAGCGGACCGGCGTCGTACTTGCGCACGGGCGCCACCGCGACCTGCACGCCCGGCATCGCCGGAATCTCCTCGCGCACCTTGAAGGCCGTCGCCCGATCAAGTCCATCCTTCACAATCACAGGCGTAAAGGGATCGTTCGACTGCCGAGCCTGCTCGATCTTGAGCGTCGTCTCGAGCGCGGGCACGCCGAGCAGCCGCTCGATGCCGGCGGCGATGTACAGCTGACTCTCCTTCGGAATGTCGGCGGCGATGACGGCCGCCGAGTAGCTCGGCACGTTCTCGACCACCG
The DNA here is from genome assembly GCA_030774575.1 of Chloroflexota bacterium. Classification (GTDB taxonomy): domain Bacteria; phylum Chloroflexota; class Dehalococcoidia; order DSTF01; family JACRBR01; genus JALYKW01. The sequence continues at coordinate 21,377 of JALYKW010000071.1, read as the reverse complement.
GTACTCCGTTGCGGTCGACGATCAGGCCGCGCGACGGCACCACCGGTTCGATCCGAAGCTGGTTCAGTGCGGCGCGCTGCTCATAACGGGAGCCATCGACAAGCTGCAGGCGCGCGAGCTGCACGACCAGCGCCACGAACGCGAGCAGCACGACCAGCCGCAGCACCCACAACTTCTGATTGAGTTGCTGCTTTGGGTCGGGCGTCTCTTCGACCTGCGCGCGCCACCGTCGTTGACGGCCACTTGTCAGCAGTCCCATGACTCCTTCATCGACGCTTCCCGCATCAGTACGCCAGGCGGTGCCGAGTGGGTGCGGCCTTCGCGAATCTCATGACGGCGAACACGAACGGCGTGATCAGCACATTGACGCCGGCGGCAGGAAGCACGACGTGAGTCGATGCGGTCGTAAGGTCCAGCACGCCGCCCGTCGCTGAGATGCTGAGCAGCAGCACCGTCTCATACGCAAGCGAGCTCACGAACACAAGCCCGATCGCCAGCAGCGCCTCGCTGTGTACGATGTGCAGCTCACGCACCACGCCGAGCCCCGCCATCGGCAGCAGCGCCAGCAGGACGAGTCCTGGCGTCTGAAGGCCGATCAGCGCCGTGGTCACGCCGGCGACGAAAATCATCGGAAGCACGTCCTCCAGGCCCCGCACCACCAGCCAGCAGACCAGCAGCACCAGCATCAGATTCGGCGCCACACCAGCCAAACGGAACTGATCGATGCTCGATGCCTGCAATAACGCGATCGAAAACGCGACGATGGCGCCGAAGCCGTACCGCATCGCCTATCGCACCCTTCCCGTCATGGCCTCTGAAATTTCTGTGGCTCAAAACTCGTCAGCACGAGTACTTTCTCGAGCGATGAGAGGCTGGCCAGATGGTCCAGGTGCACATTCTGGAACAGATCCTGCTCGGTCTTCTGCACGGTCGAAACGCGGCCGATGACGATTCCCGGCGGATATCCACCACCGACTCCGGACGTGATGACGAAGTCCCCTTGCTTGACCGCCGCTCCCTGCCCCACGAACTCCATGTTCAGCGCCCCGTCGTAATTGCCGGCGACGACGCCCTCGGCTCGCGACTCCTGCACAACAGCGCTCACGGCGCTCTTCGGATCAGTGATCAGCACCACCCAGGCGTAGCCGTCGAAGACCTTCGAGATCGTGCCCACCAGGCTGCGCCCTTCGCTCACGACGATCATGTCCTCCTTCACGCCGTCCGCGCGCCCGCGATCGATAGCAATGATCGAGCGCAGATTGCCGGCGTCGCGCGACACCACTCCGGCAGCGAGAAAGCTGTCATTCGGAAACTGCTTACGGACTGTGTTGAGGTCCTGCTGGCTCTGCGCCTGTACCGCATCTTCTCGCGCGCGGGTCAGTTCGTTCGTCAGGCGCTCATTTTCGGAGCGCAGCGCGGCGTTGTCGCGCGAGAGGCCGCTAGCGTCCGTGATGTTGTTCACCCAGTCGGCGATCGGACGCGTGGTGTCGTGTAACAAGGACTGGGCCGGCGACATGACATCGAGCGTGACGTTCTGGACCGGATCGAACAGGCTGACGCGGGCCGCCACCATGAGCGCGAACGCCGCGAAGGCAAGGAAACCCGTCCAGGCAAGCGTGCGCGCGGTCAACGTTCCAGCAACTCTCCCGGCGACGCTTCACCGACTCAAATGCATTCTGCGAAGACGCGCTCTCTCGCCGCCGTCCGCCTTCGTTTGGGATGAGGAAGTGACGTGAGCCGCAGCGAGTATAGACCATCAACCGCGTTGGAGCGAAAGAGGATCGTGATATGCAGGTTACAGTGCATCACGCCCGCCTTGCGAAACCCGACATAAGAAATCACGGCATGACGAGATCCAGCGGATGGCCTTCCGGCACGAGGTCATTCAGTGCCGTGATCCCTGTCTCCTTCCCGTTCACCCGGAAAGAGACTGTCGCTCCTTTGGCGCACGCGGGCACGATTCCCGCCGACGCGACACTGAGCTCGTAGTCCTGTGGGTCATCGAACATCATCTTCACCGCCGGCACCGCATAGGCCCCGCACCGCGCATCGCCGCTATATGCCTCGACAGTCGTTCCGGGACCGAGCGCGTTACCCTTCGAATCGAGCAAGGTGCCAAAGAAATATGTGCCGAAGAACGCATCCTGCGAAGGGTTCGCGCCTCGCGGGTTGGCGCTCGAGAAAGTGACGTTGAACGCCGCGTCGCCCGGCGATGCTGGCCACGGAAGCGTCTGCTCGCTGAGGTACCGTTCCCCGTTGAACATCACGAGCGTGACCACCGCCCCTGGCGCGCCGCAACCAGCCGCCTCCGCATCCGCCGCCACGGTCAATCGGTACCGCCCCGCATCGAGATCCGGCCGCTCGTACGAGCACAGGCGCAGCATGCCATCGTTGCGCGCCAACGCGAACACGACGGCATCCTGGAACGGTGCGCCGTCCAGCGTCATCGCGCCCGTCAGCGTCAGCCGTTCGTCCGCTCCCTTTACGTGCGATGCCGCCTCGGAGCCCAACCGCGGCGAGAGCGTGAATTTGGCGCCGGCGTTGCTCACGTCGCCGAGCAAGTCCTCACCGTCGGGCTTCTTGCCGCCCTCCACCCAGTCCACCAGAGCCTGAAACGAGGCGGCAATCTCCCTCTGTGTCATCCCTTCCTTGAAGCAGTGCTGCGGCGACTGTATGGCGCGCTGGACCAGCAGGGCGCCCTTCCCCTTCGCCTCAACGCGCCGGCGCAGTTCCTGCGACGAGCTAAATACGGTCTCCGCGTCGCCGGTCATCTGCACCGTGAGTATCGGGATCTCGATATCGCCCGAGATGCGATTCCCCTCGGCATACTTGTTCGCGCCCGGGTTCGCTTTGACGCGGATGACGCCACCGTTGAAGTCATCGCTGCTCACGCCGGCCGTCGGCTCCAGTTTGTATTGCACACCGTCGTTGCCGTCTTCCCCGGTGACGACATTGCTGATTGCGGTGGTCCAGAGGATGTCGTACGAGATTCGGACTCCTTCCGCGACCATCGGTCGTGGCCCGCCGCTGAGGTCGGCCCAGAGCGCGTCGAAGCGCTGCCGGGTCTGCGGATCGCGGAGCGCCGGCTTGATGCGCGTGTCGATGATGGTGCCGATGTCCGATGCGTCGTACTCGCTCTGCGTCACTCCCGCCGCAAACGCGGCAGCGTAGAAGAAGTCGCCTTCCGCACGCGATGGCGGGGCATCCGCGCACAAGGGAAGCGCACCATCGTATCGATCGGCGTACCGCTCGGCCGCTGTGAATGCCGCGGCGCCACCCATGCTGTCACCCATCGCGTAGCTGTACTGCGGCCTGCCGTGTTTCTGGGCAAAGTAATCCCAGAGCGCCGCCGTCTCGTCCGCGGCAACACCCGAGACGTATCCCACGTTCACGGTGTAGCTGGACGACGCCCACGCGTAGCCGTGTTCGATCAGCCATAGACGGTTCATCGGTGGATACACGCGCAGGTCCGTGTCAATGTCGTTCCCGTGCGTGTACAACACCAGCCGCCCGTTCCACTGGTCGGGGATCTCGATCTGGTACGTCATGCCCCCCAGCTGCCCTGTCTCCACAGTGGCGCCCGATAGGGCGGGCAGCGACGGATCAGCCAGCGTGAAGCCCGGCTCCGTCGCCGGCGGCGTCGCGACGGGAGACGGTACCGGGCGCGGCGGCGTCGTCACATCCGGCTTCTTCTTGCTTCCCGAACAGCCAACGGCCAACAAGCTCGCAGCCACAAGCAGCATGACAACGGGACGAGACATATCGCTGGCTCCGTTCTGCGACGTGATCAGAGTACGAACGATCCGGCACTCACGGACAAGTGCCATACGCGCCCTGAACGCTGCTAACCTGCGCCCGAATCGTGCTCCGTGTGCCCCCGCAAGAGCTCCACCGCATGCGGCAGCACGTCAAGCACGGCGCCCAGGCTCTCGCGCACGCCCTTTTCACTGCCGGGAAGGTTGATGACCAGCGTGCTCCCTCGGACCACGGCGACGGCGCGGCTAAGCATGGCGTTAGGTGTGTGGCGCATCCCCTCCGACCGCATCGCCTCGGCAATGCCCGGCGCGATGCGCTCGCCGACATCCAGCGTCGCCTCTGGGGTCACATCACGCGCCGAAAGCCCCGTGCCTCCCGTCGTCAGCACCACGTCGGTATTGCCCGAATCGCACCACGCGCGGAGCGTCCCGGCGATGACCTGCCGCTCGTCCGCCACAACCTCAGAGCGCGTCACATCCGCGCTGATCGATGACAGCATTTCGCGGATCGCCGCCCCGCTCGTATCAACGCGATCTCCGCGGCTCCCTGAGTCGCTCACCGTAAGGATCGCGGCCCGAATGTGGGTCGGCATAGCAGCATCGTAGACCAAGGTCGCTTAGGGACAACGTTAGCACCCCCCGGGTGAGCCATCGATGCTCGGTGCCGAAAAGTGGGAAATTATTTTGTATAAGCGCTTGACAATGGCGAACTCAATGGTAATCTGTGGGAGTTCGTGGGAATCTGGCTACGGATGGACCCGATGAGCACCCAGCAGGACACGCGATCCAGTGTATTTCGTCGGAACCTTCGACTATGCGATGGACGAGAGGGGGCGGCTTCCGCTCCCGCCTCGCTACCGCGACGCATTCCGGGACGGGATCGTGCTCAGCCAGGGTTCCCCGGACCGCTGCGTGCGCATTTCGACCGAGTTCGAGTTCGACCGGCACGCAAGCGATTACACCGCGGAGTCACCCGTCCATCGGAAAGGCCGCACGCTGCGACGCGTGCTCTTTGCTCGCACGCACAAGGCGGAGCTGGACAAGCAGAATCGCGTGCTGGTTCCGGCTTCGCTCCGCGAGTACGCGGGATTGACGGGGAAGGTGCTGGTCGTGGGGGCAGGCGAGTATCTCGAAGTCTGGGCGCCCGACGAGTACGAGGCCGAAATGTCCCTCGTGGACGCGCAGCTGGAAAGCACGTTAGAGTCGATCGAGACCCGGCAGCGGTGATTATGTCGTCTACGCGGCACATTCCGGTCATGCTCGACGAGGTGCTCAGCGCCCTCGCCGTACGACCGGGCGGACGTTATGTCGATTGTACGCTCGGCGGCGCCGGACACGCCGAGGCCATCCTCGAGCGCGCGCAGCCCGGCGGAACCTTACTCGCGATTGACGCCGACCCGGCAGCCATCGAGCGCAGCCGCGAGCGCCTGTCCCGCTTCGAGGGCAGCCACCGCCTCGTCCACGGTAATTTCCGTGACGTCGGCCAGATCTGCCGCCAGCTTCAGTTCGCGCCCGTCAACGGCGTGCTGATGGACCTCGGGCTGTCGTCTTACCAACTCGACGAAGGCGAAGGATTCAGCTTCCAACGCGAAACGCCGCTAGACATGCGCTTCGGCGGCGCCGGCATCACCGCCGACGAAATTGTGAACACCTATGGCGAGTCCGATCTCGCGGATCTGATTTTCCAGTTTGGAGAGGACCCGGCGAGCCGAAGGATCGCCCGTCGCATCATCGCAGGCCGTCCGATACGGACGACCGTCCAACTAGCCAAAGCCGTCGAGCAGGCCGTGGGTAGGAGAGCCAACATGAAAACCCACCCCGCCACCAGGACATTCCAGGCTCTCCGCATCGCGGTAAACCAGGAGCTAGCCAGTCTAGCCGCCGCGCTTCCTCAGGCCCACGGCCTGCTCGGCTTTGGATCCCGTCTCGCCGTCCTCAGCTATCACTCGCTTGAAGACCGTATCGTGAAGGCCTACATCCAGCGCGAATCAACCAACTGCATCTGTCCGCCCAGCCTTCCCGAGTGCCGCTGCGACCACATGGCGACGCTGCGTCCAGTAACACGCCGCCCCCTGGCGCCCCGACCGGCCGAGATCGCCGGGAACCCGCGCGCGCGCAGCGCGAAGCTGCGGGTCGCCGAGTCTATCATCGAATACGCGGCTTAGGAGTCGCGGATGGCTGTCCTCCAACGACCACCGCTTCCACTCCCGAACCGGCTCGCAGGGAAACTGCCGGGCATCGCCCATCGTCGGCTGCTGGTTGCGTCGGTGCTCGCGCTGGTCGTCGTTGTCGCGCTGTTGCAAGTCAACCAGTTCAGCCGCGTAACTAGCACCGGTTACCAGATCAACGACCTCAATCGAGAGCGGGCGCGGAAGCAAGCGGAGAATCATCAGATCGAAGCCGACGTAGCCAGGCTCACGTCTCTTGCCCGCGTGGACATCGAAGCTCGCGTCAGGCTAGCCATGGTGCCAGCCGAGCGTAAGCTGTCCATCTCGGTGAGTCAGCCAGTACCGGGGCGCGAGACGCTGCCGACGCGCTTTCTGCCAATCGAAAGACCTCCTGCGGCAATCATGCCGCCGGCGCCGCATCCATGGTGGAGACGCGGGCTCAAGCTGCTTCCATTCTCCTAACCAGGTCGAAGTCAACGACGGCACACGCAACGCGCGGTGAAATGGGGCGAGGGGCAAGATGTTCGGGCAACGCGGCCGGATGAACGCACGTCTCACCGTGCTCGCTCTCGTCTTCGCGATGTCGGGCGCAGCCCTGACCGCACGCGTCGTCTACGTCCAGGTCATCGACACCAGTCGTTACGCTGCGCGGGCGCGTAACGAACACTTCGGGCAGCAAGAAATCCGGGCGCCACGTGGCGCAATCCTCGACCGAAACGGCTACCCGCTGGCGACCACTGTTGATGCCTATGACATTTACGTCAACCGTCCCGACTGGCAGGACATCGGCGCGGCGGAGAAAGCGGCAGCCGTACTGGCGCCGGTGATCAATCGCCAGCCTGCCGACCTCATAACGGAAGTGCGCAAGGAACCGAAGGGCATCCTCCTCGCGTTCGCGGGCCTCGACTTCGATAAGGGAGCACGCCTGGAGCACGCAGACGCGCCCGGACTCCGCGTCGTCCAGACGACCAAGCGATTCTATCCCGAAGGCGATCTGGCTTCGACGTTGCTCGGCTTCGTCGGTCGCGATCATACCGGCCTCACCGGCATCGAGGCAGACTTCGACCGCGAGCTCGGCGGGATGCCCGGCACTATCTACTTTGAGCGAGACAGCATCGGCAACCGGATCGCCCTTGGCAGCGAGCGCGTCGGGCAGGCGCCGCGGCCCGGAGGTGACCTCCGCCTGACCATCGACCGTTACATCCAGCGGCTTGTCGAAGGCGAGCTCGACACACAGATCGCCAGGACCGGCGCGCTCGGCGGCACGATCATCGTCACCGACCCCAAGACCGGCGAAGTGCTGGCCATGGCCAGCCGCCCGGGCTTCAACCTCTCCGAGCTCGACAGCGATCCGAGCCAGGCGCTCTTCCGCAACCGTGCCGTCACCGACGTCTACGAGCCCGGCTCCGTGTTCAAGACGCTGACCGCGGCCATCGCCATCGACCAGGGCCTGGTCACACCAGAATCCACCTACGACGACACGGGCGCGGCCTACATCGGCACATCAACCATACGCAACTGGGATTACAGCACGAACGGCATCACCACGGTCACGCAGATCCTTCAAAAGAGCCTGAATACCGGCGCCGTCTGGATGTCAGGGCTCATCGGTCCTGATACGTTCTACCGTTACCTGCGTCAGTTGGGCATCGGGCAGAAGACGAACGTCGGGCTCGGCGGCGAGCCGGACGGCCTGGTGCGCACGAACGCGGACCCGAACTGGACGCAGGTTGACCTGGCGACCAACAGCTTCGGGCAGGGTATCGCCGCCACGCCATTGCAGGTCATCACGGCCATTTCGTCGTTCGCGAATCATGGCAGGCTCATGCGGCCCTATATCGTCAAGTCGATGGACACGCCGGAGGGGGCGCGTGAGTTCAACCCCGTCGTCGTCCGCCAGGCAGTGAGCGAAGACACGGCGAATACCGTGGCCGATATCATGAATCGGGTAGTTGAGGGCCAGCCGGGACACCTGGCCGCTATCAAGGGCTACCACGTCGCGGGCAAGACGGGCACGACAACCGGCGCGACGCTTGCCGATGGCGCCGTGCACGACGGCAACGTGGCCTCATTTATCGGCTTCGCGCCGGTGGCGGACCCTAAGATGGCCGTTTTGATCAAGCTGGACTTCAAGGAGGACCGGCTCGGTGGCCAGGTGTCGGCGCCGGTGTTCGCCGACCTGGCGCCCAGCATTCTCGCTTATCTCGGCGTCAGGCCCGATGGCCCTCAGCTCGTGACGACCGGCAACTAGCGGCGACCTCAACAAACGCGTGCGGCGAGTCGCGCCGCCTCCTTAACCAAAGCCGGCTCGACGGCGCGGACACTGCCCGAAGCAGGCGGAGACGACGCATGATCACCGCGAAGGAATTGGCCACGGCGCTTCGTCCGGCGTTAGTCCGCGCACCATCCGTCGGACCGATGCGCTTTCAGCACGCCGTCGTCGACTCGCGCAAAGCGCACCGTGGCGACATCTTCGTCGCGCTCAAAGGCGAGCGCGCTGATGGGCATGACTTCGTCAAGGAAGCCTCCCAGCGCGGCGCGACTGCCGCCATCGTGGAGCGCGAGGTCGAGGCCGAGATCGCGCAGTATGTCGTGCCGGACGCCCTGGCCGCGCTCCAGGACCTCGCGCGCAACCGCCGCGCCGCTCGCCCAAAGCTAAAGGTCATCGCCGTCACCGGCAGCGTCGGCAAGACGACCACCAAGGAGCTTGTGGCCGCCGTCCTCAGCACGCGATACGCACTTCTCAAAAACGAAGGGAACCTCAATAGCGAGATCGGCCTGCCCGTCGTCCTGCTGGAACTGACACGCAAGCACCAGCGCGCGGTCCTTGAGATGGGCATGTGGGCCCGCGGCGAGATCGCCTTTCTCTGCGACATCGCCGCTCCGGAGATCGGCATCGTCACGAACGTCGGGCCGTCGCATATGGAGCGCCTCGGCACAATCGAAGATATCGCTGACGCAAAAGCCGAGTTAGTCGAAGCCTTGCCCGAAGAGGGCGTCGCCATCCTCAACGCCGACGACCCGCGCGTAGCGGCTATGTCGGAGCGCACCCGGGCGAATGTCCTGACGTACGGGCTGACCGAAGAAGCGGATGTACGGGCCGAAGACATCGGTACCCACGGCCTCTCCGGCGTGAACTTCACGCTCGTGCACGGAGATGAACGAGAGCCCGTGTATTCGCGGCTACCGGGCCGCGCGATGGTACATAACGCCCTGGCTGCCGCCGCCGCCGGCATCGTAGATAGCCTTGAGCTGCCTGAAATCGCATCTGCGCTCAGCGAAGCGCAGGTGCCCACCCGGCTCACGTCGCACCGCGGCGTCAACGGCTCAACCCTCCTCGACGATACGTACAACGCCAGCCCCGCTTCGATGAGTGCGGCGCTGGAGCTGCTCGGCGAAGTGCCCGGACGCAAGATCGCCGTGCTCGGCGACATGCGCGAGCTCGGCGCCGCGGAGCTCGAAGGACATCGGGAGGTCGGCCGTGTGGCAGCCGGGGTGGCCGATCTCATCTTCGCCGTCGGAGAACTCGGGCGCTGGATCGGTGACGCGGCGATCCAGGCCGGGCACGGCGGCGTGCAGATCATGATGGACAAGTCAGACGTCGCGGCGGCCCTGCTGCCGGAGCTGCAGCCGGGCGATGTCGTCCTGCTGAAAGCGTCGCGAGCGCTCGCGCTCGAATCGCTGCTCGATGACCTGGAGGAGCGGCCATGACGTACGCGCTGATCAGCGGCTGCATCACAGCCGTCATCGCCACGGCCGCGGGCTACCCGTTCGTGGCGTTCCTGCACTCGCGCGGGATCGGCAAGGCGATCAGCACCGATGGCCCCGAGTCTCACATGGCGAAGGCGGGCACACCGACGATGGGCGGGCTGCTCTTCATCGCGACGGCGGTGGTGGTCGGTCTGGTGGCCGCCGTGCCGAAAGACCGCGCTGCCTTGCTGCCGATAGCCGTCGCGGCGATCATGTGCGCCATCGGCTGGTACGACGACCTGGGCACCCTGACCGACCGCCAGAAGCGAGCAGCCCATGACCGGGCGACCATGCTGCTCAAGCTCGCCGGCTTCACCGGCATCGGCATCGTCGCCGCCTGGCTGCTCTACGACCGCATCGAAGCGCCCCAACTGCTCGTGCCGCATTACGGCGCCTACGATATCGGGCCGGTGTATCTGCTCGTTGCCATCGGCGTCATCGTCTCGACGACGAGCGCCGTTGGCGTCACCGACGGCATCGATACGCTCGCGGGCAGCACGTCGGCCGTGGCCTTCGGCGCCTACGGCACCATCGCTCTGATGCAGCATCAGACCGGCCTCGCCACCTTCTGCTTCGTGATGACCGGAGCGCTGCTCGGATTCCTCTGGTTCAACGCGCACCCCGCCCGCGTCTTCATGGGGGATGCGGGATCGCTGCCGCTGGGCGCGACGCTGGCGATCGTCGCGCTGCTCACCGGATGGTGGCTGCTTCTGCCCCTCATCGGAGTCGTCTTCCTCGTGGAGGCGCTGTCCGACGTCATCCAGATTGGCTCTTACCGTTTACGCGGCAAGCGCGTCTTTCGCATGGCGCCCCTGCACCATCATTTCGAGAAGCAAGCGCTGCCCGAGACGCAAATCGCGATGCGCATGCTGCTGGTCACGATCGTCGCGTCGCTCATGGGGGTTGCGCTCGTGGCGCTGGATTAAGCCGCCGTTTGTAACGCGAGATCGCTTGACAAGGAAATGCTTAGGTGATATGACAGGTGAGCGAGACTTCCTGGTGGGACGACGGGTGACCGTTATCGGTCTCGGCATCGAGGGCCTGGACGTGGCGCGATACGCGGCAACGCACGGCGCGCAGGTCACGGTTTGCGATGCAAAAACTCCCGAGGCTCTCGCCGAACGCATGTCGGAGCTAGAGGGCCTCCCCATCTCATACGCACTCGGCCAGCACAGCATCGAATTGATCGCGCCGAGCGACGTGGTCTTCGTCTCTCAGGGCGTGCCGCTCGATATGCCTGCACTGGCTGAAGCCCGCAACCGCGGCATCCCCATCGAATCGATGACCCGCTACTTCCTGCAGCACTGCGCCGGGCCGACCATCGGCATCACCGGCAGCAGCGGCAAGACCACGACCACCAGCCTTGTCGCCGCGATGCTCGCTGCCGACGGCCGCCCATACCGTGTGGGCGGCAACATCGGCACGGGCTTGCTCGGGCTGCTCGACGGCATCGACGAGCGTACGTGGACGGTGATGGAGATCAGCCACACACAGCTGCAATTGGTGGACCGCAGCCCGCACGTCGCCGCAGTGCTGAACGTCACGCCGAACCATCTCGATAGGTTCAGCTGGGAAGAGTACGTCGCGCTCAAACGACGGCTCGTGCAATTCCAGACGCCGGATGATTATGTCGTCCTGAACCTCGACGACGATCTCTCGACCGCCATGAGTGAGCTCACGCCAGCAGGACGATGCTTCTTCACCCTGGCTGCTTCGGTCCCGGGTAACGGCGCGTTCCTCCGGGACGGCGCGGTCTTCCGGCGCCGGGACACGCTTGAGGAGATGGTGCTGCCCGTGGGCGACATTCCTCTCCGCGGCACGCATAACGTGGCGAACGTACTTGCCGCCGCCGCCATCGCCAGTGCTGCTGGCGTCAGCGCCGACGCCATCGCCGGAGCTGTGCGCTCCTTCGTGGCGGTGCCTCACCGGCTCGAAGACGTAGCCGACATCGGCGGCGTACGTTACGTCAACGACAGCATCGCGTCGACGCCGGAGCGCTCGCTTGCGGGCATTCGCTCCTTCGACGAACGGATCGTTCTGCTACTCGGCGGCAAAGACAAGGATCTGCCCAAGGATGAGCTGGCGCAGGAGGCGCTGCGGCGCTGCGCCGGCATCGTCTTCTTCGGCGCCGACGGCGCACTCCTCGAGGCCGCAGTTGAGGCGAACGCTGCGTCCGTGCCGCAGGAAGGTCGACCGCAGACCGCGCGCGTCAATACGCTGGCCGAGGCGGTCCAGAAAGCCCGCGCGATGGCGGAGCCCGGCGACGTCGTGCTCCTGTCGCCTGCCTGCACCTCCTTCGACGCGTACCGCAATTTCGAAGAACGTGGCGACGAATTCCGTCGTCTCGTCCGGGCACTAGCAGGGGGGGCGGCCTGATGGCGGTCACCGCCCACCCCTCGCGCCTGCGCTCCGGGAGTCCGGATTATCTGATCGCTGCCACCGTCGGCGTGCTCGTGGTGCTGGGGGTGCTCGCCGTGTACAGCTCCAGCTTCGCATTGGGGCTGCTGGAGTTCGGCGATGCCAATTACTTCGTGCTGCGGCAGGTGTTCTTCGCCGCCCTCGGCGGCGTAGCGATGTACCTCCTCATGCGGTCCGACTACCGCCAGCTCCGCGTCATTAGCCCGCTGCTGATGCTGGCCGCCATTGCCGGCCTCCTGGCAGTGCTCATGCCCGGCATTGGGCTGGAGCACAACGGCGCGACGCGCTGGATCCGCATCGGAGGACCCATACCGCCCCTCCAGCCCAGCGAATTCGCGAAGCTCGCGCTGATCATCTACGTCTCGGCCTGGCTTGCCGGCCGCGGGGACAACGTCAAGACGTTCTGGCTAGGCTTCTTCCCCTGCGTCCTCCTCGTCGGCTTCGTCGCTGGTCTGGTGATGCTTGAGCCTGACCTCGGGACGTCCATCGTGCTCGTACTGACGACGATGACGCTGGTGTTCGTTGCCGGCGCCTCGATCACGCACGTCTTTGCCTTCGCCGGCGCCGGCGGCGTCGTCACGTCGATGCTGATCCTGGCGGGCGATTACCGCACGGACCGCCTCTTCGCGTTCGTTCGCGCCGAGGACGACCCCAGCGGCCGCGGCTTCCAGACGCTACAGCTGCTCATCGCCCTCGGCAGTGGCGGCGTTCACGGACTTGGACTCGGTGCCAGCCGCCAGAAGTTCTTCTACGTGCCCGGAGCGCACACCGACGGCATCTTCGCCATCATCGGCGAGGAGCTGGGCTTTATCGGCGCTGTGGTCGTCATCCTGCTCTTCGCCTTCCTGATGATCCGCGGCTTCCGCGTCATTCTCCGCGCGCGAGACGACTTCGGCTCGCTGCTCGCCGTCGGCATCGTGTCGTGGATCGGGTACCAGGCGCTCATCAACATCGGCGGTATTACGCGGGCGCTTCCGCTCACCGGCATCCCGCTGCCGTTCCTGAGTTATGGCGGTTCCGCGCTCATGGCGATGCTCGCCGCCATCGGCATCCTTCTCAGCGTGTCCCGCTACGGCGTCGACGTGAAGTCGATGGTGAAGGAACCAGCACCAGCCGACGGCTCCAACAAGATCGTCAAGCCTGTGCGCAAGACGTCCGCGCCGGCGCGGCGAAGCGATGGGCGGAGCAGACAGAAGAACGCCGCTGGGGCGACACGCCGGTCGTGGCCCGAGCGGAAAGGAGCGCGGTGAAGGTGGTATTTGCGGGCGGCGGCACTGGCGGCCACGTCTATCCGGGCCTTGCCGTCGCGGGCGCACTCGAAGCGCAGTTGCACCAACAAGGCGACGCACTCGAGATGCTGTATATCGGCGTCCGCGGACGCGCCGACGAGAAGATCATTGGCACCGCAGGCAGAGCGTTCCGCGCGGTCTCGGCGGGCCAGCTCCGTGTCGGATCGCCGCTGACGTTCGCGGGCAATCTGCTGGAGCTCGCGCGCGGCATCCTGCAAGCACGTTCGATATTGCGCAGCTTCGCACCGCGCGTGGTCTTCGCGACCGGGGGCTACGCCAGCGTGCCGGTCGGCGTCGCCGCGCGGCTGCAGCGGATCCCGCTCGTCGTTTTCTTGCCCGACGTTACGCCGGGCTGGGCGGTGCGCCTGCTTTCGCGCCTGGCTACGAAGGTGACGACGACCTCTGAGCGTGCGCTCGACTACCTCCCGCGACACAAGACGGCGGTCGTCGGCTATCCCGTGCGTCCCGACTTCTGGTCTATCGACCGGCCCTCTGCGCGCGCCAAGTTCGGCTTCGAGGCCGACGCAAAGGTCCTCCTCATCACGTCGGGCAGCCTGGGCGCGCGCAGCATCAACGACGCGGTGCTCGCCAGCCTGCCGGGACTGACGGACGTGTGCGACGCGCTGCATGTCACCGGCGCCGCCGATGAGCCCCGCGCCCGCGAGCGATGCGCCCGCCTGACGCCGGAGCAGCAGGCCCGCTACCACGTGTACTCCTACATCGACGACATGCCGGCAGTAATGATCGCTGCCGATCTGGTGGTCAGCCGCGCAGGCGCGTCCACACTGGGCGAGTTGCCGGCTGCCGGCCTGCCCGCGATCCTCGTCCCCGGCGAATACGAGGGCTGGTCGCAAGCTCCAAACGCCGAGTACCTGCAGTCGAAAGGCGCCGCGGTCGTCCTGACCAACGCCGAGCTTGCCAGCCTCGGTTCGTCTGTCCGTGAGCTCCTTGCCGACGAAGCCCGGCTCCGGCGCATGGCTGACGCGATGCGATCGCTTGCCCGGCCGGACGCCGCCCGCGACTTGGCGCAAATCCTGAAAGAGGAGGCGGCGTGACCGAGCCGAACATTCCGCAGCGCGTGCACTTGATCGGCGTCGGCGGTGCGCACATGTCCGCCATCGCGCAGATCCTCCACGCATGGGGACACACCATCACCGGCTCCGACCAGCAGTCGAGCGCCATGACGGCAAAGCTCGCGGCGCTCGGCATGACGATTGTCATCGGCCACGCAGCCAAGAACGTCGGCGACGCGGAGCTCGTAGTCATAACGTCCGCCGCACACAGCGACAATCCGGAGATCCTCGAAGCGGAGCGGCGCGGTATCCCGGTGATCAAGCGGGCGGAGATGGTGGCCCGGCTCATGCAGGGCCGCTATAGCATCGCCGTCGCCGGCACGCACGGGAAGACCACCACCAGCGGCCTCATCGCGCACATGCTGGTCGAGGCGAAGCTCGATCCCACATATCTGATCGGCGGCGAAGTGCGCAGCCTCGGTTCGAACGCCGGGTCCGGCAACGGTCGCTACATCGTGGTCGAGGCCGACGAGTATGACCGCGCGTTCCTGAGCTACACGCCCGATGTCGCTGTCGTCACCAACATCGAGCCGGACCACCTGGACATCTACGGCACCGTTGAACAGCTGGAGTCGGCCTTCGCCCAGTTCATGGCGAGCGCGCCGATCGACGGCCACGTCATCGGCTGTGCCGATAGCCCCCGCGTGCGCGAGGCGGTCGCAGCCGGCGGGTTCGCCGCCGCCGATGTGCAGACCTATGCGCTCGATAACGAGGCATCGTGGCGAGCGCGGCTCGTGTCGCACGACGCCGCAGGCCAGACCTTCACAGTGGAATCGGGTGGCCTCGATTTCGGGATATTCACCATCACGCTGCCCGGGCGGCACAACATGAGCAACGCGCTTGCCGGCATCGCCACGGGCAACACCATCGGCATCGGGCCTGCCGTCATGCGGGCGGCGCTCGCCTCGTACCGCGGTGCGGCGCGGCGATTCGAGATGGTCGGCGAAGCAGCAGGCGTGACCGTCATGGACGACTACGCGCATCACCCGACGGAGGTCCGCGAGGGCACCATCTCCGCCGCCCGCCAGCGCTTCCCCGGCCGCCGGCTCGTTCTGCTGTTCCAGCCACACACATTCAGCCGCACGCAATACCTGCTGGACGACTGGAAGTCATGCTTCGCCGGAGCGGACGCCGTGTACATCACGCACACCTATGCCGCGCGCGAGAAAGCTGACGCCGGCCTGAGCGGCCGCGATCTCGCCGCCGTCATAGACGCGCCAGCCGCGCTGTATGTCGATTCGTTCGGGGAAGCCGCCGACCGCATCGCCCACGACCTGCGCGACGGCGACGTGTTCTTCACGGTGGGCGCGGGCGACGTGGACAAAGTTGGGGTGCTGGTGCTGGATCGGCTGCGACGAGGGCGACCGTGACGGTGGATGCGAGGAGCGGGAACAAGATTGGCGCCGACGGTGCCGCGGCGGAGGGTATGGACGAGCGACTGATCGAGCGGCTGCGGCGCATCGCGCCGGTGAAGACCGGCGAGATATTGGCGCGCCACACTACGTTCGGTATCGGCGGGCCCGCCGACATCTTTGCGACGGTGCGGCATGCCCACGAGCTGGCCGAAGCCGTCATTGCCGCGCGGGAATTCGAGTCGCCGTACTTCGTCCTCGGCGCCGGCAGCAATATCCTCGTGGGCGATGCGGGCATCCGCGGCCTCGTCATCGACAACCAGACGAAGGGCATCGAGGGACCTCGCGAGCTTGCCGGCGAGCACGTCCTGCGCGCTGAGTCAGGCACGCCGTTCGCTGCGCTCGCCCGCAATCTCGCGAAACGAGGCTTCGGCAGCATTGAGTGGGCGTGCGGCATCCCCGGCACGCTCGGCGGCGCCGCCGTCTACAACGCCGGCGCCTACGACGGCTGCCTCGCCGACGTGCTGCGTTCCATCACGATTCTCGACACGGACAACGTCCGGCGCGAACTGCCCGCCGACGCCCTTGGCCTGATGTACCGCGGCAGCGCCTTCACGCGAGGCGAATTCAGCGGGCGCGTCGTCCTCAGCGCCGAGATCACCGTCACGCCCCGAGACGCGCTGCTGCTCGTGCGAAAGATCGCCGCCTACGATGCCCAGCGGCTCGACGCACAACCGCGCGGGCGCAACTCCGGAAGCACGTTCAAGAACCCGGCCGGCCACCACGCCTGGGAGCTCATCGACAAGGTCGGATTGCGCGGAACACGTATGGGCGATGCGCAGATCTCGGAGAAGCACTGCAACTTCCTCGTCAATCTCGGCGCCGCGCGGGCCGCTGATGTCTATGCGCTGATGCGGGAAGCGCGGCGACGCGTGAAGGAGCAGTTCGGCATCGACTTGCAGAACGAGGTGGAGCTGGTGGGCGAGGGCTTCGAATGACGGAGAAGATGCGACTGGGCGTCGTCTTCGGCGGTGAGACGGCCGAACACGAAGTGTCCGTCGTCTCGGCGTTGGAACTGCTCGCGGCTGCCGACCCGTCGCGCTTCGAGTCGGCGCCGTTCGGCGTCACACGCGATGGCCGTTGGCTCACGCCCGACGAGACCCGCGCCCAGCTTCGCCGCGACGAGCCGCTCTTCCACAAACGCATCGAAGCGGATGTTCCGCCGCTGTCCGAACGGGGTGAAGTACTCCGCGAGCTGTCACGGATGGACGTTGTCTTCCCGCTCGTCCATGGCGTGAACGGCGAGGACGGGACGCTGCAGGGCATGCTGGAGATGTTCGGCCTTCCCTACGCGGGTTGTGGCGTCGCCGCAAGCGCCATCGGCATGGACAAGGGTCTCCAAAAGGACCTTTTCCGCCAGGCCGGCCTGGGCGTTGCGCGCTCAACGACGGTATTTGCCGGCGCCTGGGAACAGTGGACGCCCGCGCACCTGAAGCGGGTCGAAGAGGCGATCGGTTACCCCTGCTTCGTGAAGCCCGCGAACGGCGGCAGCAGCGTCGGTGTCAGCAGGGTCCGCTCCCGCGAGGACGTCGACGACGCGCTTCGCAGCGCCTTTTCCTTCGGCGAGAAGGTGCTGATCGAAGAGCTGATCAGCGGACGCGAGGTCGAGTGCGGCATTCTCGGCAACCGTGCGCCCGAGGCTTCGCCAGTCGGCGAAGTCGTCACCAGCAGCGAGTTTTATGACTACACCGCCAAGTATCTGGACGAGAGCGCGCAGATCATCGTCCCGGCGGAGGTCCCGGCGGCGACGGCAACCGCCCTGCGAGCAGCCGCCGTCACGGCATACGAGGCGATAGACGCAGCGGGCTTCGCGCGCGTCGACTTCTTCCTGACCGAGGAGGACCGGCTCGTGATTAACGAGATCAACACGCTGCCTGGCTTCCGGCCGGTAAGCATGTTCCCGCGGCTCTGGGCGGCCGCCGGGGTCACCTATCGAGAGCTGATCAGCCGGATCGTCGACCTGGCGCTCGAGCGGTTCCGCGAGAGGAGGCATCCGCATGGCTGACAGCCGGACGCCCCGCAAGTGGCCATATCGCGCGGCGAAGCCCCTGCGCACCCACCGGGTGATCAGGACGCGCGATGGCGCACCGCGCGGCGTGCGGCGCGACGAGGCGCCGGAGCCCCGCATCCGCATTACGAGGTTGCAAGCGCGAGTCGCCTTCGCGGCCGCCGTGCTCGCGCTGCTGAGTTGGTCGGCGTGGTGGGCATATCACTCGCCCTGGCTGACCGTCCAGCATGTGACCATAAGCGGCGCCTCGCAGGTCGCACCGGAGCAGGTGCGCAGCGCCGCTTCCGTGGATAACCACAGCATCTTCGGCCTCGATCTGAAGGCGGCACAGGCGCGCGTCGCAGCGCTGCCCAAGGTACGCAATGCGTCCGTACGCAAAGCCGGGCGGAATGGAATCGCGATCAACGTCGAGGAGCGCACAGCCTGGGGTTCATGGCAGATGGACGGCGTGAACGTGCCGATCGACCTCGACGGCTATGTGCTCGACGGCCCGCCGGCGCCCGCTGGCTCTCCCGTGATCCAGGAGGTCCAGCCCCAGCGCAAGCTGAACCCCGGAGACCGCATCGACCCCGGCACCGTACAGCTGGCGGCGCGTCTTGTGCGTGAGTCTGACGCCTCGTTCGGACGCAGCGTCCTGGCGCTCGTCTACCGCCAGACCGCAGGGCTCACAGCCGTGCTCTCCGGCTCGGACGTCGATGACCATCCATTGTGGGTGACGTTCGGGGATTCGCGTGACTACGACTACAAGGTCGCCGCGCTGTACATGCTCATCGAGCAGGCACGCGAACAGGAATTGGCCCTCAACGCCGTCGACCTTCGGTTCGGCGACCGGTTGAGCTTCAACTAGGGAGCAGGGAGGCAGCCATGAGCCGTGGGGGGACGTTCGCCTCAATTGATATCGGCACGACGAAAGTCTGTACCGTCGTGGGTGAAGTCGCCAGCGAGGGCGAGATGCGCATCCTGGGCATCGGCATCGCGCCCTCGACCGGCCTATCGCGCGGCATGGTCGAGAACATCCGCGACGCGACGGAGTCGATCAAGGCCTCCGTCGAGAAGGCCGAGCGATCGAGCGGCACGCGCATCCTCTCCGCCCACGTCGGCATCGCTGGCACGCACATCGCCTGCCTCAACAACCGCGGCATCATCGCCATCCCCGACCGGACGCGGCCCATCATGCCCGACGACGTCACACGGGTGCTCGACGGCGCGCGGGTCGTGAGCATACCCACGAACCGCGAGATCATTCACGTCATCCCGCGCTACTACGTGGTCGATGGGCAGGACAACGTCTCCGACCCGGTCGGCATGTTCGGCTCGCGGCTCGACGTCGAGACCCACATCGTCACCGGCGTTGATGCTTCGATCCAGAATCTGACCAAATGCGTCGAGAATACCGGCGTCCAGGTCGATGGCCTGATTCTCGAGCCGCTCGCGAGCGCCGAGGCGGTACTGGACGAAGAGGAGAAAGAGCAGGGGGTCGTGCTCGCCGACATCGGCGGAGGCACGACCGACATCGCGCTCTTCATCGAAGGCAGCGTCTATCACACCGGCGTGCTGCCGGTCGGCGGCAACCACATCACCCGCGACATCGTCGTCGGCCTGCGGGCGCCGTACCAGGCTGCCGAAGAGGCGAAGCGCAAGTGGGGCCATGCGATCCCCAGCATGGTGGACGCGCGCGAAGAGATCACCATCGAGGCGTTCGGCTCCGAGGGTTCGAAGACGGAACTGCGACGCCGCCTCTGCGAGATCACGCAGGCGCGCGTAGAGGAGATCCTCGAGATGGTCACGGCGGAAGTGAAGCGGGTCGTGCACGACAACATCATTTCCGCCGGGATCGTGCTTACCGGCGGCACGGCTAAGCTCACGGGCATCGATCTGCTCGCCGAACAGGTGACCGGCTGGCCGGCGCGTGTCGCCATGCCCCGGCATTTGCACGGACTCACGGACCTGCTCATCGACCCGTCGTACTCGACGAGCGTGGGCCTCCTGCAGTGGGCGGTGAACGAGGCGGAGGCGAGCTCCTGGCACCGCGCGCCCCGCGGTTCGATCGACATGGGCAGCATCTGGCGGCGCGTGGGCAACTGGGCCCGCGTGCTGTTGCCGGAGTAGGCAGGTGCGATGAGTGACCAGTGATTGGGGGGACGGGTGATCAGTTTGTGTGGCCAGTGACTGGCCTATCGACGCCCCGCGAGCCAGGAATCGGAAGCCAAGCACCAGTCACGAGGAGGACGAAGCAGGAGGCGGGATGCCCATCTACCGGCAATCGGCGATGTTCGAAGAGGAACTGAGAGTGCTCCGGGAAGAAGAGCAGCGTAAGGAGGCGATTATGAGCAGGGGGTATTCGGACGGACTTCCACCCATCAAGGTAGTTGGCGTCGGTGGTGGGGGCTGCAACGCCGTCAACCGCATGATTGCCGAGCAGATTCCCGCCGTGCAGTTCGTCGCCGTGAACACCGACGCGCAGGCGCTTCAGCTCTCACAGGCTGAAGTGAAGATCCGCGTCGGCGACAAGCTGACGCGGGGCCTGGGCGTCGGTGGCGACCCGGGCCGCGGACTGCGCGCCGCGGAAGAGAGCCGCGACGAGCTGCTCGAGGCCGTGCGCGGCTGCGAGATGGTGTTTATCACTGCGGGCATGGGCGGCGGCACCGGCACCGGCGCGGCGCCTCTCGTCGCCGAGGTGGCGAAGGAGGCCGGTGCGCTCACCATCGGCGTCGTCACCAAGCCCTTCGGGTTCGAGGGCTCGAAACGCCGCGTCCTGGCGGAAGAAGGCATCCAGCGCCTGCAAGATAAGGTCGACACCCTGATCATCATTCCCAACGACCGTCTGCTCGCCATCTGCGATGAGAAGGCCACCGTCGAGGACGCGTTCCGCACCGCCGACAGCATCCTGCTCCAGGGCATCAGAGGCATCAGCGAGATCATCACGCTACCGGGCGAGATCAATCTGGACTTCGCAGACGTGCGCAAGATCATGTCAGAGGCCGGACCTGCCCTTATGGCGATCGGGCGCGCCAGCGGGGCTAACCGCGCCGCCGACGCCGCCCACATGGCTATCTCGAGCCCCCTGCTTGAGGTCTCGATCGACGGCGCGAAGGGCGTGCTGTTCAACATCAGCGGCGGCAAAGGTCTCGGATTGCACGAGATCAACGCTGCGGCCGAGGTTATCTCAGGCGTCGTCGACCCGGACGCAGAGATCATCTTCGGCACCGCCATCGACGCGTCGCTCGGCGACGAGGTGCAGATCACGCTGATCGCCACCGGCTTCGCGCGGCCCGTCGCGGTCAACTCGATTCCTGAGCAGTACCGCAAGACCAACCCGGACGATGACGGGGTCAACGACCAGCCTGGGCCGCTGGCAGGCGTCGCCGCCGCAACGGCTGACCCGCGCGACACAGAGTTGCCAACGTTTCTGCGCCGCACCGTTGCGGCGCGCTAAAGGACCGTTGGGAAACCGAGGAAAGGAGGCGACTGTCTAGCCAGGTCGTTCCCGGAGCAGAGGTGCAC
>JALYKW010000070.1 GCA_030774575.1 Chloroflexota bacterium | reverse complement strand
CCTTCGGCGGGCGCCTTATAACCTACGCTGAGCTGTCCCATGCCATCAGCGTCGCGCTCAGCTCGATGTCCTTGCCGTCACGGTGTACCGTGAGCTTCACCTGGTCACCGACGCTCTTGCCGTCGATGTAATCGGCCAGGTTCTCGAACGTCTTCATCGAGTGGCCGTCGATCGCCGTGATCACGTCGCCTGTGCCGTTCGACGATGACTTGGGGCCGGCCTTATCGGCTGAACTGCCGCTCTCGACGAGAACAACCACGACTCCTTGCGACACGCCGAGCTTCTGCGCCTCGCTAGCAGTGAGCGTCGTGCCGGAAATGCCGAGCCGGGCGTGCGTGATTGCGCCGCCGCTGGTGAGCTGGGTCAGGAAGTGCTTCGGCGTGTTGATCGGAATTGCGTAAGCAACACCGGCGAATGAGTTGCCGCCCGGGTTCTCGATGGCCGTGTTGATGCCGATGATCTCGCCCTTCGTGTTCAACAGGGCGCCGCCGGAGTTACCTGGATTCACCGCAGCATCCGTCTGCAGTAGGCCGCGAAGCGGTCGCCCATTGCTGCTCGATGGCAGCGTGCGGTCGAGGCCGCTGATGACGCCCGTGGTGAAGGATCCGTCCAGCCCGAATGGATTGCCGATCGCCGCAACGACGGAACCCACCTTGACCGCGCTTGAGTCGCCGAGTGTGGCAGGATGGAGCTCGCTCGATGCGGCGTCGGACTTGACCACGGCGATGTCATTGCCTGGATCCTTGCCGACGACATCGGCCTGGGCCACCGTTCCGTCCGAGAAGGTGATTGTGACGGTGTTGAAGCCGGTGACGACGTGGTAGTTCGTCAAAATATGACCCGACGTATCGAGCACGATGCCGGAGCCGAGGCCTTCACGTCCATTCTGGAACGGGTCGTCTTGCTGCTGCCCCGTCGTGATGCGCACGATGGAGGGCCGAACCTGGTCGTAGAGCGCCGTGAAGTCATCGGTCGGAGCGAGCTGGCTGGTGGCGTTCTGACTGGCGTTCTGGCTCGAAGTGGTTGTCGGCGCTGCCGCCGCGTTCTTGGTGCTGCTGCTGCCGCCGCGCTCCCAGCTGATGCCCCCCACGGCTGCTGCTCCAAGCACCATGCTGAGCACGACGACTGCCAGTGTGCTAATCCGATTCATGAACCACCTTCCATCTCCCAACCATCTTCTCTTCGCGCGATACTCGATGCGGCGCAGCGGACCATCTCTCAACCCAGTATCGAGGACGCCTCGCAAGCCAGGTACTTCAAACATGTTACGAGACCCGCTGCGGACGGTCGTTGCAAAGGATTCGCAACAAAGTGAAGAGCCACGCCGGGCAAGCGTGGCTCTTCGGGGAGGGATGGGCCGCTAGGCACGGCCCGTCGAGGGAGAGCTAGTCGGAGTCGAGGCGATCGCGCTCGGTGTGGCGCTGCGGTCCAGAGGCGAACCGGTTGCCCAGGAGCAGCTTTCGTACCGAAGGATCGTGGGCGGTGGTGCGAGCCGGCTGTGCTCGGGAGTCTGCGTCTCGGCGTTGCGGATGCGGTACGTCCGTCCGCTCACCCGCAGCCGCTCTTCATCGCTCATGGGCAGATAGTAGACGGCGCTCGTTATCAACCGGTTCACGGCGATGAGCGTCGGGTTAAGGCTCGCCCGATTCGCCAGCGTTCGGGCTCACGCCCACCGCGGCTCGAACTCCATCGGGATGCCGAGCGCGGTCTTGCCGATGAGCTCGCGGGCGACGTCGTTGGTCATCGGGTGGAAGGGGCCGGGACGCACGTCGCGGTAGTAGCGCTGCATCGGGTGGCGCCGAAAGATGCCGGGCGCGCCGACGATGGTCATCGCCTGGTCGACGATGCGGACCGCGGCGTTCGTCGCGTGGTACTTGGGGAGGATGATCCGGGCGAGGTCATCGCGTGTGCGGAGGCCGCCGGCCATCCATTCGGTCGCGGTCTGCCGGATCAGGGCGCGGGCGGCGGCGAGCTCGATCTCCATGTCCGCGACGTGGAACTGGACGCCGGGGAAGTGGCCGATGGGCCGCTCGAACAGCACCGGCTTCCGGGTGCGTGCCCAGTCGACGGCGAAGTTGCGCGCCGCCGTGGCGACACCGAGGTACACAGACGCCACGCTGCAACAGAACCACGCCAGGATGACATTCGCGCCGACATCGGTGTCGCCCGGGGCGCGGAGACCGACGCACATCTGCTCTGGCACCCAGCAGTCCTTTATCACCATGTCGTGGCTGGCGGTCGCTCGCATCGACATCGTGTCCCAGGTCTCGACGATCTCGATGCCGGGCGTCCCGCGCGGCACGACGAAGAGCCCGATCACCGCGTTGCCGTCGTCGTCGGTGGTCGAGGTGTTGACGGAGAAGAGGTCGATAATCGGCGCGAGCGAAGTGAAGGTCTTGCGTCCATTCAGCCGGAAGCCCTTGAGGCCGTCTCGCTCCTCGCGCACGGCCGTCGTGGTGGGGAAGCCCCAGTTGCCGCCGATCTCGGCTTCGGTGAAGCCGCCGCCGATGATCAGCTTGCCCTGGACCAGCATGCCGGCCATGAGCTTCGACGTCATGTCCAGGTTGCCCAGGTTCTCCATCATGGAGCCGAGCGCGAACAGGTGCATATTGACGGCGAGGGCGGTCGAGCCGCAGCCCTGCGCCAGCCGCTCCTGGCAGAGCACGAAGTCCAGCAGCGTGCCGCCGAGGCCACCCAGCTCCTCCGGGATCGTGAGTGCGATGTAGTTCGCCTGCTTGAGCTTCTCGAAGTTCTCGAAGGGGAAGGTGTTGTCGCGGTCGTGCTCGTCGGCGCGTGTGGCGAAGTCGTCGGCCAGTTGGCCGGTCATTTCCAGCAGCTGCCGCGTGCGCTCGGCGGCAGGGGTGATCGTGGTCATCAGTTACTCCAGGTCCAGATGGTGCCGGTGCGCGTTCAGTGTAGGACGTGCCTGCGATTCGAACCACAGCACCTCGCTTCAGATGCGGTCGGAGTTCCAGTAGTGCATCGGCTCGCCGCCGAACGCGGCGTCGAGCCTCGGATCGTCGACGAGCGCCCGCACCATCATCGGGTGAGTGGGGAGCGCGGACTCACGGGTGGACGGAAGCAGGCGAAGCGCCGCGGCGAGCGAGTGATCGTCGGGGACGAGTGCGTAGATCGCCTCGCGGTGCTCGACCGCGCGACCGGCGACGGCCGCGAGCAGAGCGCCGATCGCACCCTCATGTCCGAGGAGGCACTCCGCCTCGAGGATCTGGTGGCCGCGCTCGCGGCAGCGGGAGCGGATGTAACCAACGCGCAGCCCGTCGCGTTCGGCGACGAAACAGCCGCCTGAATCCTCGCTAAGCCAGCGTGCTGCGTCGCGCCACGTGCGCTTCGTGCGGACGACCGCACCCGTCCGGATTGCGACGGCGCGCTCATAGATCGCGAGCAGCTGCGGGATCTCGCTCTCGTCGATGGCCCGCACGTCGTGCAGGCCGGAATTCGGCGCAGAGGCAGCCTCTCGCGGGTCGACGTCGAAGGAAGGTTGGCCGACGATGCCATAGCCGAGCCGTTCGTAGAACTCGGGGATGCCTGTGAACAAGTAGGACACCCGCATCCCCTCGCGGCGCATCTCGGCGATCGCGTCGCGCATGAGCGCGGTGGCGATGCCGGCGCCCCGAGCATCCGGATGTGTCGCGACAGAGCCGATACCGCCTGCCGGGGCGTGGACGCCGCGCACCAGCATCGTGCGCGCGAAGATGCGGACGTAGCCGGCGACGCGGCCATCGAGCAAGGCGACGCGGCCGTGGCGCAGCCGGAAGGTCGAGTCGCGTTCGGTCTGCGCAACGAACAGCTCGCGCGATGCTTCCGGAAAACACGCGGCCAGCAGATCGAAGACGGCGGGTAAATCCGGTGTGCGCGCTGCGCGGATCAAAGGCGTCACGCCGCGATCCTAGCACGTCGGATATCATCGCACGGTGATGAACGACGAAGCAGAAGACATCATCAGCGCGCTCGAGGCGACGCACCGCTGGCTGGGCGACGCATTGACTGTGGCCGGCAAAGGTCTGGTCGAGGCACCTCGTGGTGGCGGCGAATGGGGTTTGGCGGATAGCATCGGTCACCTGCGCGCGAGCGATGCGATCCTCGCGCCGCGCGTGCTGCACGTCTTGATCCGGCCGGGCGCCCCTCTCGCCGCGTTCGACGAACGAGCGTGGGCCGGGCTGGCCGCGGCTGCCGGCGTTTCCATCGCCGAACAGCTCACCGAATTCGCGTTGCGGCGCCGTGAGCTCGTCGGGGTCCTGCGCAGCCTGAACCAGGAGCAGTGGACGCTCGCGGGCGAGCATGAATTGCGCGGCACGATGACGGTCGCGCAGATCGCCGCGTCGATCGTCGAGCACGAGGCTGAGCATCGGGTGCAAATAGGATCCCTGCTGGCCGCCAGTAGCTGACAGCTTGTACCTCGAACGCGCCTTGACGCGCCCGTGCGCAGTACTTAAGATCGCGTAGTCTGTTGTTTGACCTGGCGGGTCACACCTGCTGGCGGTATGAGCCAGTCGCCGGGCCGTCGAGCATCTCCGTGGGAGATGGCTTCGCGGCGCGGCTTTTTTGTCACCGTTTAGGATCCAAAGTGATCGAAGTGCCCACACGGCCCGCGAGTGACCTCGATGAGGTCATCGGCCGCGCCCTCACCGGCGTGCCCCTGACGCTCGCCGACGGCTATCGGCTGATCTCGGCGGACGCGACGGAGCTCACGGCGATCATGGCGGCGGCGTCCCGGCTGCGCGACCAGGGGCACGGCCGGACGATCACGTACTCACGCAAGGTCTTCATTCCATTGACGAATCTGTGCCGGCAAAAGTGCGGCTACTGCACGTTTGCGCGCGGCCCGCACGACCCCATCGCCCACACCATGAGCCCGGATGAGGTGCTGGCGGTGGCTCGCGCCGGCCAGCGGCAGGGGTGCAAGGAGGCGCTGTTCTCGCTCGGCGAGCGGCCGGAGGAGATCTACGACTTCGTGCGCGATGATCTTGCGCGATTCGGGCACAAGACGATGTCGTCGTACCTGCGCGAGATGTGCGAGCTGGTGCTGCGCGAGACGGGTCTGCTGCCGCACGCGAACCAGGGCATCATGGAGCCGGAAGAGATCGCGTCGCTACGCGCGGTGAACGCATCGATGGGGATGATGCTCGAGACGGTCTCGATGCGGCTGCACGAGAAGGGCGCCGCGCACTGGAACTGCCCCGGCAAGATACCCGAAGAGCGCATCAAGACGATGCGCTACGCGGGCGAACAGAAGGTCGCCTGGACGACCGGCATCCTCATCGGCATCGGGGAAACCCGCGAGGAGCGGGTGGACTCGCTCTTCGCCATCAAGGAATTGCATCAGGAGCATCATCAGATCCAGGAAGTGATCGTCCAGAACTTCCGCGTGAAAGACGACATCGCCATGCGGCATAGGGACGAGCCGAGCGTGTTCGAGATGCTGCGGACGATTGCGACGGCGCGCCTGATCCTGGGGACCCAAATGAACATCCAGGCACCGCCGAACCTGACGCCGGACGCCCACGGTATGTACCTGCTCGCCGGCATCAACGACTGGGGCGGCGTCTCCCCGGTGACGAAGGACCACATCAATCCGGAGCGGCCGTGGCCCAACCTGAGTGAGTTGAAGGAGACGTGCACGGATGCTGGCTTCGAGCTGCGCGAGCGGTTCGGGCTGTATCCGGAGTACGTGCGAGAAGACGACAGGTTCGAGGGGTTTATCCCGGACGCGATCCGGCCTCGAATAACGCAACTGGCCGACTGCGACGGCCTCGTCAAGCGGGAGGAAGAGCGATGGTAGTCGGCGGCAGCAAAGAGCAAAAGGCAAAGAGCAAAGAGGACTGGAACCGAATCGCGTTGCCGATCGAGCGAGACGTGAAACGCATTCTGGACCGCGCGCTCGACGGCGAGGATATCTCCGTCGATGAGGCGGTGGTGCTGTTCGATGTGCAGGGTCCAGCGCTGACAGCGGTGATGCTCACCGCCGACGAACTGCGTCGCCGCACCGTGGGCGATGTCGTGACGTACGTGATCAACCGGAACATCAACTTCACAAACGTCTGTATCAAGCACTGCGGCTTCTGCGCGTTTAGCCGCGACCATCGTGAAGAAGAGGGCTACTTCCTTCCGATGGAGGAAGTCGTACGGCGCGCGCGCGAGGCCTACGACCTCGGGGCACGCGAGGTGTGTGTGCAGGCGGGATTGCCGCCGAAGATGGACGGCTACTACTACGTCGAACTGACGAAGGCGATCAAGCGAGAGATGCCCGACATGCACATCCACGGCTTTTCGCCGGAGGAGGTGCTGTACGGCTCCGTCCGCGCGCGCTGCTCGATCGAGGAGTACCTGCTGGCGCTGAAGGACGCCGGCGTCGGCAGTCTGCCTGGAACTTCCGCGGAGATCCTCGATCAGGACGTGCGCGACGTGATCTCGCAGGGGCGCATCACGAAGGATCAGTGGGTAGAGGTCGTGACGACGGCGCACCGCATCGGCATTCGCACGACGTCGACGATTATGTACGGGCACGTCGAGACCTCGCGGCACAAGGCGGCGCACATCGGCCTCCTCCGAGACATCCAGCGCGACACGGGAGGCTTCACGGAGTTCGTGCCGCTGAGCTTCATCGCGTCAGAGGCGCCGATGTACGCCAAGGGGCTCGTGCCGAACATCCGTCCCGGCGCGACCGGCGCGGAAGTGATGAAGATGTACGCGGTGTCCCGGATCATGCTCAACAACTGGATCCCGAACCTGCAGGCGTCGTGGGTGAAGGAGGGGCCGAAGCTGGCGCAGATGGCGCTGAATGCGGGCTGCAACGACTTCATGGGCACGCTGATCAACGAGAGCATCTCGACCTCGGCCGGCGCCATCTACGGACAGCGCATGGCGCCGCGCGAAATGCGCGCGCTGATCCGCGAGATGGGGCGCATCCCCGCGGAGCGCAACACGATGTACAAGATCGTGCGCGAGTTTGGGCCAGAGCCGGACGAGCACTTCGACCCGCTGGACCTTGCGGATGGCACGGACGAGCGCTTCGGCAGCTACGTCAAGCTGACGCAGGCGGCCGAGTTCAAGTTCGTCGATCAGTACAAGCGGGCTGAGCCGGTCGCCCGTTAGGGAGCCGTCGGCTTCGATGGTGCGGCCTGCACCGCCTCCAGCAGACGGCGGGAGGACTCGCTTATCTCGTCGACCGCCGCTTCAAACGCGTCAGCGTTCTTCTGTGACGGCGTGCGATAGCCGCTGACCTTGCGGACGAACTGCAGCGCGGCGGCGCGGACCTCTTCTTCGGTCGCGGGCTCATTGGTCCGGCGCAGCGTCTTGATGCTTCTGCACATGGCATGGTCCTCGGGCCAAAATTCGTTGTCTTCGCCCAACGGTGACATGATGGCGAAACTCTCCGGAAACCGCCAGCCGGATCGTCTGCTCGCAAGAATCGCCGGCCAGGCGCTGCCTCAGTACGGCGATCTCGTACGATGGGACGCAACGGAGGAGCTGTATGGCTACGACGGCGATCACAAACGGCACCCTCATCGACGGCACCGGCACCGATCCCGTGCGCGGGGCAACCGTGATCGTGGAAAACGGTCGCATCACCGCTGTGGGCGTCGGCATCGAGCCGCCGCGCGATGCTTCCATGATCGACGCCTCGGGCGGCACGATCATGCCGGGCCTGATCGATTGCCATGTGCACATGCTCTTCCAGCCGGCGGCCTTACAGGAGCGCCTGCTGACGCCGCCCACCCTGCAGGCCTTCTACGGCGCCCGGAACGCGCGAGAGACGCTCGATGCCGGCGTGACGGCGGTGCGCGATGCGGGCATGACGCCGCAGGGCTTCAAGATGGCCATCGACCGCGGGCTCATACCCGGTCCTCGCATGAAGATCGCCGTCGCCATCCTCTCGCAGTCGGGCGGCCACGGCGACAGCACCATGCCCTCAGGCGTCCGGACGCGCGCTTCGTGGGGCCCGGAGTGGCCCGAGACGGTCGTCGACGGCCCCGACCAGGTGCGCAAGGCCGTCCGGGAGCTGCTTCGCGCCGGCGCGGACTTCATCAAGCTCTGCTCGACTGGGGGCGTGCTCTCCCCCGCCGATGAGCCCGGCCATACGCAATTTTCCCCGGCCGAGATCGCCGTCATGGTCGAAGAAGCGCGAGCGGCGGGGAAAACCTGCATGGCGCACGCGCAGGGCACAGAGGGCATCAAGAACGCGGTGCGTGCCGGAGTCGAGTCGATCGAGCACGGCGTGTTTCTCGACGACGAGGTGATCGGTGAGATGAAGGAGCGCGGGACGTTCCTGGTGCCGACGCTGGTCGCACCGCTCTGGGTGGTTCGCAATGCCGAGCGCAGCCCCGGCAGCGTCTTGCCGCAGTCGCTCCGTAAGTCAAAGGAAGTGATGGAGGACCACCAGCGGAGTTTCGGCATGGCTGTGAAGGCTGGCGTGCGGGTGGCCATGGGTACCGACAGCGGCGTCGGGCCGCACGGCCACAATGCCGAAGAGCTGCAGCGCATGGTCGAGGGTGGCATGACGCCTATGCAGGCGCTCGTGGCCTCGACCAAAACCGCGAGCGACTGCATCCATATGCAGGCAGACGTTGGCACGCTCGAGCGGGGCAAGCTCGCCGATGTGCTCATCATCGACGGCGACCCGCTGGCGGACATCAAGATCCTCCAGGACAAGGAGCGGCTACGCCTCATCATGCAGGGCGGCCGAGTCCACAAGAGCGCGCTGGGCTAAGGGTGCCCGATCAGACGTTGCCAACGAGGCTCCGCAGCAGCGCCCTGGTACGCGCCAGCGAGGCCGCGGCGTCGGCTCCGACCGGAAACATGGGCGCGAAGAAGTCTGTGGCGCCGGCGGAGGCGACGGCGCGGATCTGCCGTTCCACCTGCCCTTCGTTGCCTACGATCGCGACATCGGCCGGCCCCCCGGCACCCTCTTTATCGAGCATCCGTCGGTAATTCGGGAGTTGCCCGTAAATCTGGAATGCCTTCGCCGCGACCTCGCGCGCGGCCGCCACGTCCTCGGAGACGCAGACCGGAAGCCCAACCGCGACACGCGGATCCGGCCGGCCGGCTGCTTTCGCAGCCGCATGAATCGACGGCACGACGTGGTTTTCGATCGTCTTTACGCCCGTCATCCACGTCACCGTGCCGTCGGTCATCTCACCCGCGAGCCGCAGCATCCTCGGCGCCAGCGCGGCGATCATCACCGGCAGGGGCTTCATGTCCGGCACGCGGATGGCGCCCGCGGTGCGGTAGACGTCGCCGCTGAAGGAGACGCGGCCTTCGCGGACAAGCGGTAGCAACACCGAAAGATATTCCTTCATGTGACGCGCGGGGTGCTCGTACGACATGCCCCACATGCCCTCGATGACGGGCTGATGCGAGAGGCCGATGCCGAGCACGAACCGGCTGCCCGTCGCCGCCTGTACCGTCATCGCCTGCTGCGCCATGACGAAGGGATGCCGTGCGTACGTCGGCACGACGCTCGTGCCCATCTCGATGCGCGAGGTTTGCCCGCCGGCGATCGCGATCACCGTCATGGCGTCGAGCCCGAAGACCTGCCCGAACCAGACGTTGTCGAAGCCGTCGTTCTCCGCCGCGACGACCTGCTTGACCTGCGACTCGACGCCGCCCTCTCCGAGCATCACTCCGATCCGCATGCTTACCGTCCCTTCAGGAAGTCGATGAGAGCGGCATTCACTTCCTTCGGCCGTTCTTGCTGCGTCCAATGCCCGGCACCCGGCAGCAGCACGACGTCGCGCAGGTTGGTGATGTTCTGCTTCATCGTCTCGATGGCGGACGGATTCCTGATGACCGGGTCGAGTTCGCCGGCAATGAAGAGCGTCGGCTGCTGGACCTTCGCGCCCTCGAGCTCGGGGCTATGCTCCCAGTCGCGGTCCATACTACGGTAGCGGTTCAGCGGTCCCCGGAATCCCGACCGCTGGAACTCTCCGGTGTAGTAATCGATGTCGGCCTCGGTGAGCCACGACGGAAGTCGCTCCGGCTCCACCAGTCCTTGCAGGAACGTGGCATCCCTCGGCTTCGACATCAGGCCCGCATCGGTTCTGGCGTCGCCGAACGCTATACAGAGCACGAGCCGTAAGGAGCGCCGCACGTCGGCCTCGAGCTCCGCCTCCGCCACGCCCGGCTCCTGAAAGTAGCGAATATAGAAGAAGTTGTTCGGGAACGCCATCTCGAAGAGCTTGGTCGGCGCCATCGGCGGGCGGCCCGTGTAGGGCACGCTCATGCCCACGACGGCTCGGAAGCGGTCGGGGTTCGTGAGGGCGCTCTGCCATGCCATCGGCGCGCCCCAGTTGTGGCCCACAACGACGGCTGTCTGCTCGCCGAGCGCATCGAGCACGCCGACCGCGTCGTCGACAAGCGTCTTCATGGCGTAGGCCTCGATCTCCTGCGGTTTGTCCGTGCCGCCGTAGCCACGGATGTCGGACGCGACGGCGTGGTAACCGGCATCGGCGAGCGCCGGGATCTGGTGTCGCCACGAATACCAGGACTCCGGAAAGCCATGCAGCATCAGCACCAGCGGTCCGCTGCCCGCCTCGGCGATGTGCATGTTGATGCCATTGGTCTTCATCGTGCGATGTTTGATTTCAGCCATGCGAGAACGTCTTTCTTCAAGGCAGTTTCGTTGTTGCGCCCCGCGAGCGTGTGGGTTTGACTATCGGCTACCGCGCTTTCTGGCGCCAGCGGCACCGCCGTAGCGGCGCATCGTCGCGTGGGGCTCCGCTACACTCGCGGCATGAGCGAAACGAAGCGCCGCTTCGGCCGCGGCAGGCGCGTCGCGGCAAGCGGGCGCCAGATGTTCGACGGTGCGTACGAGCGTGCGGACGCGCTCATCGACGCCGGCCAGAGACGCACGTTTCGCCTGCTCTGGTTCTTCCTGCCTGAGACCTCCATCGCGAAGGACCTGCGATTTCAGCAGATCCTGGCTTCGCGCTTCTTCTCGGACGCGGGCCAGCAGGCGCTGACCTACGGCGCGCTGGTCGCCGTCGTGCGCGGTGGCGGTGGTACCGTCGAGGCGGCGATCGTCGGGGCGGCCATGCTTCTGCCGCCGGCTCTTCTCGGACTGTACGGCGGGGCGGTCGCCGATGCGCTGCCGAAGCGGGTGGCGCTGGCGGCGATTTACAACTTGCAGGCGCTGCTGTGCTTCGTCGTGCCGGTGTTCTTCGGCACCGAGCTGGGAGCTGTGCTCTTCTTGATCTTCGCCGTGCACGCGCTCGGACAGGTGTCAGGGCCCACGGAATCAGCCGTCCTGCCTCTCGTAGCGTCGGAGGCCCAGCTCGCGTCCGCCGCGTCGCTCGTCAGCCTGGCGTCGAACCTGGGCGTGGCGTTCGGGACCGCCGTGTTGGCGCCGGTGCTAGTGCGCGTGTTCGGTGTAACGACCGTGTTCTACGTCGCCGGTGCGCTCCTGCTGTTTGCCGCGAGCCGGGTGTTCGACCTCACGACGCAACAACATCGCCGCCCGATGGACTGGCGCCGACCGAATATCCGCCTACGGGCGACCGTCGAGTGGCTGGCGCGGGAGCGTGCGGTGGCGACGATGATCTTCGTCGCGGTGCTCGCGGGCACGGCGAACATCGTCGTGCAGACGCTCGCGCCAATCTACGTGAAGGAGGTGCTGGGGCTCGACCCCGCCGAAGCGGTGTACGTCTTCGCGCCATCGGCGGTGGGTCTCGTCCTCGCCCTGGCCGCTACGCCGCCGCTGATCAAGTGGCAGGGGGAGCGCATCGTGGCACTCGTCGGATTTGCGATCACCGCGGCGGTACTGTGCCTGCTGGGGCTCATCGACGCACGCCTGGCCGATCTGCTTGACCCGGTCAATCCGTTGCGGGTCACCGGCCTGCTGGGGCTCCATCTGAGTCGGGAGCTCCGCACTGCCGGCATGCTGGCGCTGCCGCTCGGCTTCGGGCTCTCGATCACCACAACGTCCGTGCACACGTACATCAACCGGCGCGTGCCGCTTTCATACCAGGGGCGCGCCTTCGCGCTGCAGAGTTCCCTCAAGAACGGGGCGGCGATCGTGCCGCTGCTGACGCTGGGCGCGGCGGCACGGGTGTTCGGCGTGGCCAACGTGCTCATCGTGTCGCCACTCGTCCTGCTGGCGATAGCGTTCCTGCTGGTGAGGGTGAGCTTCGCGTTCAGCCCGATGGCGCCCCACCAGCAGCTCAACGTGCTTTCCAGCTTCTGGACTGAGTCCGACGTCCCGGTGATGTCGCCCGATGCCTATGGCGCGTCAGAGCAAGCGCCGCCGCCCGGTGCGGAAGCCGAGCACGATGATGAACATTAGCCCGCATAGCGCCGCCGTGACGGCGACGCCCTGCGCGGGTCCGGCGCCGACCAGTACTCTTCCCTGGAGCCACGGGATCGCGAGACCGCCGGCGTTGCCGATGGTGATGGTGGCAGCGGTAGCCTTCGCCATCGATCCCTCCGATGCTATAGCCACAGTGCCGGGCCACAGCGGACCCAGGAAAAGGCCGGCGAAGAAGACCGCGAGCGCGCTGACCGCCACCTGGCCGGACGACAGCGACAGCACGAGCGACGCGATGCCTGCGCCCGCGGCAGAGATGAGCAGCAGCGTGCTGGCGTCGCGGCCGCCCGCGAAGTACGCACCTGTGAGCAGGCGGCCGAGCGCCAGGGCGGCCCAGTATCCGGACGCGAGCAAGGCGCTGGTGAAAACGCCCGCGTGCGCGGTCTCCCGCGTGTAAGAGGACACCCAGGCGCCCAGCCCGAACTCCGCGCCAACATACAGAAACAACACGGCGCCCATAATCCACGCGGTCAGATGACCGGGCAGCCGGAACTCGTCCGAGGCGACAGTCTGCTCAGCGCGGGGAGCCGGTGCGGCGACGAGCACAGCCAGCACCAGTGCGGCGAACGCCGCGAGACCCGCATAGACGATCGACCGCTCGCCGGTGGTGGCGAGCACGGCGCCGGTCCAAACCGGTCCGGCGATGGCGCCGAACGCGAAGAATACGTTGAGCTTGTTGATCGCGCTCGGCACATCTCGCGACGTGGCAGCGATAAGGATATGCAGAGCAGCGATCATCAGCCCGTCGCCGGCGCCGATCGTGACGCCTCCAGCGAGCAACAGGGGCCAATTCGGAGCGAGTCCCAGCGCCAGTAGCCCCACGATGACGGCAACGAGCCCGACGATCGTGAGCGCGCGTGCGTCTCGCGTGTGCAGCGCGATCGCAATCGATGCCGACGCGGTGATCGAGCCGAGAAACAGCGCGGTCAGCACCAGCCCGGCGGTGTCGAGCGAGACACCGACGTCGGCAGCAAAGAACGGCAGCGCGGGCCCGAACGACCCTGCGTACGTGCCGATGACGAACAGCGACATGAACGCCGCAATGTGCAGCAGGCGATACTCGCCGCCACCGGTGCCATCGCGCAGGGCGTCCACCGGGCCAGCGTATCCGCCGCGGCGGGGGCGCGATAGCAGCGGACCATTCCGGCTCACCCCTCGCGTCGGTAAGATTTCAGCATGAAGACAATACAGCTTGGCAGCACCGATCTCATCGTTTCGAACCTGTGCCTGGGGACGATGCAATTCGGCTGGACCGCCGACGAGTCATCGTCCGTCTCCGTCCTGGACGCTTTTGTAGCGGCCGGCGGGAATTTCATCGATACGGCCGATGTGTACAGCCGCTGGTCGCCCGGCAATCCGGGCGGTGTATCCGAGGAGATCATCGGACGGTGGATGAAGGCACGTGGCAATCGCGGCAGCATCGTCCTCGCGACCAAAGTGCGCGGCGAAATGTGGAGCGGCGACGACGGCCAGGGCCTGAGCCGCGCGCACATCACGCGCGCGGTCGAAGACAGCCTGCGCCGGCTGAAGGTCGAGACCATCGACTTGTATCAGTGCCACTGGCCCGACGAGCGCACCCCGATCGAAGAGACGCTCACGGTGTTTGGCGAGTTGGTCGCCGCAGGGAAGGTGCGGTACGTCGGCGCGTCCAACTTCGGCGCCGACCAACTTGCCGATGCGCTTGGCGTCGTCGGAGCGAAAAATCTCCCGCGCTTCTCGACGTTGCAGCCCCACCACAACCTCGTGCATCGCAAAGAGTATGAAGCGGAGCTTGCCGCGCTCTGTGTGCGCGAGAACATCGGCGTCATCCCGTACAGCCCACTGGCGGGCGGCTTCCTTACCGGCAAGTATCGCAAGGGCCAGCCGCTGCCAAAGAGCCAGCGCGCCGGCCGCGCGAAGGAGTACATGACCGATCAAGGATTCGCCGTCGTGGAAGCGCTCGACCGCAATGCCAGCGCACACGCGATGTCCATTCCGGCGGTGGCGCTGGCATGGGAGCTGACCCGGCCGGCGATCCAGGCGCCGATCATCGGCGCGAACACGCCGGATCAACTCGAAGCGCTGCTTCCAGCAGCCGAACTGCACCTCAGCACGAGCGAGATCGAGTCGCTCGACGCCATCAGCGCCGGGACCTAGGACGGGGCGCTCGTGACCATTGCCATCGTCGTGCACGGAGGCGCCGGGGCGTGGCCAATCGGGTCGAAGCGGCTCGCGCGGGCGGTCGAGGTCTGCTCCCAGGCCGCAACCGCAGGGCGAGAGCTGCTGGCAGCGGGCGCTACCGCGGTCGCCGCCGTCGAAGCGGCGGTCCGCGTGCTGGAAGATGATCTGCTGTTCAACGCCGGCCGCGGCAGCCATCCCACGTCTGACGGCAACGTCGAGGTGGACGCGATGATCATGAGCGGCGCAGATCTCTCGCTCGGCGCCGTTGCTGCCGTGCAACGGGTGCAGAACCCGATCAGCCTCGCCCGCATGGTGATGGAGAAGACGCCGCATACGTTTCTGGCGGGCGCTGGCGCCGAGCAGTTCGCGGACAGCAGCGGGTTTCCGCGCGTCAGCAACGCCGCGCTTCTGCCGCTCGCGCGCGGCGAAACTGTCGATGCACACGATACTGTCGGCGCCGTCGCGCTGGATGCGCAAGGCAACATCGCAGCCGCAACGTCCACCGGCGGTATTCCGAACAAGATGCCGGGCCGCATCGGCGACAGCCCGCTGGTCGGTGCCGGCGCCTACGCAGCGAATGAGAGCGCTGCCGTAAGCGCCACCGGCGACGGTGAAGCGCTGATGAAGATCCTCATCAGCAAGACCGCGTGCGATCTCGTCAGCGGCGGTGCATCGCCGCAACAGGCGTGCGAAACGGCGCTGCAGATGCTGACCACGCGCTTCGACGCGAGTGCGGGGCTGATTGCGCTCGATCCGCAAGGGCACGTGGGCGTCACGTGTAATTCGGCTGCCATGCCGTATGCGATTGCGGTCGACGCTGAACCTATCCTAAGAGGACACCAGCCGCCGAGCCGGTGAAGCCTCCATGGTTGCAGCCCTCGTAACGTTGCAGCATCGCCGATCGCGGTGCCAGAATGGACGCGGGAGGTGCGCCATGTCGCACGCTCGCCCGGTCCGGCTTCATCTTCCCTCCCGGAGCTTTCGCCTTGCGCTGATCGCGACGCTACTGATGGCGGGCGCCGCAGCCGCATGCGCGCCCCGCATCCATGAACGCGGCGCCGTGCACATCCTCACCGCCGACTTTGAGGTCAATCCGGTAATGGAGCGCTACATCGACCGCGGCATCGATGAGGCAGAGCGCACCGGCGCGAAGGCCGCCGTGATCAAGCTCGATACGCCGGGCGGGCTGTCGACCTCGATGGAGCACATCGTGCAGCGCATCGAGTCCGCGAAGGTGCCGGTGATCGTCTACGTCTCGCCGAGCGGCGCCAAGGCGGCTTCGGCCGGCACCTTCATCACGATGGCAGCGAACGTGGCGGCGATGGCGCCCGGTACCAGCATCGGCGCGGCGCACCCGATCGACGCGAGCGGCGGCGACATCGGCGGCACGCTGGGTGTGAAGGTCGAGAACAATGCCGCTGCCTACGCCCGGAGCGTCGCCGAGACGCGCGGCCGTAACGCCGACTGGGCGGAGCGCGCGGTGCGAGAGAGCGTCTCCGCGTCGACGAGCGAGGCGGTGGACATGCACATAGTCGACTACGCGGCGGACAGCCTCGATAGCGTGCTGGAGCAGGCCGACGGCCGCCAGGTGACCGTCGACGGCCAGCAGGTCACCCTGAGCGGTCTGGCCGCGGCAACGCTCGTTTCGAACGACCTGACGTTCATCGAGCGTCTGTCTCTGTTACTGGGCGACCCCAATATCGCGTTCCTGCTGCTGAGCTTCGGCGGACTGGGGCTGCTGCTGGAGTTCTTGCATCCGGGTGTGATCGCGCCCGGCGTGTTCGGTGCGATCTCGCTGATCCTTGCGTTCTTCGCTCTTGGCACTCTGCCCGTGAACTGGGCGGGAGTCGCCCTGATCCTGCTGGCGTTCGTCCTCTTCGGCTCCGAGTTGTTCGTCGGTGGCTTCGGTGCGCTCGGCATCGGCGGAGTCATCTCGCTGGTCGCCGGTGGACTGCTGCTGACCAGCACGAGCAATTCTGATTTCCAGGTGTCTCGGTGGCTGATCTTCGGCGTGGGACTCGTGCTGCTTGTGTTCTTCTTCACCGTTGTCACCGCAATCATCCGCATGCGCCGCGCTCCGGCCTATCTCGGCATACAGAACATGATCGGCGCCAGCGCCGTCGCGCGCTCCGACCTCAACCCCGACGGCTTCGTCTTCATCAAGGGTGAGCGGTGGAAAGCCGTCGCGGAAGACGCGCCGATCGCCACAGGAGAGCCAGTCAAGGTTACGAGCGTGAAGGGCCTGACGCTGACGGTGCGCCGGCGTCACGTGTAGCGTCTGATGCGCCACCAAGCGCGGTGATACGCCCGTACAGGTCCTCGAACTCTTCCGGTATTCGGGCGGCGTGGTGCCGCAGGTCCGGCCGGACGCCCGAGGCATCCAGTTCGCGCCCCGTGAAGCGCGCGAGCGGCGCCAGCGCCACCACCGGGTCAGCACAGAGCGCCGCGTAGTCGATACTGATCGCGTCGAGTCCGTAGGCGTCGATGATCTCGAGCAGTCGTTCGTACTCGCAGCGCCATGTGTGTTCGGCGGCGCGGCGCGCGTCATGACTGTCCAGCGCGTAGTACCGCAAGGTCGACTCTACGACCTCCACCGGGCTGCGTATGCAGACGATGACTCGCGGGCGCTCAGCCAGCACCTCGAGCCACGCCTCCAGCGTCCAGCAGAAGCGGGGGTCCTTCCAGCCGGCTGTGGCCTCGGCGGCCAGCGCGCGCATGAGATCGTGGCGCGCGACGGCAGCATCCAGAATCTGTCCGCGCGTCGCCGTGGCGAACCAATGGTCCAGGCCGACATCGTTGAGGATTGCGTCGTTCAGTGCGACGACAGGCCGCTCCTCGAAATATCCCTCCGTGTTTGACGCATCAGCCTCGATGAGATCGCGACCCATCGCAATGCCCGCGTCGTGCAGGACAAGCGCGACTACGCTTGTGCCGGAGCGGCCGCTTCCGCAGATCAGGAACACTCGTGATCCTCTGTTGGCGAGCGTGGCATGCGACGCGCTACCAATGGTTGCGGCGGACATAGTCGTCGAACGGCAGCCTCGCTGCCGCAGGCACGCGTTTCTGCGCCTTTGCCGGGTATCCGAACGCCAGCACGATGCTGATGTGGAAGTCCTCGGGCACTCCGACCGCCGCGCGCGCGCAGTCGGCGTGGTGCATGCTGACCGGACATGATGAGATGCCTTCGGCCCAGCCTGCGACCATCATATTCTGCGACGCGCGCCCTGCGTCGTATTCACCGCGTGTGCTCTGCGCCGAGACAGCGATGGCGATGACCAGCGGCGCCGTCGGGATCCACGCCGCAAAATCGCCGCATTTCGCGATCGCTTCCTTCACCTGCAGGTCATCGACGACGATGAAGCGGCACGGCTGCACGTTCTTGCTGCTCCCTGCCATGCGCCCGGCCTGCAGGATGCGTCGAAGCGTATCTTCGGGCAGCGACTTGTCGAGAAACGAGCGCGTGTCTCGCTTGCTAACGATGGTCTTATACGTGTCCATGCGTCCTCCGTCGATAGGAGTATGCACGGAGATACAGCCAATCGCCATGCCCACCCTCGGCCGCCCTAGACCTTCGCGCACCGGTCGGCGATCATGCGCGCATGGCGCGATTCGGTTTCACCTTTCCCTTTGACGGGCTTCCGTTACACGCCCACAAGGACGCGCTGCAGGAAGCGGAGCGCATCGGCTACACCGACGCATGGTCGTTCGAGGTCGATGGCGTCGACTGCTTCACGCCGCTGGCGCTGGCCGGCATCTGGACTGAAAAGTTGCAGCTTGGTACCGCCATCGCCAACGTATACACGCGCGCGCCTCTCACGCTGGCGATGTCGGCGAACGCGGTTGCGGAGACCGCGCCCGGGCGCTTCTCGTTGGGCATCGGGGCCGGTTCTTCTGTCATTGTCGAGCAGTGGAACGGCATGGCGTTCGACTATCCCTACCGCAAGGTGCGGGATGTGGCGGCCGTGCTGCGGCGCGCGTTCGAGGGCGAGAAGGTGACCGCGGACCTCGAGTCTGTGCACGTCATAAACATGCGGCTGTCGCGGCGTCTGGCGCCGCCGCCCCCGATCTACATCGCCGCGCTCCGCGAGCGCATGCTCCAGCTCGCGGGCGCCGAAGGCGATGGCGCGATCATCAACTGGCTCGGAGCCGAGGATGTGCCTAAGTGCGTCGCTGCGGCGCGCGCGGGCGCCCGGAAGGCGGGTCGCGATCCGGAGGGCGTCGAGATTGTGTGTCGCATCTTCGTCTGCATGACCGATCAGGAGCAGATCATCGACTTCGTCGGCCGGCGCTCGATCGCCGCGTACCTGAACGTGCCCGTGTACGCGAAGTTCCACGAGTGGCTCGGCCGCGCTGACGCACTGGGGCCCATGTGGGATGCCTGGCAGGCGGGCGACCGCAAAGCCGCCACCGCCGCCATCCCCCGGCGCGCGATCGACGAGTTGCTCGTGTTCGGCGACGCGGAGACGTGCCGCCGCAAGATCCAGGCGTATGTCGCCGCAGGCGTGACGGTCCCGGTGCTGAACTTCATGCCGACGGCGCCAGACGCCGCCGGGCGGGCGGAACAATCCATTGAATGGCTACGGGCGCTGGCGCCGCGCTGATGATCCGCGATTCTGAGCCTAACGGGCGGCGGGCGCGGCTGCCTCTTCCAGCTCGAAGCGGAAGTCTTCGATGACCGGGTTCGCGAGGAGCTTGCGGCACATCTCCGCTACTTGCGTCTCCGCCTCGCCACGCGAGCCCGCATCGAGCGTGATCTCCATGTACTTGCCCGAGCGCACGCGCGTGACGCTGCCGAAGCCGAGCGAGTGCAGGCCTCCGCGTATCGTGAGGCCGGGAGGGTCGTTGACGGTGGGCTTGAGAGTGACGTAGACGCGTGCGAGGTACATCATCAGCAGGATAGCTAAGGCGCCGGCGTGCGTATAGAGTCGGGCCGTCGATGGCCGGCCCGGGTTGATTGACATAGGGCGTTGTCGCGTGACACCTGCGTTTCGCAGCGTGTTAGCATTGGCTCAATTCAAAGCGCGCCGGCGCGTAATGCCAGGGGAGGGATCATGCTGGTGTCAAAACTGGTCGACGGAGTGCAAGAGGGCGAGGAAGGTCACGCCGGACCGTTGCCGGGAATGCTCGCCGGAGCGGTCGGCGCGATCGTGCTGGCAATCGGCGCGGCGGCGGACATCGGTTGGCTGGCCATTGTTGGCGGTGTCGTGCTCGCGCTGGCGTTCGTCGGCGCCTTCGTCATGCACCACATGCTCGTCGAGTACGATATCTATGCGCGTCTCGAGACACTTGAGAAGAAATAGCTGACTCGAGTGCGGACACGCTGCCGGCGCGCTAATCTACCGCCTGGCCGGTCAGCAGGCGATACGCTTCCCTGTATCGGCGCGCTGTGCCGTCGACGACCTCCGGCGGCAGTTCTGGCGCGGGCGGTTCTTTGTTCCAGCCGCTCTGGCTGAGCCAGTCGCGCACGTATTGCTTGTCGAAGCTCGCCTG
The DNA here is from genome assembly GCA_030774575.1 of Chloroflexota bacterium. Taxonomy (GTDB): domain Bacteria; phylum Chloroflexota; class Dehalococcoidia; order DSTF01; family JACRBR01; genus JALYKW01. The sequence continues at coordinate 133,362 of JALYKW010000070.1, read as the reverse complement.
CGGGACGCCGATCTTGTAATCATCGATCGCCCAGAAGCGGCTCGAGTCGGGCGTGAGGATCTCATCGATGACGATCAGCTCCCCCTCGTAGAAGCCGAACTCGAACTTGGTGTCGGCGATGATGATGCCCCGTTCCCGCGCATAGTCGGCGGCGAAATTGTAGAGCGCGATGCTCCTCAGCCGCAGCACCTGAGCTGACTCCGGCCCGACCTCCTGCATCAGGTCGGAAAACGTCATCGGTTCGTCGTGCCCTTCTTCCGCTTTCGTCGTCGGTGTGAAGAGCGGCTCAGACAACTGCTCGCTCTCCTGCATGCCCTTTGGCAGCCGCAGGCCGTTGACCGTGCCCCACTTCTGGTACTCAACCCACGCCGAGCCAGACAGGTAGCCACGCACGATGCACTCCACATCGACGCGTTTGGCCTTCCGCGCGATCGTGCTGCGGCCGATCAGCTCCGGCGGCAGGGCGAACGGCAGGTCATCGGCCGGCGTGCCGTCGGCGACTCGGATGAAGTGGTTCGGCACGACATTCTTGGTGCGCTCGAACCACCACGCCGACATCTGACTGAGCACTTTTCCCTTGTCCGGGATGCCCGTCGGCAGCACCAGGTCGTACGCGGAGATGCGGTCGGTGGCGACGATGAGCAAGCGTTCGCCGAGGTCGTAGGTGTCGCGCACCTTGGCCCGGTAGGTGCGGTTAGGGAGCGGCGATTCGATCAGGACTGACATCGGCGGCCACCTGCTTTCTTGCTCTGAGGTCGTAATACAGCAACGTCTGCGCCGTAATGACGAACGGAAGGACGAACGCTACGACGGCGCTGATGATGATCGTGGCGGGCAGAACCGGCAGGAGGGAAGCGCCGCTCGCCAACAACAGCGGCCCGATGGCGATCAGGATGATCACGCCGAGAATGCCGGCAGTCCGCCACCACTGCCCCTTTACGATAGACGAGCTGGCGTCAAGCGCGGCCCAGTTGCGCTTCCCGTCGATGATAACGGCCTGCGGGCTGAATGTCCAGCGCACGGCGAAATACGGTAGAAAGATCAGTGACGCCAGCGCCAACAGTCCGCCCAGCAGGTTCGATGTAAGGAGCGTGCCGAAGCGCGCGATCGCCGCGTCGAGCGAGCGTGCGAACTCCGGCGTGGTACCCGACGCGATCTCATCGACGGCGTGGATGATCGCGCCTGTCACGAGGAGCGTCACCAGCGCGCCGAGGATCTGGAACGGCAGGCTGAGCAGCTGGCCGGTCTCAGCATCGCTCGCCCGGTCCTGCACGACTGTGCCGAGCATCTGCAGCGGCACCGTCAGCAGCGCGATGCCGAAGAAGACGGCGAAATTGCGTGCGTAGATGCGGTACGCGTATCCCACTATGCCGCCAAGTTGATGCTGCCCGCGCAGCTCCACCTTCACGCGAGACCGAGACGGCGGAAGCTGTCGTCGACGTGACGCGTGTACACGCTGTAGTCGAAGATCGCATCGAGCTCAGCGGGAGTGAGGCGCGCGGCGACGTTGCGGTCCTCTTCGAGCAGCGAGCGGAACGGCACCCGCTCCTTCCAGGCGCGCATGCTGTTGCCCTGTACGATGCCGTACGCGTCCTGGCGTGAGAGCCCGGTCTCGATCAGCGCCAGCAGCACGCGCTGCGAGAAGACGAGCCCTTGCGTCAGCTCCAGGTTCTCTTGCATGCGCGCCGGGTACACCTGCAGTCCAGCGACGATGCCCGTGAACAGGTCGAGCATGTAGTCCAGGAGCGTGCACGAATCCGGCAGCGTAATGCGCTCGGTCGACGAATGGGAGATGTCACGCTCGTGCCACAGCGCCACGTTCTCGAGCGAGGTGACGGCATACCCGCGCAGCACGCGCGCGAGGCCGCAGATGCGCTCGCACAGCTCCGGGTTGCGCTTGTGCGGCATGGCGCTCGAGCCGGTCTGGCCTTCGCCGAAGGGCTCTTCCGCCTCCAGCACCTCGGTGCGCTGCAGGTGTCGGACCTCCGTCGCCATGCGCTCGAGCCCGGCGGCGATCAGCGCCAGCGTGCTGACGAACTGCGCGTGCCGGTCGCGCGGCACCACCTGCGTGCTGATCGGCTCGACGGCGACGCCGAGGCGCGCGCAGACCTTCTCCTCGATCTCGGGCAGCACCGTGGCATGCGAGCCCACGGCGCCGCTGATCTTGCCGAACGAGACCTGCGCCTTCGCATCGGCGAGGCGCGACTGCATGCGGCGGATCTCCGCCACCCATCCCGCCAGCTTGAGCCCGAACGTCGTCGGCTCCGCGTGCACGCCGTGCGTGCGGCCGATGCAGATCGTGTCCTTGAACTCGACCGCACGGCGCTCGACAGCCTCGCGCAACGCCGAAAGATCGGCCTCAAGCAGCGTCGCCGCGTCGCGCAGCTGGAGCGCGGTCGCTGTGTCCCAGACGTCTTGCGACGTCAGCCCGAGGTGCACCCAGCGGCCCTCTTCGGCCAGGCTGTCGGCGACCGACTTGAGAAACGCTGTCACGTCGTGGTGCGTCTCGACCTGATAGCGGGCGACATCGGCGATGTTGTAACGAGCGCGGCGCACCTTCTCGGCATCGGCGGCGGGCACCCGGCCGGCTTCGGCCCAGCCATCGACGACGGCGATCTCCACTGCCAGCCAGCGGTCGAGCTTGCCCTCGTCGGTCCAGATCGCCGCCATCTGCGGCCGTGAGTAGCGCTCGATCACGGGCTCACCGGATTCACCGCGGAGGCGCAGAGGGACGATTGGATTGGGGCTACGCCACGGAGGTCTGGAGGAGTAGTAGGGGGGTTCACGGGGCAGTTTATCCTGACGCGAGGCCTTCGCGGTAGGCGTCGTACGCCTTGCGGACGTCAGGATGCGACAGCGCCAGGATCTCCGCAGCCAGCGCACCGGCGTTCCGCGCGCCCCAGGCGCCCACCGAGACGGTGGCCACCGGCATGCCCGGTGGCATCTGTACGATTGAGTACAGCGCGTCGATGCCCTTCAGTTCGCTCGAAGCCAGTGGCACCCCGATCACCGGCAGCGGCGTATACGACTTGCAGACGCCCGGCAACGCCGCAGCTCCGCCTGCCGCTGCGATGATCACCTCGAACCCCCGGTCGCGCGCCGACGAGACGAACTCACGCACCCGGTCGGGCGAGCGGTGCGCCGACATCACATGGACCTCGTGTTCGATACCAAACTTCGTCAGCGTGTCCATGCAGCCCTGCATCGTCTCTATGTCGGACTTCGACCCCATAAGTACGGCGACGAGTGCGCTCATACTTCGACCGCCAGCTCGCTCGCGCCGATGTCGGTGCGGTAGTGAATGCCGTCGAAGCGTATGCGCTCGACGTTCGAGTACGCCTTCGCGCGCGCATCGGCGATCGAGGCGCCCCTCGCCGTGATGGCGAGCACCCGACCGCCATTGGTGACGATGTGCCCGCTGTCATCGTGCTTCGTGCCGGCGTGGAAGACCACCACGTCCTCGTCCACGTCGTCGAGCCCTTCGATCTGCTTGCCGATCTCGTACGCGCCCGGGTAGCCCTCCGATGCCAGCATCACCGTTACGCAGGCATCGCTGCTCCAGCGGACATCGACCTTGTCGAGCGTGCGGTCGGTGACGGCGAGCATGATCTCGAGCAGATCTCCATCGAGAAGAAGCAACAGCGTCTCGGCTTCCGGGTCGCCAAAACGAGCATTGAATTCGATCACTCGGGGGCCCTCCTGGGTCACGAAGATCCCCGGGTAAAGGATCCCCCTGAAGGGCGTGCCCTCCTCGGCCATGGCGCGCACCGCCGCCTCGGTGACGTCGCGGCGGATGGTCTGCGCCGTCGTGGCGTCAAGCCACGCCGGCGGGCTGTACACGCCCATGCCACCGGTATTGGGGCCGCGTCCACCATCGTATGCGGCCTTGTGGTCGCACGAGAAGGGCATGTGGGCGACCGTCTTGCCATCGGTGAAGGCCATCGCCGATGTCTCGCGCCCAACAAGCATGTCTTCGACCACCACCGTCCGGCCGGCGGCGCCCATCGCATCATCGACCAACATCGAACGCAGCACCGTAATCGCCTCCTCGCGCGAAGACGGGACGACGGTGCCTTTGCCGACGAGGAGCCCGTCGGCCTTGACGACGACCTCGCATGGCCGCGACTCGACGTACGCGCGAGCAGCCTCGAAGTCGTCGAATCGCGCGACCTCGCCCATCGGGATGCCGTGGCGCCGCATGAAGTCCTTCGCGAAGGCCTTGGACGATTCGATCCGCGCCGCCGCCTTGTTTGGCCCGAAGGCGGGGATGCCCGCCGCCTCCAGTCGATCGACGAGCCCAAACGCCAGCGGGTCGTCCGGTGCGACCACGACGAGGTCGATCCTCCGCGACCGCGCCAGCTCGACGACGTTCTGGCTGTATCCGTCGAGCTCGCTTTCAGTCGCGTGGGCGCTCGGCACGGGGAGCGCCACGCATTCGGCCATCGCCGCCACGCCGGCGTTCCCCGGCGCCACGCACAGCGCGCCGAGTTTCGGCGACTGCCGCAGCTTCCAGGCGATCGCGTGTTCGCGCGCGCCCGAACCGATGAGCAGTACGTTGGTGTTCGCCATCAGTCTGATGCGCCGCGGTCCATGCGCCTCAGGATCAGCGCAACTCCGGCTCCGACAAGGGCGGAGAACAGGAGCCCCCTCAGGTCCAATGGCACGCGGCGATGCGGCGCTGGTGCAGACGCCGCGTCTCGTTCTGGCTCCGACGCACGCGACGGTATCGGTTCGCGGCGGGTGGCATCGTCCTGCTTCAGGTGGCCGTTTGTGCTGGGTGCATGCTCGATGGTCATGCCGTCACTCCCATTCGATCGTCCCGGGCGGCTTCGACGTGATGTCGTAGACGACCCGATTCACGCCGGGCACCTCGTTCACGATGCGGCTGCTGATCCGTGCGAGCACCTCGTACGGCAGACGCGCCCAGTCCGCCGTCATCGCATCCTCGGCCGTGACGGCGCGCAGAGCGACGACGTGGCCGTACGTGCGGAACTCACCCATAACGCCGACCGAACGCGTGTCTGTCAGCACGGCGAACGACTGCCAGAGATCCTGGTACAGCTTTGCCTTCTTCACTTCGTTCATGACGATCCAGTCGGCCGCCTGCAGCACCGCGACCCGCTCCGGTGTCACCTCACCGATGATGCGGATGGCCAGCCCGGGGCCGGGGAACGGCTGTCGGTATACCATCTCTTCCGGCAGACCCAGCGCCAGGCCTACCTGCCGCACTTCATCCTTGAACAGATAGCGCAGCGGCTCAATCAGCTCGAACGTCATCTCCTTCGGCAGCCCGCCGACGTTGTGGTGCGTCTTGATCTTGACGGCGTTCCCGGAGCCGGTGGCGCTCTCGATGACGTCCGGGTACGTCGTGCCCTGCGTGATGAAGTTGACCTCGCCGATCTTGTCGGCTTCCGCCTCGAAGACGCGGATGAAGGTCTCGCCGACGATGCGGCGCTTCTGCTCCGGATCGGTGATGCCCTTGAGCTGCGTCAGGAAGCGCTCCGCGGCATTGACGTGTACCAGCTGGATCTCCATGTGACGGTGAAACGTATCGACGACGCGCTCCGGCTCCTCGCGCCGCATCAGGCCGTTGTCGACGAAGATGCACGTGAGCTGGTCGCCCACTGCCTTGTGGACCAGCATTGCCGCCACCGCAGAGTCGACCCCGCCCGACAGCGCGCAGATGACGCGGCCGGCGCCGACCTGTTTGCGGATGCGGTTGATGCCGTCGGCGACAAAGTTGCCCGCCGTCCAGTCGCCGCGGCAACCACACACCTTGTAGAGGAAGTTCTCGAGTACCTGCTTGCCGTGCGGCGTGTGCACGACCTCCGGGTGGAATTGGATGCCGATCATGCCGGCTCCATTCGACATTGCAGCCATCGGCGAGTTGTCGGAGTAAGCGATCGATTCGAAGCCGGGCGGCGTCTGGACGATGCGGTCGCCGTGCGACATCCAGACCGGGATCGAGCGCGGCAGCCCGGCGAAGATCGGGGAGTCGTTATCGCCCTGGTGCACCACGGCGTGTCCATATTCGCGCTGATCGGATGGGGCGACCTTGCCGCCGAGCTGGAACGCCAGCGCCTGCATGCCGTAGCAGATACCGAGCACCGGCAGATTTTTCTCGAAGACCCAGGCCGGAATCTTCGGCGCATCCAGCTCATAAATGCTCGCCGGCCCGCCAGAGAGGATGACGCCGCGCGGCCGCAGCTTCTCGATTTGCTCCCATGGAGCCTCGGGCGGCACCAACTCGCAGTAAACGCTGCACTCGCGCACTCGGCGAGCGATCAGCATCGAGAACTGCGATCCAAAGTCGATGACGACGATGGCTTCGGGCTGCACGGGTATTGGCGGCGTGGCGCCGGACGGTGATTCGCCGCCTTTTTCGCGTGCGATTTCGAGGTAAGTGGAAACCTCGACATCGCCCGAGGTGCTGACGCGGCGGGAGCTTTGCTTCTCTGCCATTGCTCGTCCTGTGCTGCGAAGTGAGGGTGCTTCAGTGTAGCCGTTGCTCCATGCCGCGGTCAACGGTACTGCTAATGTACATAAGCACTAGCATCTTACCGCTGCGCCCTGGAGTGCAACCCTATGGCGCCGCCCGCAGCTTCGAGTCGATGATGCGGGCCAGCGCGAGATCGCCGTCTGCCGCATCGAGCCCATCGCTAAACGCCACGTGCACGATGCCACCGAGGTAGTCGCCGCGCGCGAAGATGTAGATCCGCATGTTCCACTTCGGGGCGAGTACGCCGAGGTCCATCGACAGCGATATGCCGAATCCGCCGTCCCCGAGGCCGGAGGCATCGAGGACGTGAGCATCGCTGATCGTAAGCCCTCCGAAGCTGCCGGCACTGCCAGTGATGGCATCCTGCAGGTCTTGATCTGTCAACCTCTTGGCTGAGTCCAGTGAGTTCCCGAGCGCCTGCAAATCCTGGGGCTTCATCACCATCGAAGCGAGGATCGAGATGTCCTTGGGGTCATCGGCGGTGATGTCGCCCCGCGTAGCGACCGACGCAGCCACATCAATCATGCCACTCGTGGATATTCCGTCCGGCACCCGCGACGAAAACTCCTCAACGCCGCCATAGCCGGCCGGGAACTCCGACGCTTTTAGAACGTACTGCTTGAGCCTGAGGTCTCCTTCGTCCGTTGCACCAGCGGCGTGGGCACCACTGCCTGTGGCGGCATTCAGCGCGCCGCTGCTGAACAGCGTATTGAAGATGCTTCCCACGGCCTGTTCCGAGCCCGTTGCACTCCTGGCGGCCGGAACTGTCGCCGAGGCCACGGCCGTCGGTGTCGCGTCCGTTGTCGCCGACGCTGTCGGCGTAACGCTGGTGCTGCGGACGGAGGTAGGCGTGGGCGACACCTGCTTGTCTCCGCCGCAGGCAGTCGGGAGCGCTATCGAGACGAGAATCAGGACGAATAAGCGCTTCAAGCCGTCTCCAATCGAAGGGAACGGTCAACACGGGTATTGTCGGCCGCCGGAGGCCAGGCTGCTGCCGGAATCGGCGAATGTCGCGAAACGTGTGCCGGACCGTGTCTAGCTCGCCGCCGGTGGCGCGGGGGCAGCGGGTGCAGCCCCTGGTGCTCCCGCGGCATCGGCTGGCGCGACTTCACCCTCGACGGCTGCGGGCGTCTCCTCGACCACGACGCGCGGTGATGCTACTCGCGCGACCACGACGTCCGGGTCGGTCATCAGCGTCAGTTTCGTCTCGTCGATGGCGAGGTCACGGACGTGGATGGCTCCTTCGAGCTGCGTGATCTGGCTGACGTCTGCCACGAACTGCGTCGGGATGTCACCCGGCAGGGCCTCGACGCTAATGGACTCGAGGGTCTGTAACAGCACGCCTCCGAAGGTGGTGACGGCGTCTGATGTGCCCGTGAGCACAATCGGCACTTCAGCGCTCATCTTCTCGGTCATGCTTACCTGATAGAAGTCGAGATGCAGGATTTGTGTCGAGACCGGGTCGCGCGAGATAGCGCGGATGACCACGTTGCGCGGCGCGGGCTCCCCATCCACCTTGAGGTTCAGGATGGCGTTACGGGTCATCCCCTTCAACAGCCGCGTCAATTCGGCCGTGTCGGCCTGGACGGCAGTCGACTCGATCTTGTGACCGAAGACGTTCCCCGGCGTGATGCCCGTGCGCCGCAGCTGCGCGACCTTCTTGCCCAGCACCACGCGCGCCTTTACTTGCAATTCACTGTTCGCCATGTCAGATCCTCGCCCTTACCGGCGGCGCAGCCGCCGCAATATCCCGATGCCCACCACTGTCCCGAGCGCGAAGGCGAACGCCGCCGCCGGCGTCACCGCGCTCCGCACGTCGCCCTCGACGTGCCGCGCCAGGAGTAGCAGGGTTGCGCTCTCCCTCAACCGGACGTTCTCGCCGATCACCGCGAGCGTCGCGCAGTCTCTCAGGTGCACGTCCGTCGCCCGGACGCTCATCATCGCGCTCTCGGCGACCTCCAGGCTGTCCGCGCGGACGTGCTGCGCCGCGCCCTTCCGGAGCTCGACGCGTTCGGCATCAACCGTGCGCACCGCGCTCTGATCGATTTCGACGCTGTCGCCGGAGACGGCCGCAATAACGCTGGCAGATGCATAGCTCATGAGACGCTCCTGGGGCACGGGAAGGCCCGGAGGCCCACGAGAGCGTATCAGAGCGGCCCTGCGGCAGGCAAACAGAGTCCCTGGCGTTGTAGATGGGCAGTGATTTTGTCAGTCGGTAACTGGTCTGTGACGTTGTCGTCCATTGAGATCGGAGGCAGTCACGTTGAGGAGCACGCAACAGCAACGGATCCAGGCTCTCGTAATCGAGTGAAGAATCGAGATACCCCTCCCGCCATGAACAACCCGGCTAATCCAGCCCAAGCTCCTCCAGTCTGTCGTCGTCGATGCCGAAGAAGTGGGCAAGCTCATGGAGGACCGTCGCACGGATCTCGGCGATCAGTTCGTTTTCGTCCGGGAAGTCCTGCTCGAGCGGCTCCTGGTAAATCTGGATGATGTCGGGCGCGACGAGGTGGTAGCCGCTGTCGCGCTCCGTCAGCGGAATGCCGCGGTAGAAGCCGTACATGCTTTCGCCGCGCGCCAGTCCGGCGTCGGCCAGATCGTCACGCTCCGGGCGGCGCTTGACGACGATGTCGATCTTGGTGAGATGCCGCTTGAAGGGCGGAGGCAGATCGCGGAGGGCGGCGTGAATCAGGCTGATGAAGCGGGCGCGATCCACGGTCTCGCCGTCTAGCGGGCGACCGGCCAGAGCGTGCGGTAGCCCTCGCCGCCGATGGCGTTGAGGAGCTCTGCGCGCTCCATCCGCCGCAGCTCTCGCAAGATCTCATCGCACTCGCCGGCGGCAGCGGGATAGCCGTTATCGACGATACGCTGCACAATCGCGTCCCAGACGCCGGTCTCGACCAGGCTATCGATGTAGCGCGGCCACCAGATCGCCGAGATCTTTGGCGGCAGCTTGAAGCGCGGACGGAGCATCTTCAGGCTTTTGAAGCGCTCTTCGGCGCTGTTCACCTGCGGCACAAGCTTCACCATCGGCGGGTCGACTTCGCTGTGCCGGTTGTCGAGCAGAAGGCGCTCCTGCACGGTGACGAAGCGGAAGGCGACGACCTCGGCCTCGCGCACCGTCTTGAGGATGGCGCCGTAATCGAGATGGTACATGTTGTCCATGCCGGCGAAGGACTCCTGTCACATTGAACGGGCACGGCCATTCTAGCTTAGTGGTGCCGAAATGGCTCTACGATGCCAGATCGGCAGTGTCCGCTGGCGCGTACCCTGCAAGAGTAACCTTGATGAATCTGGGGGACACCCCCAGACCCCCGGCAGAGGCGCTGCGCCCTCTGCACTTCCGCCGTCGGTGAATAGCGAAGTGGTACAAGCCGTCGCGCGGCGCCGACGGAGGGATCATCGTCTACCACCTACGACCTACAACCTGCAACCTATAACCTACTGCCATGCTGTTATCGCGGGATGAACTCGCCCGGAACGCCGCCGGCCGGCCGAGCGCTATTACGATCGGCGTGTTCGATGGCGTGCATCGCGGCCACCGCCACCTGATCGAACAGCTGCGCCAGTGCGCCGACATCCGCGGGCTCGCCAGTGGCATCGTTACCCTGCATCCCGCGCCGATCCAGGTGCTGCGGCCAGCCGTGCGCGTCGCCTACCTCTCGAGCTTCGAAGAGCGCGTGGAGTTGCTGCACACCACCGGCGTCGACATCGTCGCACCGTTGACGTTCACGTCGGAAGTGGCCGAGCTGTCGGCATTTGACTTCGTGGAGATGCTGCACAGCGCTCTCGAGATGCAATTCCTGCTCATGGGACCCGACAACGTGTTCGGCCGTGGCCGCGAGGGCACGCCCGAGCGTGTCGCGGAGATCGGCGCGGAACTCGGGTTCGAGGTCGAAGTACTTCGGGCTCCTCTCAGCGCGGGCTCCGGGCGCGTCAGCGCGACGATGATCCGGCAGGCGCTCGCGGACGGCGAGATGGAGGTGGCGGCACAGCTGCTCGGGCGCACATTCGCGCTGCGCGGACCCGTCGTGCGAGGAAACGAGCGCGGCCGCATCATCGGCTACCCGACGGCCAACATGGCTGTGACGCCGGACCGCGCGCTGCCGGCGTTCGGCGTGTACGTGACGCGCGCGCACACGGGCAACCGGTCCTACGCGGGCGCCACGAACATTGGGATCAACCCCACGTTCGACGACGCGCGTCCGTCTGTGGAAACGTACATCCTCGACTTCGAGGGCGACCTCTACGGGCGAGAGTTGCGCATTGAGGTCCTCCACCGTCTGCGGGGCGAGGTCAAGTTCGGCTCCGTCGATGCGCTTACCGCCGCCATCGCCGCTGACGTCGCCGCGGCGCGCTCGTACTTCGACTCGCAAATCTCATAGGTGGCGCTGCAGATCGTTACACCGCGTTCATACCGTAACCTTCACGTACGCGTTAGACTGTCCCCAGGATGCGACGATGACCCATCGACGAGCCGCGACGATCGAGCCTGAACCGGACGAACACGCGTACTTGCAGATCGGCGAGGTCGCCGAACGTACAGGCGTCACGCAGCGCACGCTTCGCTTCTACGAGGAGAAAGGGCTACTGACGCCCCCGTCCCGCCTCGATGGCGGCTTCCGGCTCTACTCCGAAGACGATGTCCGCCGCGTCGAGCAGATCAAACGGCTGAAGAGCCTGCTCGGACTGGCGCTGGCCGACATCAAGGAGATGGTCGAGGCTGAGGAAGTGAAGAGCCAGATCCGAGCGGAGTACCGGCGCGACGCCGACGTCTCGGAACGCAAAGAGAAGCTTTCGAAAGCGATCGAGGTCACTGAGCGCCAGGTCGCGATCATCGACCACAAGCTCTCCGCGCTTCACGAGATGAAGGCCGATCTCGATGAGAAGCTGAGCACCGTCCGGGGCTGGCTGCGTTCGCTCGAAGAGAGGGTCGCCGTCGAGACGCGAAGGTAGTCTTCGGCTCACCGCTCCTCTTCGTGAACTGCTCTTCACCTTCACCCTCGCGCCGGCGTTCGGTACGATGGCCCATTCCCGCTCCCGAAACTTGATTGGCGCATCGTGGCTTCTCCTGAAGGCTCAACCCTGCTTGCCGCAGACCCGCCTAGAGGCATTCGGGGCTACGGCGCTCGCACCTTCTCGTCGCTCCGCATCCCCGATTTCCGGGTGCTCTGGATCGGCAACGTCGGCACGATGCTCGGCCAGTGGATCCAGTTCGCCGCACAGGGGTACCTGGTCTTCCACCTCACAGGCTCGCCCCTGCAAGTAGGGGCGGTGGGATTCGTGCGCGGCACGACCGCCGTCGTCGTCTCGCCATTCGCCGGTACGGTGACCGACCGCTTCAGCCGCCGCAGCGTGTTGATGGTAATGACGGCGTTCAGCGCTAGTGCCGCGACCCTCCTGGCGGTACTGATCGTTACCCACGTCATCGAGGTGTGGATGCTGTATCCGCTGTCGGCTTTCGAGGGATTCGGCGATGCGATCAACCAGCCGGCGCGGCAAGTGATGATCTACGACGTGGTCGGTAGCGAGGACCTTCCCAACGCCGTCGCCGTGAACTCGCTCGGTTCGAATACGATGCGCATCGTCGGACCATCGATGGCCGGCGCTCTGATCGGCGCATTCGGCATCCAGTCGGCGTTCATCGCGCAGGCGCTGGCGTACAGCTTCTCGGTCTATGCGACGTCGCGCATAAAGACGCGCGGCATGCCGGTCGGTCATTCGACTACGACGGTGCTCGGGGGCATCGCGGAGGGCATTCGCTACGCGCGCGGGCATCGCGACGTCGTGCTTCTGGTGACGATGGCGGCGCTGCCCAGCCTGCTGGTCTATCCGTACGTCCAATTCATTCCCGTGTTCGCCAAGGACGTGCTGGGCGTCGGTTCGGTCGGGTTCGGATTCCTGGCGTCGGCGGTCGGGTATGGCTCGATCGTGGGCGTGCTGCTTGCGGCGAACATGACCGGCATCAAGAAACGCGGCCAGATCCTCGTGTGGACGACGTTCGTCTATATGGCGCTCGTTACGGCGTTCGCGCTGTCGAACAACTACGCGCTGTCGTTCGGGCTGCTGGTGGTCGCTGGCATCGCCAACTCGGTCTACCTGATGTTCAATCAGGTGATGATCCAGCTGATCGTCGACGACGCGTATCGCGGACGCGTCCTCTCGCTCTACGTGATGGTACAGGGACTGACGCCGTTCAGCGCCCTGCTGATGGGTGCGCTCATTGACCTCTTCGGCGCACAGGTGACGGTTGCGTGCTTCACCGGCCTCGCCTCCGCGATCGTGCTGGTCATCGGCATCACCAGCCCACGGCTCCGCCAGATCTAGGAAAGCCTGTTCGCGCACCGGCGTCTCGCCGCGCAGGCGCCCGCTCAGGCGAGTGACGGGCCTCGACGCATTTGCAGAAAAAAGGGCCCGGAGGATCACTCCGAGCCTTACAAGCTGCCGCGAGGTTTCGTCCTAGCCGGCTACGCGGACGTTTATCGCGCGGTTGCGCTTCGGGTCGCGAGGGTCGTTCTCCGTGTCGAACTCGACGTTCTGGCCCTCGTCCAACTGGTCGAAGACGCCGCCCTGGAGCGAGGAGCTGTGGAAGAAGATGTCTTCGGATGCCCCTTCCGGCCGGATGAAGCCGAAGCCTCGATCGCGGACGAGTCGCTTGATCTGTCCTGTCGCCATGCCTGTGTTACCTCCTGTCGCCGTGGGGTTCTTCGCTGTGTTCCGGCGTGAAAGGGATGCCGGTTCGACCACGACGTTCTACACGAATCGATACGCCGCCGGTGCGGCATCGGCTTCACATCCGCTGGAGTCGTCGTGTGCGCCAGGCGCGGTAGAAGACTCCGGGAAGCGGACATTACCGTTACATTTGACGGTACCAGACCAGGGCCGAACATCGCAACGGCGCGGCGGTTTACGGTCCGGCTCACCGCTGGATATCGCGACGCGCGTCGAAAAACAATACCCTGGCGCCCGCTTACTCGCGAAGCGTGACGTCACCGGCCTCGACCGTGACGCGTTCTCCCGCCGCCGCGCGCACGATGAGCGAGCCATCTTGGCTCACGTCCTCCGCGATGCCGTCGGCCGCGCCACCGGGCCACGACGCGTGCACGTGCTGTCCGAGCGTGATGAGCCGCTCGCGCCAGCGCTGCAGCGGCGACGCGCCGGATTGCGCCGCATAGTACATCCGCTCGAAGTGCAGTAGATACGATGCCAGCAGCGCCCCGCGGTCGATATCGCGCCCGGTCTCCGCCTTCATGCTGGTAGCGATGTTGCGGATCTCCTCGTGTTCGCTCGGGTCGAAGTTCACGTTGATGCCGCATCCTACGAGCGCGTAGGAATGTGCTTCGTCTGTGAGGTCTGTCTCGACGAGGATGCCGGCGGCTTTCTTGCCGCGGATCTGTACATCGTTTGGCCACTTGATATCAGCATGCACGCCGGCAATCTCCTCCATCGCATCGCACACCGCCAGCGGCGCGATCATCGCTATCTCGCGCAGCACGGAGCGCGGCGGGCGCAGCAGCAGCGTCGATGCGAGATTGAGCGCCGGCGGCGTCACCCAGGTCCGTCCGAGGCGGCCGCGCCCCGCGGTCTGCTCGTCGGCCAGCGCGAGCGTGCCCTCTGGCGCGCCGTGCAGTGCAGCATCGCGCGCGAGATCCATGGTTGAGCCGACGGTCGCTTCGAATATCAGATTGCGGCCCAATGCGCGGGTATTTAGGAGCGAGTGGAAGCGCGCGAGTTGAAATGGTTGCGTCACGCTATTTATCAAGCCGTAGCACCGCCATGAAGGCTTCCTGCGGGATCTCGACGTTGCCGACGCGCTTCATGCGCTTCTTGCCCTCGGCCTGCTTCTCGAGCAGCTTGCGCTTGCGGCTGACGTCGCCGCCGTAACACTTGGCGAGCACGTTCTTGCGCATGGCGCGGATCGTCTCGCGCGAGATGACCCGCCCGCCAATCGCTGCCTGGATCGGCACGTCGAACATCTGCCGCGGTATCAGCGTGCGCAGTTTCTCGACGAGCTGGCGCCCGTGCGCGACCGCCTTCTCGCGGTGAGTGATCAACGACAGCGCGTCGACGGGCTCGCCATTTACGAGGATGTCGAGCTTGACGAGCGGCGCCGCGCGGTACTCGCTGAACGAATAGTCGAGGCTTGCGTAGCCCTGCGTGCGTGATTTGAGCTGGTCGTAGAAGTCGACGAGGATCTCCGACAGGGGGATGCGATACTCCAGCACCACGCGGCCTTCGCCCTTCTTGGAGCCGTCGGCCTGCACGATGCTGTGCTGCAGATACTCCATCCGCTTGAATTCGCCGCGGTTCGTCGTCACCAGTTCCATAACCGCGCCGATGTAGCGGTCGGGCGTGACGACGGAGATGTCCATGAAGGGCTCGCGGATCTCCTGGATCTCCTGCGGTGGTGGCAGCGCGGCGGGATTGTCGACGGCGATCTCCTGGCCGTTCGTCTTCGTGATCTGGTACTCGACGCTGGGCGCTGTCGCGAGAAGTTCGAGATCGTATTCGCGCTCGAGGCGCTCCTGCACGATCTCCATGTGCAGCAGCCCGAGGAATCCGCATCGATATCCGAAGCCGAGGGCGCCGCTGGATTCCGGCTCGTAGACCAGCGACGCATCGTTGAGCTGCAGCTTCTCGAGCGCGTCGCGGAGCAGCGGATAGTCGTTGCCCTGCGACGGGAAAATGCCCGCGAACACCATCGGCTTCGCGGGCCGGTAGCCGGCGAGGGGTTCTGCGGCAGGCTTGAGGTCGTCGGTAAAGGTGTCGCCGACGCGGCAGTCCTTCACGTTCTTCAGGCCGGTCGCGACGTAGCCGACTTCGCCGGTGAGCAGCTCCGGTATCGCATCGAGCCCGGGGCGGAAGACGCCGACCTCGAGCGACTCGACGGTGAGGTTCGTCGACATCAGCTTCAGCTTGCGACGGGTGCTTAGCGAGCCATCGACAATGCGGACGTAAGCGATCACTCCCTTATAGGCGTCGTACTTGCTGTCGAAGATCAGCGCGCGCAGCGGCTTCGATGCGTCGGCGCGGGGCTGCGGGACGCGTTCGACCACCGCTTCGAGGATCTCGTGCGTACCGATGCCTTCCTTCGCCGACGCGAAGAGGATCTCGTCGGCGGAGAAGCCGAGCGTGTCGACCAACTCCTGGGCGACGCGCTCCGGCTCGGCCGAAGGCAGGTCGATCTTGTTGATGACGGGGATGAGCTTGAGGTCGGCCTCCATCGCCAGGTAGACGTTCGCGAGCGTCTGCGCCTGGATGCCCTGCGCGGCATCGACGATCAGCAGCGCGCCCTCGCAGGCGGCGAGCGCGCGCGAGACCTCGTAGCCGAAATCGACGTGGCCGGGGGTGTCGATCAGGTTCAGCTCATACCCGATGCCGTCCTTCGCGGTGAACGCCATGCGGACGGCCTTGGCCTTGATGGTGACGCCCTTTTCGCGCTCGAGGTCCATGGCATCGAGCACCTGCTCCGACATGTCGCGCTTGGAGATGGTGCCGGTCTGCTCCAGGAAGCGGTCGGCGAGCGTCGATTTGCCGTGGTCGATGTGGGCGACGATGCAGAAGTTGCGTATCCGGGAAGGTTCCATTCGGCTTCAGGGTAGCGACTCTGGTCGCTGGTCGCTGGTCGCTCGCCGCTGGTGATTGGTGATTGGTGGCGGCGATGGAGCGACTAGGCGGTCCGGCCGCGGAGCGCGAGCAGCACCAGCGTGAGCGTCAGAGCGCCGAGGGCGGTGATGGAACCGAAGGCGGCGGCGAGGGCGCCGGGATCCCAGCCGTCGAGGACGAGGCCGCGCATGCCCTAGATGATGTAGGTGACGGGATTGAGGGTCGCGAGGACCCTCAGCCATGTGGAGAAGAACTCCTTTGGCGCGAAGGCGGGCGAGAGGAAGATCAGCGGGAAGAAGATCAGAAAGCCGAGCTGCGCGGCCTGCGCGCTGCCGGTCTTGAGCGCGAGCGCCATCCCCAGGCCCGAGTACGCCAGCCCGAAGACGCCGCCCATCGCCACGAGCACCAGCACGCCGACCAGCCCTGACTTCATCCCGGAGCCGAAGATCAGCCCGGCGACGACGATCAGGATCGTCAGCATCATGACGCGGACGCCGTCGGCGGCGAGACGGCCAAGGACGAGCGAGATGCGGGGTGCGGGGGTGAGCATCAGCTTGTCCCAGTAGCCGCGCTCGATGTCGGTGACCGTGCCGAGGCCCGCCGCGCCGGATGCGCCCGCGACGGCTTGCAGCACCGCGACCGGCATCTGGAAGCCGGTGTAGTTCGTCACGCCGAACGCGCGGCCGGCGACGCTGCCTATCGCGCCGACCGTGACGGCGAAGAAGAACATGGGGATGAAGATGTTGCCGATTTCGAGCGCGGGCTGCCGCAGCGTCTCGCGCAGGGCGCGGATCATCAGGTACCAGGTGTCGGTGAGTACTGCGGTCATGCTTTCGTCCCCAATGCCGCGCCGCGCGCCGCCTGCGCATCGGCGGCTTCCAGATGATGGCCGGTCTTCTGCAGGAACACGTCGTCGAGCGTCGGCTGGGCGAGCGTCACTTCGCGGGCGCGGAGCGATGCTTCATCGAGCAGCAGCACGAGCTTCGCGATGGCGGTGCTGCCCTCGCGGACGTATACGATCACCGCATCATCGACGATGCGCACGTCTTCCACGCCCTCGAGCCGGCGTACCGCCTGCTGCGCTCGCGACAGCTCGTCGGCGCCACCTTCGATGCGCAGCGTCACGACGTCGGTGCCGATGCTGGACTTCAGCGCCGCGGGCGAGCCCTGAGCGACGATGCGCCCGGCGTCCATGATTGCCACTTCGTCGGCCATGCGGTCGGCCTCTTCGAGGTACTGCGTCGTCAGGAAGAACGTCACGCCTTCGCTCTTGTTTAGCTCCGAGACGTAGCGCCAGATGGCCTCGCGGCTGATCGGGTCGAGGCCGCTGGTCGGCTCGTCGAGGAAGACGACTTTCGGGCGGTGGACGAGCGCGGCCGCGAGGTCGAGCCGCCGCCTCATGCCGCCGGAGTAGGTCTTCACGCGCCGGTCGGCGGCGTCGTCGAGGTCGACGATACGGAGGAGCTCGCTCACGCGCTGCTTGAGCTCGCCCGGCGGCACGCGATAGAGGCGGGCCTGCAGCGTCAGCAGCTCGCGGCCGGTCTGGATGTCGTCGAGGCCGGCTTCCTGGAGGGCGACGCCGATGCTGCGCCGCACGGCGGTCGCCTGCCGCCCGACGTCCATGCCGAGCACCTCCGCGCGGCCGGCCGTGGGGCGCAGCAGGGTGGTGAGCATGCGGACGGTGGTGGTCTTGCCGGAGCCGTTGGCGCCGAGGAAGCCGAAGATCTGGCCCTCATCGATGGCCAGATCGATGCCATCGACGGCGCGGATGTCGGCGCTGAAGTGCTTGACGAGGGCTTCGGCGACGATGGCGGGCATGTGGCGCTCCTGCTTGTTGTGGGGGCAGTCTAGCCGGATGGAAACGGGAAGCGGGAGACGAGAAGCGGGAGCCGGGCCTGCGGTTATCGCAGGGTTTGATTCACCGTTGTTTCTGGGGGTTTTCGGGTTTGCGGCCATGTACCCGAATCTGCGGGAGGGGCGGTTTGGGGCTGCTGGCTGATTGACCGTCGCTGGCGCTGTGGGGGTGGGGGTGCCGGAGAGGGAAACCACAGAGGACACCGAGGGGCACAGAAGGAGGTTGGAGGTTGGATGTTGGAGGCGGGCGCATGGAGGCAGGGTACGACGGGTGGCCGGCGAAGTCCGAGCGGGAGATGACACGGCGCGGCCCTCACCCCGCCTAACGGCATGTCCCGTTTCAGCGTTGATGATCGGGTCGACATGGCGGGCGAGCTGACGCCGACCTTCCGGTGGCGAGGTCGACGTGATGGCGACGAAGAACACTCGCAATTCCTTCCAGCGCCATCGATCCTGGGCGACCTCAATGTGCCGTTATGCCGGGTGAGGAACGGAGTACTACGTGCCTTGTGGGCCGACGATGCGCTATTGACAGAAGGGTGTAATATAGACTCACCACAGACACACAAGACCACGATTTGCATTGAGTGACACCCTTGCAGGGGCGGTCTTGTAGTGCACGACTCCGGCACGCCGGAGAATAGCGACTGGCCTCAAGGTGGCCAGAGAAGGATGGAGAACATGTCTGCAAAGGATGTTGCGCGAGCAAGCATGGAGGCTTGGAACAAGCGTGATTTTGCCCGGATGCGGGAACTGATGCACCCGGAGTACAGCTATACGGGCGGTGATGGCCAGGAGCAAAAGGGCCCCGATGCCGGACTGGCGGTCGCCCACATGTTCGCCGATGCCTTCCCGGACGGCCGAATCGACATCGTGAACATCAAGGAGGCCGGCGACACGGCCATGGTGGAGTTCGTCGGACGGGGCACACACAAGGGTGAGCTCATGGGGATTGCGCCCACGGGGAAGACGCTCACGCTGCCCGTCTGCAACGTCATGGAAGTGCGCGACGGCAAGATCTACCGAGAACGAGAGTACATGGACATGATGACCCTGATGACGCAGTTAGGCGTGATGCCGGCACCGGCCGCAGCACACGCGTAGCGCGGGTCGCCAAAGAACCGTCGAGAGTGGAGGGGGGCGAGCGTCGCCCCCTTTTCACGCGATGAGGACATGGCACCTAACCGCCGGCCGCTTCACTTGATAAACACGGGGGCAGGCGAGGAGTTACGATAGCCGCGAAATAAGTGAAATTACCAAACGAATTCCCCATTCCAGGCATCGCTGCTCCAACTTCCAACATCCAACCTCCAACATCCCGAGCCCGGGCGCGGCTTGTGAGGCTTGCGCGGGAGGCCGTATACTGCTCGTGAACTCTGGAGGTTTCTTTCAGGAGTGGGCTTCCGCCCACTCTTTTGTTCGTCAGGGGTAGTGCCGGTACGACATGAAAAACGAATTCATCACAGCAATCTCGCAGCTCGCGGCGGAGAAGAACCTCTCGAAAGAGGTGGTGTTTGACGCCGTCGAGATGGCGCTGGCATCGGCGTACAAGAAAGACAACCTCGCCCAGTCGAACGTCGTCGTGAAGATCAACACCGAGGACGGCTCGATGCGCGTCTACACGACGAAGGACGTCGTGGCAGAGGTCGAGGACGACAAGATCCAGATGACGGTCGCGGAAGCGCGCGCGATCCGGCCGGACGCCGGCATCGGCGACGTGCTGGAGTTCGAGGCGGCGCCGGCGAACGCGGGACGCATCGCTGCGCAGACGGCGAAGCAGGTGGTGCTGCAGCGGCTGCGCGAAGCAGAGCGCGAGGTCGTGTACGAGGAGTACGCGGGCAAGGAAGGCGACATCGTCTCGGGCGTGGTGCAGCGGCTCGAGGGCCGCAATGTGATCATCGACCTGGGCAAGACGGAGGCCGTGTTGCCGCCGCCGGAGCAGGTGCGCACGGAGCACTATCGCGCGACGCAGCGGCTGAAGGTGATGCTGCTGGAGGTGTTCAAGGCAGCGAAGGGGCCGCAGGTCGTCGTCACGCGGACGCACAAGGACCTGCTGAAGCGGCTGTTCGAGCTGGAAGTGCCAGAGATCTTCAAGGGCATCGTCGAGATCAAATCGATCGCGCGCGAGGCGGGATATCGATCGAAGGTAGCGGTGTACTCGCGGCAGGAGGGCATCGACCCGGTGGGTGCGTGCGTCGGCATGCGCGGGATCCGCATCCAGAACGTGGTGAACGAACTGAACGGCGAGCGCATCGACGTGGTGGTGTGGGACCCGGAGCCATCGCGCTTCGTCGCGAACGCGCTCAGCCCCGCGCAGGTCGTCAGCGTCACCGTCAACGACGAGAACACGGCGGAGGTCGTCGTGCCGGACCGCCAGCTGTCGCTGGCCATCGGCAAGGAGGGCCAGAACGCGCGGCTCGCCGCCAAGCTGACGGGCTGGCGCATAGACATCAAGAGCGAGACCGCGTACGAGGCCGAGCTGGCGGAGAAGGGCATCACGCCAGAAGAGGCGGCTGCGGCTGCGCGCGAGGAAGCGTTGCGGCGGTCGAAGCTGGCTGCCGCCGCTGTCGCCGACGAAGCACGCATCGCCGCTACCACGCGCGCGCTGACTCCGGAAGAGGAGATCGCGCTGGAGTACGCGGACCGCGATGCGGCGGGCGAAGAGGGTGCGGAGGAGCCGCTTGCTCCGGCGGCAACCGTCGCTGAGCCTGCTCCGGCACCGGTGCCTACGCCGGCAAGCAAGACGGGCGGCTTACGCTTCGCGGAAGAGATGACGGTGCGGCCGATGATCGAGGAGCTGAAGCCGGCGCCTCAGAAGAAGCGCGGCACGGGGCCGCCGCAGCGGACGCGTCCCGAGGACGAGGCTGCGCGCATCGCGGCGCTGAAGAAGAAGAAGGGCGGCGGTGCTCGCCGCGTCATCCTCCCGGACGAC
Source organism: Chloroflexota bacterium (assembly GCA_030774575.1). Lineage (GTDB taxonomy): Bacteria > Chloroflexota > Dehalococcoidia > DSTF01 > JACRBR01 > JALYKW01. Next base: position 112,471 of record JALYKW010000070.1, on the reverse strand, counting down.
GAAGAGGAAGACGACGAGTACGCCGACCTGATCAAGTAAGATGGCTGCAGGGAAGAGCGCCCTCCGCCCGCGGCGGGTGCCGCAGCGGACGTGCATCGCCTGCCGCAGCACAGAAGCGAAGCGCGGCCTCGTGCGCGTCGTCCGCACTCCCGACGGGCGGGTGGAGCTGGATCCGACGGGCAAGAAGAACGGCCGCGGCGCCTACGTCCATGAATCTCGCGAGTGTTGGGACGAGGCGCTGAAGAAGGATCGGCTGGGCCGCGCGCTGAAGGTTGCGGTCGCGGCGGAGGACTTCGAGCAACTGAAGGCGCATGCCGCGGACCTAACCCCCGGCCCCTTCCCTGGGAAGGAAGGGGAGACCTAACCCCCGACCCCTTCCCTCGAGGGAAGGGGAGCTTAGGGGAGAGATCGATGCAAGACGCCAGGCCGGCGATGACGATACGAAGCGAGTTGGAATGACGACAGACGCAGCAGAAACAAAACCGAAGACTCCCATTGAGATACCGCGCGTGCTCTCGGTGAAAGAGCTTGGCGACCTGATGTCCGTGTCCCCGGTGGAAGTCATCAAGGAGCTGATGAAGAACGGCGTGATGGCGTCGATCAACCAGGTGATCGACTTCGACACGGCGGCGATTGTCGCGACGGACATGGGGTTCGAGCCGGCGGAGGCGCACGCGGCCGAGCACGCCGAAGTTACGGTCGAGCGCGCGCCGGGCAAGCAGACGATCCAGGAAGACGAGACGAAGCTGCAGCCGCGGGCGCCCGTCGTCACGATCATGGGGCACGTCGACCACGGCAAGACGAGCCTACTCGATGCCATCCGGGAGACGAAGGTGACGGCGGGTGAGCACGGCGGCATCACGCAGCACATCGGCGCGTACCAGGTGCGGGTGAACGACCACGAGATCACGTTCCTCGACACGCCGGGCCACGAGGCCTTCACCGCGATGCGCGCGCGCGGCGCGCAGGTGACGGACGTGGCGGTGCTCGTCGTCGCCGCCGACGACGGCGTCATGCCGCAGACGAAAGAGGCCATCGACCACGCCCGCGCGGCCGGAGTGCCCATCGTCGTGGCGCTGAACAAGATCGATGTGCCGAACGCGAACCCGGACCGCGTGAAGAAAGAGCTATCGGACTACGGCGTCGTGGTGGAGGAGTGGGGCGGCGACACGCCGATGGCGCCCGTCTCGGCGAAGACGCGCGAGGGGCTCGACGACCTGCTGAGCAACATACTGGTCGTGTCAGAGGTGCTGGAGCTGAAGGCGAACCCGGACCGCGAGGCGATCGGCATCGTGGTCGAGGCGGAGCTGAGCAAGACGCAGGGGCCGCTCGCGACGGTGCTGGTGAAGACGGGCACGCTGCATGTCGGCGACTACGTCGTCGTCGGGGAGACGATGGGCCGCGTGAAGGCGATGCTCAACGAGAATGGCCAGCGCATCAAGTCCGCCGGACCGTCGGACCCGGGCGAGATCATGGGGCTATCGGCGGTGCCGAAAGCGGGCGAGATGCTGATCGTCGTACCGGACGAAAAGACGGCGCGCACGATGGTGCTGCAGCGCATCCGCGAGCGCGAGGCCGCGGCGATGCATCAGCAGCAGCGGGTGACGCTGGACACGCTCTTTGGAGAAATCAGCGCAGGCAAGCTGAAGGAACTGAACATCATCCTCAAGACGGATGTGCAGGGTTCTATCGAACCGATCCGCACGTCGCTGGAGCGGCTGTCGAACGAGCAGGTTAATGTGAAGATCATCCACACCGGCTCAGGCTCGGTGACGGAATCCGACGTCATGCTGGCGATCGCATCGAAGGGGATCATCATCGCCTTCAACACGGGCAACGAGGGTGGCGCCGAGCGGATCGCGGCCAGCGAGAAAGTCGACATCCGCAAGTACAACATCATCTATAACATCGTCGAAGACGTCGATAAGGCCCTCAAGGGCATGCTCGAGCCGACGTTCAAGGAAGTCGTCACCGCGCACGCCGAGGTGCGGCAGGTGTTCCGCGTCGCCCGCAAGAACTCGATCGCGGGATCGTTCGTGCGGGATGGCACGATCGCGCGCACGGACACCGGGCGCGTCATCCGTAACGGGGCGGTGATTGGCGAGGGCAAGATCTCCACGCTGAAGCGCTTCCAGGAGGACGTTCGCGAAGTGCAGACGAACTTCGAGTGCGGTATCCAGATTGACGGCTTTGATAGCTTCGAAGAAGGCGATGCCATCGAGTTCTTCCGCGTCGAGCGCGATACGTAACTGCGGCAAAGGACCGGAAAGCCGTGGCCGGCCGCCATCGCTTCCTTCGAGATGACCCGACGAACAGACCAGGTGAGTGAGTTGCTGCGTGCCGAGATTGCCGATCTCGTGCAGTCAGAGCTGCGCGACCCGCGTATCGGCGGCCTCGTTTCGATCACGCACGTCGATGTCTCGCCCGACTTCCGGAAGGCGCTTGCCTACGTCAGCGTGTTCGGCACCGAGGAGGAACGGAAATCGACGATGGCGGCGCTGGAGCATGCGCGGCCTTTCCTGCGTCGAGAGCTGTCGAAGCGAGTGTCGCTGCGGAACACGCCGGACGTGTCGTTTCTGAGCGACACATCGATCGAGCGGGCGCAGGAGATGACCGACCTGATGCGCCAGACGGCCAAAGAGCGAGGAGAGTCGCTGTAATGGCATGGATAGAGGAAGGGCGTGTCGTCCTTCGCGCGTGGGAGCGCGATGACATCGCTACGTTCTGGGAAGCGTCGCAGAGCGCGGATGCATCGGGCGAGCGCTTGCGAGACTGGCACGAGCCGCCACGCTCGCTCTACGAACGTGAGCATGACTTCGAAACCTTCCAGCATGAGGCGGATCCGACGGTGGTCCGCATGATCATCCAGGCGGACGGGCGCGCCGTCGGCGATATCGATCTGTTCCATATCGACACGCGAAACCGCAATACGCTGGTAGGGCTGGGGATCTGGCGCGCGGAGGACCGGGACCAGGGCTTCGGTACGGACGCAATGCGGGCGATGCTGCGCTGGGCGTTTCGTCATCTCAACATGCGGCGCGTAGAACTGAGCGTCGAACCGGAGAACGAGCGTGCGGTGCATCTCTACAAGAAGCTCGGCTTCGTCGTGGAAGGTTGCCGGCGCGAGCACCACTACGACGACGGCTGCTACCGCGACGAACTGATCATGGCCGTGCTGCGGCGCGAGTTCGAAGCACTGGACCACAGTGCCGCCCCGTAGAACCGCCCGCCGCGGAGCCCCGGCCCCCAATCCGCCGAGGCCGCGCCGACCTTCGGTCGCTGGGCGTGGACGAGCGGGATCGCCAACCGGCGAGAGAGCCCAGCCGTCAGCTCTGGAACGCCGGCAGGTCAGATCCCGCACCGGGGGGCAAAGGCACGTCCGGCCGGCCGCGGCGCAAGCGCAACCCAGCGCGCGCGCCATAGCGCGCTCGCCCGCCGACGAGTCGCAGACGCCGGGAACGCGTGCGCCAACTCGATCTGCGCCGACGAATGCCAGCCGCATCGCACACCGGACCGCACGCAAGACGGCGGCCCCCGGGCCTCGCCGCCGCCCGGGATACGCTCGGCCGCCTTCTCGCACCCCACAGCGAGTGCCGGCGAGCGACAAGCGGCCGCGCGCAGAGCCGGCGTATTATGCGCTCGTCGTGCCTGGCACGGAAGAGATTGCCGCGGGCGAGCTTGTGCGCACTGGTGCGATGGTGTCGGACGCGCTCTCTCGCATCGACAAGCGCCAGGGCATTCTGCTCTTCGCTGCGGCGGACATCCGGCGGGTCTTTCGATGCGGCACGCTGGAGGATGTCTTCCAGATCGTGCTCGATACGCCGACGCCCGGCGACAAGGCCGCGCCGAAGCTGCTCGCGCGCGAGATCGACGCCGCGGCGTTTGCGGCGGCGGCATTGGCGCATCACGCGCTGCGTCCGAAGAAACACGGGCGCACGTACAAGATCATCGCGCGGGTGGCGGGCCGGCAGCCATTTCGCCGCGAAGACATCGAGTCGGCGTTCGACCGCGCGATCGCCGCGATGCTGCCGCGGTGGAACGCCACGCGCGGGCCTGCGGCAATGGAGGTGTGGGTGCATGTCGTCGGCGAACGGACGATCGCGGGTATCCGCCTCAGCGGCGATGAGCTTGGCCAGCGCGCGTACAAGCAGGCGCACCTACCAGCTTCGCTGAAACCGACCGTCGCACGCGCCCTGGTGTTGATGTCTGAACCGAAGCCGGACGACGTCGTGCTGGACCCGATGTGCGGCGCCGGCACGATCCTGCGCGAGCGCGCCGATGCTGGACACGCGAGACTGGTACTGGGTGGCGATAGCGCGCCCGACGCGCTCGATGCAGCGCGCGTGAACGCGGGGCGGCATGCGGCGTTACAGCGCTGGGACGCCACGCGCCTGCCAATTCGCAGCGGCTGCATCGACGCCATCGTGACGAATCCGCCTTACGGCAGGCAGCACGAGGCGGTCGCAGGGCTGGACCGGCTGTATTCGCGCTCGCTGCGCGAAGCGGCGCGGGTGCTACGCCCGGACGGCCGGTGCGTGGTACTTACGGGCGAGCCTTCGATCCTGATGCGAGCGCTGCCGTCGTCGCTGCGGCTTCGCGCGAAGCGACGGCTGCTGCTGCGGGGCCTTGCTGTGACGGCGTTCGTGCTCGTACGAGAGTAGGATGCGGCTGGGGCGACCTATCCCCCGGCCCCTTCCCTGGAGGGAAGGGGAGTGCGGCTCGAGCATGGCTTCGCCAACGACGGCAGTGTGCCACGCGGCGCGAGTGCGCCTCGCGGCTCGTACACTAGTTTGGTGGATGCGGCGAGTCATAGCGGATTCATCATCGTCAACAAGCCTGCGGGCGTCACTTCGTTCTCGATGGTGTCGCTGGTGCGGCGGCTGACGGGAGTCCGGCGTGTCGGGCACGCCGGCACGCTCGACCCGCTGGCGTCGGGCGTGCTGCCGGTCGCCGTGGGTCACGCCACCCGCCTCATCGAGTACCTGGACGACGTGGCGAAGACGTACGTTGCGCGCGTCCGCTTCGGCATCGCGACGGATACCTACGATGCGGAAGGCAAACCGACGAGCGTGATCGATGCGTCCCACCTGACGCGGGAAGCCGTCGAATCTGAGCTGAGCGGCTTCGTCGGCGACATCGAGCAAATGCCGCCGTTGTACAGCGCGCTCAAGATCGCCGGCAAGCCGCTCTACCGCTACGCTCGCGAGGGGGCCGATGTGGCGATCGCGTGGCGCGTCGTGCGTGTGGAGCGCATTGAGCTGGGCTCGTTCGCCGATGGCGTCGCGGAGATCGAGGTGAGGTGCGGCAAGGGCACCTACATCCGCTCGCTGGCCCACGATCTCGGTGTGCGTCTGGGCTGCGGCGGGCACCTCGATGGACTGGTGCGGACGAGCACCGGAGGCTTTGGCATCGAAGCCGCTCACACGCCTGACGAACTCATCGCCGCCGCCGCTGGCGGGCGCCTCAAGGACTTCATGCTGGCGCCCGATCGGGCTGTCGAACGGCGCCCAGCCGTCATCCTGGAGCATGAACATTCCGTCGACGTGCGCACGGGCCGCGAGGTGCGCTTTGAGTCGCGCGGTGGAGACGATGTGTGCCGTGCCTACTCGGTCGAGGGGGCATTCCTGGGGGTGCTAAAGCATCGGTCCGGTGCGGTCTGGCGTCCCGAGAAGGTGTGGCCGGGCGCCTAAAACCGCCTTTTTGTGGCATTTCCGTTGAATCTGGCCAGATTCAACAGAGATCGGGGCCAGATTCGCTTGACAACGCTCTGGGGCGGTCTATCATTCGTACGATCTAGTTCAGAGCAGGGGAAACTGCTCATTAGCCTATGCGGTTATTGGCCGAGCCGCATCTGACCGCCGCAAACGATTAGTGACAGGAGAGAATCCGTGGAAGCCTATTGCCTGAAGTGCCGGACCCAGCGCGAGATGTCGAATGCGGAAGCGACGACGATGAAGAACGGCAAGCCCGCCACTAAGGGCAAGTGCCCGGTGTGCGGCACGACGATGTTCAAGATTGGCAAGGCGAAGTAAGAGCGCCGACACAACGGGGTTAGGAGAGCGGACGACGAGAGTCGCCCGCTCTTTTCGTTTCTCCGTTAACCTTCGCCGAGCGCGCGCGTTGTGATGTTGTAGGAAGGCGAACGGTTTCGCCATGCCTGCCCGCCAGGAAGCCGGCGCTAGTCTCGGACCACGCCGTCCAGGGAGCCGACGTTGAAGCGAAGCACCGCCCTGAGAACACTGGCCGTGCTCGCTCTCGTCTCGTCAGCGGCGGCCGCGGCTGCGTTTTCGATGCGCTCGTTTGGGCCGACGGCGTCGTGGAATGTGTTCGCCACTGCGCCAACGTCCACTCCGACCCCTACGGCGACACCAACGCCAACCGCGACCTCCACACCGACACCCACGGCCACTCCCACGGCCACGCTGACGCCCGAGCCCACCGCCACGCCGGTGCCGGCACCCGACCCGCCCGCCGTGCCCGGCCCGGACGTGAAGGGCGAGCGCTGGATCGACATCGACCTGTCACGGCAGACGGCGACCGCGACGGTCGGAGACCGGCCGCTCTATTCTGCGCTCGTCACCACGGGCAAGGATGGCTGGGAGACGCCACGCGGTACCTTCCACATCCTTTCACGCGTACCGGACGAGACGATGACTTCGGTGGCGATCGGCGCGGAGGAGTACTACGTGCTGGACCATGTGCTCTACACGCAGTACTTCACCGACCGGGGGCACGCGCTGCACCTGAACTACTGGCGCGACGACTCGTATTTCGGGCGGGTGCGGTCGAGCCACGGCTGCGTCGGGATGCGGCTGGCGGACGCGAAGTTCTTATGGGACTTCGCGACGTTTGGGACGCGGGTGACGATCCACTAAGGTTCACGGCTGAGGCGCGGATGACGAATTCACCGCCGAGGCGCGGAGGGCGCAGAGATTCCTTTGGGATCTTGGCGGCTATTCGAACCAGACGTCGGTGCGCTCGCCGGCGGGTACGCCGAGGATCAGCACATCCATCTTTCCGTCTGATGTATGCCAGACGTTCGGCTTGATGACGACGAGGTCGCCGGCCGTGATCTCGCGCTTCTCGCCGTCGAGGGTGATGGTACCGCCGCCGGTGAGCACGTAGTAGAACTCCGTCATCTGTTTGTGATAGTGGTACTTGCTGTCGTCGATGGCGAGATGGGAGACATTCGCCACGGGCGTGTCGTCGTGCGTCACCAGGGTCTTGCGCCAGCCGCAGACGCCACGCTCCGTCTCGATCTCGGAGAGGCGGCGGATGATGTACTTGTCGCCGGTATTCGTGGTCATGCGTTCGCCTCTCAGACTATGGTCGATGGGACGGGGTTGGCGTACTCATCGAATCGCGCGGAGACGCCGCCTTCGGCAGCATATCCCTGGTGGATGTACATGCGGTGCCGGAGCGCCCATGTCTCGCCGGGATGCAATGTCAGCGGACCGTCGAAGAAGGGGAGGTTCGTGCCGACCGGGCCGTAGCCGCGGACAAACCAGGCGTTGGGGTGATTGCGGTTCGACCGGTGGTCGAGCATGGCGATGCCGTAGACCTCTTGCTCCCGGCCGATGGCGCGGGTGAAGGGGCCGCTGCAGTCGGCCCACTCCGCGCGCTGGCCGAAGCAGTTGGGCGAGCCGGTGAGGCCGGTCGAGAGCGACATCGTGCCGCCGTCCCACTCGTCGATGATATCGGCGACGCGCATGAGGGGGAGGGCGTTCTCGTTCGTCTGGCCGAAGGTGACGGCGCCCGCATGCGGCGTGAACTCCGCCTCGATGTCCCAGAGCCGCAGTCGTCCTTTGAGCCGGTAGATGCGAAAGCGGCGCACGTCATCGACCAACACGGCACCGTCGGGCGCGACCCACTGCGCGCGCTGCTGGAAGCCGCCCCATACGGGGCCGGAGGTCATCCAGTCGAACGAGCGGTGGACGATGCGGCCGTATCCGGTGCCGACGTGCGGGCCGTAGCCGGCGTTCATCCCGGCGGGCTCGAGGTAGAAGTCGACGCCGTTCAGATCGCCGCATGCATACCAGAGCGAGCGGTGCCACGTGTGGTCGGGCGGGCTATCGGACGTGATGGATTTTGGTTGCGAGCCGTCGGTCGTGCTGACGCCGGAGTCCGGCCGGCCGCAGGGCGCGACGTTTGGAGCGAAGCGCGGGCGATAGTTCGGCATGCCGTAGTGGTAGATGGTCTGGAGCAGTCCGCCGTAGTAGACGACGGTGCGCCCGTTCTCATCTTGCTCCTGGAGGAGGATGCCGGAGGTGGCATTCGCCGGCGTGTCGGTAGGGCGCAATTCGTACGCGCGCTTCTCTCCGGGAGCGAGTTCTTTCACGTGCCACATGACGCGGGCTGCGCCTTCGAGGGCATCGACCTGGGCCGGCGTCGCCGTCTGCGTCTCGATGTCGAACATTTCCCAATCGCCGGTCGTAGCGGCGCCGGTCGGGAGCGCGGCTTCGGCGATGAAGTTCTCTCGGGGAGAGGTCGAAGGGCCGATCTGGATCGTGGTCATGAATACGCGCGCTCCTGCGCGGCAGGTTTCGGCAGCGCGAAACCCGGAGGCGGGATCTGCGAGTAGAAGGGATCACTGCGCTCGATCGGAAACGAGACGCGCTCGCCAGTCATGGCGCTCTTGTACATGCCGGTGATGAGCTCCATCGAACGGCGGCATTCGGTTGATGAGACGAGCGGCGGGCGGCCGTCGATGATGGCGCGGAGGAAGTCGTGGACCATCGGCACGTGCAGGTGTTTCGTCGGCTCGGGGAAGCGCTCCGTCGCCTCGTCCGCGGCGCGAGCGGCACGCTCTGGATCTACCGACGACAGCCGGAACGGCGCCGCCGTCGGGTCGTAGGGCGACTCCGATGACACCGCCTGCAGGTCCTCGCCGAAGATCTCGAGGCGGCTGCGGTTGTCCTGCGCGTTGACGGTGACGATGATCTGGCCGATGGCGCCATTGCGAAAGCGCACCGTGGCCAGCGATGTGTCTTCGACCTCAATGTCCAGCTTGAGCGTCGCGGCGTCGGCGAAGAGCGAGGCAGGCTCGCCGAAGAGCCACGCGAGCATATCGATGCTGTGGATGCCGTGGCCCATCGTGACGCCGCCGCACTCTTGCTCCCAGGTGCCGCGCCACCATATGTCGTAATACTCCTGCGGGCGCTGCCAGAGCGTCTCGGAGAGGCCGAACAGCAGGCGGCCGAAGCGGCCTGCTTCGAGGAGGGCTTTCACCTGCTGCGCCCCCTGGCCGACGCGATGCTGGAAGACGCCGCCGAAGACTGCGCCGCCCGCTCGCTCCGCATCGGCGATGGCGTCGAGGCCGGCGAGAGTGGGAGAGACCGGCTTCTCGCAGAGGACGTGCTTGCCGACGCGCAGTGCTAGCGTGCTCTGTTCGACGTGAAGGAACGGAGGCGTGCAGATGCTCACCGCCTGCACCGTGGGGTCGGCGAGCATGTTTTCAAGACTCGTGTACACGCGGGGGATCTCGTAGGTCTTGGCGAGGTCGTTCGCGCGCGCTTCGTCTACATCGCAGATTGCCACAACGCGCGCGAGATCGCGATTGAGCTTGTTGCGATAGGCGAGGAGATGCGAGTGGGCGATGCCACCTGCGCCGACGACGCCAATGCCGATTGGCTCCGCCATTGCTAGACCTTTACCGGCGCTGCGAGCCGCACCGCAGCGAGTGCCCGCCGCACGGCATCGCACTCGGTTGCGTCGAGATCGAGGAGCGGGGGGCGCATGGTGGCGCTGGGGATGATCTGCAACTGGCAGAGCGCTTCTTTCAGGCGGGCGCGATAGTTGCGGACGGGCGTGGCGAACAGCGCATCGGCGAGCGGACGGACCACCGCTTCGTTGAGGCGTGATGCCGCTTCGATATCGCCGGCGGCGACGAGGCGGATCATCTCGATCTGCTCGGCGATGGCGATGGTGCCGAAGCCGATGAGCGCGCCTTCGCTGCCGAGGATGAACGATTCGAAGATGAAGTTATCGTTGCCGGTCAGCAGGGTGATGCGGCGCGGGGCGTCATCGAGGATGCGGCGGGTTTCGACGAAGCGGACGGCGTCGAACGAGGCCTCCTTGATTGCGACGACCGACGGGATCTCGATCAGCCGCAGCAGCGTCTCTCGCGAGAAGAGCACACCGGCGAGCGCGGGCTGCAGCTGAAAGAGCACCATCGGCAGCGGCACGGCGTCGGCGATGGCGCGATGGTAGGCGTACGGGACCTCGGGCGGGAGCGGGTCACCGGCGAATGCGGCGATGGGGAAGACGACAAGCCCGGACGCACCGGCAGCCGCGGCATCGCGCGCCAGCTCGACTGCCTCGGCGGTGTAGCGCGCGCTGATGCCTGCGAGCAGGGGAGTGCGGCCGGCGGTTTCGTCGACGTATACATCGAGCACGCGGCGCTTCTCTTCGCGAGTGAGATGCGGGCCTTCGCCGGTGTCCATGTTCACGGCGAGCGCCTTCAGCCCATCGAAGCCGAGCAGCCAGCGGATGTAGCCGCGCAGAGCGGGTTCATCGATCTGGTGATCCGTGGTGAGCGGAAGGAGCGTGGCAGGAATCAGTCCGCGCAGATCGAGGTCAGCCATGTATTGCTCGCAGCTTGCCGTGGGCACCGGATGCAACGCGGAGATTGTAGCAGCGATCAGCGAACAGTTCATGGCCGTTTAGCACACGTTTAACGCCTTCGCGACTAAGGTGGCGCCTGGGGATCGATCGGGACAAGCTCCCCCGTTTCGAGCGAGCCTGAACAAACGAAGAGCAGGTCGCGCCAACCCGCGCATGGATGCGCGATCCGGCTTTTCTGATCAGGGAGCGGCTTTCGGCCGCGCCGTCCGGAACAACGCGGGCAAGTCGGGATAGCGCATGAGCGACGCGCCGCCGTCGGCGTAGAAGACCTGACCGGTGACGAACGAAGACGCAGCGCTCGCCAGGTACACCGCGAGGCCGGTCAGGTCATCGGTCTGGCCGACGCGGCCGAGCGGCGTCTCGCTGACGATTGCTTCGCCGATACCGGGCAGCTTCATCCACGCGGTCATGCGGGTGTCGATGGCGCCCGGGCCGATGGCGTTGACGCGCACGCCGAACTCCCCCAGCTCGAGCGCCGCTACTTCGGTCATCATATTCACGGCAGCTTTCGAGCCGCAGTAAGCAGCCATTGCCTTCGCGGGCATTTTGCCGCGGAGCGATGAGACGTTGATGATCGAGCCGCGCCCCCGCGGTCGCATAGCGCGCGATTCGTGCTTCATGCAGGCGAGGATACCGAGCACGTTCGTGCGCCGAATCTCCTCCGCGATACCGATGTCGGCGTTGCGGACGAGCGACGTGGTGCCGCCGGTGCCGGCAGCATTGAGCGCAACGTCGAGCCCGCCGAAGTGCTCGACAGCGGCCTGCACCGCGGCTTCAACGTCGGTTTCTGACTGCACGTCGGTGGGCTGCGTGACGCATCGGTCGCCGATCTCCGCGGCCAGCGAAGCCAGCGCCGCTTCGTCGCGGCCGCAGGCGACGACATTCGCGCCCTCCGCGGCATAGGTGATGGCGATGGCGCGGCCGATGCCGTGCGTGGCGCCCGTAACGAGCGCGGTCTTGCCCTCGAGGATGTTCATGCTGCCTCCGTTCAGTCCGGCGTGAAGATGTTGATGTCGCCGGCGCCGGTGCGAACGCTCCCCTTCGCGCCGACCATCTCGTGCTTGGTCATCGATTCCAGCGTGCGGCGGTCTGACGGCGTGTTGGCGATGAAGCGCTCGTTCGCGGCGGTGCGGCCGATGACGATGCCGCGCTCGGGAGCGCCTTCGCGGCCGAAGATTACGGTGTAGGTCCCGACGGTCGCCGGGCCCGATGGCTCGGCGATGAGCACGGGATGCGGGTCTGTGTCGATCTGCGACTGGTCTATCTTGGGGGCTGTGCGGCTCCAATCACCGCGCGGAGGGTCGGTCGAGTAGACGCCGGCCGCGTGCTTCGTGACGTACCAGCCGTTTGCTGTGACGAGACCCAGCGCTCCGCGGTCGGCCCTCAGCTTCTCGACCATTGATGCGATGCTGTGGGTGACGTAGTTGTTTCCCGGGCCGCCGAAATACGGCAGCCCGCCCGTCACCGTGAGCGGCCTCACGTCGTCGGGCGCGATTCCGAGCATGTCACGCGAGATCTGCACGGCTGAGGGGAAGCAGCTATAGATGTCGAAGTGCCTGATGTCATCGATGGTGGTGCCCGCCATCGACAATGCGCGCTGGCCGGCCGCGCGTATCGCCGGCGAACTGTGGTAGTCGACGCGCTCAGTGACGTACCAGTGGTCGGTGGCGTCGCCGCAACCCCACAGGTAGACCCAGCGCTCCTCCGGTATGCCGACACGCCGCGCTTCAGCGACGCTGGTCAGGAGCAGCGCGGCTCCCTGATCGACATCGATAATGGCGTTCATGTACTTCGGGTAGGGGAAGCCGATGTAGCGGTTGTCGGGGCCGGGCGTCGCGATCTCGTGGGCGGTCCTGGCTTCTCGGAACCAGGCGTGGGGGTTCTTCGCCGCGACGGCCGAGAACGATGCGGACAGTTCGCCGAGCGCCTGCTGGTGCTCCGGGATCGATCGCCCGTAATGAGCGCGGAGGGCATTCTCGAACAAGGGGTAGACGCTGGTGGGAAGCGTGGCGCCGTGCCGCGCCTCGATCTCGGATATGCCGCCGCGAGTGTCGCCGGCGTCCGGGGCGGGTTTGCCGCGAGTGGACCAGCCGAGGTCGATGCCCTTAGCGCGGGCGCGGCGGGCGGAGTACATCGCCTCGGCGCCGGCGATGAGGACGAAGTTAAGCTCGCCGTTGTGGACCGCCTCCGCGGCCTCGTTGACCTGCCATTGCGGGGTGTTGCCGCCGACCGCGGTGTAGATCGCCTCGCGCGGGGCGACGGCGAGCGCGTGCGCAAGGTCGTGCGCGGGCGCTTTCGATGGCCACGAGAAGATGTTAATGACGCGGATGGAATCGAGCTCGTGCAGGAGGTCGCCCGCACCAGCGTCGGCTTCAGCGAGGCGCGCGGCTTCGGCCATGAGGGCGAGCGGCTCACGGGCGCGCTCGGTGTCGGGTCGCTGCGTGACCTGGCCGACGCCGACGATGATGGGAAGACGGTCGTCCATGCGACTCCGGTGATCGGCCGCTGTGCGTGTGCAGGTTAGGGAAGCAAACATGGTGCGGGGCGCAAGGGCAAGATCGACGATGAGGGGAGGGGTCGATATACTTTGGTTCGCGTGGCGCCATCGTCTAGAGGCCCAGGACGCCGCCCTTTCAAGGCGGAGATCGCGGGTTCGAATCCCGCTGGCGCTACCAAATCGTCGTTATTCAAATTACGCAACGCGCGTAGTTTGGCAGTGCCGGATTCGGGCGTCGCGCATCCGATTCAGTAGGAGATCTCCATGGCTGAAGAATACGAACGGGAGGTCCCTCACTTCCCAGCCGACCTTCGTTCCCACAACCTGACCCGCAGGGTCACTCGCTCACCCAATCGGGCGATACTGCGTGCTGTCGGCTTCGGCGATGGCGACTTTGAGGAGCCGATCGTTGGCGTGGCGAACGGTCATTCGACGATGAACCCTTGCAACGCGGGCATCCAACCGCTCGTCGATCGTGCGATGGTGGCGTTGCGGGATGCTGGTGTAATGCCGCAGGTGTTTGGCGTCTAACACAGGTCGGCATCTTGCCACCCCCGAACTGATGGCGAACCCACAGGAGGTCGCCTCAATAGCACTATCGCCCGCGTAGCTCAGCGGAGAGAGCAGTGGTTTCCTAACTCGCGAGCCCTATGCGGACGTTGGCGCCCTTCTACGCCTGGTTTTGACGGCCGGGTTCGACGACCGCTTGGGAGCCGAGTACCATCAGCGGCATGAGAGTCTTCGTCGCCGCACTTTTCGCTCGCAGATGTGGGGCGACAAGCGCAGCCGCATAAGCGACCGAGCACCATTTGGTCATGGTGTCACGCGGGACTAGGACGCCGACATCGCAACGGTAACCAGCAAGCCGCAGTCGGCGAGCGCCTCCACCGTATGCGTTACTTCCTCCTGCAGGACGAGAAGGCCGCCCCGAAGCGAGATCCGTACTGGCGCCCGAGGCGGAGAGGCGCGCGCGTCCGCGCACCACGTGGATGCTCACCACACCTCCAACCTGGTGGGCGCCGAGTACGGCGCCCTTTCGCATCGCGATCAGCGTGATGCGAAGCCGCCCTTCCTTGATGAGCGTCTTTTGCGGTGCGACCGGACTTCGCTGCCATCGCCCGCTCGCGAAGCGCCGCGTCCTCTGCCGATAGGGCGAACGACAGTACGGCACTACTCAGCGTGTGCGTGCTCAGGTACGTGTGCCGTCTGACCATGGTTGGGCTCCGTCCGTTCATCCCAGGCCAAGCGATGTGGCAGCTTGCGTACGCCACGCGGCAAACGCGGGACCAGACCGGTCAGGAACTCGTGAGTCGTGGACGTCGGCTCGTGACCGATCGTCGTAGCGTCCCGAGACCGGGCGCATACTGCGGAATCAACGGCGCCAGTCCCGGAGTCCCCGCCACAGTTACTCCGTTACCAGCGCCGTATGGCTGTCGACGTTTTGGGTCTCCAGCCACGAACTAGTTGGAGGATCGCCGAATTGCGATCGGGTCATCGCCGGCCATCACCGCCGGAGCCGCATGGCGAGTACAAGACTCGCCCCAGTTCTTATGCAGTCAATGCGTCACAAGGGCCAAAAAAGGATCACTTGTTCGAATACGGTGGCCCCACGTGGCAACGCGCGCGCCCACACGATCGTCCGATCGTGGTGATTGCCGCGGACAGCTCCCGCAGGTGGTAGATCACAGCGTCTGGTTGCGGATCAACCGCCCCATAAGGGCGCGTCACGTACTGGCGCGTGAGCACCGCGGACATGCCGGCGGCTTTCGCGCCGCCCACATCGTGGAGAGGGCTATCGCCGACGAAGACGCACTCTCGCCGGTCCGCCCGCAACTCGCGCGCTGCTTTCTCGAATAGCGATCGGTGAGGCTTGCGCCATCCCTCATCCGCGGAGACGACGACGCTCTCCATGAACCGCTCGACCCCGTGTTTGCGCAGCATCGCGCGGATCGCCGCGGTGTTCGCGAGCGTGTTCGTGATGCAGCCGAGGCGGTATCCTTGCTTGGAGAGCGAGGCCAGCTCATCGGCAGTGCCGTCAGCACAGACCAAACTGTCGATCTCGGTCGCGAACAGCGGCGGTGTAATCTCGCCCAGCAGAGACTCGTCAAGCGCAATGCCGAGGGCGCGGCACCCCCGGTCCACCCACATCGTCGATGGCGGCTGCTCGACTTCAGCGCTGTTGGTGAAGTACGTCTCCGAGGCGGCGAACAGGACATTGCGCACCGCCGCCTGGAACGCAGCCGCCTCAGGCAGGTCGTCGCGCCCCAGCCGTCCGGCCAGCGTGGCCCGCATGTCCACATACGCGGCGTCGAGCGCTTCCGGATGAGACTCGATGTCCCACAGGGTGTGACCGAGGTCGAAGATGATCGCGCGGATGGTCAACTGTGCGCCGGTACCTCTGCCGCGAAAGCCCCGCGGACGATGTCGATCGCGCTGACCCCGCCGTTCTGACGCGCCGGCGGCGGTTCAGGTGTAGGAGTAGGAGACTGAAGCAGTTGCTGCCTGTCCAACAGATGCAGGGTCCCGCGCAGGTACACCACCGCACGAGGCACCGCGGTCTCCGGCGCTTCCGAGCCGTCGTAATCGATGTGCAGAAAGCCCCGGAAGTGACCAAGCCGCAGAAGACGCAACAGTTCGGGCCAGACCACGGGAGCGTCGCTCCCGTCCTCCTGGACGTCGCGCAGATGAGCGTGCGCCTGCACCGCCTGTGTGAGCAAAGCATCCACGCCTGCGGTGCTCCCGAAGCCGGCGGGATCGACGCAGATACGCATCCAGGGTGAGCCCACGCCGTGCACGAGCTGTGCGACTTGCGCCGGCGTGCTGGCGAGGCTGCCACGTTGATTCTGGAGCCCCAGGACCACGCCACGCTCGGCAGCGTAGTCGGCGCAGTCGCGCAGCGCCGCGGTGACATCGGACCAGATGCGACGGGCGTTGGGCGGCGGCTCGCCGAAGACTCTGCGGAATGCGCGGATCAGCCGCCCTGCTGGAACCTCAGAGCGCTTGACCGGGATCCAGCCGGCGAACACGCGCACGACCGGCGCCCCAATAATCGCCGCGATGTCGCACCACTGCTTCACTTTCTCACGCTCGCGCGCACGGTGGTCGTCCGCGCCGAAGTCGCTGGTGACGGCAATGGCACTGATGGTCAGCTGCAAGTCCGCGCAGAGCTTCTTGATCGCGCGCAGGTACATCGGGTCCGTCGCGGCGAAATGCGCATCCAGGAGCTCTACGCCGTCAAGCTCGAGGTCTTCGGCGCAAACCCGAAGCCACTCGTCAAGGTCCAGGCGGCCTTCCGCGAACGACGAGCCGTACGAGGACGAACTGCATCCGAGTTTCACTCTAGACATCCTCCGGCAGCGTCTGATCCTTCGCCAGCGACTCGATCCCGCCGTATCGGGTGCGCCGGAACCCCTCAGCGTAGGTGCACGTCATTCCGGATTGCCGGGCGACCATTCGTCCGGCCGCCTTCATGCGCCGCGCGATGGTTTCGTGGTAGCTGTGCGGATCCAGTTCGGCGAGCCACGGCACGCTCAGTCCGGATGCGCGCAGATGATGCTGCATATCGGCGATCGTCAGCACCATCTGTGCCTCGTGCTGGTAGAGCGCCAGGATCTTCTTCTCGATATGGCCGTCGATGTCGACGAACTTATTCTGACTGTACGCTGACTTCGAAAAGAACCACTGCTCGCTCACGTAATGCGCTGGCAACCCCTCCGCGATCTGGTCCGGGTAGTACAGGGGGAAGTGCGCGAACGATGCTGCCTCACCCGCCGCGACGGCTACCGCTCGATGGTCCGCGTGGCCTTCGTTGGGCGCGAACGGATCCCACGTGAACACGATGTCGGGCTTCACCTCACGGATAATCCGCATGAACTGGCCGCGGAGCTTGTTCGGCGTTGTCTGAAATGCGAGATCCCCGTCGGAATAACCCAGCGGAATCATGCGGCTGACGCCCAGAACTCGCGCTGCTCCGTTCAGCTCGTTGTCTCGCACAGCTCGCATCTCCTCGGCCGACTGCTCGAAGGAGCCCTTGTCGTTATCCGTGGCAACGACGACCGTGACGTCATGGCCGAGGGCGCAGAACTTGGCAATGGTGCCGCCGGCCAAGAACTCCATGTCGTCGCCGTGCGCTTCGAAGACGAGTATGCGTTTCATCGTGCCATTCTACGCGCTGCCCGAGCGGCAGGTAACCAGCGAATCTGCGTGTCACGCGCTGATCTCTCGCAGCATGTCTATTGCCGTCAGACGTAGCGTTTCTTCCGCAGTTTCGTCGAGCATCGCCACGCCAGGCTCATAGCCGCCCTCATCGAATGAGTGCTTCGGTACCAGGTAGCCGACGTAGTGGTTGGCGTAGCACGCAACGAAGAGGTTGCGCAGCCCGGCGGCCTCGCGGATGGCCCGGCCCGTCTCAACGAAGAATTCGCCCGGCAGCCCGAGGACGGCGCAACCGTCGCCAAACGAGATGACCTGTAGCTCAGGATGGGCGTAGTGCCGCTGCTCCGACGGACCGAGCCGCTCGGCTAGAGTACGCTCCGTCCGGTAGCGAATGATCTGCTCCATGACGCGGCGCATGCCCTCAACGTCGTTCGGCCCAACCGAGTCGCGCTGTCGGCCGAGATTGGCCATGCGCTCTTCATATACCGCCGGTGGCTCCAGCCGGCGCAGCGGCACGGCGGCGTTGCTGTTTACCACGCGTATGTGCGGCGATTCGATGAGCTCTCCCGAAGCGACCGGCTTGTCGGCGAGTTCGTCCCAACGGATAGTCCACACTTTGTGCTGGTTACCCAGCGGCCGCAACTCCTGCAGCCGCCGAGCCGCCTCCGAGCCGACGATCGAGCCCACACGGTATGCGTCCTCATGGCGCTGTTCGATCCATGCCGGGTTGACGTCGCCGCATGCACCATTCAGGAACAGCACGGGCGCGTCGCCGAGCACCTGCTTGACGGTCCGGAGCGCATAGCCGGGGTAATCGGCGGAGATCAGCATGTTCGTGCCGTAGAGCACCGTCGGGTGGCAAGCAAAGTTCAGGACCGAAGCGATGGGCTGCTCGCGCGGGTCCGGCGAGTCGAAGAGCAACACACGCAATGCGTCATCGAATGGACCGCCGGGGTCGCGGCGATTCTGGCTGACGCTGTCGACGCTGCCTCTTCCCACCTTGAGCACGCTCGGCCGGAGATCGCGGTCCGCCGCGACGATCGCCCTGGAGATCGTCCGCGCCATCATCTCCGTGAGCGGCTCGTCGAGGTCGCGGCGCAGGCCGGCGGGGCCGGCGTGGGTGTGGGTCGCCGCGATCATCATGTTCGCCGCGGGAATGCCGGTCGCCGCGCTCGCCCGCTCGCGGATACTGGCGACGAGGCGCCGGTCGATGCCAACCAGATCGACACTGACGATCGCCGCCTGCGCGTCCCCGTCGTCGACGACCAGCGCGCGTGCGTGCAGATCATCGTGTACGCCGGTCGCCCCGCCTTCGCGCCCGCCATAGCCGTCTAGCGGCGTGCCGATCGGCGGCGTCGTTACGACCTCTGCTGCGCCCGCGCGGAACGTCATATGTGACTTCTAATGCGGATCCGGTGCCGGGTCAAGCGCGACTTCCGCCGCAACTACGTGTCGAGCGGTTCATGGCCCTGCGTGCGCTCGCCTCGGCCGGCCCGCCCGAGCGCCCACTCCGCCTCCGGATCCTCGAACGCGATCCGCCGGAACTTGCCCTCGCCCAGCCTGCGCGCCAGGGCGGCGTACTGTGCGGCGAAGCGCGACTCCCAGGGCGCCAGGTAACAGACTTCGCTCACGCTGGCCTGGATGATTTCCTTCAGGCAGCCGAAGCACGGCTGGAGCGTCGTGTACATCGTGCAGCCTTCAACCGCGACCCCGAAGCGCGCCGAGGCGAGCAGCGCGTTCTGTTCGGCGTGCACGCAGATGCAGAGGTCGTAGCCCTCTCCCGATGCGTACGCTTGTGGATTCGCGCAGCGCTCGCAGCCGCCGTCCTCGCAGTTCCGCATCTTCGTCGGTGTGCCGTTATAGCCGGCGCTGAGGATGCGGTAGTCCCGCACGATGATCGCGCCGACGCGCCGGCCCGTGCAATTCGCACGCGACCGCACCGCCAGGGCGATCCCCATGAAGTAGGCGTCGGGCTCAGGGCGTGACATCGTGACTCTCCCGGATGAGACTTGCGATGTCGGGCAGAGTGGTGGTGCCCGGCGTTGAGTTTTCGATCCGCACCGCGCCACCGGTGTACGTGACAGCCACGGGCTGACCCAGAAAGCGGTCTGGAATCGACTCCTCGATCATGCGCGAGCAGTCCATGCCGCCGGTCAGTGTCTCGAGATTCGTCTTCAGCGTGAGCTGGCCTTTGCTACACGATATTGTCCGTAGCGAGCGGATAGGTGTCACGTTGTCGCCATGGCCCGCTTGAGCCTGGAACCGGAGTGGCAAGCGCTGCCTCCCTTCACGAATGCAAAGACCGCGAGAACCATGATTCGCTGTGCCGCCGAGGTGCGTCCCGATGCTGTCGTCATGGCTTCGCCTGAGCCAGCGCATCGTATGCAAGCTTGGCCGCGCCGATGATCTGCGCGTCCTCGCCGAGAGCCGATAGCAGTATCTTTGGCTTGCCCGGTGCGCAGCGCAGCGCCAGCTCCCGGATGGGAGCCAGGAACCACTCGCCCTGCGCTGCCACCACACCGCCGCCGAAGACGATCGCTTGCGGATCGAGCAGCGAAGCGATGTCCGCAACCGCCATCGCGATGTACTCCTGCATCTCCACCAGCCATTCCGCTGCCGCGGCGTCGCCGCACCGGACCGCCTCGAAGAGGTCTGCGGCCTTCCCATGCGCTCCGAGGATGTCGATTGCTCGGCGGCCGACGGCGCGCCCGCCGACCTGCCCCTCGAGGCAGTGCTCCCAGTCGCCCCGCCGCAGTTGTTCGCGCGTCATCGGAAAGAAGGCGAGCTCGCCCGCAAGGAAATGGGCGCCACGATGCAGCCGCCCGTCAACCACGATGCCGCTGCCAATGCCGGTGCCGAGGGCGATGAACACGTAGTCCCGCAGCCCCTTCGCGGCTCCGGTCCAGCCCTCTCCCACGGCCGCCGCGTTCGCGTCGTTTTCGATCGCGACGGGCACGCCGCGCGAGCCGCCGAGCAGCTTCGCGAGCGGCACGTTGTCCCATCCTGGCATGTTCGCGACCGACTCCACCGTGCCGTCGGCGGGGTCGATCGCGCCGGGCAGAGCAACGCCGATAGCCGCCACCTTCGCCCCCACCCAGATGCCGCGAACCAGGTCGTCGATCGTGCGGCCAATCCGTGAGATCACATCCTGCGGTGAGCCATCGGGCAGCGGGCCGGAGCGTCGCGCCTCTATTTCGCCGTCCTCGTTGGCGATGGCGACGCGCACGTTCGTGGCGCCCAGGTCGACGGCGGCGACGAATCCGGCTGGCATAGCGGTCAGGGTACCGGCGCCGCCAGAGAGGTGACAGTGCGCGCGGACGATTTGCTGATCAGCGTACACCGGTCTCCGAGCTTCGTTTACAGCCGGAGTCGAGAGAGCGGACTGGCCGTAAGGAAGCCGCCGGGGCGAGCGTTACTTGCTGTATATTGGGACAAACACTCATCGCGGCGGGGCCTATGCTCGACATTTATCTGCTCACGCTCGCCTTGTCCATCGCCATCGGTACGGCGACGACGGTATGTCTGCTGGCCCTGTCCCGAACCGAGAGATTCCTCACGTTGTTCCAGATCCGCGGCGTCGGCGAGCGGCCCCGCTGGGGTGGCGTCGTCCTGCTGATCACCTTCGCCCTTACGCCGTTTCTCGCGTCGGCGCTGTCCAGCCACGCAAACGAGTTCTTCGCGCCGAAATCCGGAAGCTTCCTGGGTCTCCTCGCGGCGACGGCGCTGGTGTTTCTCGTGGGCTTCTTCGATGACCTGCGGCTGGCCAGCCCTGGTCTGCGGTCGCTGGTGTTCGTGGCCGGCGGAACCGCCGTGTACGCAGCCGGCTATCGTATGGACGACATCGGGTTGCCGGTCGGTGGCAGCATCCACCTCGGGTTCATGGGTTTCTTCGCGACCGTGATCTGGATCTACGTCCTCACCAACGCTGTGAACTGGATCGATGGACGCGATGGGGTGGCGCTTGGCGTCATGGTCTTGGCGTGCGTGACGATGGCGCAAATCGGCGCTCACTCGTCGCACCCAACCGTTGCGCTCTTGCTCGTAGCGCTCGCCGGCGCGGGCCTGGGTTTCCTGCCCTTCAACCTGCCGCCCGCTTCGGCCTACGTCGGTGACTCTGGCGCGTACGTGCTGGGGTTCGTGCTGGGCACGCTCTCGATCCGCGCATCGACGGGACCGACGAATGAGATCTTCATCGCTGTGCCGCTCGTCGCCCTCGGCTACCCGATTCTCGACGCCGTGCTCGCTACGGTGCGCCGCAGTTTGCAGCACAAGCATCCGATGATTGGCGATGGCGACCACATGCATCACCGCCTCGAGCGCCTGGGCGCCGGCCCGCGGGGGATACTGGTGATCATCTATGGGATCGCGATGATCTTTTCCGGCGGTGCCATCACGCTCCATTACATCGATAACACGTTGGTCCAGGGAGCCGTGTTTGCGACCATCCTCGCGACGGTACTTGTTGTGCTTCTGCGGCTCGGCTATGTAGTGACGTTGTGGAACA
Source organism: Chloroflexota bacterium (assembly GCA_030774575.1). Lineage (GTDB taxonomy): Bacteria > Chloroflexota > Dehalococcoidia > DSTF01 > JACRBR01 > JALYKW01. The sequence continues at coordinate 90,692 of JALYKW010000070.1, read as the reverse complement.
GCCGGAGCCTCGTGTGGCTGCGGCGCCGGCTCGCCCCTCCGGTGGAAGCGACGCCTCGTCAGCGCCACTGAGCTCGACTCAGCCTACCCCTGTCTCGAAGGCCGACCCTGTGTCACTTCTTGCGTCGCCGCGCCAGCACTCGCCGCACTTCATTCGACGCCAGCAACAAGCCACATCGCCCTACGATGCCAGCCGCCGTCGTCACGTCGCGCAGACGCCCTCCGCGCAGATGTTTCGTGTAATAGCGCCAGATGCTGCGGTTCCGCTCGATCACCATCCGTGGCGACGTACTCTGGCTGGCGCCGATCTTGTGGTAAACCGCCACGTCAGGCTTGTACACAACGCGATAGCCCGCGTCGTGCACGCGCCTGCACAGATCGACGTCTTCGTTGAACATGAAGAAGCCGCTATCCCAGCCCCCCACCTCGTCGAAGACGCGGCGCGGCATCATGATCGCGGCGCCCGAGACCCAATCGACATCGCGTGTGGTGCTGTGGTCGAAGTCCGACATCAGGTACCGGCTAGAGAGGCGATTGCGCGGGAGCAGCTTAGTGATCAGCGAGTATCGGTTGAACAGCACGGTCGCATAGCCCGGGAAGGCGCGGCAGCTCAACTGGAGCGACCCATCTTCGTTGAGCAGCTTCGGCGCGACGATGCCCGCGTCGGCGTGCTCGCGGAGGTACTGCGCCATCGGCGTCAGCACATCGCCGTCGATCCGGGTGTCGGGGTTGAGCACGGCGACGTAGGCAGCAGTGCTCGCGCGCACGCCGTCATTGATCGCAGCCGACAGGCCGTCGTTCGTCCCACGGCGCAGCAGCCGCACCCACGGATAGCGTTCGGCGATGACGTCAGGCGTGCCGTCGCTCGATGCGTTGTCCGCGACGATCACTTCGTACTCGACGCCGGTCGTGTGGCGTCGCAGTGACTCCAGGCAGGCCGACAGATCGCGACGCGAGTTGTACGTGATAATGACGGCGGAAACCTGCGGGGTCACGAGCGCGCTGCTTTCCTATCCGTAACCTTCGCGTAGACGGCGTGCGTCTCAGCGGCGGCGCGATGCCAGCGGAACTCCGCCGCGCGTAGCAGTCCGCGTTTCGAGAGATCGGCGCGAAGTTCGGCATCCCTCAGCAGCCGCCGCAGGCCGTCCGCGATCGCCTCGACCGACAGCGGATCGACGAGCAACGCGGCGTCGCCGGCCACCTCGGCAGTGGCGGATATGTTCGACGTGAGCACCGGCGTGCCACAGGACATCGCCTCGATCACCGGGAGACCGAATCCCTCGTATAGCGAAGGAAACACGAATGCCGTCGCCGCCCCGTACAGTGCCGGTAAGTCGTCCTGCTTCACGTAGCCGGGAAAGATGATCCGGTCACGCATGCCGAGCGCATCGACGAGCGCGAAGTCCCCCTCGTACTTCCACGCCTTCTGTCCGACGACCACCAGGCGGTAGTCCAGTCCTTCATCGCGCAGCCGCCGCATCGCACGGAAGACGCGCCGGCGGTTCTTGCCCGGCTCCAGGCTGCCGACGCTGAGCACGAAGGGCGCGTCGATGCCATACCGCTTCGCGACCGCATCCGCCTCAACCGGATCGACAGGCCGGTACTGCTCGCCGGCCGCCTCGTACACCGGCGTGACCCGATCTGGCATCACGCCCAGCAACCGCACAACATCGTCCTGTACCGCTCGCGACGGCACGATGAAAGCGTTCGCGACGCGTGTGGCGAGCCGCGTCATCGTTTGCATGTACAACCGTCGCGCCGGCGGATAACGTTCAGGCATGCGGAAGAACGTGACGTCGTGGATCGTCACCACGCGTTTACACCCGACGTTCAACAGTGGCAACGTGTGATGCGTTGAGTGGAGTACGTCGATGCGGAGCGCGTCCAACACCCGCGGCAGGCGCACCTGCTCCCACGCCAATCGACGTACGCCGGATGCCGCGCCGACGCGCTCGATGCGCCAGTTTGGCCGGCTGTCGAGCATCGCGCCGGCCCATGAGCCGGCAGTGAAGAGGGCATAGCCGTCATGGCGGTCGCGCTCCGCCAGCGCGCGGACCAGCTCAATCGCGTACACGCCCGCGCCCGCCGGCTGCGCCGGGACCGACGACGCATCGATGGCGATCCTCACAGGTCCCGCACCTCCATCGTGCGGCCCATCCTGCCGCGATAGTAGTCGAGCATGCCGAGCGCCATCGCGCGCAGCAGCCGCCATTGCCGGTGCGCGATCATGCGCGCGGCCGCGCCGACGCGGGTGACCAGGAAATAGCTGGTGAAATACGCATAGTCACGCCGCGATCGCGTGTGCTTGCGCACCAGGTATAAGCGGTTGCGCGTGGCGTAATACTGTTTGAACGGCGTCATCCAGCCGCCCCCACTCGAACCGCTCTCTCGATGGTAGATGACGGCAGAGGGCTCGTATCGCAATCCATAGCGCGCGCCCTGCGCGCGGCGGATGAAGTCGGTCTCTTCGTAGTACATGAAGAAGCGCTCGTCGAGCATTCCGGCGTCGCGGAAGGCCTGCACAGGCACAAGCGCGCAGCAGAAGCTGGCGGTGTCGAGATTCGCGCGCGGCCGGTCGGCGTCAGGCGTCGCCCGCCGCCCGCCGTACGTCTCCCGAAACAGCCCGAGTCGCCAGTCGAAGCCGCCGGCGTGCGTGCTGATCAGCGAGTGGTCGAAGTAGTACAGGATCTTCGGCACGACCATCGTGTGCTTGTCCGCCGCATCGACGAGATGTCGCAGGAACTCCGGCGTGACCGTGATGTCATTGTTGAGGAACAATGCGAACTCATATCCACGATCGAGGCAATGCTCGATACCGATGTTGGCGCCGGCCGCGAAGCCGATGTTATCGTGGCATCGGACGAATGTCGCCTGCGGAAACGCGCGCTCCATCACATTCATCGAGTCATCCATCGAGCCGGAGTCGATCGCGACCAGATGCCAGTTCGGATATTCGAGCGTGCTGAGCGAGGCACAGAACTCCTCGATGAATGGTGTGCTGTTGTAGTTGACGACGACGATCCCGACGGACGGCGCGGCCTCAGCCATCGGCGGCAACGCGCGCGTCCTCGAAGTACGCAGCCAGCGCTTCCTGCCATGGACGCAGCGTACTGCCGAGCGACCGCGCACGCGTGTTCGCCAGCACTGAGTAGCGCGGCTTCGTCGGACCGGTGTAACCTCCCGCACGGAGCTGTGCGGTGGTCACTGCTTCGACTGGCACGTCGGGCATACCGGCAAGGCGCAGGATCTCGCGCGCCCACTCGTACCGCGAGCACTCACCCTCGTTCACGAGATGGTAGATGCCGGCTGGGGGGTGCTTCTCGATCAGGGCCCGGATCGCGGACGCCAGGTCAGCGGCCGATGTGGCTGCCGCGATCTCATCGGTCACGAACCTCAGTTCGCGCCCGGTTCGGCCCGCCGCGCGCACCTTTTCGACGAAGTTGGTGGCTCCCTCGCCATAAACCCATGAGGTGCGGACGATGACTGCCTCAGGGCACCCTTCCAACCCGAGTCGCTCGCCGCGCAATTTTGAGGTCCCGTAAACGTTCACCGGATGAGGCTCATCGTCCTCCGCATAGGCGCTGTGGTTAGCCCCGTCGAAGACTTCATTCGTGCTGACCAGCACGCATCGTACATCGAGCCGTGCGCTTGCCCGAGCGACGTGTTCGCTTCCGAGCGCGTTCACGGCGTCAGCGACAGCAGGTTCGCGCTCACATCGCGCCGTGTCGGTGAGGGCCGCGGTATGGATGACGACGACCGGCTTGTGCGTGTTGAACGCCGCATCGACGGCCAGTGCGTCAGTGACATCGAGGTCGGCATGCGTCAGTGCGACGGCCTCGTGCGCCACCAGCGCGTGCTGCAGGCTGCGCCCGAGCTGTCCGCTCGCGCCGGTGATCAGGATTCTCATTGTGGGCGCATTGTATCTCGGCTCAGCCCGCGTACGGCCGCGCGCCAGCGAAACGGGCGCCGTACTGGCGCTCATAGTAGGCGCGGAAGTCACCCGATTTGATTTTCTCCCACCACCAGCGGTTATCGGCGTACCAGTGCACGGTACGCTCCAGGGCCGTCTCGAAACCGAACTTCGGCTGCCAGCCCAGCGCCCGCAGCTTGGACCAGTCCATGTAGTAACAGGCGTCGTGGCCGGCGCGGTCCTCTACCTGCTGGATCAGGTCGTACGGTTTGTCGAGCATGTCCAGGATCGCGCGCGCCACGTCGATGTTTGGCCGGTGGTTATCTGCCTGGATGTTGTAGGCCTCGCCGGCTTCACCGCGCTCCACCAGCAGCAACAGCGCACGCACGCAGTCTTCGACATCGAGGCGGTCTCGCTCCTGCAGCCCCTCGCCGTACAGCGGGAGCGGCTGATCGTCGAGCGCGTTCGTCACGAAGAGCGGGACAGCCTTCTCCGGATACTGGTACGGGCCGATGTTGTTCGCTGGACGCGCAACCAGGACCTGCATGCCGTACGTCTGCGAGAAGGCGATGCACATCATGTCGCCTGCCGCCTTGCTCACGGCGTAAGGGCTTCGCGGCCGGAATGCGTCCGTCTCGTGGCAGGGCGCGTCCTTCGTCGCAGGGCCGTAGACCTCGTCGGTCGAGATGTGGAGGACGCGCTCCACGTCGGCAACACGCGCTGCCGCGAGCACGTTGTACGCGCCCCGCACGTTCGTCTCGATGAAGTCCGACGCGTCGTCGATCGATCGATCGACATGCGATTCGGCGGCGAAGTTCACGACCGCATCGCAGCCTTGCATCGCTTCCGACAGCGCTGCAGGATCCGAGACGCTGCCGTGGACGAAGCGGTAGCGCGCATCCTCCGTCACCTCGCGCAGGTTGTCGAGATTCCCCGCGTACGTCAGTGCGTCGAAGTTCACGACGCTCACATCCGGCCGCTCGGCGAGCACATGCCGAATGAAGTTGCTGCCGATGAACCCGGCGCCACCGGTGACGAATAGCTTCCGCATCAAGACACCCGCATCGGTGTTCGATTAACCTTCATTTCGGCGAAGTCTAACACGGCCCACTGCTCCTTATCGGAGACAATTGACGCGCTAGCTCCAAGGTGAGCGGGCTGGCAAGATGGACGGCGGGCATTGGCGCACCATCGGCATTCGGCTCGAACAGAGGAGACCAACATGGACGTACGGGGCAAGACCGCGATCGTCACCGGCTCGGCGGTCGGCGTAGGGCGCGCGACGGCCCTGGATCTCGCAAGGCGCGGCGCCAACGTCGTTATCAACTACGCCCGCTCCGAGGACGATGCGCGAGAGGCCCTCAAGCTCGTGGAGGCAGAAGGCGCGAGAGCACTACTCGTGCGTGCCGATGTCTCGAAGGACGCCGACGTGCAGGCGATGGTGCGCAAGACAGCGGAGACGTTCGGCGGTCTGCACGTGCTCGTGAACAACGCCGCCATCACCCACTTCGTCGCGTTTCAGGACCTCGACGGCATGAAGGAGGAGTTCTGGGACGACATCTTCGCGGTCAACGTGAAGGGCGCCTTCTTCGCCTCGCGCGCAGCGGCGCCCGTGATGCGCGAGAGCGGCGGCGGCGCCATCGTGAACATCGCCTCGGTGGCCGGACAGCGAGCCATCGGTAGTTCGATTGCGTATGCGGCATCGAAGGCAGCGCTGATCAACATGACCGTCGCGCTCGCCCGCGTCCTCGGGCCGGAGATCCGCGTCAACTGCGTCGCGCCCGGTTTCATCGAGACGCGCTGGCTGAAGAACGGTCTCGGCGACCAGGTGTACGAGGCAGGCAAGGCCGCGCAGTCGCAACGTGCGCCCCTCAAAGCCGTCTGTAAGCCGGAAGACGTGGCTCAGCTCGTCATGAGCTTAATCGAGGGTGCCGACATGGTGACCGGCGAGACCATCACCATCGATGGCGGCGTCGGCATCGCCGGTTAGCTACACGCGCCGCGTGGCGGTGATGCTGTTGCCAGATGCTGCGAATAGTGCAATGACCGTCGTCTCGCCCGCCGGCGCATCGATGTGCCAGACTGAAATCAGCCCTGCCGCCGGAGGCACGCGACGCGGCTCCCGTTCAGCGCCACTGTTAAGGAGTGGTCATGGATCGTTACGAGTACAAAGTCGTGTATGTGGATTTTCGAGGCAGGATTTCGTCAGAAGGGGCGGAGTACATCCGCCAGGGCGGTGAACACCGCACCGGGTTCGTCCGCGGCTACCTCGACAAGCTCGGCGAGGAAGGCTGGGAGCTGACCGGCATACTCCCCCTGATGAGGCCGGAGAGCAGCTACTTCATGCTGAAGCGCGCCTCGCAGAAGGCAGCGGCCAGCAGCGAAGGTTAGTGTTGGACCGGCGCTGAGGGAATCGTGACGCACACCTCCGTGCGGCAGGGCACCACGAGCAGGAAGCGAGAGGCTGGAAGCCAGATGCGGGAACGCGGCAGGCCGCTTCTGCCGGTCCCGCCGCGCTGGTAGCATGAGCCGTATGGAACAGGACATCTACACCGTCGTTGTCGATGATGCCGAGGACGACGAGGAACTGGACGAAGCCGAGCCCGTACCCCAGGTGTCGTCGTACATCGCGATTATCCGCATTGTCGCCGTGCTGGGCATGGGTCTCTGCGTATCGTTCGGGCTCTTCATCATGCTCGTCGGGCTGAAAGGCGTGATCATCGGCATCCCGATCATCTTGCTCGCGATTCCGTGTTACTACGGCATGCAGGTCGCCGAGCGCCTGGCCGCGCGAGAAGAGCGGGGAGACGCCTCGCACGCCTCTTCGTAGACCTAACTCCATCGCAAAATATTCTGCTCGCAAATGCAATTACGCGACATAACTGCTTTACGCGGCCGGCATGACGGCAGTGGCTGCGCGCAGAGACGGCCGTCGCCCACCGCGGAATGAATAGCTAGGCGCTCTCGTGCACAACGTGCTCGTTCGAGGCGTCAGCGTAAGCGCGGTCCATCGCGCCTGGTCGATCTACCTGCAGGAGGGCGATCTGATTGCCGCTAGGGTCAGCGGCAACGATCGCGTCGCCCTCCGGCGTGCCAAGCGGCCCCTCCTGAATGACACCGCCGCGCTTGCGCAGCTCGCGGACCGCTGCCTTCACATCCGGGACGGCATATATGGGAAGCACGCTGCCTGTCGGGCGGTGGTCCGCCAGCACCACAAGCGGGCCGTCGCCGAGCGCCACGGCTGCCACATCGGCCTCGAATGCCTGGAAGCGCCAGCGCAGTTCCGCGCCCATCACATCGATGTAGAAGCGCAAGTCGCGCTCAGTGTCCTCGACCCCGACGTACAGAAACCGAAGCTCGCCGATCGGCAGTCGCGATAGCATGCAGCCTCCGACCGAAACCCGTGCTAGATCGTCGCGCCACCCTTCGCGGCTACCAGACCCTTCGCGAACTCGATCTCTCCGAGATGGCGGTAGCCGTGCGTCATGCACAGGCCGGAGACCGCGGTAAGGACCGACATCTCACCGAGCGGCTTGACGGTTACCTGGCGCGCCGATTCCTCCGGCGTCAGCGCCGCGACGAATGCGTCCGTGCGCGCGAAGACATCCTGCATGTACCGCCGGAAGTCGGCGATCCCGGTGAACCGGAAGTTGCGCGCCTCGTCCTCGGTAAAACCTGTGCCCTGCGACTTCGAATCGAGTCCAAACTTTTTGTCCCAGCCGCCCTCGATCCAGACCGTCGGCTTGCGCTGGATGACGAACTGGATGCCGTTGTCCTCCGTCCGCACGTAGTGCCAGAGCGAGAAGGCGATGTTCTGCTTGCCGCCGTCGGGCACATGATTGAGCTGCTCGTCATCCAGGTCCGATGTCACGCGGTCGTACAGGCCGTGCATGGCTCGGAGTTCGCGGCGGAGGTACTCGCTGAGTTCTGTGGACATGCTTAACCCGCCTTCTCGGCGGGCGGCACGGACTGATACGCGCCCAGCGCCGCCTGGTCGCGATACTCCTCCTTGCCCGCGAGCAGCAAGTCGCCGCCGTACATGTCGCAGCAGACGATGGCCGGGAACCCCTCCACCTCGAGCTTCTTGATCGACTCGGTGCCAAGGTCATCGTAGGCGATGACTTCCATGCTCTTGATCGTCTTCGACAGCAGCGCGCCGGCACCGCCGATCGCCAGCAGGTAGACCGCCTGGTTGTCCTGCAGTGCCTTCTTGACCACGCTGCCTCGCCCGCCCTTGCCGATAATCACCTTCAACCCCTGCTCCAACAGCACCGGCGTGAAGGGGTCGAGCCGCATAGCCGTCGTCGGCCCGGCCGAGCCGATGACGCGGCCCGGGCGCGCCGGCGACGGACCGACGTAGTAGATCACCTGCCCTTTGATGTCGACGGGCAGCGGCTTCCCCTCGGACAGCGCCGTCACCATCCGCCGGTGCGCTGCGTCGCGTGCGGTGTAGATCGTGCCGTAGAAGCGCACGTGGTCGCCGGCACGTAGTTGCGCGACATCGTCCGTCGTGAACGGCGGCGTCGCCCTGATCTCGCCGTTCTCTTTCGTGATCGGCATTCTCTCGGTCTCCTTCTCTCTCGCACAGCGCCTGTAACGCTACCCGGTCGCCGCTTCAACCACTTCGATGTTCACGACGCACTTCCACGTTGACGACGATGTTCTCCTGCCCGCCGCGCGCGACAATCACTACCAGTGGCTCTCGGTCCGAGGCGTTCACTTCCTGGTGCACCAGCATCGCCGGGACGAAGATGAAGTCGCCCGGATCGGCGTCGGTGCTATGTTCCAGCCGATTCCCCCAACGCATGCGGAATGCCCCACTGACGACATAGATCGCGCTCTCCACCTCGCCATGGTGATGCGCGCCGGAACGGAACCCCGGCTCCATTTGCGCCTCGCCCATCCATACTCCAGAGGCGCCCGCAGTCCTCGCCGAGACGCCGGCGAAGCGGGTCATGCCGGCCGTCTGTGCCGTGCCAGCATCGCGCTCGTGCGGCTTTATGACGCGGATGTCGCTCATCGCAGATCCTTCTTCATTATCACGAGGGTGAACGGACCTTTGTCGCCGTAGTACGAGCCCGCCGTCTCCCGCTCGACGGCGTAGCCGAGCGATTCGTAGAACGGCGGCATGCCGACCTCTTTCGCGCAGTCGAGCCGCATCGTATGGCAGCCGGCGTCGCCTGCCAGCGATTCTGCCCGCTCGACCAGCATCGACGCCAGTCCGCGACCCTGCCACGGAGATGCGACGGCGAGCAGCCCGAACCATGCGCCGTCATCGCGAAACCGCACACGCACGCACCCGCACGTAACGCCGTCGATCTCACCGGCCACCAGCGACTGGTCGGAGTCGCGTAGCTCTTCCCGCAGCACGAGTTCGGTAATGCGAGGCGGCGGCAGCAGCCACGCTTCCGGCAGGTATGCGTCGTTGATCATGGGTACCAGCACCGGAACATCGTCGTCCGTCGCTAGCCGGAACGAGACGCTGGCGCGGAATGCCGCGTCCGGTCGATGCGCGGGCGGCGCGCCTACAGCGTGGCGTGCTTGGAGCGGGCGCTGTGGCATTGGAGGTTCACCGCTACAGGCAGCGACGTGATGTGCGTGGGGAAGGTCTCGATGTTCACTGCCATCGCTGTGCTGGTACCGCCGACCGCCTGCGGCCCGACGCCGAGCGCGTTCACCTTCACCAGCAGCTCGCGCTCAAACTCCGCGGTCTCGGGATCCGCGTTGAACTGGCCCACCGGGCGCGTGATCGCCTTTTTCGCGAGCAACATGCAATATTCGGCGGAGCCGCCGACGCCGACGCCCACGACGAGCGGCGGGCAGGGGTTACCGCCCGACTCCTCGATCGTGTTCAGCACGAATTCCGTGACGCCCTCCTTGCCGCCCGAAGGAAGCATGAACGAAAGGCGGCTCATGTTCTCGCAGCCGCCACCCTTCGGCACGACCGTAAGGTGCAGCTTGTCGCCGGGCACGATCTCGGTATGGATCACCGCGGGCGTGTTGTTCTTGGTGTTCACGCGCGTGGAGAAGGGGTGGTCGACGATCGACGCCCGCAGGTAGCCCTCGGTGTAGCCTTTGCCTACACCGGCATTGATCGCGTCTTGCAGACTGCCGCCGACGATGTGCGCGTCCTGTCCCAGTTCCACCATCACGACGGTCGTGCCGGTGTCCTGGCACAGCGGGATCATCTCCCGTTTGGCCAGGTCGACGTTCTCGAGGATGTCGATCAGCACCTGCTGTGCCAACGGCGATCGCTCGGTCGTCTGCGCGCGCCGCAGGCCGGCGACAACGTCCTCGGGCAGCTCATGCGTTGCAGTCTGGCACAGCTCAGCGACGACGCGAGTGATCTCCTCCACAGGGATCTCGCGTACCCGCGTGCTGGGATTGCTCGTCATCGTCCCTCACCCCCTTCGTGCTACGTTAGCAGCGCGATCAGGTCCTTAGTCGCTTCGGCGGCCTTCCGGATCTTCGCCTGCTCGTCGTCGTTCACCGGCGTCTCGAAGGTGCGCTTGATGCCGCCCGCGCCGAGCTCGCACATGACGCCGCAGACGGCGCCGTCGATGCCGTACTCACCCTTACAGAGTACCGCGGACGGGATCAGCCGGTTCTGGTCAAGCAGGATCGACTCGACCATTTCGGCGGTCGCCGCCGACGGCGCATAGTACGCGCTCGACACCTTCATCAGCTCGCCGATCTCCGCCCCGCCGCGCATCGTCCGCGCGACCAGCGCGTCAATCTTCTCTTGCGAGAGCAGCGAGGCCAGCGGCAGCCCGCCAATACGGGCCTGCGACGTGATCGGCACCATGGTGGTGTCCGTGTGGCCGCCGAGCACGTAGGCGTGGATGTCGCGGATTGAGACGCCGGTCTCCATCTGCAAGAACGCCCGGAAACGGGCCGTATCGAGCGCGCCTCCCTGGCCGATGATGCGCTCTCGCGGGAAGCCGGATGCGTCAAGCGCGACATGGCACATGGCGTCCATCGGGTTCGCGAAGATGATGACCACCGTATTCGGTGAGGCCTTCGCCGCTTCCATCACCTTCGCCCGCACGATGTCGGCGTTGCCGTTGAGCAACTCTTCGCGGCTCATTCCCGGCTTGCGTGGAGCGCCAGCGGTGCAGACCACGACATCGGAGCCCGCCGTCTCGTCCCAGCCGTCCGTCGCGATGATCTTCGTCTCGAATCCGAGCCACGACGCCGACTGCGCCATGTCGAGCGCCTTGCCGTGATGCAGCGTGCCAGCGAACTGCGGGTCGTCCTGGATGACGACGTCAGCGATCCCCTTCTCCACCAGCCGTTGCGCGATAGCGCCGCCCGTCATGCCGCCGCCGATAACCGTGACCTTCTTCCGTCTTGCCAATGTATTCCTCTCCTGAGATCTTGCCCGTTACATGAGCTCGCCTCAGTGCGAAGCACCCACGTGACTGAGGCACGTCCCTCTTCCAAGCTCGCCCTCCCTCCTAGGGAGGGGGCCGGGGTTAGGTCAACTTCGCGATGATCGCGTCGGCAACTTGCGCGGTGCCGACGGCTGTCGGGTCGTTCCGATCCGGCTTCATATCATACGTGACGGACTTCCCTTCGACGATCACTTCACTCATCGCCCGCTCGAGGCGGTCGCCGGCGTCCTGCTCGCCCATGTGGCGAAGCATCAGCATGCCGCTGAACATCATCGCCATCGGGTTGACCTTGTTCTGACCGGCGTACTTGGGCGCGCTGCCGTGGATCGGCTCGAACAGCGCCACCGTGTCGCCGATGTTCGCGCCGGGTGCCACGCCCAACCCGCCGACCAGTCCCGCACAGAGGTCGGAGAGGATGTCGCCGTAGAGGTTTGGCAGAAGCAGCACATCGAACCAATCCGGCTTTTGCACCAGCTGCATGCAGAGCGCGTCGACCAGCACCTCTTCGTACTCGATGTCCGGATAGCCTTTCGCCACCTCGCGCGAGACGGCGTAAAAGAGGCCGTCGGTGAACTTCATGATGTTCGCTTTGCTGATCGCTGACACCTTCTTCCGGCCGTTGGCGCGCGCGTATTCGAACGCGTATCTCGCAATGCGCTTGGTGCCGAACACGGAAATCGGCTTGATGCTAATGCCGGCGTCGTCCCGGATCTTGCCCTGCCCGCTCTCCTCCGCAAGCGCCGAGAGCCTGGCTACGTACGGCGAGCCCATCTCGAATTCGATGCCGGCATAGAGGTCCTCGGTGTTCTCGCGCACGACCACAAGGTCGACGTGCGCATCGGCGAAGCGCGTGCGCACCCCCGGGTATACCTTGCAGGGCCGCACGCAGGCGTATAGCTCCAGCGCCTTTCGCAGCGCGACGTTTACGCTGCGAAAGCCGGTCCCGATCGGCGTGGTAACGGGGCCCTTGATGCCCAACTTCGTGCGCGCGAGCGAGTCGAGCGCCCGCTGCGGCAGCGGCGTCCCTTCTTTCTCCATGACGTCGATGCCCACGTCCTGCACGTCCCAATCGAATTTGACGCCGGTGGCCTCGAGCACGCGACGTGTCGCCTCCGTGATCTCCGGCCCCGTGCCGTCGCCGGGAATAAGCGTTACCGCATAGGCCATCTAATGCTCCTGTCGTCGCCGGCGCACATTTGGTCTTCGAGCGGCGCGTCACGCAGCCACGATCCCAATGCCCGAGAGCCGGCCTCGCTGCGCCGCGGGCCCTGTACCGGCATGAGTTGGGTGCTTCCGCTCCGCTCGCGAATGCTCCGCGATGTGAAGCCCGTTGGGCCCGAGCTGAGGCGCTCTCGAAGCGAGCGCAGTATAACGACGGCCTATCGGTGGGGGTAGCTGCAAGGAAGCGCCTACGGCCGATGGGTGAATTGCGCGCGAGTGCCGCCCGATCGATACGGCCAGCAATCGCGCCCGGATCTCGATGCCTCAATGTCCTTTTAGCGCGGCGGCCGGCCGAGCCATCTTGTTGTATTTTCCTTCTCTTGCAGCAACCCATAGGGTGAGATGGCCCGGCAGCGCAACCCAGCGAGCCGTCGGGGTGAATCGTCCAAGACAGCATCGCTCCAGCGCGGTTCGTCCTTAAAGCCGGCGGTGTAGACAACGCCCGCTCCCCTCTCGATGAATAACACGTTGACCTCCTGGCCGCCCTTCTCGAAGTCAGTCGAGGCGCCTCGTGGACTCATCTGAAAACCACGGCCCTGCAAGATTCGCTGGACGCGAAGCTCGTGCCGCTTCCATGTCACAAGGTCGATGTCACTGTGAACCCGCGTCACTTCCCCAAGGATGAAGTCGAGCGCCCATCCACCGCGAAGCCAATAGCGGATGCGGGCGCCGCGGAACAGGTCACCGACCTCCCGAAGCAGGTCCAACTGCAGCCGGGTCTTCCGATCCATTACAGCGGCCTCCGTGCAACAATTATCGACGGGCGATTCGAGCCGACCGTCGAAGTCCTAACGCAATTGTAGTAGTCCACGCGCTGATCAGCGCCTGCGATGTGCCACACAACCTCGCCCCGGCTCTCCGGTGGTTCTCCAGAGACGGCGACCGTACTATGCCCATCGGCAGTCTCGTCCGTGCGGACGGCGGCTGGGTGAGGCTGCCATTGAGGATCGCATGCGGTTCTACGAGTTCGAAGCTAAGGCGCTGCTTGGCAAGGCGGGGGTGCCGGTTGCGAAGGGCGGCACTGCGACGACGCCCGACGAGGCGGCGCGCATCGCCGCGTCGGTCGCCGGCGATGTCGTGCTCAAATCGCAGGTGCTCTCGGGCGGGCGCATGAAGGCGGGCGGCGTGCAGTTCGCCTCGACGCCGGGTGAGGCGCGCGCCCATGCCGAGAAGATCCTCCAGCTCGAAATTGGCGGCCAGAAGCCGCGCTGCGTCCTCATCGACGCGAAGCAGCCAGTGAAGAAGGAGTACTACGCCGGCGTCATCTACGACGCGATCGCGAAGCTGCCGGTGGCGATCTTCAGCGACATGGGCGGGATCGATATCGACGAGGTCGCCGAGAAGCACCCCGAGCATGTCGCGCGCATCCATTTCTCGACCTTTGCTCCTTTTCAAGAATTCAAGATGAAGGAGCTGGTCGGCTCGCTCGGCATCTCCGGGAACGAACTCAACCAGCTTTCGCGCATCTGCTCGCGGCTGGCGCAGGCGTTCCTCCGCTACGGCCTGACGCTGGCCGAGATCAACCCGTTGGCGCAGCTCGAAGATGGCAGTTTCATCGCGCTCGACTCACACTGCGACATGGAGGAGGAAGCCCGTGAGCAGCAGGCGGCCGTGCTCGAGGAGCTGGGCATCGGCCGGGCGGAAACGCGCCTGGCACGCCCGCCCACGGCCTTCGAAACCCGCGGCGCGGAGGTGGATGCCTCCGACCACCGCGGCGTCGCCGGGCGCGTCGTCGAGTTCGATGGCAACCTCGGCTGCGTCATCGGCGCCGGCGGCGGCAGCCTGACGATTTTCGATGCGCTCCGCAAGCACGGCGGGCGCCCGGCGAACTACTGCGAGATCGGCGGCAACCCGAGCGTCAAAAAGGCGTGCGAGCTGACGAAGCTGATCCTGAGCAAGCCCGGCGTCGAGAAGATCTGCGTGATCATGAACGTCGTCAGCAACACGCGCGTCGATATGGTCGCGCGCGGCGTGATCAAGGGCGTGGTCGAGAGCGGCTTCGACCCTGCGGAGAAGATCGCTATCTTCCGCATTCCGGGCTCATGGGAGGACGAGGGTTACAAGATCCTCGAGAAGTACGGCGTCGACTACGCCGACCGCAGCGTGCCGATGTCCGAAGCGGCGCGGCGTGCCGTCGAGAAGACGAAGGCGGTGGCGTAACGCCATGTCTATCCTGATCGACGAGAACACGACGTTCATCATCCAGGGCATCACCGGCCGCGAGGCGGTGAGCATGACGCGCGAGTGCCTCGACTACGGCTCGAAACTGGTCGGTGGCGTGACGCCGGGCCGCGGCGGGCGCCAGGTGCACGGCGTGCCGGTGTACGACACCGTCGCCGAGATCACGGCGAAGGAGCGCGTCGATGCGTCGGTGCTGACCGTGCCGCCGCCGGCAGTGCGAGACGCCGCGTTCGAGGCGATCGAGCACGGCATCAAGCTGCTGGTGATCGTGACGGAGCGCATCCCCCGGCTGGAGGTGGCGCAGATCGTCGAGTACGCCCGGCGGCACGATGCGCGGTTGATCGGCCCCAACTGCCTCGGCGTCATGTCGCCCGGGAAATCGCGCGTCGGCGGTATGGGCGGGTCAGCGGTGGCTGCGCGGCGGGCGTACCAACCGGGGCCGATCGGCGTGATGTCGCGTTCCGGCGGGATGACGACCGAGATCTCGAACGCGCTCACGGCGGCGGGGCTCGGTCAGAGCACGGCGGTGAGCATCGGCGGCGATGCGATCGTTGGCTCCACCTACGCGGAGCTGATGCCGCTGTTCGAGGCCGACCCCGACACCAAAGCGATCGTCATCTACTCGGAGCCGGGCGGCCCGATGGAGGCGCAGCTCGCGCAGTACGTGACGGCGCACCGCACGCGGCTGCCCATCGTCGCGTTCATGGCGGGGCGATTCATGGACGAGATGCCGGGCATGCGCTTCGGCCACGCGGGAACGATCGTCGAGGGCAAAGCCGACACGACGGCGGAGAAGATCGCCCGTATGAAGGATGCGGGGATCTCTGTGGCTGACGAGATTGCAGATATCCCGGGCATTGTGAAGCAACGGTTGTCGGGAGCCAGCGCGTGACGGTCGATTCGGCAATCAGGCAGAGGGACACAGATTGGGTGTGGGCGTGATGGCGAAGGCTAGCGGCTCCGCCATGTTCATTCGTGTCGAAGTTGATGAGCCTACGGCGTTAGACCCGGAAAGCGCGAAGCAGCTCGCGAGCGTCTGTCCGGTCGATATCTTCGCGGCCGACGACGGACGCGTTGCCATCGTGCAGCAGAACCTCGATGAGTGCATTCTGTGCGGGCTGTGTCTCGCGGTCGGAAGGCCGGGCACGGTGCGGGTGATCAAGCTCTACGACAACGATGCGCTGCTGGTGGCGGGCGCCTGACGCCGATCATTGAAGACAACCCGTTACTTCGATGAGCAGGTCATGGGAAAGCGCCCGTACATCCGGCGCGAGTGGTGCGAACGCGTGCTGCGGAATCCTATTCGGCGTGAAGTGCAGCCCGATGGCCGGATCCGTTTGTGGGGTATCATCCCTGAGTGGGACGACCGTGCGCTGCGCGTCGTCACCTTGCCGGATGGCGAGACGGTGCACAACGCATTTCCCGACCGACGGTTCCGAACAGAGGACTGACATGAAGCTGCACTACTACCCGGAGACCGACTCTCTGTACATCGACCTGAATTCGCGTCCTGGAGTGGATGTGTTGGAAGTCGCAGACGGCCTCGTCATAGACATCGATGCCGCCGGCAACGTCGTCGGCATCGACATAGAGCACGCGTCGAAGCTGCTCGATTTGGGGACGCTCGAGGCCGAAGGGCTGCCGCTACCCGCGGCGAGCGCGTAGAGGCCGCTGGGCTACCGAACAGCCACCGAGCGCCGGGGCATCAGCGCGACGTAGTCGAGATCCAGGACGACCCGAGGGTCGTAGCGCTCCCGTCCATCGTCGCCCGCCGCCCGCAGGGGGATCTCCTCGCGAGAAGGATCAGCGTTCTTCAGCGCCACCAGCCGCAGCCGCAGCGCGCCGATGTCGTCTCGGCCGACATCGATGCGGTCGAGCACGTCGGTCCAGGCAAACAACGTGTCGCCCGCGAAGGTGGGCGCCGTATGCGAGCCGCCGTTCCAGGCCGCCATGCCCAGAACGTTCTCCAGCCCGTCGAACGACAGCGCATGCGCGACGGAGATGATGTGGCCTCCGTAGACCATGCGGCGGCCGTGCCGCGACGACTGCTGCTGATGCTGGTTAAAGTGCACGCGCGCCGTGTTCTGGTACAGCCGGGTCGCGAGTTGATGCTCCGCTTCCTCGATCGTCATCCCCTGCGGATGGAGGATGCGCTCGCCGGCGTCGTAGTCTTCCCAGAAGCGGTCGCCGCCGGTCGCCGAGGCGTCGTACTTCGAGATCGACGGGAACGATACCGATGCCAGCGAGGCTTCGGCCGGCATCTCCGGCGCGTCGTCGGCGCCGGTGGGGATCGACGGCTCGCGCTTGTTCAGCATCACCCAGCGATAGAACTCCAGCACGCGCTCGCCGCGCTGGTTGAAGCCGATCGTCCGCACCCAGACGACGCCGGTGTCACCCTTCGATGTCTCGCGCCAGCCGAGCGTCTCCGTCTCGGCACGTAGCGTGTCGCCGGTGAAGACCGGGCGAATGAAGCGCAGGTCCGCGTACCCGAGGTTTCCCGGCGAGTTCAGCGAAATCTCGCCCACGGTCCGCCCGAACACGATGTGAAACACCAGCATGTCCGCCACCGGCGCGCGCTCGAAGCCAAGGGTGCGGGCGAACTCGTCCGAGCACCGGGTCGGGTTCCGGTCGCCTGTCAAGGCGATGTACAGCGCCACATCGCCGGGGGTGATCGTCCGCGGCACCGGATTGATGAGCCGCTGATGCGGCGAAAGATCCTCGAAGAAGTTCCCGCCAAGCTTCATGCCGGTTGCCTCCTGATGGGCAGTATTACGGGCGGCGCGGGCATGCGGAAGCCGCCGGCGGGCATCGTGCTGAGGTGTGGGCACCGCGCCGGCGCAGATCGCGCTGGGCGTCGGCCAGTTAGGCAGGGTCGTCTATCTCGTCCGTGGCTTGAGGCTCTCCGCCCGCCTGTTGCGTGCAGCGGCCCACACGATGCTCGCCGGGGCCGCTCGCATGGCATCCCTGGTTGCGATGAACTACATGGCCTCGATGATCGTCGAGATGCCCATGCCGACACCGATGCACTGGGTGGCGAGTCCGTAGCGCTTGCCCGAGCGCCGCAGCTCGTGCGCCACGGTGGACACGAGCCGTGCACCCGTGGCACCCAGTGGGTGCCCGATGGCGATGGAACCGCCGTTCACGTTCACGCGATCCATGGAGATCCCGAGCTCGCGGCAGGACGGAATGACCTGCGCGGCGAAGGCCTCGTTGAACTCGACGCGGTCGATCTGGCCGGCTTCGAGCCCCGCGTGGCGAAACGCCTTGCGGGTGGCGGGGATCGGGCCGAGACCCATGACCTGCGGCTTCACGCCCGCCACCCCCATGCCAACGATTCGGGCGAGCGGCTGCAGGCCAAGCTCGCGCGCTTTGTCCTCGCTCATCAGCAGGGCGGCTGAGATGCCGTCGTTCGTCGGGCAGGAGTTGCCCGCGGTGATGCGGACTTCGCTGCCGCCGAAGCTCTGGACGCCGCCGATAGGCTTGAGCTGGCCAAGTGTCTCCATGTTGGTGCCGGGGCGCAGGCACTCATCGCGGTCGAAGACGATCTGCTTGCCGTGCTCATCCGGGAGCCAATTGCCCTGGTCGTCGAAGACCGGAGTCTCGATTTCGAGCGGGATCACTTCGTCCTTGTAGATGCCCTTGTCGTAAGCGGCGGCAGTCTTCCGATGGCTGTCGACAGCGAACTGGTCCATCTCCTCACGCGTGAGACCGTAGACTTCGGCGACGTTCTGGGCGGTCTGGGTCATGGACGTAATCGCCGGGGCGTCGAGGATGAAGTCCGGGAAGGGCACCGAGAAGTTCTTGCCGTGATTCGGCGCCATATTACGCTGCATCTCGGTCATCTGAGGGAGCTTCTTGTTGAACTCGGTGACGCGGGTCTTCGGGCCGCTCGGTCCTCCGCCCAGCGACCGGCCCATGCGCTCGATGCCCAGCGCGATGCCGCAGTCGGTCGCGCCGATCATGATCGACTGGGCTACGCGGTGCAGCGTCTCCATGCTCGAGCCGCACTGGCGGTTCGTGTCGAAGGAGCAGACCTCGGCCGGAAGACCGGCCAGGTGGGCGACGTTATTCGCGCCGATGAGAATGAGCTCTCCGGCGCCCATGACGTTACCGAGGCCTATGTCCTCGACGAGCCACGGATTGACTTTGGGGTTGCGCTCCATCAGCGAGCGCAGCACCGTCGCCCCCGCGTTGTCGAGACGCGTTGCCACGAGACTGCCGCGGCCGCCTCGGCCGAATGCCGACCGCACGCCGTCGACGAGCACCACGTTTCTCAGTTCCACGGTTGTTCCTCCTTGGTTGTCATCTCAGGTGCGCGCAACGTCCACCGTCACCGGCGTCCGCACAGGGTACAGGCAAACGGGCGGTAGTTGAAGCTGAACTGCCCCACTTGGATCGGCGTTTTTCCGTGCACTGTTCAGCGGCGATGTCGTTGGCGATTGACGAACGCCTGTTCTGACCCTATACTCGGGATTCGTACACGTGTTCGACTGGGTGGGAGGCAGGATGCCGCTCCAGCACGCCCTCGATGCCCTGCGGTCCGACCCCGAGCTGGCGCCCGGCTTTGTCGAATGGCGGGAACTGCCGGAGCTGCCTGCCCGGTATGGCACCTTCCCCGTTCGCACCGACCCGCGCCTGATTGATGCGCTCGCGCGGCGTGGCGTCGAGCGGCTCTACACCCACCAGAGCGAGGCGCTCGCGGCGGTGATGCAGCGACAAAGCGTGGTGGTGGTGACGCCAACAGCGTCCGGGAAGACACTCTGTTATAACCTGCCCGTCGTCCAGACAATCCTCGATCACCCCGGGGAGCGCGCGCTCTATCTGTTCCCGACGAAGGCGCTGGCTCAGGACCAGATGCAGGAGCTGCACGAGCTGATCACGGAACTCCGCGCCGACATCAAGACTTACACCTACGATGGCGATACGCCCGGCGATGCGAGGCGCAAGGTGCGCGAAGCGGGGCACGTCGTCGTCACGAACCCGGACATGCTGCACACGGCGATCCTGCCGCATCACACGAAGTGGGTGAAACTGTTCGAGAACCTCCGCTACGTCGTGATCGACGAGCTCCATCAGTATCGGGGCGTCTTCGGCAGCCACGTGGCGAATGTCGTCCGCCGTCTTCGCCGCGTCTGCAGCTTCTACGGCTCAGACCCAATCTTCATCTGCTGCTCCGCCACTATCGCGAATCCGCGCGAGCTAGCGGAGAATATCGTCCGCAAGCCGGTGCACCTGATCGATGACAACGGCGCGCCGCGCGGACGGAAGGTGGTGGCGATCTACAACCCGCCGATCGTGAACCGCGAGCTGGGCATCCGCCAAAGCTCCGTTGGCGCCGCCCGCGCAATCGGATCCAAGCTGCTACAGGCCGGAGTGCAGACGATCGTCTTCGCGCCGTCGCGTGTGCGCGTGGAACTCTTGCTGCGCTACCTGCGTGAGTCGCTGAAGCAGCGGATCGGCGAGCCGCCGAAGGTCGAAGGCTACCGCAGCGGCTACCTGCCGAACGAACGCCGTGCCGTCGAGCGGGGTCTGCGCGAGGGCCGCATCCGCGGAGTCGTCGCCACGAACGCGCTCGAACTGGGCATCGACATCGGCGGCCTCGATGCCTCGGTGCTGACCGGCTTCCCGGGCACGCTGGCGAGCGCCTGGCAGCAGATGGGGCGGGCGGGCCGGCGGCACGGGCTGGCCTTCTCGGTGCTCATCGCATCGTCGTCGCCGCTGAATCAATACGTTGCTAGCCATCCGGACTATCTCTTCGACACGTCGCCCGAGGCAGGGCTGATCGACGCCGACAACCTGCTGGTGCGCATCAGCCATATGAAGTGCGCCGCCTTCGAGCTGCCTTTCGAGGAAGGCGAGGAGTACGGTTCGGATTCGCCGGAACTGCTGGAGATGCTGGCGGACGAGGGGGTGCTGGTGAAGGCAGGAGGGCGTTATCACTGGATGACCGAGGTGTTCCCCGCGGAGCATGTCAGCCTTCGGTCCGCGGCCATCGATAACTTCGTTGTCATCGAGCAGGGGCCAAAGCCACGGGTCATCGGCGAGGTCGACCGGCCGGCGGCACCGCTGCTGATCCATGATGAGGCGATTTACATGCACGGCGGCGAGCAGTACCACGTCGACCGCCTGGACTGGCACGAGAAGAAAGCCTACGTGCGCAAGGTGGACGTCGACTACTACACGGACGCGAACCTTGCCGTGGATCTCGAGGTGCTGGAGTCGTTCGAATCGGCGCCAGCGAAGGGCTGCGGCGTCGATCACGGCGAGGTGGCCGTGCGGGACGTGGCGACCATCTTCAAGAAGATCAAGCTCGACACAAACGAGAACGTCGGCTGGGGGCGCATTAGCATTCCCGAGGAGAGCCGGCACACGACGGGATACTGGTTCGCATTGGACGATACTGCGGCCGAGGGTCTCGGGCGCGCGGCGCTCCAGGACGGACTCTGGGGCGTGGCGCACTTGCTGCGAAACCTGGCGCCGATCTTCCTTATGTGCGACCCGCGCGACCTGCAGGCGGTGGCGCAGGTGCGGTCTCTCTTTACTGAGCGCCCGACGCTCTTCCTGTACGAGAACCAGCCGGGCGGTGTCGGCATGTCGCGCCGGCTGTTCGAGATCCATGCGAAGCTGATGCTCGCAGCGCGCGATCTGGTGGCGGCCTGCGGCTGTCCGGGTGGATGTCCCGGCTGCGTCGGCCCGTCGATCGGCTCGAACGACGCCGGGGCGGGGGATGGCGCGCTCGCGACCAAGCGCTCAGCGCTGATCCTGCTGCGGCGGCTGTGTGAGTAGCCACGGCCCTGCGGAGATGAGCGGGGCGTCGATCGCACTCAAGGATCGCCTGCGTTACGCCGTGTCGGCTCACGCGACCGCTGTTCGGCCGCCCCCACATCCGAGCGCCGCCGCGCCACCGCCGATCGCGCAAATCCTGCGGGGCGATTGGCACGAGACCGCGCACGGGCCCGTATTCGTGCGAGACGAGTGGTTTCCGCTGGACCATCATCATGGCGCGTTCCCGCTTGGCTGCGCGCTCGATGCGACGGCGGCGTCGCTCGCGTGCTTGCTGAACGGCGGCGCGGCACCGGCTCCCGCGAGGCTCGCGTTCTTCGACATTGAGACGACGGGACTCTCGAGCGGTACCGGCACGTACATGGTGCTCGCCGGTCTCGGTTCATACGAGACGGCCGCTCCGGGGGAGCCAGCCGCGTTCAGGATGCGTCAGTACTTCCTCGCCGACCTCGCGCACGAGCGGGCGATGCTGGCGATGCTGGCGGACGATCTGGCGCGGTTTGACGGGCTCGTCACGTATAACGGCCGGGCGTTCGATATGCCATTCGTCCAGTCGCGGCTGACGCTCTCCCGGTTGCGCTATCCCTGCGACGGTCTGCCGCACTTCGACCTGCTGCACATCGTCCGGCGCCTGTACAAGCACCGCATGCCCGGCTGCAAGCTCGCCGAAGCCGAGCGCCGGCTGTTGCGGATTGATCGCCCCGACGACGTGCCGGGTTCCCTAATCCCCTCGATCTACTTCGACTACCTGCGCGCGGGGCGCGTCAGCCCGCTACGGGCGGTCTTCCGCCACAACGCCGAGGACGTGCTGTCACTCGTCGGCGTCCTGGCTCAGACCGCGGCGCTCTTTTCGCGAGTCGATCTCGATCCGGAAGATGCCGTCGCCGTCGCTCGATGGTGGGAGCTGGTGGGCGAGCCTGGGCGCGCCGCCGCGCTGTATCGGTCGTCGTTGCGGTGGCTTGAAGGTGGAGAGGATTGGGGCTGGGCAGCGATGCGGCTGGCGCGGCTCTGCCGCCGCAGCGGCGAGCGGGAGGAGGCGGCCGCCCTGTGGCAATACCTGTGGGCACAGTGCGACCGCGCGTCCGGCGTCGAGCTGGCAAAGCATCTCGAGCACCACGCACGTGACCTGGGCGCCGCCGCAGAGGTCACGCGGGCACTATTGGTACGCGCCGAGGACGCCCAACGGATTCGCCTTGTGCATCGACTTGCTCGACTGGAGCGAAAACTGCAGAGGTAGGGGCACTGCCGAGGAGAATCACAGCGGCGAGTTTCGCGTCCGGAGCTCTCCTCAGATGTCGAGGACCATCTACATCCTGAAAATGGTGGTTGAACTTCGTTTGTCATTGAGCGAGAATCAGCCATCGGCACCCTGAGGCAAGAAGTCACGGAGGAGCGGACGAGACATGGGCGACAAGAGTCCCAAGAACACGGCCAAAGGCAAGAAGCAGAAAGGCGCGAAGGCCTCCGCTTCGCCGCCGAAGGCAGCGGCGAAGAAATAGCCTGGCTTGTCAGTAAGCGCGAGCGCCGGAGGCGATACTGTTGCCTCGTCGAGCGTGACTAAATCGCGTCGCCGCCGCGAGACGGCGATATGGCTTGGCGTGCCTCCGCGAGGTCGGCCCTGGCGCCGGCGGCGACCGCCGCGACGTCGCTGGTAATCGTGATCATCCGATAACCCGCAGCGGCATGCTTGGCGGCGAGCGATGCGTTGCCGTGTATGCCGGCGGTGATGCCGCGCGCCGCGGACGCACGCGCAATGCGGAGCCGTGCCTCTTCAAAGGCGCCATCGTTATCCATCCGCGGCGCCTGGCCGAGCGTGATGCTCATGTCCGCCGGCCCGACGTAAAGGGCATCGATTCCCGGCACGTCGAGAATTGCGTCGAGTTCATCCAACGCTCGCTTCGTCTCGATCATCGGGATGCACGCGATTTCAGCATCGGCGTGCTCGAAGTAATCGGCGCCGGCGTACCATGCCGCTCGCGTCGGACCGTAGCTGCGGCGGCCGAGTGGGGCGTAACGGCAGGCGGCGACGGCGGCCGCGGCTTCATCGGGGGAGTTCACCATCGGGATGATGATGCCCATCGCGCCGGCGTCGAGTATCTTGCCGATGATGCCGGGCTCGTTCCAGGGGACCCGCACGATCGGTGTCGCGTTGCTCGTGCTGATCGCGAGCAGCATAGTCACGGCTACCTGATAGTCGATCACGCCGTGCTGCATGTCGATGCAGACCCAGTCGAAACCATGCTGCGCGACGAGCTCGGCCGAAAAAGCGCTGGGGATAGAGAGCCAGGCGCCGTACGTGATGTCGCCTCGGCGCCACGCCGCCTTGGTTGCGTTTGGACGCATGGCGTCACCTCCTGTGCCGGGCATAGTGCGGCACAGGAGGTGCGGCAGACAAGGAGGGGCTGGGCACGTCAGGCGGCCTTGTGGGGCTGCTTCGCCTCGGACAGGTCGGCGTCGGCGACGCCGGTGGTCTCATGCAGGAAGAGCAAGACTGCCTTCACACGCGGGTGCGCGGTGCGGTCGCGGTTCAGGTTCAGCTGTCCGAATATGGCGTTGATGTGATTCTCGACCGACTTTTCCTCGAGCACGAGCGCCCGGGCGATGGCAGCATTATTGTGGCCCTTCGCCATCAGCGATAGTACTTCCAGTTGACGCTTGGTGAGCGACGACAGCCGCGCGTCGCGCCGGCCCAGGCTCTCGACGACGAGCGGGTCCAGCACAACCAGACCCATCGCGGCGCCTTCGATGGCTCGCACGAGTGTGGCCACGTCGTTCACCGATTGTCGCAGCACGTACGACCACCCGGCAGCCCGAAATGCCGGCAGGGCCGCCAGCGTGCGCCGGCCCGGGTGCTCGCCGAAAAACACGATACGCACGCGTGGTGCGATGGCCTCGGCCACGGAGAGCGCGACGTGCGCATCATCCTGGTCGAGGCCGATTAGCGCCACGTCCGGTGCACCACCCGCCGCCACCTGCACCGCCTCCGAGATATCGCCTGTGACGCCAACGACGTGAACGCGGCGCTGGGCGCGTAGCACGGTGTGCAGCATGTCGCGCAGCAGACCGTCCGCCTCGACGATCAGGACGTTGATCGGTGTCTCTAGATTCGACATACGTTCGTCTTGGTTATCGGAGCCCTCGGGCATCGGTGTATGCGGGAGTGCGCTGATTCTGCACCAGGCGACGGCACCGCTGCGGACGATCCGACGCGGGACCCGCAGGACCTGCTACCAGAGCGTGTTTGCCGGCACGGGCATACGGGGATCCCCTACGTTGATTCGCCGGAGCCGGCCGACTCAAGGGGTAAGTGCGAGCCTTCCGTGTGGCGTGCGGGTGTTGAAACGGCGACAATCTGCTAGCTTGGCACTATCTTCCGTGCAATCAGAAAGGCGCCGAAAGTCATGACCGCCACGAACAATGCCGCGCCCGCAGATGCACCGGTCCCGACCGGCGTCGCCGTGACGGCGCTGGACCCTGCGTTCCAGCGCGATCCGGATCCGGTGCTCGATGACCTACGACAGCGCGACCCCGTCCATCATGACGAGCAGTTGGCGCGCTGGCTGTTGACGCGCCACGACGACGTCGACGCGCTGCTGCGCGATCGCACGCTCTCCGCCGACCCGCGTAACGGCGCGCCCGGCACCTTCATGTCGTTGTTTTCAGCGCCGGACGGGCAGGAACCGAGCATACTCTTCCTCGACGCGCCGGAGCACGACCGCCTGCGAGGACTCGTCTCGAAGGCGTTCACGCCGCGCGCTGTCGAGCAGATGCGGCCGCGCATCCAACAGATCGTCGACGATCTGCTCGATGCGGTGGCCGATACGCAGAGCTTCGACCTGATCGGTGCGTTCGCCGGCCCGCTGCCCACCATCGTCATCGCCGAGATGCTGGGTGTCGATCCGGCTGACCGCGTCGATTTCAAGCGCTGGTCCGACGACGGTGTGATGGCCTTTGATCCGCTGCTGACGCCAGAGATGCGAGAGCGGGTTATGGCCTCGAACGCTGAGCTCGAGGCTTACTTCAGACGCGCGATCGCCGAGCGGCGGGCCGAACCGAAGGCAGACCTCATCTCATCCCTGATCGCGGTGGAAGAAGACGGTGTGCGGCTCACGGACGAAGAGATGGTAACGATGTGCGCGCTGCTGCTCGCCGCCGGCAACGTCACGACGACGGACCTCATCGGTAACGGCACGCTGGCTCTGCTGCAGAATCCAGATCAGTTTCAAAAGCTGCGGGAAGCTCCGGAGTTGATCAGGAATGCCGTGGAGGAGATGCTGCGATACGACAGCCCGGTGGTCGAGACCGGCCGCATCCCACTCGAAGCCGTCGAGATCCGCGGCTGCCCCATCGGCGCGCGCGAGTCGATCGTGCCGGTGATGGGCGCGGCGAATCACGACCCCGAGGTCTATCCGGATCCGCATCGCTTCGATGTCACCCGCGCCGACACGCACCACCAGTCCTTCGGAGGCGGCATTCACTTCTGCCTGGGCGCTCCGCTGGCGCGGCTGGAGGCGCAGCTTGCCATCAACGCGCTCGTGCAGCGATTTCCGCGGCTGCACCTCGGCGATGAGCCGCTCGAGTATCGCCGCATTCCGGGCTTTCGTGGACTGGTCCGGTTGAATGTGCTCGCGTAGAACGACCGCAGGAAGACGCCGCTATATGCTGAGCTTGCGTGTGATCAGCCGCGTGATGAGTTCCGGCCGCATCTTCTTCTGGGAAGCGGTGTCAGAGCCGCCGCCGAGGTAGTTGCCCTCCGTGAAGACGCGCATCGCGTTATCGCGCCCGATCACCCGCGTCAGCTTCGAGAACATCGCGACGAATGCGCCCTTCTTCTCAGCGAGCGTAGGGTAGGCCGCATCCTCCATCGCCGCCTGGCGCGCGTCGTACTCGTTGAGCAAGTTTGCGCCCGGCATGCCGAATTCCTTGAGTGCGTCGATGACCAGCGGCATCAGACCGGGCTCCGCGGCCAGACAGTCTTTGGTCTTCTGCTCGTAGAACATCTCGTGCCGCGTCTCGTCCTTCGCCAGCAGCGATTCAATCTTCGCCAGCACCGGCTCTTTGGTGTGCTGTGCGTGGTGCCGATAGAACTCCGCGGTCATGAATTCTTGTAGCGTCGTCGATGCCACGACCTGCACCGGCAAATAGTGCGCCGGAATGCCCCAGTTCTCGCCGCTCACCTGGCGCACGTCGCCGACTTTTTCCGACAACGCCCTGTGCACGGCCGCCTCCATCTCTATGAGATCCGAAGCGGCCCGCGCGTCAGGGCCCGCGGCGCGGGCTTTCAGCGCCACCTGCAGCTTGGTGAGGTACTCTCGCAGCGCGTAGTAGTGCTTCCACTCTTCGATGGCCCACATCATCACGAAGTCGCAGACGTCCTGGTCCGCCTTGAAGTATTCGAGAAGGTTCGCGACGTAGTCGGGGTTGTTGCTCTCGACGAGCATGACCGTCTCGACGACGTCGATGTCTGTCTTCGTCAAAGCGTCGACATCGATGTCGCGCCAATCGAGGTCTATCACTTCGGTCAGGCTCCAGCTCACGCGCTCATGCGTGCGATAGAACGCGATCACGTCTTCCTTGCTCGGCACCGAGACGCGTCCGGTGGCGGGCAGTAATGGTTGTCCTTCGGTGAAGGGATAACTCATTCGTTTTGCTAGTTTCGACAAGACGCGGCCTCCTGAGCCATCCGACTGTAGGGTGACGGCATGTCGGTTAGGTGAAGGGGAGGTGCTGAAACAGCAGTAGGCGCAGCAGTAGCATTGGAGATTCGGCGAAGTTTCAGCGGTCCCTCACTCACGGCGCCTTCACTGGCTCGGGCGGCTCCCTCGCGGCGTTGGAGCCGGTCCGAATTGAAGTGGCGCAAGGACAGTATACGGCTTATTCCGCACGGCAACGCCAGACACAGCCGAGGTTTCCCCAGTCTCAGAGCGGACCGGTCAGTGACGCACGTTGTGAGACCTCGATCCAATTGCCGTTCGGGTCGCGCACGAATGAGATGCGCGCCGTCGTGCCGAGCGTCAGCGGCGGCCGCCCCTCGGCGCCGCCACGCTCGATGATGCCTGCGTGCTCGGCATCTACATTGCGAACCTGCACCGTGACGTAGCGAAAGCCGCGGGCTTGCATCCTCCCGACGGTCGCCGCCAACGGATCGGCCTCGAAGATGAGAAGGGAGTCGCCGCAGCGATAGGAGTCCGGCCCACTCCGTTCCAGTTCTAGCGCCGTGCCGAGGAAACGGTGCATCGCGGCATCGTCACGCACGCTGATCCGGACGGCGATACCCTCGACTCCGTCGTGGCCGGGCGGCACCAGCGTCACGCGGTTGCCATCGGGATCGACGAGCGATTGTGGTGCATCGATACCGGCGCGGGCGATCCACAATTCGCGATAGCCGCAGACCTCGGATGGCGGCATCGGATCGCGGACCGAATTCAGCTTGAAGACGGAGCCGTTCATGGCGTGACGATGCTGGCGGACGCTGCCACCGAGCGGCAGCGTTTCCTCGAACCGCAGCCCGACCTCGTTCTGCCAGAACGCGAGCATGGGGTCGGTGTGGTTGGTGAAGAGCCCGACATCGATGTGTTGCTTGGCGAGATTCATGGCTCGGCGAGCAGCGGTGCGAGATGCGCCGAATCGAGGTACTCATCGACGCGCGTGATCCGGCCGTCTACGACTGTGCAGACGATGCACGCTGGCATCGCCAGCTCGGCGCCGTTACGCGCGCGGCCGCGGGTCACGTGCTGCTCGACGAAGCCGTCCGCCGTCGCCTGGCAGCGCGCGTCCTCGTAGCGGAATCCGGCGATGTTCTTCGTCACCCAGGAGAGCACGGCCAGGTTCTGCTCGACGCCCTGCTCCACGCCATCGTTGTTGTGCCAGATGACCGCATCCGGTGCGTACATCTCGCGGACCGCGTCGATCTCGCCGGCGGTGATAGCCGCAAAAAAGCGCCGCGCCAGGTCGAGCATCGAGTTGCGGTGACCCTCTGTCATCCGTTCATCCATGTCTGCTCCTGAACGCTGCGCCAGAAAGATCGTCTTGAAGGCAGCGGCCGGCGACCGTCCGGTGTCGGGCCGGGTTCGGTGTCACGTCTACCCCACGCGGCGCTCGATGCCCTTCCAGTACTGCTCCCGGATGACAAACTTCTGCAGCTTGCCGGTGACCGTGCGCGGCAGCGACTCGACGAACTCCACGGACGTGGGGCACTTGAAGTGCGCAAGGTGCTGACGGCTGTGCATGATGATCTCGTCCTCGCTCGCGGACGCGCCGTCGCGCAGCACGATCAGGGCTTTTGGCGTCTCACCCCACTTCTCGCTGGGCACTCCGACGACCGCGCACTCGAGCACGGCAGGGTGCTTGTACAGCGCGTCTTCGATTTCGGGCGAAGAGATGTTCTCGCCACCGGAAATGATCACGTCTTTCTTGCGGTCGACGATGTGGATGTTGGCGAACTCGTCCCACACCGCGAGGTCGCCGCTATGAAAGTAGCCGCCGTAGATCGCTTTGTCCGTCTCGTCCGGTTGCAGCCAATAACCTTTGAGCACTACGTTCGAGCGCGCGCATACCTCACCGATGGTGACGCCGTCCTTCGGCACGGGGTTGCCGTCGTCGTCCAGCACCTGGATGTCCGTGCCGATGACTTCGACGCCGGCGCGGGCACGGCGGGCGTAGTCGATGTTGCTGGTGTGGGAATCCGGTGTCGAGACGGTGAGGATCGGCGCGGTCTCGGTGAGCCCGTAGATCTGGATGAATTCCCACCCGAGTTCTTCCTCGAGCCGCTGGATGAAGGCCGCGGGCGGCGGCGCGCCGGCGACGGTGAAGCGCGGTCGCGTCGCAATCTTGTGCCGCTTCTTCTCCGGGTAGTTGAGGATGGTGCTGAGTACCGCGGGCGCCATGCAGGCGAACGTCACGCCGTGCTCCTCGATCAGCCGGTACGCCTCGCTCGCGACCACGGCGCGCAACACGACGTGCGTGCCGCCCATCGCGGTCAGGGCGAAGGGGCCACCCCAACCGCTGGCGTGGAACATCGGCAACGTCCACAGCTCGACGTCGTTGTGTTGAATACGAAGGTGCGCAATGAAGTTGTAGGCGTTGATGTAGCAGTTGCGGTGCGTCAGCATCACGCCCTTCGGACGCGCGGTCGTGCCGGAGGTGTAGTTGATCGACAGCACGTCGTTCTCATCCTGGTCTATGCGGGGCGTCGGCGTCACGGGCTGCTGCTCGATGAGCCGCTCCCAGTCTGTCCAGCCGGCGGGCGCGGCGCCTTGATCCTGCGCGACGATCCAGTGGCGCACGCTCACCAACCGCGGCCGGATCTCGTCGACCACGCGCGTGTATTCGTAGTCGACCAGCACGGTGCTGACGCCCGCGTGATTGATGATGTACTCGTGGTCGGCCGCGACCAACCGGTAGTTGAGCGGCACGATGAGCGCGCCGATCTTGGCGACGGCGTAGTAGCTCTCGAGGAAGAAATGTGAGTTCGGACTGAGGATACAGACGCGGTCGCCCTGCTCGACGCCGAGTCCCAGCAGCGCGTGGGCCAGTTGGTTTGCGCGCTCCTGGAACTCGCGGTATGTGAACCGGCGGTCCCCATCGATGATCGCCGTCTTGTCGGGATACAGCTTCGCCGCGCGTCGCAGAAAGTCCTGGATCAGCAGCGGCACTTCCACGTACGAAGCCTCCCGGTGACAACAGCTGTACCGGCGATTTTACAACAGTTGTCGCGTTGTGAGTTATCGGCGGCCGTTTCGTCGATTGTCGTCCACCGGTTGGCGGCGCATGGTATGTGGTGTGCGAACGCGGCGTGTGGTACCCCCGGCAGGACTCGAACCTGCGCACAAGGTTTAGGAAACCTCTGCTCTATCCTCTGAGCTACGGGGGCGCGCGGTGAGTATATCGAGACGAGCGCGGCACAAGGTTCTCGTCCCGCACCGCGCCGCTTTGAACCGCGCGGCATTGGCCACCACTCCAGGCCAACGAGAAAATGGTTCTCGCACGAGACCCGCTTTTGTCGAAGAACTTCGGTGGTGTCACGTCCGCCCGCACGCTGCGATCAGCGCGGTTGCCGATGACGTTAGGCTGATGCCGACGTTAGCAGCGCGCTGAAACATAGTCAAGGGATCTGTCAAATTCGCGCTGTCCGGACCGCCGCGATGTCTGGCGGCACGCATCACGGGAACGCCGGGCCGCGAAGCACCTGTGCCTGCGTACGGCAATCGGTGCTTCGTAGACGCGGCATTTAATGGATGGGCGGCGGGCCCCTGTTGCAAGGGGCCTCGCCGCCATGTCGGATCTACGGGCCGGTGGCGTAGAACGCGTCCTCGCCGTGGCCGCAGCCAAACTGCGGGAAACAAAGCTCGTCCCGCATGTCCGTCCAGAGGGCTGCCGTGAAGCCCTGCGAAGCGTCGATGCCGCTGTAATCACCGAGGAACGACGACGGGTTCGGGAACGCCGGGTCCTGCGTGCCAGTGGAGAACCAGAAGTCGTCCCGGGTCGGGTCTGAGAGCGCGGTCGTTAGCTGCGTGGTCGAGAAGGCGAGCGTGCCGGCGCTGCTTTCCGTCGCGAGGGTGTACCCGAACTTGTGGTTAGCTGCGTCGTAGGACCGGTCGAAGTAGCCGATCCGAAGCTTGCCGTCGGGGCCGTAGCTCGCCCACGGCATGAACTGATCGCCGCTCGCCGCGAGGGCGACACGCGCCGACCAGGTCTGTCCGCCGTCGGTCGACTGGCTCACGACCACATCTGAGTTGGTTTTCGCCTCGTACGGGTCCGCCGGCGCCGGGCGCGCGGAGTTTCGCATGTCCGACCACGCGACCGCGAGGTGCTGCGCGTCCGTTGGGTCGGCGGCGATGTTGCCGATAGCCCAACTGCGAAACTGGCTGTCCTGGTAGGTCTGCAGGCCGTACACATTCCGTGGATAGTCGTTGATGCCGTCCACCACGTCGCTGACCTTGAACGGGCCGGCGACGCGCTGACCGCTGGCAGGGTCGACTTTGACGACCACGTACTGGTTCGCGAAGTCCGCCGTCTCGCCACGCGTTGATCCGAACGCGACGTAGATCGAGCCGTCCGCGGCGACGACCGGGACCGACCCCTGATCCTGGTCACACGCGTTGCCGCCGCGGAAGCCGACGCAGAATGCAGCGGAGCCCGCGATCTCGGCCGGCGCCGTCCACGTCTTGCCGCCGTCGTGCGTCACGGACGCGAAGATCGGCGACCCGCCGTAGCTGCCTCCGATGCCATTGCGGAAGTCCGTGTACGTCACGATGGCGTTCCCGTTGCCCCAGGCGGCGATCTCCTCCTTGTCGTTGAAGGTGCCAGGGCTACCGAACGAGCCCGTGCCCTTGGCAACGGTCACCGCTGGCGACCAGTGAGCTCCGCCGTCGCTCGAGTGCGAAACCACGACGTCCGGATTGCGTCCGGTTGGACTTCGCTGGCCAAAGCCGAAGCCCAGCATGGCGTAGTAGGCGTTGCCGGCCGCGTCGAAAGCGACCGCGGGGTCGCCGGTGGCGACGTACCCGCTCGTGTCGAGCGGGACCATCGTCCACGTCTTGCCGCCGTCGAAGCTGACGTGCGCGCGCGAGTAGATCGTCACGTTGACCGGCCCGCCCGCGTTCACCAGGAACTGATAGTCGTTCGCCCCGCCGATAAGGTTCTGCGTATTCGTCGGGTTGACGGCGATCGACGTCTCGTTGTGCGGTGCGACAGCCTCGCAGTCGGTCGAGACATTTGGCGCGGTTGAGGGCGGCGTCGAGCAGATCGGATTCGGCGGATTCTTGAACCGCCCCTCACCGTGTGCCCCTGCCCGGCTATCGAGTAGCGCCACGTACCCGTCCCACGCCAGGTGCGTCGTCGGCAACGGCAGCGGGTTGTCCTCCGCCTGAGCCGGGTGCGCCGCTGCTCGGCCGCCCACAGCGAGCGCCAGTGCGACATAACGATCAGTCCGAACTTCAGTCTGCTCATCGTGTCCTCCACCCTGAGTTATTCGCGGTGCGGTTGGTGCTCATGGCGGGACATAAGCGCGGGACACAAGCATACTTGGTTTTGCTGTAGCAGCCTAAGACCGCGAACTCGCGCGCCTGCATGACGCACGGACCCGTAGCGCCCCGGTACCACGGCCGGAGGCCAACTTTTGGGTCCCGCCGCGGGCGCGTGGTAGCATCTCCGGGTGGTCGTGCTAGGCGGGGAGCCAGCGGTGCCCTGTACCCGCAAGCCGCTATAGCGGGGCTGAATTCCCGCTCGAGGTGAATGTACCTGGGAACTGGCTGCGCCGAGCGGCGTTGATGGCCGGATCCTACGCGGCGGAGCGCTATGAACCCCGTCAGGTCCGGAAGGAAGCAGCGGTAAGTAGTTTGCTCCGGGTGCCGTAGGGCTATCGGGCCGGAGCTGGCTAGCGCAGTCAAGCCGAAGGGCTTCATCGACAGCGGGTGCACGACCATATTTCTCCTCTTTTTCTTGCGTCTTAGCTGACGCGACGCCGAAACCGATCCGACCGCGCGGCCGCGGGTAGTGCTGGAGAGTGTGTGTCGCTCACGCCCGAGCCAGACAGGCACGTGCTCCGAACCGGGTGGCTCTACGCCGCGCGCGACGGCCTGCTCCTCGACCCGCGTCGGCGGCCGCATCTCGCGGTGCTGTCCGTGATCATCCTCGTCAGCGTCTTCGGTTACGGCTTGCTCCAGCCCCGAAAGGTCCGGGTGGAGGCGGACGGCCGCGAGATAGTCCTCAGCACACGCGACTCGAACGATAGCGCCGTACTCCGCGGCGCCGGCGTGGTAGTGCATGACGGTGATCGAGTGACGTCGCTGTGGGGTCGCGAGGGCGACGTCTTGCGCGTCGAGCGCTCTCATCGGGTCGTGCTCCAAGTCGACGGGGTGGCGTATGAGATGGGCACACACGCCATCACCATCGACCAGCTTCTCGCGGAAGCGGGCGTCGCCCTTGCGGGCCGGGACTCCGTCCTGCAGAACGGGACGCTCGTCGCAATGAACGCGCCCGTTGAGCCGCCGCGTCTGTTCGGATCGCGGACGCCAGCCACTGATGCGCCGCCATCGGGAGCGATCGATGTTGCCGTGCGGCGCGCCGTGCCGTTCACGATTGTCGAGGACGGTGCCGAGGTTTCGACCACCTCAAGCCGTCTTACCGTCGCGCAGGTTCTGCGTGAGGCGGGGAAGGTCATCGGTCCCGGTGACGCCCTGACACCCGACGCTCAAGCGCCGCTCGACGCCGACGCGCGCATCGAGCTCAGACACGCGAAAGACGTGACGGTCGCCTTACCCGATGAGCATCGCGTTCTCTATACGCTGTCAAACACCGTCGGAGAGGCTCTTTCGGCCGCTGGCATTGAGATCCCGTCGGGCGCATTCACCGAGCCATCACTGGACACGATGGTGACGGCCGGCATGGCCGTGCGTGTGGTGCAGCTTTCCGCCTCGAGCGATGAAGAAACGGAATACCTCGAGAGCAAGACGGTGTACGAATCGGACGCAAGCCTCGCACCGGGCGAAACGCGCACGGTAGCGGGCCACGACGGCACCCGCATTCGCCGCTTCGATGTGAGCTACGTCAATGGCGAGGAAGCCGGCCGCACGCTGATTGACGAGCAGGTGGACGCGCCCGTCGACACGGTCATTTACTATCCCGTCCAGCGCGGCACCGGCGAAACGCAGCCCGCAGAAGAGGGGAGCGGCGACGTGAGGCGTACGCTGCGCGTCTATGCCACATGGTACAACCCCGCCAGCAGCGGTCGCTCGTCGAGCGACCCTGCGTACGGCCACACCGCCACCGGTGCGGTCGTCACATACGGTATCGTGGCGGTGGATCCTGATGTCATCCCGCTCGGGACGAAGATGTTCATCCCTGGCTACGGCTACGCGGTTGCCGCTGATACCGGCGGCGCAGTCAAGGGATACGTCATCGATCTCGGCTACCCGGACGGAGTGCAGGTTGACTGGCAGTCGAAATGGGTCGAGATCCAGATCCTCTCGTAGCGCGGCCACCGCTCCGCGACCGAAAAAGCGCTTCGGGCAGCACTTTCTGTCCGACGTCAACCTTCTGAACAGAATCGTCGATGCGGCCGGCCTCGGCCCGGATAGTACGGTGCTGGAAGTCGGACCGGGACGGGGCGCGCTGACAGCGGTGCTCGCCGATCGTGCCGCTCGCGTGGTAGCCGTCGAAGTGGACCGCGACCTGACGGAGCTCCTGCGCCAACGCTTCGCCGCCTCTGATGCCGTCTCCATCATTGAGGCGGATGTCCTCGAGCGCACGCCTGAGGAACTGCTCGCGCAGGACGGCGGCGCTGCACCATACGTGGTCGTCGCCAACCTTCCGTACAACATCGCCGCGCCGGTGCTGCGGCGCCTGCTCGAAGCGCAGACGCCGCCGCTGCGGCTGGTCGTGATGGTCCAGCTCGAGGTCGGCGAGGCAATCGTCGCGAAGCCCGGACACATGAGCCTGCTCAGCGTCGGGATCCAGATCTACGCCGACGCTCACATGGTGATGAAGCTGGCGGCCGGCGCCTTCACGCCGCCCCCAAAGGTGCAATCCGCGGTCGTGCTGCTCGATGTCCTGCCGCAGCCGCGTGTCGATGTGCCGATCGACTCCTTCTTCCGCATCGTGCGTGCCGGTTTCGGCAACCCGCGCAAGCAGCTCCGGAACAGCCTCTCTTTCGGGCTGCATGTAAAACAAGAAGTCGTGGATGAGCTGATGGAGCGCACAGGCATCGATGCCACACTGCGACCGCAGATGCTGTCCATCGAAGACTGGGCGTCGATTACGCGCGGCTGGTTGGCGAGGAGCCCACGGTGAGCGGCGCCATTCGACTCATTGCCCCCGGCAAGATCAACTGGACGCTCGAAGTCCTGCGCATCCGTCCGGATGGCTATCACGAGTTGCGCAGCGTCCTCCAGACGATCGCGCTCCACGATGTCGTCACGCTGACACCCGCCCACGACATCTCCCTGGAGATCACGGGCGAGGCGGGAATGCTTGGCGACGCGCCGCCGGAGTCCAATCTGGCGTACCGCGCCGCCGCGGCGTTGCGAAGACGCACTGGCTATCGCGGCGGGGTGCTAATCCAGCTCGAGAAGCATGTTCCGGTTGCAGCGGGCCTGGGCGGCGGGAGCAGCGACGCAGCGGCGCTCTTGCGCGGTTTGAACCTTTTGTGGAGCGTTGGCCAAAGCGAAGCGAATCTCATCGAAATCGCCGGCGAAGTAGGTTCCGACCCGCCTTTCTTCGTCGTCGGCGGCACAGCCGTGGCGAGCGGCCGCGGTGATGTTGTGGAGCCGCTGCGCGACGCCGTCGCCCCGACAATTCTGCTCGCTACGCCGCCGCAGAACGAGCGCGGCGAGAAGACGGCTGCGATGTTCGACGCGCTCACGCCCGCGCATTTCGCCGAAGGCGACGTCACCATCGGCGTGCGCGAAATCGTCGAGGCAGGCCGAATGATCGTCGATGCGGAGCTCAACAACACCTTCGAGCACGTCACGGCAAAGATGCAGCCCGAGACCGAAATCGCCATGGACGCCCTTCGGGCGCAGGAATACGCGCCGCATTTGGCGGGTGCGGGCCCGTCGTTTTTCGTACTGTTCTCCGGCGGCGCCGATTTGGCGGACGAGCTCTCTCGTCGCGTCCGGGAACTTGGCTTCGAACCCCGTATCACACACGCGCTCCGCCGCGAGCAGGCGCTCCGCATCCAGGAGCGGTAATGGCGTCGGTCTTCGCGGGCTTCGTCGTCGGGTACGCGCTCTCGCTGGCGATCGGGCCGATCGCGGCGGTCGTCATCATCCGCTCGAACCAGCGCTCCGGGGTCGCACAGCGCATCGCGCCGCCGGGCACGAGTGTGATCGCGCTTTCAGTGGTGCTCCACTTCGCCGCCATCATGCTGCTCACGGCGATCGGGCTGCTTCTAGGGATCGTCCTCAACGGCCTCGAGCAGCGTCGATCTGCGGGTGGCCTGGGCAGCCCGAACATCGCTTACACGCTGCTGGTGCTCGCAAGCGCGGCTGTCGTTGTCATTCCGGCGCTCGCCGTCCCATCGATTCGCCGTTATGCGCTGTGTGGTGCGATCGTGTTTGCCGTCTCATTCGGATGGGCGATGCCGTGGTTGGCGAAGCTCGGGTAAAGACTGGCGATCGAGCTTAGCGTGGGGCGCTGATATCATGCGCCATGTCCGGCACCATCCTCGATATGCACATACACACGACGGCCGGCGCGTCCGACAGCGGCCTCAGCCCCGAAGATCTCGCTGAAGAAGCAAAGCAGCGCGGGCTGACCGGCCTCAACATCACGGAACACGACCGGCTCTGGGACACCTTCAAGCTCACGGAGTACCGCGAACGCCATGCGCCGCTGTTTGTGAACAACGGCATGGAGGTCTCGACCGACCTCGGCCACATGATCGTCGTTGGGCTCACGCAATATGTCAGTGGCATCCGCCAGGCCGACACCCTCCGTAAGGTGCTGGACGAGATGGGCGGCTACATGGTCGTGGCGCACCCATTCCGGCACTGGTTCGACCCGGTCTACTTCCGGAAACAGGGCAAGGAGCCGTTCACCATGACGCCGCAGCAGGCGGCCGAGCGCATGCCCGTATTCCAATTGGTGGATGCCATCGAGGCGCTCAATGGAGCAAATACTCCGCGCGAGAATCTCTTCGCGTTGCGTGTCGCGAAGGTGCTGGGCAAGCCGGTCACCGGCGGTAGCGACGCCCACTCGACCTCCGGCATTGGCTTCTACTGCACCGTTTTCGAGCAAGAGTTAAAGACTCCTGATGACATTCTCCGCGAACTGCACGCGGCGCGCTTTCACGCTCACCACGGCCTCTTGCAGGACAACCTCACCTATTTCACCGAAGATAGCCTTGAGCAAGCTGCTCCTGGCCTCGCCACATAAGGCAGTCAAGCCGCCACGCTCGCGTACACTGTCATCGGCGACAACAGCGGCACACGAAACTAGCAAGTCCCCATGCCCTACATCTCCCTCGATCTCGAAACCACCGGCCTCGATCCCGAGGTTGATGAGATCATCGAAGTCGCCGCTATCCGCTTCGATGCATCGGGCGTGCTCGATACCTATCACTCATTCGTCAACCCTGACCGCAAGCTCGAGTTTCGTATCGCGCTGCTCACGCATATTTCGGCCGAAGAGCTGGAGCGCGCGCCGCACTTCGGCAGCATCGCGCCGGAGTTGGAGCGATTCATCGGCGTGGATCCGATCGTCGGGCAAAATCCCACCTTCGACACGGGCTTCCTGGCGCGCAAGGGCGTGCAAGTGTTCGGCCCGACCTTCGATACATTCGATCTCGCCAGCCTGCTGCTGCCCGGGTTGCGGCAGTATTCGCTCGGCGCGATCGCTGACCATCTCGGGCTCGAGTTCACAAACCGCCACCGCGCCGACGCAGACGCCGACGCTGCAATGCGTGTCTTCGCGGCACTCCGTCAGCGCCTTGCTGAATCGCCCCGGGATCTCCTCGCCGAGGTCGACCGCATCGCGGCGGCGAGCGACTGGCCTTTGCGGCACCTCCTTCACGAGACAGCGGTCGAGAACCCGCATCATCCCGGCGATGGTGATCGAGAGGGCGTCGTGCACAGGTTCGTCAAGGCGCCGGTGTTCATAGACGAACCGCCGGCGCCGGTGCGCCGCCGCGTCACCGTCGCCCCGGATGAAGCGGCCGCCCTGATCACATCCGGTGTGGCTCGGGCGACCATCGCGGAATTCGAGCAACGCCCCGAGCAATCGAGCATGGCGCGAGCCGTGGCCGAGGCCATCGCCGAGGGCGACCAATTGATCGTCGAAGCGGGCACGGGCGTCGGCAAGTCTCTGGCGTACCTCGTGCCGTCAGCCCTGCACGCCGTCCGCAACAACGTCCGCGTGGTCATATCGACGAACACCATCAATCTGCAGGAACAACTCACCGGGCAGGACATCCCGATCGCCCGGCGCCTGCTGGCAGAGGCAGGCATTGCGGCGGATGACCTCCGGGTGGCGCAGCTCAAGGGCCGCCGCAACTACCTGTGCCTGCTCCGTTGGTCCGGGACGACGCATGCCGCCAATGTAAGCAGCGAAGAGGCGCGCGTGCTGATTCAATTGTTGTTCTGGTTAGGCTATACGGATACCGGCGACCGCGCCGAACTGAATCTGCGCCGAGAAGAAGACGCCGCCTGGAACCGCATCAGCGCACAGGACGGCGGCTGCCTCACCATGCAGTGCCAATACGTCCGCGACGGCTCCTGCTTCCTGCTGCGCGCGAAGAAGCGCGCGGAGGCGGCCCACCTGCTCGTCGTCAACCACGCGCTGCTTCTGTCCGACGTCCGGACCGACGGCAACGTCCTGCCGGAATATCAGCATCTGGTCGTAGACGAAGCGCACCATCTCGAGGATGAGGCGACCAGCCAGTTCGGTTTCACCGCGTCCGAGACAGAGGTCATGGCCTGGGTGGAGCGCCTGCACACGCGTGCCTCGCGTGACCGCGACGGCGGTCTCGTCGGCACCGTGTTCGCCGCCACACGCGTAGCGCAGCAAGCGATCGGCCCGGCGCCGCAGCTACAGGCCGCCGCCCGTGCGCTCACACAGGCGACCGCGCGCGTCCGCGATCAGGTGCCGGCGTTCTTTCGCGGCTTGCAGGAATTCGGGCGGCAGCAGGCCAGCGGCCGAAACGACTACGACGAGCGCATCCAGATCAACCGCGCGATGCGCGTCCAACCGGACTGGTCGGACATCGAGACCGCCTGGTCCGAAACCGAATCGGTGATCTCCGAAGCCCTGGGTATCATCGAACAACTGCACGCGATGTTCACCGACATCAGTGCCGAAGACATCTTCGACCGCGACGCCGTCACCGCCGAAGCGGCAGATCTGTACGACGAGGGCGAAAAGCTCCGCTCCGGCCTTGCTCGCATCATCGAGAAAGACGACCGCGAGACGATCTGCTGGCTTACGATGTCTCGCCGCGATGCATCGCCCGCGCTGGCGAGCGCGCCGCTCTCCGTCGGCGAGACGCTGCGTGCAGGGCTCTTCGCGCCGCGCGAGAGCGTCGTGCTGACGAGCGCAACGCTGAGCACCGAAGACAGCTTCGACTACATCAAGGGCCGCATCGGCGCCGAAGACGCGCGCGAGCTGCTGCTCGGCTCGCCGTTCGACTACCGCGCGTCGACGCTGATCCTGGCGCCGAGCGACATGCCGGAGCCGAACCAGCAGGGCTATCTGAGCGCGCTGCAGTCGTCGATCATCGAGCTCGTCCGCGCGAGCGAGGGGCGCGCGCTCGTGCTATTCACATCGCACAGCGGGCTTCGAGCGGCGTACCAGGGCATCAAGCGGCAGCTGGAGGAGCAGGAGATCCTCGTGCTCGGCCAGGGCATCGACGGCGCGCCGCGGCAGTTGCTATCGACGCTCAAGCAGAGCCACCGCACTGTCATCCTCGGCGCGGCAAGCTTCTGGGAAGGCGTCGATGTCACGGGCGAGGCATTGTCGCTGCTGATCATGGCGCGGCTGCCGTTCTCGGTGCCGTCCGACCCCGTCTTTCAAGCCCGGTCCGAGCTCTTCGACCAGCCGTTCGAGCAGTACGCGCTGCCCCAGGCAATCTTGCGATTTAAGCAAGGCTTCGGCCGGCTGATCCGCCGCAAGACGGACCGCGGTGTCATGGTCGTGCTCGATCGCCGCCTTCGCAGCAAGCGCTACGGCGATGCGTTCTTGCGCTCGCTTCCGCCCTGCGAACTGCGTGAGGTGCCATTGCGAGACCTTGCGGGTGAGACCGAAACGTGGTTGTCGCGCCCTGCGGCGGTCGTCGACGCGTGAACGTCGTGCTCCACCCGTTCACCGGCGCAGACGCCATCTGGCTCGACACCTGGATTTCGCCAGTCGCCCGCTCCGTCGGCTACGACGCACTCGGCCACGCGGACGCAGGGCAGGCGCTGCTTGCGCGCCTGCGCACCGAGAAGACGCTTCGGGCTCGTGTGATCGAGCGAGATGGCGATGCGGTGGGCGTGATCCTCTACCGCCTGCACGCACCGAAGCGCGGCGCAGCGATCATCGAGCTGGTCGCCACGCCTCCGTCAGCCGCGCGCTTAGGCACCGGCATGACTGCCGCGGCGCTGGCCGAGGACGAACTGCGCGCCGAGAAGGTGCGTCGTGTGTACGCCCCCGCCCCGGCCGTCCACGGTATATCGATGTACTTCTGGATCCGCCTCGGCTACCGGCCGCTGCTCAGCCCCGAGTGGCCGTGCCGGTTGGAAGGCGTCGCCTGGCTCGTCCGCGATCTTTGACGTCGCTGCCCATTCGCGCCGATCGCCGTCTTCAAAACAATACGGCTGCCACCCCCGGTTCGCCTCGTTCGCAACCCGCGGCTCACGTCTCGTCTCGGTACACAAGTTCATCTTCAAACTCACCGGGTTGTTCTTCGCCGCGCGCGATGGACGCCCGCCGGCGCCGCACTCGTCCGGCGACGACAACGTTCGTAACGACGAGGTGCGCCAGGCAGTAGCCAAATCCGAGCAGCGCCGCGATGAGCAGCACAAACGCTACCGGATTCGACGTTGTGCCATTCGAGAGGAACGCCAGCAGCATCCCGCTCACGAACGCACACAGCACCGGAAAGCTCCGCCACTTCCACACTGGCCGCGCCGGCTCGTCCGCATCGCCGATGCGCCCTCTCGCGTTCTGCGACCGATGCTGGCGCGTGGCGG
The DNA here is from genome assembly GCA_030774575.1 of Chloroflexota bacterium. GTDB lineage: Bacteria > Chloroflexota > Dehalococcoidia > DSTF01 > JACRBR01 > JALYKW01. Next base: position 49,540 of record JALYKW010000070.1, on the reverse strand, counting down.
CGGTTGACCCGCTGGAACCGCCCTGTCGCCGGCGTTTGGTCTTAGGCATCAGGCTCGGCCCAACGATGGCGCAGTGTCGTTCCTGAGGTCATAACTCACGCGCGCCGCTTGTATCGCCGCGCGCTCGGCACGCCATCTGCCTTCACCGGCGCGGCACTCGGCGTCATCGAGGCGCCGCTGGCCGCGCCCGCGGCGAGGCAACGCGCGCACCCGAATTGCAGAGCCAGATACTGTTCGTCGATCCAGACCTCGCCGCAATCTTTTCCCTCGATGTCGTTTCGTTGATTGAGATGAAAGCGCTGGTCGCACCAGTTGCACTCGGCCGTCATGCGTGGCTCTGCCGCTTCGCCGCACACCACGCAGGTCACCAAATCAGTCCCCATTCAGGTGCAGTTCCACGTCCGCCGATGCCGCACTCGAGTCCCGAATGCTCTTCGAGAAGCGCAACGCCAGCGCCTGCTCGTCGCCGCGGTCGCTTGCCCAACCATCGAGCCGTGCCGCGCGGATCAGTTGAAGCCCTTTCTGCAGTTGCGGCCCTTCCGGCACACCCATCTCCTGAAGATCGCGCCCGCTCAGCAACGGCTTCTCGTGCCGCCACGCCGCAAGGTAACGAAGCGCCATTTGCCGGGCAATCGCGTCGGCGTTGGTCGCCGCGAACGCCGCCACCGACGCTACCGGATAGCGGTCCAGCAGCATCACCACGCCTGACGGCTTTGCCTGTGGCCGCCGCAGCATCGTTGCTACGCCGCGCATTGCCGCAACTCCGCGTACCGCCGCCGCCTCGTCGCGCTTCAGTTTCAGCCGGGCGCAGACCGCCTCCGCCTCCGCCACCGACGCGCCGGATGCCAGCAACGCGAACCCGAGTGGCGCCTTTCGCACCGCGGCGTCGGTCCTATTGTCCATCGCCTCGGATTTCTCGGCGTCCCATGACAGCGCCAGATGGATGGCCCGGAGCGCGCCAGTTGCCATGCACGCCGCGAGAGCGCGCCCGGCTGTTTCCTCGCCAAGCGTAAGTTCGATCTCGCGGCGGAGCCGTTCACCGCCAATCGGCGGAATGTAGCGAACGCCCTCTCGCAGCAAGGATGCTGTGCGCGCCTCGAGGGCGAACTCCAGTCGCGCCGCGTAACGCAGCGCACGAAAGATGCGCGTCGCGTCATCGATGAACGACCCGTCGTGTAGGACCCGCACCACTCGGGCGCCGATGTCGTTCGCGCCGCCACATGGATCGAGCAATTGCGCATCGCCGGTCAGCCGCAGCGCCATGGAGTTCATCGCAAAGTCGCGACGATGCAGGTCTTCATCGATCGAAGCTGGCATCACCTTCGGTAGCGCTCCCGGACCCGCGTACGTCTCGGTGCGAGTGGACGCCGCGTCGATGCGCCGGCCTCCCGCGCGCGTTGTCGCGGTGCCGAACCGCGCATGCGCCGTCACCTTCGCATCAGGCAGCGCCCGCGGCACGATCTCGGCCGCGTCACCTTCGATTGCCAGATCGATGTCAACCAAGGTTCGATCGAGCAGCAGGTCCCGGAGAGCGCCCCCCACGAGAAAGACGGCGTGCTGCGCCGATGCCCCGGTGATTCGCCGCACCGCCTCCGAAGCGTCCGACGATAGTGCCGCGAAAATCAACGCGCGCAGAGCGTCCGCTGGAGGGGCGGCTGTTCCCACGCCCGCAGTATAAGTTCGCCCTTAGCTTGACACTCCGACCCATTGGTACCTATGATCTGCTCATCTGGTGGAGGACGGGTTCAATCGGGTAAGCGGGCGAACAGGGGAAGGACCCCCAATGGCCGCATCCGACTGGAGTGGGGGAGGCGCATTCGGCGCGTGGGTGTGGGCGCATCCGCCGTCGGGCCAGATCTCTGTCACTCCACTCGTTCTTCGGACCATGCGACCGCCCGGGGCGGTCGTCCTTATTTCCCGACCCGTTGCAGTGACGTTCCGCCGCGTCGCGAGAGGTGCGAACTTGCCGGATTGGAAGGAACTGGAACAGCGACTCCACCTCAAATTCAAGCAACCTGCACTCCTCAAGCAAGCACTCGTCCACACCTCATACCTCAACGAGAACCCGGGTATCGATGTCGGCTCGAATGAGCGCCTGGAGTTTCTCGGCGATGCGGCTCTCGGGGTCGTCACTGCGGAGCAGCTCTACAACGAGTATCCGAACGTCGACGAAGGCACGCTCACGGAGCTCCGCGCCCACCTGGTCCGCCGCGATACGCTCGCCCGCGCCGCCGCTCGCTTCGAGCTGGGTGAGTACCTGCAACTCGGGCGCGGTGAAGACGCCGCGGGCGGCCGCGGCCGGCCAACGAACATGGCGCGCGCGTACGAGGCGCTCGTCGGCGCGATCTTTCTCGATGGAGGCATCTCGAAGACACGCGCATTCATCAAGCGCAGCCTTCGAGATGAGCTGCAGGCGCTCCGCAAGAAGGGCATGCCACACGACCCGAAGTCCCGGCTGCAAGAGGTGGTGCAATCACGCTGGCAGACCACCCCCTCATACAAGTTGCTCAGGACCGAAGGCCCCGACCATGCGCGCCGCTTCACCGTGCAGGTGATGGTCGGCCGCAAAGCGCTCGGCGTTGGCGAGGGCCGCAGCAAGCAGATGGCAGAGAAGGACGCGGCGCAGCAGGCGCTCAGCGAGATCGATCAGCAGGAGATCGCCTAATTGTATCTCAAACGGCTCGACGTGCAGGGATTCAAGAGCTTCGCGAACAAGACGCCGCTGCAGTTCGGCAGCGGCGTCACCTGCGTCGTCGGGCCCAACGGCACCGGCAAGACCAACGTTGCGGACTCCCTTCGCTGGGTCCTGGGCGAGCACGCCAGCCGCACCCTTCGCGCCCGCAAGACCGAAGACGTGATCTTCGCGGGCAGCGACAAGCGCGCTCCCATGGGCGTCGCCGAAGTCAGTATCACGCTCGATAACAGCGGACAATGGCTGCCGATCGAGTTCGACGAGGTGGTCGTTACCCGGCGCGCGTACCGCAGCGGCGAGAACGAATACCTCATCAATAACTCAAAGGTGCGGCTCAAGGACGTCATCGACCTCTTTCTCCGCGCGCAGGTCGGCCAGAACAGCTATGCCTTCATGGGCCAGGGCATGGTCGAGCAGGTGCTCAGTCTGCGGCCCGAAGACCGCCGCGGCCTGATCGAGGAGGCGGCCGAGGTGCGCCTCTACCGCAACAAGCTCGAGGACGCCCAGCACAAGCTGAAAGCCACGCGCGACAACATGGACCGCGTCCGCCTGCTCGTGCGCGAGATCGAGCCGCGCATCACGCAGCTGGAGCGCCAGGCCGGGCGCGCCGTGAAGTATCAGGAGCTGACGCGCGAGCTCGCCTCCACCCTGCACGTGTGGTACGCACAGCAGTGGCAGGACGTGAACGACGTCCTGCTCGCCGCGATCACCACTCACGACCAGCGCATCGAAGAATTCGATGTCGTCAGGGCCGATGCAAAAGCGTGCGAGGACGGCCTCGTCCAGCTCCGCGCCGCTATCGACGAACGGCGCCGCGAGATAGGCATCCGCGAGGAGCGCTGCGCCAAGCTCCAGGCCTACGTCGGCGATCTGGAACGCCGCGCGGCACTCGATGGCGAACGCGGCCGCCTGCTGGGCGAGCGCATCGAAGAGTTCACGGCGGAGCTCGCGTCGCTGCGTGCCGACGAGGCCGCGCAAGATGTCGCGGCATCCGGCACCGATACATCGGCGCTGGAAGCACGTCTGGACTCCGAACGAGGCGACCTGGCCGCGCAGCGCGCCCGGCTCGCCGTCATCGAGAAAGACCTCATAGCGCTGCAGCGCTCGGCGCTTACCGATGAACAGGCGGCCGCGAGGGCGCTGGCTTCTGTCGAAGACCTGTCCCCGCGCATCATCGAAGCCACGGACACCATCGCCCGGCTCCGCCGCGAGCGCGACGTATCCGCCGACGAGCGGCGCAAGATCATCAGTGAGCTGGCGGTCTGGGCACGGGAGTACGCGCGCGTGTCGAAGGAAGCGGCGTTAATTTCGCCCCGTCTCACCTGGGCGGTCAACGACAGGGATCGCGAGACCGCCGCGGCGCTCGAGCACCGCTCGAGGCAGGCGGCGCTCGATGACGAGTTGCGTGCCCTGCGTAGCGAGCTCGAGTCCGTGCAGACGCGCCTCGATATGATGGAGACCATCGACACGCACCCCCAAGCACCGGACGCCGGCATCCGCGTGATCCTCGAGGCCGGCGGCGTCATCAAACGTGAGTCGGTGCCGCGAGACGTCGAGCTCGGGGGCGTCTTCGGCCTTGTCGGTCAGATCCTCCGTGTTCCGCCCGGATATGAGAAAGCGATCGAGGCCGCCCTGGCCGAGAACCTCTTCGCCGTCGTCTTCGAGCGCGAGACCCAGATGCGGCGCGCCGTCGACCTGCTGCTCGGCGGCGACGGAGGCCGAGCGATGATGTACGCGCTCGACAGCTTCCACGAGACACGCCCGCTCCACCTCATCAAGGAGCGCGGCATCGTCGGTGTCGCTTCGGCGCTTGTGAAGTGCGATTCAAAATACCGGCGCCTGGTCGATACGCTGCTCGGCCGCACGGTCGTAGTCGATAACCTCGAGGTCGCGCGCCGCGTCGTCCGACGCGGTCTCGCCGGCGCCGTCGTCACGCTCGACGGAGTGCTCCTGCGGCCAGTCGGGTCGATGGCGGCCGGGTCCCTCGCGACCGTGCAGGCATCGTTCGCGCGCGTACGCGACCTGCAGGATTTGCCGGAAGAGCTGGTCCGACTGACGCCGCTGGTCGAAGAAAAAGAGTCCGCCGCGGCGGATGCGGCGCGCCGGCAGGCAGAGTCCGAGCGCCACGCACTCGAGTTGACAGCGTCGGTGGACCAGCTGCGCGAGCAGAAGAGCGGTATCGATGCCGAGCTGTCGGCGTCCCGGGCGCTGCTGGGGGACTTCCGCACGCGTCTGCGTGCCAACGCCACGGCGGTCACGCAACGCAGCGATCAGATCGATGCCCTCCACGCGAAACGCCAGGAAGCGGAGCAGCAGCGTGAGGCCCGCATCGCCGAGGCGCGCGAAGCCGCTGCGCGCGAGCGGGAAGCGCGTGCCTCGATCTCAGCGCTCGATGCCGAGCGCTCGTCGCTAGGCGAAACGATCGCGGAGCGCGCCGCCGTTGTTGCGCAGGTCGACGGGCAGTTCCGGTCGGAGCGCCAGATCGGCGATGGCGAGCGCCTCACCCGCGAGCGGCTCGCCCGCCAGATCGCCACAAAAGACGGCCAGCAAGCAAAGTCACAACAGGAAGCGCAGACCGTAGCATCGCGCCTCGCCGCAACCGAACGAGAGCTGGCCGAGAAGGCGGAGGAGGTCGCGGCTCTGCTTCAGGAATTGGAGCCGGCGCGCCAGGAGCGCGCGCAGTTCGAGTCGCGCGAGCGAGCGCTCGCGGCGCAGCTCGGCGAATCGAACGAAAAGCTTCGCTCCGCGGAACGTGCGCTGGTCGACGCCGAGAACGACGCGCGAGGCCGCCGCGAGGAGCTCGAGAACCTGCGCATCAGCCTCGAAACGGAGGGCTTCATCGCCACGGACAAGGACGAAATTGAACGTGCCCCCGAACCGGAGCGCGCCATCACCAATGAGTTACCAGCGGAAGCATATGTCAGCACCACCGGCCTCCCCACGTGGCTCCGTTCCGAGGAAAACGGCCTCGACCCGGATCTGCCACCCGTGCGTGGCGGCGCCACGATCAACCCGACGGAAATGCGCGACCGCATCGCGGACCTGAGGGTCCAGATACGTTCCCTCGGCCCCGTCAACGAAGAGGCGGCGACCGAGTATGCAGCGAGCCGGGAACGCTACGACTTCCTCACCGGCCAACTCCAGGATCTCGGCGATGCGGAGAATCAGCTTACGGACGCCATCGGCGAGATGGAGACGGTGATCCGGGAGCGTTTCCGCGCGACGTTCAAGACGGTGAACCACGAGTTCGAGCGCTACTTCAGCGCCTTCTTCCGCGGCGGTACGGCGCGCCTGGAGCTCGGCGAGCCAGACGAAAATGGTCTGCCCGGCATCGAGATCGTCGCCCAGCCGCCTGGCAAGAAGCTGGGTTCCCTCGCGCTACTCTCAGGTGGCGAGCGGTCGCTCACGGCCGTCGCGCTGCTCTTCGCGCTGTTGGAGGCGAATCCGTCGCCGATCTGCGTGCTCGACGAAGTCGACGCCGCGTTGGACGAAGCGAACGTCGGCCGCTTCGTCGAAGAGCTCCGCGCACTCTCTGAGCGCACACAGTTCATCATCATCACTCACAACCGCCGTACGATCGAGACCGCCGACACCATTTACGGCGTCTCGATGGGAGCGGACAACGTCTCCCGCGTCCTCAGCCTACGCCTCGCCGACGTCGAAGCCGATCTCGACTGAAAAGCGGCTGCGCCCCGACGCCTATCGCAGCAGTGTCTCCAGCACCTTGCCCATCTCCGCTGCGTCCCGCCCCGGCATGCCGATGAGCGGCAGATCCACGCCCAGCTCGCGCCGCGCGTCCAGCTCTTCCTTGCACCGCGCCAGTGGCCCGACGATCGCGGTCTGGTCGAGCATCCGGTCTGAGACGCCGGCCGCCGCTGCCTTCGGATCGCGCGCCGCCCAACCCTCCTTGATCTTGGCTACTTCCGCCTCGAAGCCGTGCCGCTCCAGCATCTCGTAATAGTACGTGCCCATGCGCCCAACGTAGAACGCGATGGGCCCACGGGCCTGCATGCGGATGTGCTCCTCGCTGCCGGCGTCCGTGATCTGCAGCACCATCGAAGGCGCGACCGTGATATCGGCGCGGGCCTTCCCCGCTTTCTTCGCGCCCTCCATGATCGTGCTCACTCCCTCGGCGATCTTGTCCTTCGGCCAGTAGATCGGGATCCAGCCGTCGGCTACCTCGCCGGTCTGGACCATGCTCTTCGGCGTGATCGAAGCGATGTAGGTGGGGATGTGATCGCGCAACGTCGGGAACTGCATGGTGAACCCGCGCTCGAGCTTGAAGACCGTGCCGGCGTAGTTCAGCTTCTGGCGCCGCATGATCATGCCGATGATCTCGATGTACTCGCGCAGGCGTGTCGCGGGCTTCTTGAACGGCACGCCGTGCCAGTGTTCGATCACGTTCTTGCCTGAGCTGCCCAGCCCGATGATCGCCCGCCCGCCCGACAGCTCGTCCAGCGTGCCGAAGCTCATTGCCAGCACGGCGGGCGTGCGGCTGAAGACGTTGACGATCGCAGTCCCCAACTGGATCTTGCTCGTAGAAAGTGCCAGCTGCGTCAGCATGCTGAAGGCGTCGCGCCCCCATGCCTCGGCTACCCACGCCGACTCGACTCCCAGGTCGTCGGCGATGCGTACGCGCTCAACGAGTTCCTGCCGCTCTGTCGGGCTTCCCGCGAAGCCAATCTGTATGCCAAGTCGCTTCGTCATGTTGCCTCTCTCTGCTGACCGCGAGCCCATTGGTGCACGTTTGTCTGTCGCACCGGATGATCGCCGTCGCTCGCGCTACGGTCAACGCGATGCGATCCTGAGGCTCGCCATGCGAGTGAACATCTTGCCCGATGCCTCCTCGGTCGCATTAATCGCTGCCGACGCGATCTGCGAAGCAGTGCGTGCTCGCCCGGACGCTCGCCTCGGTCTGCCCACCGGCGGCACTCCGATCCTCGCTTACGGAGAGCTCGAACGCCGCGAGCAGCTCGGCGACGCGGATTTTTCGCGCGCCAGGGTCTACGCCATCGATGAGTTCGCTGGCGTCCCTCCCGTGACCGCCGGGACGAACGCTGCCTTCTACCGAGAACATCTCCGCATTCGCGTCCAAAGTCTCGAATGCCCCGATTCGGCGGCGCCCGCTCCGGTAACCGAGATCGGTGGATTCGCGGACGCCATCCGAAGGGCCGGCGGCCTTGATCTCTGTGTCCTCGGCATCGGCGACAACGGTCACATCGCGTTCAATGAGCCGGGCTCCGTTCGCGACAGCCGCGCCCGCGTCGTCACGCTCGAAGAGTCATCCCGCCTGGCGCACGCCGGCCCGTTCGGCGGGCTCAATCGAGTACCCACGCGTGGGATGACTCTCGGCATCGCCGACCTGCTCGAGGCGCGGCGCATCCTCGTGCTCGCGCAGGGCGCGCACAAGGCGCGTATCGTCCGCGCCGCCATGGACGGTCCGCAGACGGCCGCCGTGCCCGCGTCGTGGCTCCAGTCGCACTCAGACGTGATATGGCTTCTGGATCAAGCAGCTGCCTCCCTCTTGCCGCGGCCGCACAAGACGTAGCGCTGTCGCGTAGCGCGACGGGGCCACCTCGCAGAGTCACCTCCAGGTGTGTTCCTCGGTCGCTAGACTGCCCGTATCATCTGATCGTGGATGACCCAGCATGAAAGAGACAGTACGCAGCGTCGCCATTCGCGGCCTCTACGCGATCATCGATCCCGACGCCTGCCGCGGCCGCGATCCCGCCACGATCGCCCGTCTCGTCCTCGAGGGCGGCGCGTCGATGCTCCAGTGGCGAGACAAAGGCCGTGATAAAGGTGACCAGCTCCCGGACGCGCGGGCGATTGCGGCGCTCTGCCTCGAGTACCGTGCCCTGTTCATCGTGAACGACCACGCTGATCTGGCGGTCGCCGCCGGTGGCGACGGTGTGCACCTCGGCCAGCATGACCTGCCCGTCGCCGCCGTCCGGCCGATTGTTGGTCCGTCGTTGCTGATCGGCTTCTCAACAAACGATATTGCGGAAGCGCGCGCTGCGGAGGCGGCTGGCGCCGATTACGTCGCCGTCGGCGCTATCTTCGCCACGTCATCGAAGGAGACCACCCGCCCGGCCAGCATCGAGCGTATGGGCGACGTGAAGGCGGCGGTAAGGGTGCCGGTCATCGCCATTGGTGGCATCAACGCCCGCAACATAGGCAGGGTCGTCGCCGCTGGCGCTGATGCCGTGGCCGTCATCAGCGCCGTCTGCGCCGCCGACGATCCCCGAGCCGCTGCCGAAGAATTGGCGGCCGCCTTCCACCGATCAGCGCGCAGATAATCCCGAGTAACCTCGCCGCCGTCCGGTTTCATCCTCCCCCGGTCTTCCGTTCGGCTCCAGCTTGCGCCGTGTGCCTACTTGTACCTCCGGGCTCGTCCACCGGGACGCGCTCAGCCACTCGGGACTTACCTAGGGTAACACCCGGCCGCTCGGGTCGTCAATCGGGCGGCGTGTCAATTTTCATTGATCTTTCCGCATAACGCCGCAGTCATTATCGCCAACCATCGATGGCATCCGCCTCCGTGTGCCGCTCGCTAGACTGGGCGCGTGAAGAAGACCCGGCTCGACCGCGCCGATGGCCGCTATCTCTACTGGTATTCCTTCGATGCACCACCGCCTGGCGCGCTCGACGCCAGCGAACAAGCGCGCGGCGATGCGCAGATCGAACTGCGCTGGAACGCACTACTCGGGGAATGGGTCATCGTCTCGACGGCGCGCCAGGGCCGCACGTTTCTTCCTCCGGCCGAGTACTGCCCGCTCTGTCCGACCGAGAACTTCACGTCGTTTGGCACCGAGATCCCATCCACCAGTTACGAGATCGCCGTCTTCGAGAATCGCTTTCCGAGCTTCCGTCCCGACGCGCCCCTCGCCGTGGACGAATCCGCGCTCGAGCACCGAGCCGCCGCAGACGGAGCCTGCGAAGTCATCGTCTACTCACCGCAACACGATGCGTCGCTGGCGTCACTGCCGGAACTGCAGGTGAGACACCTCGTCGACGTTTGGAGCGACCGCTACGCTGAGCTATCGATTCGTCCGGAAGTGCAGTACGTCTTCATCTTCGAGAATAGGGGCGAGGAGATCGGCGTTACGCTCACGCATCCACACGGTCAGATCTACGCGTTCCCCTTTATTCCGCCGCGCGTCGGGCAGGAACACCGTGCCGCTGCGGAGCATCACGCCCGCACCGGCCGCTGCCTTGTCTGTGACGTCGTCGCGAGCGAGGTCGCGCACGGCGCACGCATCGTCGCGGAAGACGAGGGCTTTGTCGCCTATGTCCCCTTCGCGGCGCGCTTTCCGTACGAAGTCCACGTGGCGCCGGTGGCTCACCGGCCGTCGCTGATGGAACTGAGCCCCGGCCAGCGCGAGCGCTTTGCCCGCCTGCTGCGCACCGTGCAGTCGAAGTACGACGCGCTCTGGGGCTTCCCGATGCCCTACACGATGTCGATGCACCAGCGCGCGGCCGATGGCATTGCCCGGCCCGGCGAGCACCTGCATGTCGAGTTCATGCCGCCCTACCGGACGAAAGACAGGCTCAAGTACCTCGCCGGCGTCGAGACCGGCGCCGGCACCTTCATCAACGACACCGCCCCGGAAGAGAAGGCCGCGGAACTGCGGGCGGCGGCCGGCGCGTGACGACCGACCTCATCGATATGCCGCAGCCGCACGACCTGCGCGTCGAAACAGTGATTGCCGCGTTCCAACGCGAATTCGGCCGCCCGCCCGAAGGCATCGTCGAAGCGCCCGCTCGCGTCAACCTGATCGGCGAGCATGTCGACTACAACGATGGCCTCGTCCTCCCCTCCGCCATCAATCGCAGCGTGATGGCAGCGTGGGCGCACCGCGACGATGACGCCGTGTGGGCCTACTCGGCCGACTACGCCGAGCACTCGCGCTTCAATCTCTCCAACATCACGCACGCGGCGTCCGGCGCCTGGGCGAACTACGTGCGCGGCGTCGCCTCGGTGTTGCGTTCTGAGTCCCAGCGTGTAGATGGCATCGGCCTCGCCATTGCGGGGAGTGTGCCGCAAGGCGCCGGCCTGTCTTCGTCCGCTGCGATCGAGGTCGCCGTTGCCGGCGCGTTCCGAGACGCGTTTGCGCTTCCGATTGACGACACGCGGCTGGCGCAACTCTGCCAGCGCGCCGAAAACGAGTTCGTCGGCGTCCGATCCGGCATCATGGATCAGTTCGCCTCCATGATGTCGAAGCGCGACCACGCACTCCTCGTCGACTGCCGCACGCTGGCTTACGAGCAGATCCCACTGCGCCTCGGCGCCGCCGGCCTCAGCGTTGTCATCGCCAACAGCGCCGTGCCGAGAGAATTGATTTCAAGCGCCTACAACGACCGCCGCCGCGAATGCGAAGCGGCCGTCGTCGAGCTACGCGAGCGACTGCATCGCCCGGAGCTAGCGTCGCTGCGCGATGTTACGCAGCGCGAACTGGAGCAAGCGCTCCAGGAAGGCGAGGCCGTTGCGCTTCGTCGCGCCCGCCATGTCATCGGCGAGATCGCGCGTGTCGCCGCCGCGGTGGAGGCGCTGCAGCGGGACGACTTCTCCGAACTCGGCCGGCTGATGCAGGAGTCGCACCAGAGCCTGCGCGACGATTACGAGGTCAGCTCGCCCGAACTCGACCTGCTCGTCGGGCTGGCGACTGCGCGGGACTACGTCGTCGGCGCTCGGCTCACCGGCGCGGGCTTCGGCGGCTGCACGGTGAACCTCGTCCACGCGGACAGCGTCCACGCCTTCGCGCGCGACGTGATCGCGCCCTTCCGCCAGCGCACTGGGCGCGCGGCAGAAATCTACGTGACGCCCGCTTGCGATGGCCTGCGCACGTGGCGGCTCTGAGTAGGTAGCTGCCTCTGCCAATTTCTGTGCCCTCTGTGAACTCTGTGGATCGCCCCTCCAGCTTCCGGCAGCACGACCAGTTCCCTACACTCACGACATGAGATTCGCCGACCGCATCGAGAAGCTGCCGCCGTACCTCTTCGCGCAGATCAGCAAGAAAGTCGCGGCGAAGAAGGCCGAGGGCATCGACGTCATCTCCTTCGGCATCGGCGACCCCGACCTGCCGACGCCATCGCACATCATCGATGCGCTCTGCGATGCGGCGCACGAGCCCGCGAACCACCGCTACCCCGAAACCGAAGGTCTGCCTGACTTCCGCCGCGCCGTCGCCGCCTGGTACGAACGCCGCTTCAGCGTGACGCTCGACCCCGATAAGGAAGTGATGTCGCTGATCGGCTCGAAGGAGGGCATCGGCCACATCGCCCTCTGCTTCATCGACCCGGGCGATGTCGCGCTGGTCCCTGATCCCGCGTACCCCGTGTACGAGGTCGGCACGATGTTCGCCGGCGGCGAGACCTACAGCCTGCCGCTGACTGAGGAGAATGGCTTCCTGCCTGATCTCGACGCGATTCCGCCCGATGTCGCGAGCCGCGCGAAAGTGCTCTGGCTGAACTACCCGAACAACCCCACCGGCGCTGTCGCGGGCATCGACTTCTTCGAGCGCGCCGCGCACTTCGCGAAGCGGCACGACATCGCGATCTGCCACGACGGGCCGTACAGCGAGGTGGCGTACGACGAATACGTGCCCGTCAGCTTCCTGCAGGCGAAGGGCTCGATGGACGTCGGCATCGAGTTCCACTCGCTTTCGAAGAGCTACAACATGACCGGCTGGCGCATCGGCATGGCCGTGGGCAACCCGCGCATCATCGACGCGCTGATGCGGGTGAAGTCGAACCTCGACTCCGGCGCGCCGCAGGCGATCCAGCGCATGGCGATCGCCGCGCTCGAAGGGCCGCAGGACACTATCGAAGAGCACAACGCGATCTACCAGCGCCGCCGCGACCGCGTGGTCGATGCGCTCCGCAAGCTCGGGCTGCGCGTGACGCCGCCGAAGGCGAGTCTTTACGTCTGGGCGAAAGTGCCCGACGGCATGACCTCCGCGCAGTTCGCGGAGCGCCTGCTCGACGAGGCGGCCGTCATCGTCACCCCCGGCAACGGCTACGGCCCGCACGGCGAGGGCTACGTCCGCCTATCGCTCACGCTGCCGGACGAGCGGGTGGACGAGGGCCTCCGCCGCATCGCCGCCCTCCCGGCGCTGGTGTAGTCAGGAGTCCTCGCCGCCGATGGTTCTGATAACCTGAAGTCAGAGTAGGCTTCCCCCCCAATGGCAACGGGCCCTAGAAGGACAGACCCATCTCCAAACTTCATTCCACAGCGGAACAACCCGAGCGCGCCTACCTCGTCGGTGTGCAGCGCAACTCCGGGCGCGATGCCTGGCGCGCGGAAAGCTCGCTCGAAGAGCTGGCGTTGCTCGCGCGCACGGCCGGCGCGGACGTCGTCGGTACGACGCTGCAGAAGCTCGACGCGCCCAGTCCCGCCACCTACATCGGCAAGGGGAAGCTCGATGAGATCAAGGCGCATCGTGGCGACGACGCCTACACGATGGTGATCTTCGACGATGAGCTGTCGCCCTCGCAGCAGAGCCATCTGGAGGACGCCCTCAACGTGAAGGTGCTCGACCGCACCGTCCTCATCCTCGACATCTTCGCGATGCGTGCCCGCACTCGCGAGGGCCGTCTGCAGGTGGAGCTGGCGCAGTCCGAATACCTGATGCCACGCCTCAAGGGCCAGTGGAGCCACCTCGAGCGCCTCAGCGGCCGCAGCGGCTCGCCCGGCGCCATCGGCGTCCGCGGGCCCGGTGAGACCCAGATCGAGACCGACCGCCGTCTCGTGCGCAAGAAGATCGCGAAGCTCAAGGACGACATCGAAGACGTGCGCCAGCAACGCTCCCTCTACCGCCGGCGGCGCGAGCGTGAGGGCAACCATATCGTTGCGCTTGTCGGCTACACGAACGCCGGCAAGAGCACCCTGATGCGCGCGCTCACGCGCGACACCGATGTCTTCGTGCAAGACCGGCTCTTCGCCACGCTCGACCCGCTGACGCGTAAGGTCTATCTCGATGCCGCCCACCCGGCCCTGCTGACCGACACGGTCGGTTTCATCCAGAAGCTGCCGACGCAGCTCGTCGCCGCCTTTCGCGCGACGCTCGAAGAGCTGAGCGACGCGTCAGTGCTGCTGCACGTTGTCGATATCACGCATCCTGACGCGGCGCATCAGAGTCAGACGGTCGAGGAAACGCTCGGCATCCTCGGGCTCTCTGACAAGCCGCGGGTCACCGTGCTGAACAAGGTCGACCAACTCCCGGACGCCGATGGTCAGCGCGTCAGCTCATTGGATGAGCTGTCGTCCTTCCAGGCGTCTCTGACGGCAAATGTGCCGGACGCGATTCTCATCTCCGCCGAGAAGCGCTGGGGCATCGATCTACTCAAGCAGCGCCTGATCGAGACGCTGGACCGGGCGCCGATCGCTGCACCGCCGTCGTACGCCGCACGCAATTGACAATCGGCGAACGTGCCCCGTAGCGTTAACCATGACCTCACCCACCCGCACATCGATCTCTTCGTTCCCGCGCGGGCATGAGTTTCCCGCCGTCGAGTTCACTATCTCGAGCGCCGACCTCGGCGCATACCTCGATGCCGTGGGCGACCGAAACGACTACGGCGGCGCCGTCCCGCCGCTCTGCGCTGTCGCGCGCGCACTGAATGCGCTGCAGGAGCAGATCGCGCTGCCCGAGGGCTCTCTTCACACCGGGCAGGAGGTCGAGCACCTGTCACTCGTCCCCGCGGGCCAGCCACTCCAGTTGAGCGGCCGTATCGCCCAGCGCTCCGAGAGGCAGGGCTTCGTCATCAGTGTCATCGAGTTCGAGGTCGCTGCGTCCGACGGCGTCGCGTTACGTGCACGAGCCACCATCATGGCGCCGGGGTCGGCATCATGAGCGCAGCGGTGAACCCGGTCGAGCGTACCCTCACGCAGGCGCAGCTGGACGCCTACGCCGATGCGTCGGGCGATCACAACCCCATCCACATCGATCCGTCGTTCGCCGCGACGACGCCGTTCGGCGGCACGATCGCCCACGGCATGCTTGTCCTCGCCCTCATCGGCGAGGTGATGTATGCAACGCACGGGGCGGCGTGGAGCACCCGTGGCAAGCTGAAGGTTCGGTTCAAAGCGCCGGCCCGTCCGGGCGACACGGTGACGGCATCGGCCGAGCCCACGAAGCAAGCGGAAGGCAGCCTTGACTACGCCATCCAATGTGTGAATCAGCGCGGGGAGGTGCTGATCGAGGGTCGCGCCGCCGTGGCCTCGATGCCATGAGCGCCCCCGAGCCGCAGTCGCGCCTCTGCTACGCTTGCGGCACCGAAAACGAGCAGGGTCTGCACATGCGCTTCCGCCGCGAGGGCGATCGCACGATCTGCGACTACACGCCGTGCGAGTACCAGCAGGGCTATCCCGGCCGCATGCACGGTGGCGTGCTGGCGACGCTGATCGATGAGGCGCTCGCCTGGGCGGCGTATCACTCGGCGAAGTGGGTGGCGACAGCGCGGCTGAACGTGCGCTTCCGGAAGCCGATCTATCTCGATCAACCATTGCGCATCGAAGCATGGGTCGTGCGGGACCGGACGCGCCTGATCGAAGCCCGGGCGGAGGTACGCGATACCGCAGGCGCGTTGCTCGCCGAAGGTGAAGGCACGCTGATGGCGATCGACCCGCGCATCGCAGCCGAGATGTCGGAGCTTGCCCGCAAGACCGGCCGCAGCGACGCGCCCGAGGTGGTGATGTGAGCGCGTACGCCACCCCCGAATGGCTGGAGCAGCATCTTGCCGACCCAAACGTCCGCATTGTCGAAGCCAGCATCGCGAAAGCGACGTACGACGCTGCGCACATACCGGGTGCGGGATGGGTGGACTTCCACGGCGACCTCCTGATCAACGGCGACGATACATCCGGCCACAACATCACTGCCGAGCAGTTCGCCACGCTGATGAGCCGTCTCGGCATCGCCCCGAAGACGACCGTGGTCTGGTACGGCGACCGCCACAGCTCCTATGCGATCCGCGGCTTCTGGATGCTCGACTACTTCCAGCACCCCGGCGGCTGCTACGTCCTCGAAGGCGGACGAGAGCGCTGGGCCGCCGAACACCGTCCGCTGACATCCGACGCCACACCGGTGACGCCTGCGGTCTATCCGGTGCCATCACAGCACAGCCTCGCAAACGAGGCCTCGTGGCAGGAAGTGCTCTCGGCGATAGAGGCGCCGGATCGCATTGTGCTCGATGTCCGTGCACGCGAGGAGTACGACGGCAGTTCGGTGCGCGCAAAGCGTGGCGGCCACGTCCCCGGTGCGGCGCACATCGAGTGGACCGACGCCACCGCCGGCGACAACGTCCTAAAGCCCGAAGCGGAGCTGCGGGCGATGTACGAGGCGCAGGGCGTGACGCCCGACAAAGAGATCATCGCCCACTGTCAGCTCGGCATCCGCGCCGCCCACACCTGGTTCGTACTGAAACACCTGCTCGGCTACCCGAACGTCAAGAACTACGACGGCTCCTGGCAGGAATGGGGCAACCGCGACGATTTGCCGATCGAGAAGTAGATGCTGCCGGTCGCCGCGTTCGCTAGTACGCCTCGATCTCGCGCAACCGATCGTCGCTGATGCCGAAGTAGTGGGCGATCTCGTGCCGCACGACATGCGCGATGCGCTCCGCGAGATCCGCCTCATCGCGCGAGATCCGCTGCAGCGGCTGCTGGAAGATCACGACGCGGTCCGGCAGCGTCATGTTGTATCCGGAATTGCGCTTCGGCAGCGGAATGCCGCGGTACACGCCGAGAATGACTGATCCGCCAGGCGATCCGGTGCGCGCGTAGTCCTGCGGCAGCGCCCAGTCTTCGACGGCGAACTCCAGGTTGGAAATGCGCTCGCCGAACGTTGCCGGCAGGGCTTCGATCGTGTCCCGCACTATCGATTCGAACCGCTCGCGATCGATCTCGATCATCGGCGCAGACCTATAGCGTCACGATGTCGGAGCGGCGCCAGAGGTACCACGTGCCCGCGCTGCGATACGGCCGCCACGCCTCAGCGATCGCCTCCATCTCTGCCGGTTTCGGCAGCGCTTCGAGCGCGTAGGCGATGCGCATCGAGTTCTGCACACCGAGATCTCCCACTGGAAGCACGTCCGCCCGCCCGAGACAGAACATCAGCAGCATGTCCGCCGTCCAGCGGCCGATGCCCTTCGTCTGTGTCACGCGTGCGATCACGTCGTCGTCCGATGCGCGCCGAAGCTCGCTGTCAGTGAGCGCGCCGGATGCGAATTGCTCTCCCAGGCTCCGCATGTAACCGGCCTTCTGCCGCGACACGCCCGCGGCTCGAAGCGCCTCGTCCGAGACCGTCGCGAGTTCGTGCGGTTGCGGGATCCCGCCCCAAATCGCCAGGAAGCGCCGCTCGATCGCGGCTGCGGCCGGCCCGGCGAGCTGCTGGTAAAGGATCGACCGAAGCAGCTGCTGATAAGGCGCACCGCGCACCTCGATCTCGCACGGCCCTACGCGTTCGATGATGTCGCGCATCACCGGGTCGACCGCCATGAGATGCTCTTGCGCGGCTATCGCGTTGTACGCAAGCGGCCGCTTCCGCATGTGAGCGCGAAGCCCCGCCTTTGCGGTTGCGGTCGTGCGCTGCGTGTCTTTTGGCTTCGCTACCACCGGGACTACTTGCTGCTCCACATCCCGGCCGCTGCCATATCGATGGACGCGAGTGCCTCGACGAGGGCCGCGTTCACCTCGGAGTCGCCGTCGGTCTCGATGCGTTCGATCAGGCTGCCCAAATAGTCCCGCACGGCCTCCAACCGGTCGACGACTTCCTCGGCTGTGGCGGCCTCCAGCGGCTCCTCCCTTGCGGACGCGACTCCGGCGAACGTCGCTACCGGCTTTCGTTCGCCGTGCACGACGAGCTGCAACACGTCGGGACGAGAGTAATGCCCCGCAACGTCGCGCGAGTGCTTCTCGCGGATCGCCGCTTCGAGGTCTATCTCCGCATAGATGATCTCTTCGCTGCCGTAGACCGGTCCCGCCAGGTAGCCGCCGTCCGGGCCGATGATCGCCGACCCGCCGTTCGCCTGCATGTGATCGCCTTCGAGTCCCTTCGGAATCGACCCCGGCGTCACCACACCGCACGCCGACACGACGAAGCACGCGCCCTCGAAGGCATATTGCCGCATCCCGAAATCGATGTGACTGTTTTGGCTCGTGTACGCGGGCCAGACGGCGCAGTGCACCTGCTCGCCCTGCGCGTACAGCGCGTACTTCGCGAGCGTCATCTGGTGCTCCCAGCAGATCAGCCCGCCGAGGCGGCCGAGCGGCGTTTCGACCACGTTGAGGTCGCTGCCGTCGCCGAGGCCCCAGATCGTCCGCTCGGTGAAGGTCGGCATCAGCTTTCGATGCCGGTGGATCACCTCGCCCGCCGGCGAGAAGTACAGCAGCGTGTTGTAGAGCGTGCCGCGGCTCGCGGTGCAGCGTTCGTTGATCCCGATCACGACATACGCGCCCGAGTCCTTCGCCGTCTTCCCGAGGCGCACTGTTGAAGCGGACGGAACTTCGACGGAGTTCTTCCAGAGGTCAGCGAACGTGTCTCCGGAGAAGACTTTTGGCGACGTGTGCCAGAACGGATAGCCGGGGACCCACGTCTCGGGAAAGACGATCAGGTCCGCACCCGCATCGCCAGCCTCTGCGATGAGCTCACACGCTTTGTCGACGGTGCCTTCGCGGTCGAGAAAGACGGGCGCCGCCTGGACCGCGGCCGCGGTGAATTTCGGTAGCGTGTCGCCCATCACTCCCCCCGAGGTGCGCTTCTGGTCGAGCAGCGCAATATACCACGCAAGATTCGGCCCATCCGCGCGGCGGGGTCTCGTGTGACGGACATGGGAGCGAGTGGAGTCTCGTGGCGATGACGAGCATGTCCGTCGAATGATGGCGCCGTTCTCTGTTTAGATCCTGACAGCCCTCTGCTCTATCCTGTGAGCAATTGGGGCGCGAGTGCAGTACATCGAGGGCCACTCCGACCGCCACGCGAACGCCGACCCCCGCCGCAACAGCAACTGCGGCCCCGTCACTAACAGCGGCCGCGGCGTTGCCTCCGCAACAGTCGGGCGGAGCTGGCGCTGGGACGATCGCGCCGCCTTCGACGGGCAGCGGGCCGGCTTCGTACACAGCGGGCGATGTGCTGCGGCGGTACGCAGCGACGGTGTGTTAGGCGGACGCGCTATCCTTTTTCACGAGGCTGCAAAACCGAAAGGCGGTTGCAGCCCTTGTGATTCGAAGGAGAGAACAATGCTCGACCACATGCTTCTGACTGTCAGCGATGTCGAGCGTTCGCTGGCCTTCTATGAGGCGGCCTTGAAGCCGCTTCATATCAAATTCTTCATGCCGTATAAGGGCGAAGACGGTCATCCTGATCTGTGGGGATTTGGTGATGGCAAAAGGGCCTTCTTCTGGATCAAGCAAGGGAAGCCCGATCCAGCGGCTATTCACTGGGGGTTCGTGGCAGAACATAAGAATAAGGTCGATGCATTCTACAAAGCCGCAATGTCCCGCTGGCGCCAGGGACAACATTTCGCCCCGCGCACGACTGGAATACTATCCGGGATACTACGCCGCCGATGTATTCGACCCAGACGGATATTCATTCGAGGTCGTCCATAGAAGCTAGTGATGGAACAGCACATCACCAGGGTGAGCGAAGCACGGGAAGAAGCCGCCGGCAAGGGGTGCAGGGTTGTCGGGGAGCATCACTTCGGCGCGGGCCAATTCGCGACTTGTGCTTTTGCGTACTCGGCGAAGGCGAGCGTCTCCCGGACGGCGCCGGGGGGCGCCGGGTCGGCCCAGTATTCGGCGCGGCCGTCGGTGGTCTGCTGGATCAGCGCTGACCATTTTGGATCGAGGCGGTCTTTCGCCCACAGAAGGGCTGCTCGCTTCGACGTGACGCGCCCGGTGTCGAGGGTGTGCAGGATGCGGCAGAACGTCGTGACGGCGTAGCGCTGGCTCCAGGCGATCTCCAGCGACGTCCAGGTAGCGAGCGCGGGCAGTAAGTCGCCCACGGATGCGCGCATCTTCGCGCGCAGGATCTCCGGGCCGACCTCATCGACCAGGGCCTTTGGATCGGGGCCGAGGAGGGTGACGCCACATTCGCGCAGGGACCATCGGACGACTTCGCTGTTGCAGTGGGTGGACCACTCCATCTCGGCGTGGCCGTGGTCGATGTAGAGCCACTCCTTCCCGAGCGCGCCGAGCGTCCGCAGCTCGGCCCTGTCGGGATAGGAGCCTTCGAGATGGTGCGTCCAGTGGCCCGGCCTCGTGACGATCTCGCGGTGCAGCGCACGGAGAGCGGCCTCCTGCTCCGCGGTGATCGGTCCGTTGACGGGGATGAGGAAGTCGCTGTCGCTGGCCATGTCGGCGTCGCCGACGGCGAAGGAGCCCTGCAGGTAGGCGCCGACGAAGTTGTCGCCGAGGATGGCGTGCGCGCGTTCGGTCAGGTCTCGGAGGACTGCGTTGAGCTCGGGGAACTGTGTTGGGGTGGGGTTCATGTTCTCGACCGTGCACTTAGGATGTGCCTCCGACTCTGGCACCATCATGATGGAGCTGGCCGAACTGCGGTGACGTGCCGCATGCCGACAAGATGGTGCGCTAAAGAAAAATCAGGCTATGACCTTCTCGTGAGTCCAACGGCAGCGGCTAGGGACGGATAGTCAAGCTCGATCTTCCTTAGGGCAATCGCCTTCTGCGGATTCGGGAGGCCGCTGAGTGCTCGAATGAATCCCCGGCGCTCGTAGTCATTTTCGCGTGACGGCACAAGACTAAGTACCAGCGTTCTATCCGAGAAATCGCCAAAGCTCCCCAAAAGCAGTGCCAATTGAGCGCGCACTGCCCAATGGCATTCGGGATATTGCATTCTGGTTCGCGCCCAGTCAAGAAAAGGGCGCGGCAGGTTGCGTGCGCCCTGAAGTGTCCATGTGAACCAGTACTCGGGCCACTCATAAATGGTGGTCGTCGGGCTCATCAGGTACTTGATGAGCGTGGTCCGGATGCTCGGGTGAGTTCGGACATAATCACGGAGGTACACCGCAATTTGGTTCGCCGTCGACAAGAATGTGTCGAGGTGCTTGAGAGTGGCGGGCACTCCGTCGGGCGACTTCGCTCTCCTTAGACTGTTGAGACACTTGCGAAAATGGCGCTCGTTCAGCGGCCTTTTGGCGAGGAGTTCCTTCAGCACCGCGTGAACCTGAGCTACCGCGATGTCGGGCCGATTGATGTCGAAGCCGTAATCGATCGCTTCGAGCGCCGATTGTCGTTCGTTCACCAACGCGAGGATAGCCGTGCCTTCGTGGATCTGGGTCTTCGCTGTTTGGATGTGGAGTCCGAGGAGCCGCGTTTGGTGAATGATTTCGATGGCGGCGCGTTGAAGCTCGTCGCGAGAGTGTCCAAATACGCAGATGTCGTCCATGTATCTGAAGTATCTGTAGCCGCGCCGGATCATGTGCTTGTCCAAAGGGTCGAGATAAAGATTTCCCAAAAGTGATGACGGCGCCGACCCCTGAGGGATCCCGGTTTTGCGATCCAGCCAGTGGTCGAGCAGCAGGCCCAGGAGATGAATAACGCCTTTATGCACGCCGAGCCCGGCGAGTTGTGCCTTTAGTGATTCGTGGTCGATGTGGTCGAAGTAGGCGGTGAGATCAGTGCGAAACATGTATCGGTAGCCGTCGTCGTACCCGGCTCTTATGAGATCCTGAAACTTGAACCATTGCATGACAGGGAAACGAAACAGGAACTCATCACGCTTGCCTATGCGAACGCGGTAGCTCGGGACGACGGTCTCGGCTTCCATCGATTTGTCGGCAACGTCCGCGATGACGCCGGCTATAGCCGTGTAAACCAAACGGTCCTCAAGTTCCGGGATGGCACCTGCTCGCAGGGTAAGATTGCCTTTGGGCGAATCCATGCGTAGTAGGCTCGACGGGCTGTAGCCGGCGCGAAGCCGCTTGGCTACGTCGGCTGTGATCGCGAGCTTTGTTGCGATGAAGTCCTCATACTTCAGAACATCCGGAACCAGATCGTCGTCAGCATCCTGCAGCACTCTGCGCCATGCCAAATCGAGATCTAACTTCGGAGCGGTGTAGCCTCTATGCGCCTTTTTCTTTTGGGGCGGATGTCGGCTTCTTCGTTGCAGAGGTGTGTTTAGCCATCGATCTCCCAGGAGCGAACGCAATAGCGAACCAAGGCGAATATATCACTGGACCGATCGATTGCGGGGTCGTTCATACCGCATGATAAGTGAGCTGGGGACGCCGTTGTGAGCGAACAAGACGTCGCGGTACTGATCTCGGAAATCGACCGGGTACGGCGGCGGGTGTACGCGCTGTTGCGGTCGGCGGATGCGCGGGGGCTTTCGACGCGACCGGCTTCCGGCAAGTGGTCGATCATCGAGAACGTGCGACATCTTCTCTTTGCCGAACAGTTGCACCTCGGCAGGTTCCTGCCGGACGGGTCGGCGTGGCGTCTGACGCAACGCGGGAAGGCGTTTGCGGTCAAGGGCGGCGTCGTGGTCTTTCGGCGTGACGGGCACCAGATGCTGGTGGGATACGACGGGGCGGCGCCGACGGAGGACCTGGAGGAGGTGCTCCGGGCGTGGGACCTGATCCATCGGCCGATCCGCAAGGCGGTCAAGGCGACGGGCGGGGACGCGCAATACGAGCTGGAGCGGAACCTCAAACATCTGCGCCGTCACGTCGAGGTCATCGAGAGGCTGGTGGCTCTAGCGAGTAAGGATTCGTGAACCCGCGGCGCTGATTAAACCTTCGGGCCGAGGGCTAGCTCTGCGGCGGCGCGCATGGCGGCGATGTCGGCGTCTTGCGCGGTCCAGAGCTTGAAGGACTCGGCGGCCTGGTAGACGAGCATGCCGAGGCCGGAGATCGCTTTCGCGCCGCGCGATTTTGCGGCTGCGACGAACGGCGTCTCCATCGGGTTGTAGACGAGGTCGAAGACCCCCGACTGGACAAAGCTAATGGGACGAGACTAACAGCTCCCCTGGCTCATGATTCATCGCCTTCGCCAACGCCAGTAGTGTCTCATAACGAGGTGACTGTTCTCCATTCTCGATCCGTACGAGCGTGACCCGCCCGATGCCGGCGGCAGCGGCGAGTTGGTTCTGCGTCATTTGAGCAGCGTGACGCAGTTGGCGAATTCGTTCGCCAATTGCAAGACGCCCTCGCTTACCTACGAACTCGACTCGCTCTCTGTATGAATCATCACAGTACGGTCGAGCGAAATCCCACGGGATCTCGATCGTTTCGCCAGTCTGAGTTTGCAGGATCACCTCGTACGGATTCGACAAGGCCACTCCCTTGAGGTTGTCGAGGGTTCCAACCTCGGGAAGAGCCGAAAATGGAATCAATCCTTCGCAGCCGTCAGCAAACGTAAGCGCGATGCCTCTTTCGTACGCCCTGGCCGAGATCATCATCCGGTCAGAGTTCTCAACTTGAACGGCTAACGCGACCATTTGCTCATCTCCCGTGAATGCGATCCCACACAGCTCTAATCGCGACTGCGTGGGTTCCGTATGCTTCCAAGATGTCTCTCCACCGTCCCGGCGGCGGCTCATCCATGTACTCGCCGCTGTTGAGTTCGATCCGGCAGACGTCTTCATTGCTCACCCAGACGTGCACATGCGGAGGCTCGAACAGGTTCTCTCTGGTATTCACCTTGAAGCTGAACTGCCCCTCCGTGGCTACCGTTGGCACTCGGCGCTCCTTATTCGGCTAACCGAGCCGTGGCCAGTGTATCAGAAACGATACATCTGCCAAAGGCCCGACCTCGTGCAGATCCGTGGCGGCGCGCGCTCAGGCGTTCGGGGCGAGGGAAAGCTCTGCTGCTGCGCGCATCGACGCGATGTCGGCGTCCTGGGCGGTCCAGAGCTTGAAGGACTCGGCTGCCTGGTAGACGAGCATGCCGAGGCCAGAGATCGCCTTCGCGCCGCGGGACTTTGCGGCGGCGACGAACGGGGTCTCCATCGGGTTGTAGACGAGGTCGAATACGGTGGTCTTCGGCTGAATCAGCTCCGCCGGAATGGGCGACTGGCCAGCGGTGTCGGAGCCGGCGACGCCGAGCGGGGTGCAGTTGACGATGAGGTCGGCCTCGGCGAGGCTGCGCAGGTAGGAGCCGTCGCCCCAGTACGCCCACGATAGCGTCGTGCCGGCGGGCGTGCCCTTCTTCAGGCTGACGACCATGGCATCGATCTTGTTGGGGTGGCGGCTGACGACGTAGATGACGCTGGGGTTCATCTGCATCAGCGCGAGCGCGACGGCACGCGCGGCGCCGCCGCTGCCGAGCAGCATCGTGCGCTTGCCCTTCGCGTCGAAGCCGGCGTCCTCACGCAGCGCGCGCGAGAAGCCCGCGACATCGGTGTTGTGGCCGACGAGCTTGCCGTCGCTGTGGACGATGGTGTTCACCGCGCCGGCCGTCGATGCCAGATCGCTGGTGCTGTCGAGCATCGGCACGACGGCGGTCTTGTGCGGGATCGTGACGTTGGCGCCGAGGAAGTCCGACCCGCGCAGGGCATCGATGCGGCCCTGCAGGACATCGGGCTCGGTGTCCCAGGCCTCGTAGGTGGCGTCGATGCCGGCGGCGTCGAAGGCGGCTTTGAAAATCGCCGGGCTGATGGAGTGCGTCAGCGGGTGGCCGATCACTCCAGCGCGCTTCGTCACGTTGTGCTCCCTACTGCTGGTACTTCTCGACGTTCCTCAGGTGCTCTTCGAGCGTTTCGGCGAAGGCGTGCGAGCCGGTGCCGTCGTTCTTCGCCACGAAGAACAGGAAGTTCGTGCTGGCGGGCCGCACCACCGCCTCGATGGACGCGAGCCCCGGGCTGGCGATCGGTCCCGGCGGCAGGCCGGGGTGGACGTACGTATTGTAGGGAGAATCGATCTTGAGGTCATCGACGGTCAGCTCCGTCTTCCAGTAGCCGTACTGCGCGACGCTCGCTGCGCTCTGCGCGACCGCGTACTGCACCGTCGGGTCGGCCTGCAGAGGGATGCCGATGCGGAGGCGGTTGAGGAAGACGCTGGCGATCATCGGGCGCTCGGCGGGGTTGACGGCCTCGCGCTCGACGATCGATGCGAGGGTGATCGCCTGGTCGAGCGTGAGATCCTGGCCCTCGAATTGCACCTTGTTGGCGACCTGGTCCTGGAACGCCTGCAGCATGCGGTCGACCACAACCGCGGGTTTCTCGTTGCGGTTGAAGGCGTACGTCGCGGGGAAGAGGAATCCCTCGAGCGAGGCCAACTGCGTCTGCTGCAGGACGGGTTCGCTGTATTGCTGCTTCGCCGCGGTGAGGAACTCCTGCTTTCCGATGACGCCCGCCTTTTCGAGCAGGTCAGCCACTTCCTCGATGCGGCGGCCCTCCGGGATGAGGACGTCGCGCGATGCCGTCTTGCCCTCGGCGATGCGCTTCACGACTTCGATCGCGGGGAGGCCGGCATCGAACTCGTAATCGCCGGCCTCGAGCGAATTCTGGACGCCGGTGACGCCGACGAGCACCTCGAACAGCTTGGCGCTGCGGACGACGCCCTTTTGCTGCAGGTTGTCGCCGATCGCCTTCGCGCTCTCGCCCTGCGTGACGATGATCAGCGTGGTGCCGCCGCTCGACTGGAAGGGCGGGATGCGGTGCTCGTTTTCATCGCTGAAGACGGCGCCGGGCGTCTGCATGACGAACCACGCGAGCCCGGCCGTGAGCGCGACGGCGAACGCGGCGACGATCGCTGCCACAATCCGAGTAGCGATCACTTTGCGCGCCCGCCGCCGTCGATGTAGGCCTGCAGGATCACCGTCGCGGCGAGGTCGTCGATGCGCGGCCGCCTGGTGCGCGCGGTGTGCTGCGCTCGCTTGCTGCCTCGCTGCTCGATGCGCCCTCCCGCTGCCCCGGCGACCTGCGCCGACGACAGCCGCTCGTCCTGGTAGACGATCGGTACCGAGAGGCGCCGCGCGAGCGCGTCACCGAAGCGCCGCGTGCGCTTGGCCTGCTCTCCCTCGATCCCCGATAGCCCCACCGGCAATCCCACCACCACCGCAACCGCCTCCTGCTCCCGCGCGATTGCCGTGACCCGCTCGAGATCGCCGGCGCGGCTCTCGTGCTCGATGATAACCAGCGGCACGGCGAGCCGCCCCTCGCTCACGGCGACGCCTATCCGCCGCTCGCCGACATCGAGCGCCAGCAGACGGCGGGAATCTGGTCTGTGGTCGTTGGGTTCAGGCATGCGATCTGAGGTTACCGGTTTCGGCTCTCAGCTTCATTCGACAAGAGCAGCCCTGCGGTGCGGTCTCGTAGTCTGTTCTGCGAACCGGACTGGTACATCTGCCCCTCACCGCCTTCTCGGGCTACGCGAGATAATGCCCCTGAAAGCACGAAGGAGATGTAGCATGGCGGACATGATCTTTTGCACCAGATGCGGGCGGCTGAACGAGGCTCAAAACCGCTATTGCCTCGGCTGCGGGACGCCGCGCGACCTCAACAGCGCTCAGCGCGTTGCCGGCATCGCCTTTCTCCTGAACGAAATGCAGGTGCCACCTCTTGAGGACGTGCTCAGCGATCAGCAGTCTGACATGATCGAGGACTTCTACGAGCGGCAGTTGGAGACGCTGACCGGCCGGCGTATACGCGAGCCCGTCGCCCAAGAGCAGCCCGTGGCCGCGCCGCGTGCAACTCCGATCTCCCCGGCGCGGGAATCGACTGCCGCGCAGCCGGCATCGCCGGTTGTCGCGCCGCCGGCTCGTGCGCGGCAAGCCCCTCGTCCGTCCGCTCCGCCGCGTGAGCCGCGCGACTGGAGTTGGCTCGCCGAGCAACAGGCGAACCTCTTCCTCTTCGCCGGCGCGTTCCTGACGGTGGTCGCCGCGCTGATCTACGTCGGCTATTCGGGCCAGGCCGTCGGCGGCGCGCTGAAGATGACGCTGCTCGTCGCCTACACGCTGGCGTTCCTGGCCGCGGGCGCCTTCTGCCTGCGTCTTCGACGCGTCGCGACGGCGGGCCACGTGTTCTTCGCCGTCGGCGCGATCCTGGTACCGATGAACTTCGTCGCCGCCCGCAACATCGTGGGCGGCGACAGCCTTAGCCCGGAGTCGATGTGGCTCGCCGGGTCGCTGGTGACGGCGCTGTTTTACACCAGCGTCGCCTATGTGGGACTCAGCCGGTGGTACTCCTTCACCTCGGGCGCGGCGCTGATCAGCGCCGCCCTGGCGGCGGCAGTCGTCACCGACGCGCCCGTAGAATGGCTACCGGCCGGCTTCATCGCGCTTGCGCTGCTGATGTCACTCACCGACGTGGCTGGCACAAAGACGCTGCGGGAGCGCGTCGGTCCGATCTGGTCGAAGGAAGGCCACGTCGTGGCTGGCGTATCGATTCTCGTTGCCGTCGTGGTGGCAATGATCGCCGGCGAGGGGCGCTATCACTACACGGGCGTGACGACATCGTGGTTCTTGCCTGCCGCGTTCGCGGTGTTGCTGGCCCATGCGGCGATCCCGACGGTCGCCAAGCGGCAGCGCGAAGCGGGTGTTGTCGCCATCGCCGGATTCGTAGGCGTGGTGTCCACGGTGGTCTATGCCACCCATCTTCCCCGCGAGTACTACGCTGTCGCGTTCGGTTGCTCCGCGGCACTCCTCGGCGCGGCAATGATTCTTGCGGCGAGGAAGCGCTTCGCTGAACTGTTGCCGGAGAACCTCCGGGACGCACTGCAATACGCCGGCTTCGGCGCCGTGGCGCTCAGCATCATCGCGATGCTGACGGTGTTCAACCAGATGAGTGAGGCCGTGCGCCCGTACGAGCTGCACACGCGCTGGTTCGTGGCGCCGTCGGTCGCGTTGATGCTGGTGTTCTTTCTCATCGATGCGCTTGCCCGAAAGCACTCGATCGGTGCGGCAGGCGCTGCGTTCGCGACCGCCGGTCTTGCTGCGGGCGTGGTCTTCGGACTGGACGTGAGCGCGGAGTATTACGGGTTGGCGCTAGTCGCCGCCGGTGGGGCGATGTTCGCCGCGGCGCGCTGGGGCCTTCCCGCGCTGCCGGAGCGCCTGCGCCCGCCCGACGCGCTGGCGATTCTGATCCACGTCGCGGAAGCTTCTATCGCTGGCGGAATGCTGGCGGCCGTCATCGCCGCGGCTGCTGCTGCCAGCAACCGCAGCGGGTTCGCCTTGCAGTCGCACTGGACGCTACTCGCCACCTTCGCCGCGGCGGCCGCCGCACTCAGCGTGTACATCACGATGCGCATGCCGGTGCTGGGTGAGGCGGACCGCGTCGGGACGTACGAGATCGGGCTGGCGCTCACCGGCGCCGCCTGCGGCCTCGTCTACGGCCTGGGATCGAGCGCCGAGTACTACAGCTTCGGGCTCGTCGCCGCCGCAGGAAGCATGCTCGCTCTCGTGGCGCTTGTGTTGCCGCGTATCAACGGTGACCAGCCGTGGCGGCGAGAGGACGGCCTGATCGCCGCCCACGTTGCCGCGGCGGCGGGCGCGCTCGTCGGCATCGGCGCGGTGCTGGCGTCCGTACACGCGGCCAACGGCGATTCGCTCGCTGCGACGGCGCACTACGCGCCTCAGTCAAGATGGTTCCTGCCCGCGCTGTTCGCCACGCTCTTCGCGTTGTACGCGGCCGCGTCGATGGCGCCCGCGCCATCCTGGAGGGAAGCGAAACTGGCTGCCGGCATCGGGCTCATCGCGTCCGTGTTCGGGATGAGCACGGGCATCGTCTATGCGCTCGACGTGAGTGCGGAGTACTACGCGTTTGCATCCCTGGTCCCTGCCATAGGGCTCGGCGCCGTCGCGCACCTTGAGTTGCCGGAGGCGCTTGCTCGAATGCTGCACGACAAGGCGCAGGATGGCGCGATTGTCGCAGGCCGCGTCGCCGCCGTAGCGGGTGTCGCGATCGCGGCTGGTGTTGCGCTGGCCTCGCTGTCCGCAGATGCCACGTTCCGCCCGGACTCGCACGCGTTCCTGTCAGTGTCGCTTGCCTGCGCAGCCGTCTTCTTCGCGCTGGACGCATCGCGAGAGAGCCGCGTCGAGACCTCCGTTGCGCTGATGGCCTCGATCAGCGGCGCGATCGTTTTCGTGCCGTGGGCGTTTCATGCGAGCGCGGGCTGGTACGGAGTGGCGTTTGCCGCAGCGGGGTTGCTGTTCGGGTTCGGCGGGCGGGCTTGGACGCCATCGTGGCTGCACACCCACGTGCGCGATGCGTTCGCCGCAGGTTGCATTACCGTGGCCTGGCTGCCCTTCGAGCGAGTGTACGGACGCGAGCCGAAGTTCGGAGCCGCCGTCCACCTGGCTGCCGCGCTATTCTACGCGGCCGCTGCGCTCACGGATCGCAGCAAGCGCGACCTCAACACGCTCCTTGAGCTGCCGTCGACCATCTCGCCTATACGCCTGGCGATGGGGTGGATCTACGCCGCTGCCCTCACGCTCGGCGTTGGCTACGTCTACGTGCTCCGAGCTCTGCCTGGCAGCGAAGACGCCGGCAGCGGCTCGCTCGCCCTGCCGATGATGGCGCTGATGCTAGGATTCGCGCTCGTGGGGGCATCGGCGCGATGGTGGCGCAGCGAGTTTCGTATGCACCTGTATGTCATCTCGCTCATTACGGCGATCGGGTCTCTGCTGCCGGCGCCCGACCCGCTGACGCTCGCGTCGATGCTCACGGTGTACGTCGCGGCCTTTGCAACGCTCGCTGTATGGGAGGGCGCGCCGGCCGTGCTGGCTCCATCGGTGGTCTTCGCGTTCATCGCCGTCGTCGCATGGCGCGCGCAGTTCGACGCGGCGCTCTCCGCGATCCCGCTGGCCTACTGCGGTCTCGGCGTCGCGCTGCTCGCAGCGGCACGCGCTCTGCGCCCGCTCCCTCGCTGGCGCGGCGCGCTGGGCGTCGCCGGATCACTCTTTGCCATTGCCGCCCCGGCTGCCGGCTTCGGCATCCTCGCTTGGCACACCCACCATGGCATTGCGTTCGGCACCCGCGTGCAGCTCACCGCCCTGTACCAGTGGTCGACGCTGACGCTGGCGGTCGCCGGAGCTCTGTTGCTGGCCGGCGGGCTGTTGGAATCGAGGCGCCCCGCAATCGTGCCGGCGTCGGCGTTACTGCTGGCGGCGCTGCTACTTGAAATCGCGCACTTCCGCCCCGGCAATATGCAGGCCTACACGCTGGTCATCGGTAGCTATCTAGTATTGCTAGGCCTGGTCGGCATCTGGAAGTTCCGTCTTCTGCCGGAGTTCTTCGACGCGGCCCCGTACATCGAAGCGGCGGGCGCGGCCACGGTGATGTTCCCATCGTTCGCGCAGTCGTTCGATGGCCATTGGGGCTACAGCATCATCGTACTCGCCGAAGCGGCGGCGTTCCTCAGCGCCGGCGTCGCCCTCAAGCGGCGCGGTGTGCTGTCGATGGGACTATCGTTTCTCGTATTGGTAGCCGGGCACGCGCTGTTTGACGCTGTGAACGCGCTGCCAAACTGGATGGTTGTGATGGTGGCCGGAGTCGCGTTGCTGGGGGTGGGCGTGGCCATTCTCGCCGGCCGCGATCGTTGGGACGCCTGGCAAACATCCCTGCTCGGCTGGTGGAATGAAGCAGGAAATGGTCACGCGATCCCATAACCGGCTGCCTATAACCTATCCTCTGGAACCTATAACCTGTCCCCATGATCTGGGCGATTATCGTCAGCGGGATCTTCGGGTACGCCATCGGCTCGATTCAGTTCGGGCTGATCGTCGGGCGGATCACGCGCGGCGTCGATATCCGCGACTACGGCAGCGGCGCGACCGGCGCTACGAACGTCATCCGCACGTCGGGCGCGAAAGCCGGCGTGCTCGTCATCATCCTCGACATCGCGAAGGGGATGCTCCCGGTGTACGCCGGCATTGCCCTCGGCCATGCCGCCGGCCTCGATCACGATGAGCGGGCGTGGGTAGCGGCGGCCGGTGCGTTCGCAGCGGTGTGCGGGCATGTGTGGCCGGTGTGGGCCGGCTTCCGCGGCGGCAAGGCGGTGGCCAGCGGTTTCGGCGCCGCTCTCGCGATGAACCCGCTCGCCGCCGTCGCGATGATCCCGGTCGCCGCGGTGATCGTCGTCACCGCCCGCATGATGTCGCTGATGTCGGTGATGATGGCGCCGATGATGGCGCTGTTTTTCGTGCTGCTAGCCGCGTTCGGCATCAGCCCGTGGGCGTATGCGGCGTACGCGATCGGTGCGGCGGCGCTCATCGTGTACCGGCACCGGACGAACATCGAGCGGCTGATGGCTGGGACCGAGCCGCGGATTGGGCGCGGCGGGGAGAAGCGGGTTGGAGTGGGCGGTGCGGAACTCTAGAGCGAGCGATGACGGATCCGGCGATCCGATGAGCTGCACCACGCGGGCTAAAGCCTGCGCTCTGGTAACGGAGCCCGTTTCAACATGCTGCTAGTGGTGCGTCTCTCGATAAGCCGAGGCGTTTCGCCCGGAGGCCGGACGGCCCAGGATACGACGGCTGGCGTTGGTGACCGAGGCGACGTATGTGGAGCTATGGGATCCTTCGCTTCGCTCAGGATGACAACTCGCCTCGCTCAGGATAACAACCCGCCTCGCTCAGGATGACAGTCTTTTCAGCGTCGAATCAAAACTGAGACACGCCCCAGGCGGATCCGTCGCGATGGGCGGCATTCACACAAACAGCGGCGACATCTCGCGCTCGCGCATCATCGCCTGCATGTCGGCGTCGCTGGGGCGGGCGGTGTAGCGCTCGGCTGCATCGAGGGTCTTCGCAAGCAAGTTTACGTCGCTTGCGGTGTTGAGGAAGATGCCGGGGCGGCCGAGGACCCAGTGCACGGCGCGGTCGATCTCCCGCTGGTCGGTGAGTGGCTCGTACCAGGTGTTGGTGACGTGCTCCTTGTCGTTCCACGGGCCGAGCGTGATGCCCTTGATCGTCTGGAACGCCACGCCGCGTTCGGCGCAGGTCGCCGACAGCGCCTCGAAGTCGGCGGCGTACGCCGGGTTCTGCATCATCACGAAGTTGTACGGCAGCAGCACCGAATCGAACGCAAAGCGCTCGAGGCTGCGCCGGTGCATCGCCGCGACGGTGACGCCGTGGCCCGTGACGCCGATGAATCGCGTGAGGCCGTTGTCGCGCGCTTCGACCGCGGCTTCCAGCGCGCCTCCGGCGCCGAGCGCCGTCTCCCACTCCTGTTCGTCGACGAGATTGTGGAGCTGGATCAGGTCGACGTGGTCGGTGCGGAGGCGGTCGAGCGACTTCTGGATCTGCTCCTTCGCCTTCTCATATGTGCGCTCGCCGGTCTTGGTGGCGAGGAAGAACTTGTCGCGATGCTGGTCCATCCAGGGGCCGGCGTGGCGCTCTGACTTGCCATAGCTCGCGGCCGTGTCGATGTGGTTGAGGCCGTGCTTGAAGATCAGCTCCAGCGCGCGATCGACTTCTTCCTGCGTCGCTCGACCCAGCGCTGCTGCGCCGAAGATCGTGCGAGTGCTGTCGTGCCCGGTGCTGCCGAACGGCTGTGTGGGGATCATTACATTGCCTCGATCTCGGCGGAGCTGAAGCTCCGCGGCTACGTGAACGCTCCAGCTAGAACGCTACGCGGTATGGGTGCGGGCCGAACTCCGCCTCGTAGAACGGTGCGACGGAATCGCCGCGGCGGATGACGCGGTTGATCGCCTTTCGGTCATCGTCCGTGATCTCGACGTTCACGGCACCGAGGTTGTCGACGTACTGCTCCATCGTCCGCGGGCCGATGATGGGGCTGGTGACGCCGGGCTGGCGCATCACCCAGGCCAGCGCGAGCTGCGAGAGCGTGCAGCCTTTCTCTTCGGCGATCGGCTTCAGCCCGTCCACGACGTCGTAGATGCGGTCGTTGAGACGCCGCCGGTAGATGGGGTTGGACGTGTCTCCGAAGCGCGCGCCCTCCGGCGGCTCTTCTCCGCGCGTGTACTTGCCGGTGAGCAGGCCACCCGCCAGCGGGCTCCACGGGATCACCGCCATCCCGTACGTCTGCGCCATCGGCAGCAGCTCGCGCTCGATCCGGCGGTCGAGCAGGTTGTATGGCGGCTGCTCGCAGATGAAGCGGTTTAGGCCCAGCTCCTTCGACACCCAGAATGACTCGACCACCTGCCACGCGGCGAACGTGCTCGTGCCCAGATAGCGCACCTTGCCCGAGCGGACGAGGTCGTCGAGCGCGCGCAGCGTCTCGTCGATCGGGATGTCGGGCTGCGGTCGGTGGATCTGGTAGAGGTCGATGTGGTCGGTCTGCAGGCGGCGCAGGCTGGACTCGCACTGTTCGATGATATGGCGGCGGCTGTTGCCCTGCATGTTGGGGTCTTCGTTGCCCATCACGCCGTGCACCTTGGTCGCGAGCACGATGTGATTGCGGCGCTTGTTTCGCTTCAGCGCCTCGCCGGTCACTTCTTCGCTGCGGCCGATGCTGTAGACATTTGCGGTGTCGATGAAGTTGATGCCGTCATCGATCGCCTTGTCGATGATGTCGTACGAGTCGTCGGCTGCCGTCTTGCCGCCGAACATCATGCAGCCGAGGCAGAGCGAGCTGACCTTGACGCCTGTGCGCCCCAGTGGTCGAAGTTCCATATCGTGATCCTCCTGCGGCAGTGCCGCGATAATTCCGTCTCAGGCGCAACGCCGTTGTGCAACGCGGTTCGAGTGTAGGCCAGCCGGGAGTTACGCGAAATGCTCCAGCTGACCGTGTCGGCAGGGCGGCTGGGGAGGCGGCGAGCGGTCCTCGTCCGACGTCGGCCGTGCGAGGTCGGAATGCGAAGCGAATGGCTCGTGCGCGGGGGGCGGACGCAGCTAAGCTACGTCCCTACGGCGACGGTCACCAGTCACGCGCGACGAGCGACCAGCGGCTAGACGCGCATGTGCTTCCACTTGCCCTGGCGGAAGCGACGCAAGATCAGCCCGGCACGCACCCAGTTCTCCGCAACCGCGGCGAGCCAGGCGAACGGCGCGCCGAGGCCGAGCACGATCACCATGAACGCCGCGACGGGCACGCGGATGCCCCACGCGGTAAATGTGAATGTGCCGAGCACGTAGCGCACGTCGCCGGCGCCACGCAGCGCGCCCGCCAGCGATGCGTGTACGCCCATCGCGGGCAGCGCGAAGGCGAACACCCGCAGCAGCTTCGTGCCCGTATCGATGACGGCCGGGTCGTCGACGAAGAGGCGGACGATGTGGGGCGCGAGAATGAACTGCAGCACACCCATGGTCACGAGCGCGCACAGCGCGAAGAAGCGCACGCGCTTGGCGACGTCTTCCGCCAGGTCCGGCCGCCCGGCACCGAGGTACTGCCCGACGAGCGCCGTCGCTGCCGTCGCCAGCGCGAAACCCGGCAGGATCGCGATCTCGAGCGAGCGCAACGCCAGCGAATGCGCCGCGAGCTGGTCGGTGCCGAGCCGGGCAACGATACGCGTATACACGAGGAACGCCAGCATGAACTGCGCTTCCTCGAGCCCGACGGGCAGGCCGATGTGCGCGAGGCGCCCGAATGAGTCCCGCGAAACGTGGAAGATCCGCGACACTCGCATCCGCACCGGGCCGCCCCGCTGGCCGCCAGCGCGAGGGCCAGCACGCCGCCTGTCGTCCCCGCCGTCGCGTAGCCGATGCCCGATGCTCTGATACCGAGATCCGCGAACGTGCCGTTGATCAGCGTGAACGTCACGACGGCGTTCACTGCGTTGACGATGAGCAGGATCACCATCGGCATCCACGTGTTCCCCATGCCGCGCAGCGAGCCGGACACGGCGTAGAGCGCCATCAGCATCGGGAAGCCGAGCGAGCCCGCGCGCAGATATTCGACGCCGAGCGGCGCGACGTCCGGCTTCGCGCCCATCAGCCGCATCAGCGTCGGCGCCAGCGTGAAGACGACGGCGGTGCAGAAGATCCCCCACACAAGAGCGGCGATGATCGCGGTGTGCAGGCCCAACTGCACCCGCGAGCGGTCGCCTGCGCCAATGTCGCGGGCGACGACCGCAGTGGAGCCGACATCGATCCGCCAGCGCTCCCGCCAGGGGGATCCAGAACAGAAGCGCCCCGATGCCGACCGCTGCGAGTCCGTCCGCGCCGACATAGTGCCCAACGAGCGCGGCGTCGACGCCGCTGAGTACCGAAATCGACAGCCGCTCGATGATGACCGGCCACGCCATGCGGAGGATCGTGCGCGAGATGCGGGTGCCGGTGAGGTCGAGGGTTGTGACGTGCGCCGGGGACACTGGTGCTTCGGCTGTTGCCACGCAAACCTCATCGTGATCGGGGTTGGTTCAGGTTAGCACGAGGGCGCGGCCCGACCTGCCGATCCGGGTGATGTCGCAGCGACGGTTTGGTTGGCTACTTTTTTAGAATCCGGATGTGGCGCCCTGCGTCCACCCGAGCACCTGCATGCCGGTGATCGTTGTGGCGCCTTGATCGGACTGCTCGGTGCGGCACGCTGTCTCGTTCGCCTTTTCTCACGCGCCGCGTTGTAAGCTCATGGAACTCCCTCGCCCCGAAGGAGGCGGATGATCCGTCGCCCCCATCTCTTGACAGCTCCCGCGCTGTGCTTTGTCGCTGTATGCCTGTCGGCGTGCACCCACTCGCCCGGTGGTCACGCCGCAGGCAGCGACATTGTCACGCCGGCTCCTATCGCCACCGATGCGCCGGTCGTAGCGGCGGCGCGCCTCGTCTGCCACCTCATCGCCGACAACCCCGATGCGGCGGTGGCGCAGGTGCGCGGCGCCGATGGTGCGCCGAGCGTCGTCAGCAACGGTAAGAGCTACTGGTTCTTCGGCGACGCCGTGCGCAACGGGCCGGGCGGGCGGCAGGATGTCATTCCGGCCGCGGTGGCCACGAGCACTGACTTCGATGGCAGTGATTGTGTCCGGATGAGCTTCAAGCGGAGCGCCGGCGTCGCGCAGCCGCTGTTTCCGCGGCTGGGCGAGACGACCGCCTGGCCCGACGGCATCCTGCTGCTCGATGACGGCAGCATGGTCTTCTATATGGTGAAGGTGCAGCGCGACTCACCGTTCGCCTGGCACGTGTCCGCGGTCGGTCTCGGCCGCGTGCCAGCAAATTCGGTCGACGGCGTGCGCAGCGTCGAGTCGATCTGGGGTGATAACAGCGGCTTCGCGCAGCGGGTCACCGGCGTGCGCTCGCCAGTGCGCGACGGCGGCGACGTGATCGTCTACATCTCGACCGCAGGCGGCGCGAACTACGCCGCTCGCGCGCCCATCGACCGAATCGCAGAAGCGGCGGCGTATACCTACTGGGACGGCAGGCGCTGGCAGCCGCGCCCGCAGGATGCGCAGCCGATGTGGCCGCTATCGGCACCAGCAACGGAGTTCCCGCACGACAACGGGGTGTCCGTGACGTTCGACGAGGCGAGCGGTAAGTGGCTGGCGATGTACAACGGCGAACTAGGGACGGTCAAGGTGCGCACGAGCGACCATCCTTGGGGACCGTGGTCGGAGCCGGTGACCTGGCTCGACTGCCGGGCGCTGGTCGAAGACGCGTACCCCTACTGCTACAGCGCCGAGATCCACCGCGAACTGTCGCACGACCCCGCTACGATCTACATCACCTTCTCGAGCCAGAAACCGTACGACATCGAGCTGGTCGAGCTGCACCTCGGTGTCGCGATCCATGAGTGGCGCGCCGATGGCGGTGGCCTGCGCTACGGCGCATCGTCGCCGGGCGATGGCTACGCCGATGCCGGCGCGGCGTTCTACGCTTCGTACAGGCCGGCGCCGGGGCTTGTGCCCGTGTATCAGCACGCCGACGGGTCGTATGCGCTCGACGCCGGGGACCCCGAGGTCACGGCCGCATTCTACGCCTACGCCACGCCGGAAGGCGGCGCCATCCATCTGCAGCCGGTGTACCGCTGGCATCGCGACGGCGACGAGGCGCTCGACGCGCGGGCGCGCTCTGGCTGGGACCGCGGCGAGATCGCGTTTTATGCGCCGTGCCCTTATCTGACCTCTGACAACTCGGCCTGCGCCGGAGACTGAGACGATCGGCGCAACCCTTCGGCGATCTCCAATCGCTGTTGTGGAGCGGACAGGTCTGAAGACCTGTCCTTACGGCAACGCGAGTTCGCCATCCCGATCTTCAACTTTCAACATCCAACAGGCGCGGCGTTAACTTTTCTCAAGCATCGAGCGTTATCACGAGTACCACCGGGCGCTAGAGGTGGTAGATGGGACGCATGGTCATCGCTCGTTACGGGACGGCACTTGCCGCGCTCGTCTGTTCGCTGCTGCTGGCGGTGGCGCTCGTCAGCGCGGTCAGGGATACCGCACTGCATCCGGCGCTCGCGGCTCCCGATGGCGCCGACCCGGTCAACAACGACTTCTTCGTCGCGCCCGTCGTTGTACAGCCGACGGACCTGCCGTTTGAGCCCCGTCAGCAGACCGCGGGCGCGACGCTCGAGCAGGGCGAAAGTGCACCGTGCGGGCCGATCGGCGCGACGGTGTGGTACGCATTCCAGCCGCAGACCAACGGCACATTCGAGATCAGCGCCGCCGGCAGCGACTTCGACACGATCCTGGCGGTGTACACGCTCGGCGGTGGCTTCCTTCCGTCACCGCCCGGCGCGAATCTCGTGCCGGTCGTCTGCAACGACGACTCCGGTGGCCCGGCGTCTCTGGTCTCGTTTCCGCTGCAGCGATACGGCAGCTACTTCATCCAGGTCGGCGGCAAGAACGGCGCGACCGGCGACCTGGCGCTTCGTTTTGCCTGCAACCCCTCGTGCCCGCCGCCGAACGACGACTCGACGGCCGCCCAGTACGTGAACATCGACAGCTACAATCCGGCGTCCACGACGAAGGCCGACACGCGAGTGGCGACGACCGAGGCAGGCGAGCCGTCGCTGTGCGGAAACATCGGCAAAACGGTGTGGTACCAGTTCTACGCGCAGCAGGACATATCGATCGTAGCCGACACGGCGGGCAGCAGCTTCGACACGGTGCTGGCAGCCTATACCTACGAACCGAACTTCCCCGCATCGCCTCCCGGCGGCTTCACGCCGGTGACCTGCAACGACAACGCGATTGGCACGCAGTCGAAGATCGTGTTTCAGGTGAAACAAGGGAACGCGTACTGGATCCAGGCAGGCGGCGCGAACGGCGCCAGCGGCGACCTCGTCCTGAACCTGGCGTGCGATCCGGTGTGCCCGCCGCGCAACGACGGCATCGGCGGCAGCGTCGACGTCGGGTTTCCGGCGGAGGATCACATCACGACCTTGGGTGCCACACTGGAGGACGGGGAGCCGCTACCTTGCGGCAGCATCGGCGCCACTGTGTGGTACCTGTTGTACGTGCCCGGAAACGTGAACGTGACCGTCGATACTGCGGGCAGCGACTTCGACACGGTGGTCGCGGCGCACGAGGCGCCGTACGGGCCGCCCGATTTCAGAGCGCTGCACGGGATCGCGTGCAACGACAACGGCGCCACGCCCCAGGCGCGCCTCACGTTCGCTGCGAGCAACGACCGTCAGTTCGTCGTGCAGGTCGGCGGCCACGAGGGCGCGACCGGCAACCTGGCGCTGCACATCGACTGCGATCCGTCTCCGTGCCCGCCGCAAAACGACGCGTCGGGCAACGCGCAGTACATCGAGTCGACGTACCTGCCGTACTCGTTCGGTGAGGATACGCGCGGAGCGACCATCGAAGACCGCGAGCAGGTCGACTGCGGAGCGATGGCGCACACCGTGTGGTTCGCTGTGCACGCGATGTCGGCGACGACGGTCGATCTCAATACCGCGGGCAGTGACTTTGACACGGCGATCGCCGTCTATCAAACGCCGGAGTCGCTCTCACCGCCCGGTGGAGGCATACTTACGCAATGCGCGCTCAGCGCTGCCGGTGTGCGCGCCGATGTGCACGTCGAGGTGGCGACGGACGCGACCATCTATGTTCAGATCGGCTCGCAGAATGGGGCGCCCGGCGGCGCGTTGAGCTTCGCCGCGACCTGTGTGCCGGTTTGCCCGCCACCGAATGACAACAGCGTCCACGCGCAATTTGTCTATACGCCGACGTTTGAAATGACGGTGGACACGACCGGCGCGACGCTCGAGCCCGGCGAGCCACGCCCGTGCGGCGATGTCGGGGCGACAGTCTGGTACCACATCCACGCGCCGGTGGATGCCCGCGTGCGCATCAGCACGGACGGCACGCAGTTCCCGACGGTGCTCGCGGTATACGAGCCCAGATCGCCCTCGCCCGAGGGCGGCGCTGACCAGATCGGCTGCAACGATGCGGCAGGCGGGGCCGCGCTCGAGTTGGCCATCACAGCGGACCACGACTACCTCGTGCAGGCCGGCGGCGTGGGCGGCGCGAAGGGCATGCTGACATTCCACTTCACTTGTCTGACCGAGTGTCCCGCGTCCGGGCCCGCCATCGGCGGCGGAGGCGGCTTCATCAGTGATGGGCCGGAGACCGGCGGCGCCATCACACTGCCCAACACGGGGAGCGGCGGATATCTGCCCGACGCTCGGGAGCGCTGAGCGCCCGCATCGCGTCAGACACTGCGGCACGCGCTGGTGCGGCGCGGTGCACTATGGAGTCTCGCCGATCAGCCGAGGCTTCCGCGCCAGTCTACTTCGAAGATGCGCTCTTTGCGTGCAATGCCCTTGAGCACGTGCCATCCAGCGGACCTGATATGGATCCCGGTGGCAGGGCCGAGCAGGGCGCGGCTCACATCGGAGAGAAAGATTTGGCCGCCGGCGGCAACGCCCATGACGCGTGCGGCCTTCACGACCGCTAGGCCGATCAAGTCATCGCCCTGCTTCATCGCCTCGCCGGAATCGATGCCGATGCGCACCGGCGTTGCGCGCATCCCTGCACGCTGACCGAGCTTCTCCGACGCCCGCTGGATCGCGACGGCGCAGTCCACAGCCGAACGGAGGCCGACGAAGCTGGCGATCACTCCGTCGCCTTCCGTCTTCACCGTCCTGCCGGCATGCTGAGCGACCTCGCGCTTCATCGCGGAGACGTATGCATCGAGATGTTCGAACACAGCTTCCGAGCCGACGCGCTCGAAGAGTTCCACGTGTCCCTGGAGGTCGGTGAACATCACGGTGACGATCTCCCGCTCGATCGCCGGCCGCGAGGTGATGGTCATGGTCGCCTCGGTGCCGACGCGGAAGGTGAACTCCGCTTCGCCGAAGCGGATGACGTCGCCGTCCGACACGTTGGCGTTTCCTTCGACGCGCAGGTCGTTCACCCACGTGCCGTTCTTGCTATCCATGTCCTCAAGCACATGGGTAGCGCCGTGCGTCCGAATGACCGCATGGCGCCGCGAGGCCCCTGTTACGTCGATCACGATGTCGTTGTCGTCGGCGCGCCCGATCGTGGTCGCGTCGCCCGCGAGCGGGTACTCCTTCCCCGCGCCATCATGCCGCCGTTCGATCAACACTGCCGTCATGACTGCACCAGTTCCTCATTGTGAGCTAACGACGCTCTTGACCTGCATCCGTCGACCCGTCGACTTGATGTTACCCGTCCGGGTGACCTCGGGCCGTGAACCGCCGGCTCTCGCGCAAGGAATCGCCGCCGTGGCCGGATGGGGACCGCTTCAGGCACGCTGCCGCGCCAGGCGCCAGCCGGCGAACAGCACGAAGACAGCCGCCATGATGGCGAGTGCTGCCCAGTTGATCAGCAGCGCGGCCGCATCGAAGTTGCCGCCGGTCCTGGTGTAGGGAATGTGCGCCGTCACTTTCATGCCGATGGAGGACCAATGCGTCACCATGAGGTAGGAGATCCATCGGCTGGCGCCGCTGTCGGTAGCGCGGCCCACGAAGATCAGCTGCGGGATGAGCACGATCGGCACCAGGCCCGCCGCCTGGTCCTGGTTCGACGCCACCGTCGAGATGACAAGCCCGAGCCCGAGCGCGGCGATCGCCGCCAGCTCCAGCGTGATCCATAGCTCGAGTGGCGCCGGCAGCAGGATTCCGGACGATGGCAGATCCGCGCGCACGGCAATGATCGCCAGCAGCAGCGCGGTCTGCAGCGAGCAGAGCAGCGCCAACACGACGAACTTCGACGCCAGGTAGGGGGCGACCCGTAGCCCTGCCAGCCGCTCTCGCCGCAAGATCGGCAGCTCCTTGACGATCTCCTGCGCGGCGGCGAAGGCGCCAAACCAGGTGGCGCTTACTGCCAAAAAGACTGCGAGGGGTTTGGCGAGGGTGGCGCCGGCGGCCGGCACACCAAACCCGGTCGCCTTTGCCACGATGTCGGGATCCGGCGGACCGAAGTCGCCCCTGTGCGTGACGAGCGCCAGCAGGATCGCGATGATGGGCGCTTGGGCGAGGAGTATCGTCAGGTGGCCGCGGTCGCCCAGCATCGATTCGACGTACCGCCTGGTGACGATGCGGAACTGCCGCCAGGCCGACGCTCCACGCCGCACCCCGGCGCCGATCATCGCCACCGGATCGAGCGTCAGTGCGGGGGGTACCTCGCCCTCGAGCGCGGCGGCCTGCAGGAGGCCGGGCGCTACCTGCTTGCGGTAGTGGGCGGACGCATGCAGCCGGCGCTCCAACTCAACCGCATCGGCGGCCTCGACTTGTTCGTAGATCGCGGCGAAGTCATCGACGCCGAAGTACGACTTTGCTTCGGCGGGCGTGCCGATGAACACGACATGCCCGCCGGCCGCGAGAAAGACGATGCGGTCCGCCGCCTGGAGGCTCTCCACATCGTGCGAGACCATGATGACCGTGCTGCCGCTGGCGGCGAGCTCGCGGATGATGCCGGTGACGTGCCGCGTCAACGCCGGGTCCAGGCCGGTGGTCGGCTCGTCCAGGAAGAACAGTCCGGGGTTCGCGATCAGTTCGGCCGCGATGCTGGCGCGTTTCTGCTGTCCGCCACTGAGCCGTACGATGCGCACATCGGCCCGCTCCTGAAGGTCCAGCGATCGCATGACCTCCTCGACGCGGGCGTCGGCGTCGGCGCCGCTCACGTCGGGCGGAAGGCGCAGGCGCGCGACATATTGGAGCGCTCTCCGCACCGTGAGGTACTCCGGCAAGATGGTCTGCTGGGGGACGTAGCCGATGAGCGGCCGCACTGAATCGTACGCGCGATAGAGGTCGGCGCCGTTTACGAGTATGTGTCCGGAGGTGGGGGGACGCAGGCCGTTCAGCGCGTAGATCAGCGTCGACTTTCCGGCGCCGCTGGTACCGGCGATGGCGAGCACTTCGCCGGGATAGGCGCTGAGGCTTACCTCGCTCAAGAGCACCTTGCCTGAGACGACTTTGGTGACGCCGTGGACGTCGAGCCGGACGGCGCGGCTGTCGTCTTGATGCTCGATGACGTTGTCGCGGTAGACGAGCTTGAAGGGCCCGATGCGCACGATATCGCCGGCGATCAGCGTGCGCGTCTGCGTCGTCATGCCGTTGACGTAGGTGCCGTTGGCGCTTTCGAGATCAATGATCCGCGCGACGCCATCGCGTGTGTCGATGCGGGCGTGGGACCGCGAGACGCTCAGGCTATCGAGCACGAGATCGCTTGCCTGCGATCGGCCGATGCTGACGCTGCCGCTCGCGGGCAACGGCAGGCGGCCGCCGCCTCCCTTTGCCGGTCTTACTTCGCGAAGTGAAAATGCTCGCGTGAGTTCCAGGGTGTCAGCCAGGGTGGCATTATCGAGCTGGAATAACATTTCGACGGCGCGCTCGTCCCCGGCTGCCACCTCGAGGCGGTCGCCGTGAGTGAGCAGCAGGTCCGTGACGGGAGAGCCGCGCAGGTACGTGCCGTTTTTGCGGCCGAGCTGGACGAATCGGTAGCTGCCGCCATCGCGCACGAGGCGCGCGTGCGAGCGGGAGATGACCTCTTCGTCAACGTGGATGTCACTTTCCGGCGAACGGCCGAGGGTGATTTCGTCTGAAGTCAGTGCGAAGACCTGTTCTCCGCGCTGTGACTTGACGATCAGCGTCGCCCCGGCCGCCGGGCGCAGGTCGTCGTGTTCCTTTGCCGATGTCGTGGTCATCCCAACTCCCCGTCTTTGAGATGGGCTGATTCTATTCCTTTTGCGACGATAGTGCAGGGGCCGCTTAATGATGGTCCCGGCGGCGATTGGCGGCTGGAAGCTGGAGCTAGGTTACTGCGGCCGCAGCTCCGGCGGCTTACACGAAGTGCGTGCGCTCTCTCGCGAAGACGTTTGTCACCT
Source organism: Chloroflexota bacterium (assembly GCA_030774575.1). Classification (GTDB taxonomy): domain Bacteria; phylum Chloroflexota; class Dehalococcoidia; order DSTF01; family JACRBR01; genus JALYKW01. The sequence continues at coordinate 6,755 of JALYKW010000070.1, read as the reverse complement.
GGAGCCAGCAGCCGGGCGCCGAACCGGCGTCGCTCGCGAACGGGCGCGTCAGCCCTACCCGCACGATGGCCGGACCGGGGACCGCGAAGTCGATTCTGAGGTTGCTCAAGTGCGCGGCTTCGCAGGATTCGCATTCGTCGGGATGGATTTTTGCCTGGAGGTCCTGGAGCGGTATGCCGTGCCAGTGCTTGCCCTCACCGTCGACCAGATCGATGCGTGGCTTGCGAGCGCCATCCTGGTCGACTCCAACGTACGTGACCGCCACGGATCCCAGCGACCTCGTCCCGCGCCTCGGTTGCCATGCATGATTGCCCCGAGCACCCTTCACGCTTGGCTCCCCAAACGCGTCTTCGACGCCGTTGAATGTGCTCGGCCGCAAAAGCGCGCGCACCTCGGCATACGGCATCGTGCGTACCTTCCGCGCCGTGAGGCGGTTCCACCGGGCGTCTTCGGCTTGCGGTCTGACGCGCTTGCGTTCGAACTCATAGTCGACGCTCAGCACGTCACCAGGTCTGAGTTGCGACAGGGAACGCACAGTCGTGCGAGTCGGGCTCGGGCTGGCGAGCCGCACCTGCTCATGCGATTTGAGGTCGATGCCGGCGATGCACACGTTCTGGCCGCTCATCTCGGTGAGATCGAGGATCAACAGCTCTCGTTTCACAGCAGGACTTCTTGCACGCCCACCTCAGTCGGCGCTGTCTTGCCGGCGAATAGATGCGTGATCTCGCTGTCACCGGCGATCTCGACGGCGTCCAGCGCGACGGCCTTGCGGTGACATTCGTTCGGGTCACCCTCGCTGCAGAGCAGGCAGACGGCGGTGCCGCCTCCCGACCGCAACAGCCGGGCGACCTCCGCGATACCGTCCGTCCACTCATCGGTGGAGCGCAGGTGTGCGACGATGATCGGATCGAGATGCCCCTGCTTCCAGCGCCGGGCGATCTCGGGATCCTGCGGCACGCCGCCCAGTCGATCGCCGAGGAATCGGTAGCGTATGCCCGCCTGTTCGATCGCTGTTTGCAGCGGGTTCTGGTCGAAGTGGGGCAGCCGCCCGCTGCGAGGCTTGCTCCGTACATCGATCACCAACTCGATGGCGTTGGACGTGAGGGTATCGATGAGTGTCTGCAGTTCGACGACACTATGGCCGATCGTGTAGAGGATCACGCCCTCACCGCCATCTCCGCTTCGATCAGGTCACGCAGCAAGCGACGATGGCATTGGGCTTCGTCCTTGCACATGCACATCACCGTCACCGTCTCGTTGCGCGAAAGATCGGCCAGCCTCCGGATCTCCGATTGCTGCTTGTCGGCGCGCATCTCCTCGAGATAGCGAACCTCGTACTGTTCCCAGCTGATCTGGCCGTCCTTGAACGCGCGAAGCAGATCGCGCGACGGACCGAGGGCGCGCATGTATGTGCCGGCGCGCTCCTTAGAGATCCCGCGCGGCCAGTAGTTGGTCGTGAGAACGCGCAGGCCGTCTTCCGGCCCGGCGGGCTCGTAGATGTTCTTGCTGTGGATGGGCATAGGGGCACGGTATCACAGTTAGAACAAGGATTCTAGTGTATGATGAAGGGCTACGCCGTCGCGGCGACAGCGTCGGCCTCAGGGGCCGCTGCGGCCTCCAGCGCGCGGACGAGCAGGTCTCGCCAATCGCCGGCGGCTGCTTCCAGATCGATGCGCATCTGGGCGTGGCCGATGGTGACGGCGCCGCTCCGCTCGAGCGCGGCTCGTTCGGACGCCGTCATTTGGGAGCGAAAGTCGTGGCCGTCGATTGTGCGGAGTGAGAGTACGGGCGGGCCGCCGGGCGCTTCCTCTCGCGCTATCGTCGCGACGCGCGCGCGCTTCGCCAGCATGCGCAGGCGCACGATGTAGAGGAGGTTGCGTACGGGCGTGGGGAGCGGACCAAAGCGGTCGCTCAGCTCTCGTTCGAGGTCCGCCGCGATGTCTTCGTCGCGGTGCGTGCCATCGCGGGATCCGCGGTCGCCCGCCGACGCCATCCGCTGGTAGAGCGACAACCGCAGGTTAAGGTCGCCGATGTAGCTCTCGGGGATGAACGCAGCGAGCGGCACATCGATCACGACAGGCGGCTGCATGGACGATGGCGGCGGCGGTTCGCCCTTCGCCAGCGCCTTCAGCCCTTCGACGGCGTCGGCGAGCAGCTTCACGTACAGATCGAAGCCGACGGTGCCGATCTGGCCGCTCTGCTCCGCGCCCAGGAGGTTTCCGGCGCCGCGTATCTCCAGGTCTCGCAGAGCGATCTGGAAACCGGCGCCCAACTCCGTCGCCTCGAAGATGGTTTGCAGGCGCTTCTGCGCGACCTCGCTCAATGCATGGTGTTTCTCGTACAGCAAGTAGGCATACGCGCGCGCAGCGCCGCGGCCGACGCGGCCGCGCAGCTGGTAGAGCTGCGCGAGCCCGAACTTGTCGGCATTGTTGATGATGATCGTATTCACATTCGGGATGTCGAGGCCCGACTCGATGATCGTGGTGCACACCAGCACGTCGGCTTTGCCCTCAGTGAAGTCGAACATCACATTCTCGAGCTGGTCCTCGGGCATCTGCCCGTGCCCGATAAGAATGTCGGCGTCCGGCGCGGTGTCGCGGAGCTGCCGCGCGATCAACTCGATGTTGTGCACGCGGTTGTGCACGAAATACACCTGGCCGCCGCGCTCCAGCTCGCGCGTAATCGCCTCGCGCACGAGATGATCGTCGAATTCGGTGACGTAGGTCTTGATCGGCAGGCGTTCTTCGGGCGGCGTCTCAATCGTCGACATATCGCGGATGCCCGCGAGCGCCATATTCAGCGTGCGCGGGATCGGCGTGGCGGTGAGGGTGAGCACGTCGACTTCCGCGCGCATCTTCTTCAGCCGCTCCTTGTGCGCGACGCCGAAGCGCTGCTCCTCGTCGATCACGATCAGCCCGAGGTTCTTGAACGCGACATCCTTCTGCAGCAGCCGGTGCGTGCCGATTACGATATCGACGTTTCCCGTGGCCGCGTCAGCCGCGATGCGGTGCTGCTCCTTGTCGCTTCGGAAGCGCGACAGCATCTCCACCTTCACGGGAAAGCCCGCGAGCCGCTGACGAAACGTGTTGAAGTGCTGCTGGGCGAGCACCGTCGTCGGCACGAGCACCGCGACCTGCATGCCCTCCATCACCGCCTTGAACGCCGCGCGCACGGCTACTTCCGTCTTGCCGTAGCCGACATCGCCGCAGACGAGGCGGTCCATCGGCCGCGCGTCCTCCATGTCGTGCTTGACATCGCGGATGGCGCTCGCCTGGTCCGGTGTCTCGACATACGGGAACGAGGCCTCCAGCTCCGTCTGCCAGGCCGTGTCGGTGGGGAAGGCGTATCCCTCGGCGACTTCACGCGCGGCGTAGAGCTGCAGCAACTCCTTCGCCAGCTCCTGCACCGCGCGACGCACGCGCGCCTTCGCCCGCGGCCACTCCTGCGAGCCGAGGCGCGTCAGCGACGGGCGATGCTCGCTCGGCCCGACATAGCGGCTGACGCGGTCGACCTGCTCGCTCGGCACGAAGAGCCGATCGCCGTCGGCGTATTGCAGCTCCAGGTACTCGCGCTCTTGTCCGTCGATGCCTTTGCGCGAGAGACCGGCGAACTTCGCGATGCCGTGCTCGACGTGGACGACGTACTCACCCGGCACGAGGTCCGCGAGGAAGGTCTCGCGCGCAGTTCCCCGGCGTGGCGGCGCACGCCGCTGCTTGCTGAAGCCGAAGACCTCGGCATCCGTCAGCAGCGTCAGCCCTGCGCCTTCTTCGCCCACGGCCCACCCGTGCGGCAGCGCGCCGTGCATGACCGTGAGCGCGCCGCGGCCAAGTTGGGGTTCGGTCATCGTCTCGGCGATGCGGGCGAAGATATCGTGCTCTTCGAGCAGCTCCGCGAGCCGCTTCGACTGGGTCGAGACGATGATCACCTGCTGGCCGCGCCGCAGCATCGGCGTCAGCTCTTCAGCGAGCACGCGGAGGCGGCCGCCATACGCGGCAACCGGGCCGAACGGCAGCCGGACGACCGTGGCCGCGTCGGAGGCATCGGCAGGCGCGGCCTCGGCATCGCCCGTCGCCCATCGCGAGAGGCTGAGCCGGCGCGGGTGCGCGTCGATGGCGCGCTGGAGCTCGGGTTCAAGCACATGCGGCTCCGGCATGCCGTGCGCGATCTCGCCGCGCAGCTCCAGCTCAAGGCGCGCCTCGCGCGCTTGATCGTCGCGCTCGCGCTGGACGGCCGTGAGGTCGGCCGGTTCGTCGACGACGATCAGCGCCTCCGCCGGCAGGTGGTCGAGAAGTGTTGCGTCGGTCAGGAACGGCGTGTATGTCTCCCATGCGGGGCGGCCCGTCTCGTCGGGCAGTGGCTCTCCGTGTAGGAGTGCGTTGACGTCGCGCTCAAGGCGCTCCCGCTGCTCACCACGCAGCCCCGAGATTTGCATGCGCTCCGCGAGACGGCGCATCCGCCCCGGCTCGACGATCAGCTCGCGTGCCGGACCGATGCGCACAGAGTCGCGAAGGTCCTCGGACCGCTGCGTCGTGGCGTCGAAGCTGCGGATGCTCTCCACTTCGTCGCCGAAGAGCTCGATGCGCAGTGGCAGATCTTCCGGTGGGGGCCAGACGTCGACGATACCGCCGCGGCGGCTCGCGTCTCCGGGCGCTGTCACCTGCGCCTCGATGCGATAGCCTCCGGCATCGAGAGCGCGGAGCAGATCAGGTTGCGAGAGCTTTGCACCGCGCGTGACGGCGACGGTGGAGCGCGTCAGCTCGTCCGGCGTCAGCGTCCGCTGCGCGATGGCGGCGGCGCAGGCAACGACGATGGGCAGTGGCGCATCAGTGGCGGCGGAGCGTGAGGCGGCGAGCGCGTCGAGCACCTGAAGCCGCGACGTCGCGTCGTCCGGATCGGGCGCGAGGCGCTCGTACGGGAGCGGGTCTCGCTCGGGGAAGTGGAGCACGCGATGGCGCCCCTCATCGCCGAGCCACGCCGCCAGCTCGTCGACGAGTGCATCGGCGTGCTGTGGTCTGGGCACGATGACCAGCAACGGCGCGGTGGCGTCGCGTGCCAGGGCAGCGAGCACCGCCGCCTTCGCGCCATCGCTGACGCCGAGCATGAGCGGTGCGCCATCCCGCATGCGGCTGCGCAGGCGGTCGAGCCCGACCGTCTCGTCGACCAGGGGCAGCAGTGCCGAAAGATCCATCTCCCTCGCGCGGCGAACTGCGCCGGATAACACGATCGGGGGCTAATCGAGCGATCAGCCCCTTGGCGAATATTGTAGCAAGGCTACGCGTCAGATACGCGAAGGCCCGCTCATTGCCGCTGTACCGGCTCATCCACAGCGGTTTCGTCTCACGACGCTGCGGGTTCAGCCACATAACCTTTCAGCAGCGGCCGCAATTCATCGAGCGTGCGATCACGGTCCGCCGTATTGAAGACGTGTACATGGCCGTCGCGCATGCGCCCGCTCCACGGACGCCATCTCCTAATTAGGACGCGCCAAATGCGCGGCGATGACGACTGCTCGTCGAGGCTCGCGACATTGCGTAGTCGAATCTCAAGCGGATGATAGAAGATGCGGCCGACGGGATCTCTAACCGGCATGAATACAATCCGCTGATCCGTGACAACGAGTATGCCCCCGCGGGGAAGTCGCCCCAAGCGCAGCGCATCGACGCGAAGCCGCTGGTGCTCGGACGGATCGAGTGGGACGTCTTCTACCCCAACGAACCACAACGCTATTCGACGAGTGGTTGAGAGTAACTTCATTCGTGTCAGCCCTCTCGCAATCCGGGGTCGGAAGCTCTAGGCAACCTCTGGTTCGAGCTCGAGTGTAGCGATGAGGACTGGCGACGGTGCGAGGCCCAGTTGCTCGAGGTCTTCACCTTCCAAAGCAAGAGCCAACACTTCGCGCAAGTTCGCCGCTATCTCGTCGAGTGTGCTGCCTTGGGTCACCGCGTGTAACGCGGGACATTCGGCCACGTAACCGGACTGCTCGCCCGGGCGAATAACCGCGTGGACCGTCCGCTGAAGCTGCATGTCATTGCCTCTTGCGCCATTGTAGCAAGAGCATCGCGCGGCGCGATCGGTTCGCATCACTCATCGCGGTTGTACTCATTCATCGCCGCCTCTACGCCCTCCGAGAGCGCTAGTTCGATCGCTTCGACAGCGCGGTCCACCGCGGCATCGAGCAGGCGTCGCTCTTCGGGCGAAGGGTCGCTGAGCACCCAGTCGGCGACATACTCGGGGTCGCGCGTCGGCTCGCCACGGCGGTTCGGCCTGCCGATGCCGATCCGCACGCGGGGGAAGGCATCGGTCTTCGTCTTCGCGATGATGTCGGCGACGCCCTTCTGCCCGCCGCCGCTGCCGTCGCGCCGGATGCGGACCTTGCCCGTCGGTAGATCGAGATGGTCGCAGACGATCAGCATCTCTCGCGCGTGGTCGAGCTTGAGTTTGTTGATCAGCGCCATCACCGCCTTGCCGCTGTCGTTGTTGAAGGTGCGCGTCTTCGCCAGCGCGACACGCCGTCCGCCGATCGTGCCCTCGGCGAGTGCGTAGGCGCCGGCCTTGGTGTCGAAGGACAGGCCGTGCTTGGGTGCCAGGCGGTCGACCGCCCAGAAGCCGACGTTGCGCCGGTTGCCGGCGTACTGCTTCCCCGGATTGCCGAGCGCGAATACGAGCCGGATTGCATAGTCGCGCTCGTCGTTGTCCGCATCTTTTTCGGCGCCATGCAGCAGACGCCGGAGGATGCTGGTCACGCATCCTCCGGC
>JALYKW010000069.1 GCA_030774575.1 Chloroflexota bacterium | reverse complement strand
GGTCGGCACCGGCGCAGAAGCCCCGGCCGGCGCCGGTGACGATGACCGCCTTCACCTCGCGGTCGAGGCGTGCGTCTTCGATGGCGGAGGCCCATTCGCGGATCATGACGTCGGTGAAGGCGTTCATCCGCTCGGGACGGTTGAGGGTGATGGTCGCGGCGCCGTCGCCCTTGTCGTAGACGATCTGTTCGAATTCCATGGTGTTCTCCGTGATGGGGGAGCCGGGATGCGCGTAAATGTCGCACACCGCGTGGTTTCGGCACAGATCGGAGGGCCAGCCAAAAGCACCGGCACGCCCGCCAGTCTCCAGCCCCTGGCGACACAGCGCGTGATATGGTGCCGGCCATACGCCTGATCAGCCGAGGAGCGCCGTGGACTCCCTACCCGAATTCTCCCTACCGTTCGTCGCGACGGCCCGTGACCCGCACGCGGACGCGTTCTCCGCTGGCGGTGCGTAACATGCCGGAATCCACCACTCGAGAGCTGATCGGACGAGCCGAAGCCGTCGTCAATCCTCGGCGCGTCGCCGGCAGGCTGCTCGGCGACGTGGGCTGCGCGCTGAGCACCGATCGCGGGAATGTATACGTAGGCGTCTGCATCGACACCGCCTCCGGCACCGGCTTCTGCGCGGAACATGCCGCCATAGCGGCGATGGTGACCGCCGGAGAGCTGAACATCCGCCAGATCGTCGCCGTCTGGAAGGATGAGCAAGGCGCCGCCGTCGTCGTGCCGCCGTGCGGACGGTGCCGGGAGTTCATCGGCCAGGTGAGCGAAACGAATCTGGAAAGCGACGTGATTCTCGCCGCTGACCATGTGGTGAAACTGAAGGAACTGCTTCCTTACCACGGCTGGCCTGGCTCGTGACCGCCGCTCGGTTGGTGGTCGATCTGGCTGGTATTGCGTGAGAGAAGTGCGTGATATGATGCCCAACACACACCTGACAGATCGAGGATCGACGTGACCGCTCTTGCCGAGCTCTCCCCGCTGTTCGTTGCCACGTTCCGTGATTGGGTGATCATCTTCATGGGCATCGCCGTAGCGGCATTCTTCGTCGTCGCACTGGTGATGACGATCGTGCTCGGGCTGCTCCTGCGGGTGCTGCTGCGCAAGAGCTCGGCGCTGCTCGATGACAGCGTCAGGCCGTTGCTCGGCTCAGCAAAAGAGACGGCCGATCGCGTGAAGGGCACCACGACGTTTGTGTCCAACGCGGCCGCAACGCCGATCATCCGCACATACGGCGTTATCGCTGGCGTGCGTCGCGCCGCTGGCGTCATCGCCGGGCTGACCGGAGCGAGCACCGGCAAGAAGTAGGGTCTACCGGCGGTCGCATGCCGCCCGGAGCAGTCCATCTCGCGTCGTTTCTATCATGGAGGGATGTCATGGCAGAGGACGAAACCACCGGCGCATCGGGTGTGGCAATAGCGGAGCGCCCGGACAGCAAGGCCGCCGCAAAGGCTGAGAAGAAGGCGAAGAAGGACAAGCAGAAGAGCAAGGACGAGGACGCCGAGCACGAGATTGAGTTTGCGACGCCGTTCGGCAAGCTCGAGTTCGAGTTTGAGCCAACGTCCAGCAAGCAGAAGCGCGATGAGCGCAAGCGCCAGAAGCAGCAAGAGGAAGCCGAGAAGGCTGCGGTGAAGGCCTCGAAGAAGCAGGAGAAGCAACGCGAGAAGAGCGGCGCCGCGATCGCCGAGTCAGCGGGCAAGAGCGGCGGCATGCTGGTGCCGATGCTCGTCATCTTCGCCCTGGTCGTCGGTGCGATTGCGGTCGCCTTCTGGCTCTTCGCGCGTCCCGGCGGCGGCGCCGACGCCGTCCCGGACCAGTACCGCAACCCCGAGATGGAGCCGGCGATCGAAGAGCCGCTGGGCTTCGTTGCCAAGGCACGGCACCGCATCCGGCACGCCGTCCGCGCCGGTAAGCAAGCCTCTCGCGAGGCGCAGGAAGAGCAAGAGCAGCGCTTCCAGGACCTCACCAGCGGCGGCTGATTGGGGCGAACATCGTTAGCTATACTCCACTCGGAGAGGTGTCCGAGTGGTTGATGGTGCCGTTCTCGAAAAACGGTAGGTGATGAGCCTCGCGGGTTCGAATCCCGCCCTCTCCGCCATACCAATGCTCTGAGCCCGGGACCGGATCCGAAGCGCGGCGTTGGTTCCGGGTTCTGCGTTGTTCATCGGGAGAGGTGCCGGAGCGGCCGATCGGGCACGACTGGAAATCGTGTGTGCGCGCAAGTGTACCGTGGGTTCGAATCCCACCCTCTCCGCCAATTCCGGCCGCCAGTCGCCCGGATCGCACCTAGTGAGCGCGCTGCCTAGCCTGAACGCGCCGTCGGGCGCACAATGCCCCTGCTTCATCGCACCGAACGGAAAGTGAGCGGCGAATGGAACTCAAAGACAGCGTTGCCATCGTCACGGGCGGCGCGCGCGGCATCGGACGCGGCATCGCCTTCGAGCTGGCCAAGGAGGGTGCGCGCATCGTGATCGCCGACCTGCCTTCGGTCGCCGCCGACCGCGACGAGACGATCGCCGACATCAAGCTGCTCGGCAGCGAGGCCATCGCTGTCGATGTCGATGTGCGCGACTACGTGCAATGCCAGGCGATGGTGCAGGCGGCGATTGACCGCTGGGGCCAGGTCGACATTCTCGTGAACAACGCCGGCGTCATCTCCGTCGGCTTCGTCGCCGGTCTCAGCGAAGAGGCGTGGGACCTGGTGATGGATGTCAACGTGAAGGGAACGTTTCTCTGCTCGAAAGCCGTCGCCGCTCACATGATGCAGCGGCGCAGCGGGCGCATCATCAATCTCTCCTCGCAGGCGGGAAAGAGCGGCAAGCCGGGCGTCTCGCACTACTGCGCGTCGAAGTTCGCCGTGATCGGTTTCACTCAGGCGCTCGCCGGCGAGATGGCGCCGTTCGATGTGACGGTGAACGCCATCTGCCCGGGCGAAGTCGATTCGTACATGTGGCGCGAAGTGCTCATCCCGGCCGTGGCGGCCGGGCGAGGCATTTCGACGGATGAGGCGTGGGAAGAGGTCTCCCAGAAGCAGGTGCCGCTCGGCCGCCCGCAGACGGCGTCTGACATGGGGCACGCAGTGGTCTTCCTGTGCAAGGCGGGCAACATCACCGGCGAGTCGATCAACATCAGCGGCGGCACGGAGATGCACTGAGCTGGAGGCGGGAAGTCGGAAGCCGGAAGCTGGATGGCTCTCTTCACTGTCCAGCCTCTAGCATCCAGCTTCAGTTTGACCAGAAGGATGGCGCGTCTTGAGGATCGCATTCATCGGCGGCACTGGAGAAGAGGGCATGGGGCTGGCGTATCGCTTCGCGAAGGCGGGGCATGCGTGCGTCATTGGGTCGCGCTCGATGGAGAAGGCGGAAGGCGCCGTGGTGGAGCTGCATGAGAAAGCCGGCGATCTCAACATCGTGGCTGCGACGAACGTCGATGCCGCCGCGGCGGGCGACATTGTGGTCGTGACGACGCCGTACGCCGCGCAGGCAGCGACACTGCCGCCGCTCTCGAGCGCGCTCGACGGCAAGATCGTCGTGAGCACCGTCGTGCCGATGGCGTTCGAAGGAGGGCGCGCATCGCTGCTTGCCGTCCCCGAGGGCTCGGCGGCGCAGCAAGAGCAGGCGCTGCTGCCCAAGTCCACGGTAGTGGCGGGGTTCCAGAACCTGAGCGCGAAGACGCTATTGAAGGGCGCCGCGATCGACGCTGATGTCGTCGTCTGCGCCGACGATGCGAGTGCGAAGCAGCGCATCATGCAACTGGCCGGTCAGATAGAGCGCGTGCGCGGTGTTGATGGCGGTGCGCTGACGAACGCGCAGATGGTCGAGGGCATCACCGTGCTGCTTGTCAGCATCAACCGAACCTACAAGACGCAGGCCGGCATTCGCATCGCAGGCATCGGATGAGCGCCGAAGTACGCATCATCGGCATCGAGGGCATGCCGGAGGTGCACGCCGGCGACGATCTGCCGGCGCTGATCCTCGATGCCGCACGCACGCACGATGTCGCGATCGAAGCCAGCGACGTGCTCGTCGTGACGCAGAAGATCGTCTCGAAGGCGGAGGGCCGCATCGTCGATCTCGAGACGGTCACGCCGTCGCCGTTCGCGCTGCAGTACGCTGTCGCATTCGAGAAAGATCCGCGCCAGATCGAGGTCGTGCTCGGCGAGACGAAGCGCATTGTCCGCATGGAGCACGGCGTGATGATCTGCGAGACGCATCACGGCTTCATCTGCGCCAACGCCGGCGTCGACGCGTCGAACGTCGAGAAAAACGGCACGCTCTGCCTGCTGCCGTTGGACAGCGACGCCTCAGCACGCCGCATCCGCGACGCTGTACGGGCGGCGCTTGGCGTACAGGTGGCGGTGACCGTCTCGGACACCTTCGGCCGGCCGTGGCGTGAGGGGCATCTCAACTTCGCCATCGGCGTTGCCGGCATCGGTCCGCTGATCGACTACGCCGGCCAGCACGATCCCGCGGGCTACGAGCTGCGCGTCACGCAGATGGCCGTGGTCGACGAGCTGGCCGCCGCCGCGGAGCTGGTGCACGGCAAGCTCGCCCGCGTGCCCGTCGCGATCATCCGCGGTGCGGAGTACCATGCGTCGGAGGACGCCGCGATCTCGCAGCTGATCCGGCCGGCGGAGAAGGATATGTTTCGGTAGGGGTCGTCACTCGCTGGTCGTGAGTCGTTAGTCTTCGGTCGTCGGTCGTCGGTCACTTTCGGATTCTTAACTTGAACGACGCGACGTCTCGCGACGTGCGACATCGAAATACCTTGTGCGAATAGCAGGCGAGTAACCCGGCCGTCTCCGCACGCTGCTGACGCGCTGTGCGCCGGTTGTAGTCGAGGAACCGGATGAGCCTGCCCCATCCCGGATGCGGGTTGTTCCTGGACAGTTCAGCCCGTGCGTGCCGCTTGAGCATGCGGGCGACGGCCGTCGGAAGAGAGGGGTCCAACCACACGATCGCTGTCGCGTCGTCGAGAAGCGGCCGGAGCCACTCATTTCGATACGCGCCCTCCGTCACCCATCCGTTGTCCGCGCGGATCTCGTCGATTCGCGGGACAATCTCGCCGGCCGGCCTCTCGCCGCCCTCGTCGCCGTACACCACGTGATCCAGATCGAACGCCGGAATCTCGAAGGCGCTGCTGATCCACCGAGCGAGCGTCGTCTTGCCGCTCCCAGCGATGCCGATGATGTGCACCTTCATCCCCTCACCACCCGCGGCAGCCAGATCGATCCCCACCGAACCGGAAACGCCAGCTTCCGCTTGCTCAGCCGCGCCGCGGCGCCAGCATGCCGTAGTCGCCGTCCTTGCGCTTGTAGAGCAGCGCGTACTCGTTCGAGTCCGCGTCCAGAAAGAGGAAGAAATCGTGGCCGATGAGGTCCATCTGCGCCAGCGCTTCCTCCTGCGACATCGGCTTCGCCTCAAATTGCTTCACACGCACGACCTTGCCCAGCAGGTACTCATCGAACTCATCGTCGCCTTCCGGCTCGACGGCGGCGGCGGCGCTGTTCGCCATGGTCGCCGCTTCCTCCTTGCCGCCGTGCAGGTGCTGATGACGGTCGTGCAGGCGCTTCTTGTGCCGGCGCGCCTGGCTCGACAGCACGTCGGCGGCGGCATCGAGCGCCGCCCGGGGGTCGGCGCCGCGCTCCTCCGCGCGCAGGATCGATCCTCCGGAATGCAACGTCACCTGCACGAGGTAGCGATCTGCAGCCGATTTCGTCTCTTCGTGCTCGACTTCGACCACGACCTCATCGATCCGCGGGAGATAGCGTTCGATGCGCGCCAGGCGCTTCTCGGCGTGTTCGCTGAAATCGTCGAAAACCGAGGTGTGGTGGGCGCGGATGGTGATGTTCATAGCGGCGAGTGTACGGGGCCGGGCGCAAGCCCCGCAATCGGTGCTTGCCCTTCCCACCGTGCCAACTTTAGGGGTTTCTCCGGTAAGATCGCCGCGTGATCGAAGTGGTCATCGCCTCCACTCAGCAGCAGCGTGAAGACGCCTTTGCGGTGCGGATCGCCGTCTTCGTAGACGAGCAGCGAATCCCACGTAAGGAAGAGCTGGACGAGCTCGACGCCACGGCCGTGCACTGCGTCGGCTACGACGACGGAGTGCCCGTGGCCGCCGGCCGTCTCGTGCTCGGCGAAGGCTACGCCAAGATCGGCCGGATGGCGGTGCTAGCCCGGCGTCGCGGCCGCGGCATCGGAGCGCTGGTGCTCGATGCGCTGGAGCGCGCAGGCGTGGCGCGCGGAGTCCGCAGCTTCCGGCTGAGCGCACAGCTCCAGGCCCGCGGCTTCTACGACCTCCGTGGCTACGCCGCGGTCGGCGAGGTCTACGACGAAGTCGGTATCCCGCACATTGCGATGGAGAAGCTTGTGTAGGTTGTAGGAGGTACGGAGTAGATTGTAGCGGCTTGTTGCCGGCGGCAGCGCCGACTCCGTGACGTGTTGGCGCCAGTTCGCTGACCTATACTATCCGCACTTCGCCGCGATGCTGGTTTGCAACCGAGGTAGTGATGACCCAGAACGGACACACGGGGCCGCTGGCCGGCATCAAGGTGCTGGAGTTCTCGGAGATCATCGCCGGGCCGTTCGGCGGCATGTTGCTCGCCGATATGGGCGCCGAGGTGATCAAGGTCGAGCCGCTGCACGGCGACCCCTGGCGCGCCTTCCAGCCGCTCGGGCTGCGCGAGGGCCGGGGCTACATCTCGCTCAATCGCGGCAAGCGCGGCATGACGGTGGACCTCAACGCGCCGGAGGGCCGCGAGATCATCCAGAAGATCGCCGCCGGCACCGACGTCGTGATCATCAACTACAGGCCGGATGTGGCAGAGAAGCTCGGAATCGATTACATCGCGCTTTCGGCGATCAACCCACGACTGATCTACTGCGACAACACCGCATTCGGGCGCCGCGGGCCCTACGCGCACCGCCCCGGCTACGACCTCATCGCGCAGGCCATCACGGGGCTGATGTCCGTAGAGGGCCGCCGCGAAGAGAGCGGCGTGCCGCTGATGAATGCCCTCCCCGCCGCCGACCTCTCAACCGGCATTGCGATCGCCTGGGGGGTGTGCGCGGCCCTGTTCGCACGCGAGCGCAGCGGGCGCGGTCAGTGCATCAGCACGACGCTGATGGCGAGCGCGCTGGCGATCCAGAACACGCGGCTAATGTCGATAGAGGCGACCGATACGGAGACGCGCGAGAGCGCGTTAATGCGGATCAACGAGCTGCGACAGGCAGGTGCGCCGTACAAGCAGCAGCTCGAGGTGTTCGCCGGCGTGCGGCCCGTCATCGGCAACATCTACTATCGCTGCTTCCAGACCGCCGACGGGTTCGTCGCCGTCGGCTGCCTGAGCACGCCCCTGCGTGTGAAGCTGCTCGGCGCGCTCAAGCTGGAGGACTGGCGCGTCGGCAAGCGCCCGGAAGAGGTCGACGTCACCGACCCGGGCACAATCGCGTTCTGCAAACAGCTCGTGAAGGATGCCGAGGCGCTATTCGCATCGAAGACGACGGACGAGTGGCTGGCGATCCTCGATCGGGCAGGGGTGCCCGCCGGGCCACTGAAGTACACGGAAGAGCTGCTCGAAGACCCGCAGGTCCTGGAAAACGGCTACATCACGAGCGTTGACCATCCGCTCATGGGGCCGATCCGCATGGCTGGCCCGATGATCCAGATGAGCGAGACGCCGCTCGCCGCGCGGGGCGCATCGCCGACGCTGGGCCAGCACACTGATGATGTACTGCGAGAGCTCGGGTATGACGACGCGCGCATCGATGCGTTGCGGGAGGCGGGAGTGCTGGGCACGCCACCGAGCTAATCACCAGCCACCAGGCACCAGCACGACCGGCCGTGTGCGGCCACGACCGCTGACCGCATCGCAAGCTGCGGGCTACCCCGCAGTCTGATTCCGCTGGACGGCGG
>JALYKW010000068.1 GCA_030774575.1 Chloroflexota bacterium | reverse complement strand
CATAGTTCTTCGTCAATCGGGGTCAGAGCTAGACGCCGATTGACTAGCCCGAACGGCATACTCTCGCCCGCCAGTTCGGTTCCCGTAGCGGTCTAGGAGTGGCATCTCTCAATCCGACTATGTTGTCATAGCGATGGCAGTCGTCTACGCGGAACTTCCGGCCCGCTGCGCATTGTTCATCTGCCAGTCCTCGAAGCGCATGACCACGAACCGCAGCGGCTTCTTGCCGAGACGTGGCTGGTTCAGCACCACGACAGCTACCTTCCTCGTCTTTTCACACGCTTCGACGCTTTGCTCCAGTGCCTTGCGGACGCGGACTGGGATCGCCTTCATGGTCTTCACTTCGACCCCGTATTGACCGACCTCCATGTCGCTGCGACGGGCTCCGGTGTTCGGGATGAGCGAGGTACCGAGCACGTCGGCAATGCGCTGCTCCTGATGCTTCCAGCGGCCATTGCCGCCGTTGCGGATGCTCACGCCTGGTGCCTCCTTTATCGTGTCGCGTCCTCTGGTCGCGGTTATCGGACCCAGCTGAAACAGTACACCACCTGAGACCATGAGTACGGTGACGTTGGTCGGGTCGAGGACGACGTCCTTTGCAAGGCAAACGGAGGAGCCGCTGATCCTGCAGCCCTCTATGCGTCTTCATGATGCAAGCCGAGGTCGTGCGGTGGCCCTACACTGACGGACATGGCGAGGAAGAGTTCTCCGGATCGCCGGAACCGAGCGGGCTAGGAGGCGCAAATCGCTCGTTGTCCGCGCGCCGCGAACTGCGCGCCACGCAGCAGTTGTCGCAATCGTGATCGCCCTCGTGGTTGCAGTCCTCGTCGCCCGTACTTGTGGGAGGCCACCGCCACGCCACGTGGTTAGTGCGATCCGGATGGCGCCTCTTGGTCTAAGGCGCGACGCGCTCTAAACAATCGCGCTACTCCCCAGATCCGCATGCCATGCGACAGGAGTTGTCGCGTCAGATCATTAATATGGAAGAACACCACCCCGCCGGTGCGGCGGATGAAGTTGAACGCCGACCGCGATGCTCGTCTGATAGCATGTCCGGCGCATTTTCAGAGAAGGAGTACATCTTGCAAGCAATCCTCGACCGTCTGGCTACCGTTCACCTGGCCGCGCCGCGGCGCTCGTCGCTAACGGCCACGTCGGGGACCTGAGCGCATTTTCGGCGGTAGCATCTCCCGACACCGGGAGATGACGCCTGTTCTCTCTCGGCCAGTCAGCCTGCCGCCTGCGGCCGGCTCGCAGCACATATGGGGGGTGAGATGGCATCAGTTCCGATCGTGGGCTACGGGGTGAACGGTGATCCACTCCACGAAGGCAAGCTCGATCTACCGGAGCTGCTCATGGTGCCTACGCCTGATGAATGGGCGTGGGCGAGGGACTTCATCGCGCGCCGGAAGTGGCGTGAGGCTGTCACCTACCGCGAGACGGCTCCACACGAGTACACCATCCGTCAGTGGGAACTCGGAGGGCAAGCGAAACAGGACTTCGACCAGTTCGCCGTCTACGTTCGGAGGTTCGGCTGCGCGGACTTCTTCTATAAGATCAGGCATATCTATTGGGCAGTCGACGAGTTCAAGTACTGGACGATGGGTTGGCCGGTGGGGCAGACCGAGGTCATCAACAGGGCGCACATAGACGCTCCCGAGCCGTGGAAGAGGAGTTGAGGAATCGCGATGAGGACACTGTTGGGACATCTTGCGCAGTTTGGTTCCTTCTCCACGCAGGGAGAAGTCCTGTGTACCCAGGGCCTCGCCTACCTCCTGAGGGAACACGGCGAAGCCCGGTCAGCATTCGCTGACGAGTTGGCGAAGCGTGCCGGTATCGCTGTCGGCCCCGACATGACATGGCTCGCCGAACAGCGCCAGCCTGACGGGGGACGCCCGGATCTGGAGGCGCGCATCGACAACACCGCGGTCGTCAAGGTCGAGGCGAAGCTTGGCGCCGTTCTCGGCCCAGCGCAGTTGCAATCCTACGTTCGGCACCTTCAGACGCACCCTCAGGGTCGGCGCCTCGATGGCATCCTCGTCGTCCTTGTCCCGCCTGCACGCATCGGTGAGGCGACGAACGTGGTGAAGGAGGCATTCCGCGTCGACGGACCTGGCCCTTGGCGAGCGCCGAAAGAGGACGGTCCCGACATCGCCATCACGGTCGTCTCATGGGACGACGTGCTCGATGCGTTCGGGCGGGTTGAGTCTGATCGGTTCCGCAACGAACTCGAACAATTCCAGGGGATGTACCGGGAGTTCCGCAGCTCCTACATCGCGCCGCTCGCCGGGAGTGCAGCCCTCGTCGACTGGCGCAACCACCCGGGTGATTTCGTCAAACTGCTCGACCGGGTCACGAGGCGCCTGACAACGGATCCTAAGGTACTTCCTCTGTTCACCGAGCCGTCGGGGTACACCCTCCGCTACGTCCGTCAGGCACAGGGATGCGATCAGGGGTCTCACTTCAGTATCGGCGTCCGTGATCCCTTTGACGGATTTGAAACGCCGATCTGGCTGCGATTCCACCGGGAGACGGGTTGCTTCCGTGACATCCGCGCCCGCCTCCAATCGTCTAAACTCGCGCCGCGAGTGATTGACATCGGCGGGCACGTCTGGATCCCGCTGGATGTCCCGATCGGTGCCGACGCCGAGCACATGGTGAATGCGTTGGTTGCGCAGGCAGAAGCAGTCCGCCGCGACGCCTACTAGCCGATGCCCTGATTCGAGCGGCGATGGGCTGACACCATTACGGGCGGTCAGCAGCGGCCATCAATGGACAGAAGCAATGACAAGCATCGTTTTATCGGCGATTCCAGGGCTGTGGCGCGAACAGCCGTCATCATCGCTGGCGGCTGGCCAGCTCCATCAGCTCGGACACGCTCGCGACGGCTCACAGGGGGATCGTTTTGAGCGCCAACAAGCTGCCCGGGCACGATGACTTCGTCGTCTGCGCTTCACCGCGTGCCGTACGACGGCGTCACCGAAAGACTCCGGTTGAGAAATCACGAAGTCGTCCTCGCACAGGGCACCCACAGTGCGATCCGCCGGATCGGTGAGTACCATTACCGCATGGCGTGGCGCATCCCGTTCCTCCACAGGAAGCTGTCGCGAGAGCACCGCGAAGATATGCGCGAGGCATCACGCGACGTACATGCTCGGGTTGACTCCCTACGCGAGGAGGCGCTGCGCTCAAGAGAGAGAACTGACGAGCAAGCAACGGACGCGCAACCACCATCGTCCAACGAACCAGCACCATGAGTTGATAGCGACGGCTGCCGCTCTGCTGCGCCTTTATGAGCTGACGAAGTTGAGCCGTCTGCGCCGTTCCCCGCAATGCGGCCGTAAGGCATCGGCGCGCCGTCAGTAGGGGTGCAGATCCGTGGAGCGCGACGATCTTCGTGATGTTTTCCAGCGCTTAGCGCCGAGAAGGTGAACCCTGCAGGATCATCGCCGGGGTCGAGGCCGGGACCGTGCGCTCCGTTGTTCGCCCGCCGGCCTCGCTCTATAGTCCTCTCTGGACCCTATAGGGGACCAGGAGGCCGTTGGACCGGGAAGCGCTCATCCCGCTCTCCGAGGCGGCGGCCATCGCGCATCTTCACCCGGACCATCTCCGCAAGCTCGCTCAGAAGGGCTACCTTCGGGCAACGAAGATCGGGCGGAACTGGGCGACGACGCGTGAAGCCGTGCGCGAATACCTGAGGGACGCCGAAAAGCGCAGCCGGGATCCCTACAAGGGAAGGCGTTGATAGTACACCCGATAGCGGGTACAGTGCCGCGCGATGTGAGGACGGTGGCGAGCTTGACCGTCGGCGCGGACGCGGAGGCCCGAGGCGCGTGTGACCCTCCCAAAACAGTCCGAGATCTATGACCCGTTGCTCGACGCGCTGGCGGAGTGGCCTGGTGGCGAAGCGAGGCCACAGGACCTGTACCCGGCGGTCACGTCCCGCTTCACGATCGACCCAATTGATCTGGCCGCGCGCGTCAAGACCGGGGCAAATCAGTGGACCATCCGCATTCAGTTTGCACGGTTAGATCTCGTGCGGAGCGGCTACCTCCATCAAGGTCCGCCAGGGCTCTGGCGTCTGACTGATAGCGGGTGGGCACGGGCGCGAGACAAGCGCCGGACACCTCTTGTCGTTAAGCAACCGACCCCGGAACGCGTCAAAGCGCCCGTGGCGAAGTCCGTCATTCGACGTCTCCCGTCAACTGCCGAATCGGCGGTACGCGCGCTGCGGGACACTGAGCACGACTCGGCGCATCCAAGCGATTACGAAGTCGCAGTAGCAGACGCATTCTCGTTCTTAGGCTTCGAGGTCGAGCACGTCGGCGGCGCCGGGGACACCGATGTCGTCGCCGATGCACCTCTCGGGACGGGAAGGTATCGCATGATTCTCGATACGAAGACGGCTGCCCGCGGCGCTGTTGCCAACGCTCAAATCGATTGGCCGACGATCGTCGAACATCGCGACAAGCGCGAGGCCGACTATGCCCTGGTGACCGGTCCGGATTTTGCTGGCGGCAACTTGCAACGCCGCGCCGAGGGATACGACATCACCCTGCTGACGACGAAGCAGATCGTGACGTTAGTGCAGCTCCATCAAGAGACTCCGTTCACCCTGGAGGAACTTCGCCCCGTATTCGCGCGGCGCGCCGAACCCACCGCGTTCAACGAACTGCGCGCGCTCAGCCATGACATCGCCCGGCGCTGGCTCCTTCTCACCCGGATCGTGGAGCAGATCAACGCATGGAATCGACTGCAACCGAACCTCGTGCTCGGCCAAACGATGGTCCTCTTCGCGTCACTGGCGGGGATGGGCGATAATGGTCTCGACGGCGTCACGCCGGAAGAAGTAGAGGACGCAGTCACACTGCTCAGTTCACGTGCAGTTGGCGTGCTCCGGCGGACGAGCAATGCGAGCGAGGGCTTTGTGTTGACGGCGGCACCCGCCGGCGTACGGCAGCGACTGATCGCATTGGTGCGGGCGTTTGACCACCTCAATACGCCCAGCGGAGACCAAGCCGAAGGTGACGACGGCGAGGCTGCGGCTGAGCCCTAAGGCTGTCGTTCGACGCCGCAGCTACCGACGGTGCCTAGGCGTCGCCTACGATCTCACGCAGCCGCACGAGCAGCTCCTCGTCCGGCTCCTCCTGCACCAACTCGCCGGTGTATGGCTCAATGCGCTTCTTCAGGTCGCAGAGGTCCGCACGGCACTCGTCGAGCAGCGCACGCACCTCGACCGGCAGCGGGTCCTCGCCGTCAAACTCCTCGGCGATCTCCTCCACGAGGATCTCCGCCGCCCGCAGCTCTCGCCAGCGCAGCGGCCACAGGTCACGCACGCCGGCCACCAGTCCGTCGGCGATGACGTCACCCGCCGTGCGCCGGCCGCCAGCGGCCTTGTCCCAACGTGGGTCGCCGTAGAGCGAGACCGCGAAGCGCGCCATCCAGGGCCTCAGGGAGCGGCGCAATGCCGCCTTCTCCGTCGTCCCGGGCGTGGCCGCAAGCGCGGTCTCCGCCACCGCGCAGGCGTTCATCGCGGCAAGATGGAGGCTGGCCAGCCAGCACCAGCGGAGGGAGAGCTGTTCGACCATCTGGGCGAGGATGGCGATGAACGGGGTGAGGCCGTTCGACGCCGCGCACAGCCGCCCGATCAGCTGGTTGAACTCGCGCGACTGCGTGGTCGGGATGGTGGAGCGGATCTTGGGGTCGGGCTGCTTGCCGGCCTTCCGCGCGTGGAGGATCAAGAGGGCACGCTCCTTCGCGCTGAGTGCGGGGTAGAGCCGTTCGAGCCGGCGGTGCCTGCTCATCGCCCCTGTGCCTCCACAAGTCGCGGACCGAGCACGGCATCGAGCCGCTGCAGCAGCTCTTCATGCTCACCCACGTCGAGCGCTTTGAGCGCGGCCAGCCCGACCTGCACGAGGATGCGGCACTTGTTCGGGCCCGCCGGCAGCGCCAGCGCCTCAAACGCGGCGATCGCGAAGAGACGGCGGACCTGATCGACGCTCTCCAGCCCCTCGAACGCGTAGACCGTGGCGAGCGTGTGCTCACGGCGCTTGTTGAGGCCGCCGGCGCGCCGTGCCTCCTGCGCTTCTTGTA
>JALYKW010000067.1 GCA_030774575.1 Chloroflexota bacterium | reverse complement strand
ACACCAGGCTCGACCGCGACGTCGCCTTCGCCCTGATCAAGACCGACGGCCTCGACGCCGACGGCATCGTCCGCGTGCGCCGCGAGGCGCAGGCGATGGGCCGCCTGGGCGACCACCCGCACATCGTGACCATCTTCGACTCCGGCGATGAGGGCGGCGCGCCCTACATCGTCTTGCGGCACCTGACGGGCGGTTCCGTCGAAGATCTGCTGGCGAAAGCCGACCAGCACCGCATCGCCTCCGACCGCGCGATGCGGATCGCCGCACAGGTGTGCGACGCGCTCGCGCACGCGCACGGCCGCGGCATCATCCACCGCGACCTCAAGCCCGGCAACATCTGGCTCGACGCCGATGGCAACGCCGCGCTCGGCGACTTCGGCCTGGCGGTTGCCATCGACCACTCGCGCATGACGATCGCCGGCATGATGGTCGGCACCGTCGCCTACATGCCGCCGGAGCAGGCGCTCGGCCGCACGCCCGACGCCCGCTCCGACCTCTACGCGCTGGGGGCGATGCTCTACGAGATGGTCTGCGGCCGGCCGCCCTTCCTTGGCGACGACGCCGTCGGCGTGATCAGCCAGCACATCAATACCGCTCCCGTCGCGCCCTCCTGGCACGAGCCCTCGGTGCCGAAGCCGCTGGAGACGCTGATCCAGCGCCTGCTCGCGAAGTCGCCCGACGACCGTCCGGCATCAGCACAGGAAGTCGCCACGGAACTACGCCGCATCCTCGATATATCGACGCAGGAGTCCGTGGTCCAGCCACACGCGGAGGTCGTCAACGACCTGCGCGGCCTCAACTGGGACGTCTTCGTCGGGCGCCAGCAAGAGATGGACGAACTGAAGGCCATCCTCGAACGCACCCTCTCGGGTGAGGGCGCGCTCGTCACGCTCGTCGGCGAGCCGGGCATCGGCAAGACGCGGCTGGCTGGCCAGTTCGCCGTCTACGCGGGGCTGCGCGGCGCCCAGGTGCTCACCGGCCGCTGTTACGAAGGCGAAGCGAGCGCGCCCTACCGCCCGTTCGTCGAGGCGTTCCGCCAGTACGCGCGCAGCCGGCCGGACGACGAGCTGCGCGCCGAGCTGGGCTCCGGCGCGCCCGAAGTGGCGACGCTCGTCAGCGAGATCCGCCAGCGCTTCCCGGACCTCGAAGCCGCCCCGCCGCTCGATGCCGAGGCCGAGCGGCTGCGGCTCTTCGACAGCGTCACGCAGTTCGTCCGCAGCGCCAGCGTCGCCAACCCGATCGTCCTCTTCCTCGACGACATCCACTGGGCGGACAAGCCCTCGCTGCTCATGCTCCAACACCTCGGGCGGAACATCGCCGGCGCGCGGGTGCTGGTGGTCGCCCCCTATCGCGATATCGAGCTGGACCGCACGCACCCGCTGTCGGAGGTGCTGGCGACGTTGCGCCGCCTCCCGAACTTCCAGCGCTTTCTGCTGCGCGGCCTGCCGGAAGCGACGATCGAAGACTTCCTCAATTCCGCCGACCCGTCCGAGGAGAACGCGCCCGGCCGCCGCGCGCTCGCGGCCGCCCTGCATCAGGAGACCGAAGGCAACCCGTTCTTTGTCCGCGAGATCCTCAGCCATCTGCTCGAAGAAGGCAAGCTCAGAAGAGAGGGCGGGCGCTGGACGTTTGGTGGCCTGACGATCTCCGACCTCGGCATCCCGGAGGGGGTGCGCGAGGTGATCGGGCGGCGGCTCTCGCGCCTCAGCGACGGCTGCAACCGCATGCTGACGCTGGCCTCGACGATGACCGGCGGCTTCAGCTGGGAGGCGCTGAAGGCGATTGCCCTCACCCCCGGCCCCTCTCCCACAAGGAGAGAGGGGAGTTCGAGCGACGAACCGCAACTCCTCGACCTGCTGGAAGAGGCGCTCGCCGCCCAGCTGATCGCCGAGCGGAAGGACGAAGGCACCTACGACTTCACGCACGCGCTGATCCGGCAGACGCTGTACGACGAGCTGAGCACGCCCCGCCGCGTGCTGCTGCACCGCCAGATCGGCGAGGCGCTGGAGAAGCTCTACGCGAGCAACATTGAGCCGCACCTGGCGGTGCTGGCGCACCACTTCTACCAGGCGGCCCCCGGCGGCGACGTCGAGAAGGCGATCGATTATGCGACGCGGGCGGGGGTGCGGGCGGTCGAGCTGTACGCCTGGGAAGAGGCGGCGGGCCACTACGAGCGCGCCCTCCAGGCGATGGCCTTGACCGGCACCGTCGACGCACGCCAGCGCTTCGACCTGCTCATGCGGCTGGGCCTCGCGCACGGCAATATGGGCGACGCAGCGTCGGCGACGGACGCATACGAGCGCGCGGCGCTCGTCGCGAAGGCGGCCGGCCTCGCGGAGCAGCAAGCTCTGGCGGCCGCCCACTATGCCGGGTCCTTCGAATACTTCAGCGATCCCACGCCAGCGGTGGTGATGCTCGCGGAAGCGCTGGCTGGCTTACCCGAAGGGGACAGCCCCGCGCGGGCGCTCGCCATGGCCCAACTGGCCATCCGGCAGTACTTCACCGCACCGCGCGAGCAGGTGGCCGAGATCGCCCGCGGCGCGGTCGGCGCGGCCCGGCGCATCAACGACCCGGAGGCGCTGTCATCGGTTCTGGGGACCGCGCACCTCGCCCTCCTCGGCCCCGAAAGCGTCGAAGAGCGGATCGCCATCGTGGACGAACTGCTGGCGCTGGCGTCGGCGCGGGGAGACAGGTTCGCCGCCAACGACGCCCTCCTCTACCGGCGCAACGACCTCGCCGAACTCGGCGACATCGACGGTTGTCAACGGGATATCGAGGCGAATCTTGCCTTTGCCAGGGAGGTCCGGCTGGCAGGGCCCATGTGGGACGCCTCGGCCTCGCTCGCCATGAGACCGTTGCTGGAGGGCCGCTTCGACGAGGCGGAGCGGCTCATGCAACAGGCGCTCGCGCTCGGGCAGCAACTCCAGGGCGATCGCGGCGTGCTCGCATTCGGCGCCCAGCTCATCGACCTCCGGCAGCTCCAGGGCCGGTTGGCCGAGGTCGAGCCGCTCATCAAGACACAAGCGAAGCAGTTCCCGAACATTGTCACGTATAAGTGCGCGCTGGCGCTGATCCACGCCGAGATCGACAGCGTGGAGGAGGCGCGCCGCGAGTTCGAGGAGCTTGCGGTGAATGATTTCGCGGACATCCCGCGCGACGGATTGTGGCTTGCGGGCGTCTACGCGCTCACCGAGGTGTGCGACTATCTCGGCGACGCGGCTCGTGCCAGGACGCTCTACGACCTGCTGCTCCCGTACGCCGCGCGCAACATCATCGTGGGCCAGCCTTCGTTCTGCACCGGGTCAGCATCCCGTCAGCTCGGCATGATGGCGACGCTTATGGAGCACTGGGAAGACGCCGAGCGCCACTTCGACGACGCGCTTGCCTTCGACCAGAAATTGAACGCGCGGCCGTGGGTGGCCCACGATCAGTACCAGTACGCCAGGATGCTGCTCGCCCGCGCCGCGCCGGACGATCGCGCGAAGGCGCTCGGGTTGCTGCAGCAGGCGCTCAACACCGCCGAGGAGCTGGGCATGAAGAAGACCCTCGAGCGCGCACTCGCGCTCAAGCTCGAGACGCAGGGGCTCTCCTCCACCAGCATCTACACGTCGATCGACGCCGTCGCGCGGGCCGTCGAGCGCGAGCGTCCGCAGATCAGCGTGCATCCGGCGCCGGACGGCACGGTGACGATCATGTTCAGCGATATCGAAGACTCCACGCCGCTAGCGGAGCGCCTGGGCGACCAGGCGTGGCTTGAGCTGCTGCGGCAACACAACGCCATCATCCGCACGCAGCTCCGCGCCTACGACGGCTTCGAGGTGAAGACGATCGGCGACGCCTTCATGGTCGCCTTCCAGTCCGCGAAGAAGGGCCTCGACTGCGCCATCGCCATCCAGCGCGCGTTCTCACCAACCAGCGACCAGCGACTAGCGACCAGCGACCAGATCCGTGTCCGCATCGGCCTGCACGCCGGCGAGGCGATCAAGGAAGGCGACGACTTCTACGGCAAGAACGTGATCATGGCGTCGCGCGTCGCGGGCAAAGCCGTCGGCGGCGAGATCCTGGTGTCCTCGCTGCTCCGCCAGCTGGTCGAGAGCAGCGTGGGCGCCGGCACGTTCGGCGAGCCGCGCGAGGTGGATCTGAAGGGGCTGAGCGGTCCGCATACGGTGTACGCGGTCGAGTTCAGCGCGGCGCAGTGAATGGTCGCGACTGCGGCACAACGCCAGTGGCGCGACATCCGGCAGGCGATCGCGCGTGCCAGCAGTCCCCCGCCTGCTTGAGGCGCGCGTCAGCCACACGAGCAGGCGTTACAACGGCCCCCACACCGTCATCGTTCAGCAATTTTTTCGTCATCTTTGGCGACCCGAACGGCCCGGCGATCGCGCTCGGCACGCACGGCGACGTGTACGGCGGCAACGCGCACGGCGGCGTGGCCGTGAGACGTCCGTTCGAAGTCCCCACCGACAACACGAAACCCGCTCCGGTGCGAGCGGGTTTCGTATCTACGTCGTTGGAGGCGACGACCGGATTCGAACCGGTGATGGGGGTTTTGCAGACCCCTGCCTTACCGCTTGGCTACGTCGCCCAGAATGCCCGCCTGTCCCCGCAACAACATCCGCCCGGCGGGCCGGGCGGATGCCGTCAAAACTTCATGGTTGGTGCCGAGGAGGAGATTTGAACTCCTACACCCTTGCGGGCACGGCCCCCTCAAGACCGCGTGTCTGCCTATTCCACCACCTCGGCACGCGGACGCATCGTCGCGACGTCCCTGCATTATAGTTGCTGCCGGTACCCTCGCAAGCAAACGCATGGGTTGGAAGCGGGAGACGAGAGGCGGGAGGCGGGACGCCGGGAGACGCGTCGTGAACAAGGTTCCCTGTGGACTCTCGCGCGCTCCGCGCCTCTGCGGTGAAATTCCTAGCCGGTCAAACCGCTGTGCCATCGCCGCTACCGCCCGCCCAGATCGATGAGCGGCGTCGGCGTCGCTACTGGCGTCGGGCTCGTGCGCGTGTTGCCGCTGCTGCCGATGCTCACCACGACGAATGTCGACAGCTCGCCGAGCACTTTGTCCTCCACCACCACCCGCAGCGTGTACAGCCCATCTGGCAGGTCCGTCGTATCCCAGAACCCGAGGCCTCCGCCCGGCTGCATCGTCTCCGTTCGCGCGATCATCGTCCACTCCAGCGGCGGGTTCCCCGCGCCGAATTCGATGCGGTACGCGGTGAAGTCGGGCGAGTCCGCCTTGCCGGTGATCGCTACCTTGCCCTTCACCTTATCGCCCGATTTCGGCTTGATGATGCTTACAGACGGGTCGCCCGTGCTCTTCTGGGTCGGCGCGGTGCCCGCACTCAGGTAGCGCGCCCACTCGAGCGCCTGCCCCCTGGCGAACTCCGGTACGTCGCTCGGGATAGCCAGGCCGTAGCGCTCCTGCACGAACTGGGGCGGCGTCAGCTCCGTGGCGATCAGCCCGTCGCGGATATCGACCCTCACCCTCTTCCACCAGTCGTCGTCCTTCTTCGGCGCCGTCGCATCGGGCAGCAGGTTCTTCACCCGCCGCCCGCACGAACTGCTCGCCTTGAGCCCGGACGGTGTGCAGGTGTCCACCACCGAGAGCCCGCCCGGCTTCTCGAACTGACTCACCGGCGTGTCCGCCAGCGCTTCCGTCATAAAGTCGCGCACCGCCCGATACGAGATCGATGTCGACGTGATGTTGTGGACCGGCGAGTTGTCCGAGTTTCCGGCCCACACGCCCGCCACCAGGTCCGGCGTGTAGCCGTACGTCCACGTCTCGCCGATCGCGTGGCTGTCCTCGAACGGCTCGCTCGTCCCGGTCTTCACTCCCCAGGGCCGGCCGATGCTCAGCGCGCCGCAGCCATAGGTGATGCAGAACGCGCTCGGGTCTGAGAGGATGCTCGTGATCAGATAGGCGAACTGCGGGTCGACGACCTTTTCCTCCTGGATCTGTACGCGGTGGTCCTCCGTCGTCGGATACACCACGGATCCGTCGGCGCGCGTAATCTGCAGGATCGATACCGGGTCGAGTTTGCGGTTGCCGTCCTCCAGCGCCAGGTCAGTCGGCGTCCCCCGCATCACCCCGTTCGAGGCCAGCACCGTGTAGGCGTACACAACGTCGCGCAGCTTGATGTCGACTCCGCCCAGCGTCACCGATGGCCCGTAGGTGTGGCCGTCCAGCGTCGTCATGCCGAACTTTTTGTACTCCGCAACGACGTTCGGGACGCCCGCATACAGCGCGGTCTTGAACGCCGGTATGTTCAGCGAGTTGCCGAGCGCGTCGTGCACGCTAATCGGTCCGTGGAAGTCTCCGACGGGATTCCGCGGCGTGAAGACCTTGTCGCCGTCAGGGAAGCTGATTGGCGTATCCAGAATCTCCGTGCCCGGCCCCCAGCCCAGCTTTTCGAACGCCGTCGTGTATGTGAAAGGCTTGAGGGTCGAACCCGGCGAGTTCAGAGAGTCGGCGTTGTCGTTTTGACCTTCGATCGCTTCGTTGAAGTAGTCCCGCGACCCCACATACGTCAGGATCTCCGACGTCCGCGGGTCCATCGCGACCAGTGCGCCGTTGCGCGCGTCCGAGGAGTCCTCGAACTCGCTGATCCAATGCTCCAGCGCGTCCTGCGCCTTGCGCTCGAGATTCATATCGAGCGTCGTCGTCACGCGCAGTCCGCCTCGGTACAGCGCTTCCTTGCCGAAGCGCTTTTCTAGCTGCGGCTGAATCACATTGAACACGAAGTGCGGCGCCTGCACTGGGAAGCGCTGCGGCGTGATGTTCAGCGGCGCTAGCGTCGAGAGGTAGAAGGCCGCGTTCGTCGTATCCACCGTGCCGCCGTGGTCGTCCACCTGAAACCGCGCCCCATCCACCTTCGTGCCGTTGTCGTCGATCTGCACGCTATTGCGAGAGTGCATCAGCCGCAGGACTTCATTGCGCCGCTCAATCGCCGCCTGCGGCTGCGTTACCGGGTCGTATCGCACCGGTCCTGCCGGTATCCCTGCGAGTAGCGCCGCCTCGGGCAGTGTCAAGTCCTTCGCATGCTTCCCGAAGTATCCGAGTGATGCCGCCTCGACACCGTTGTACAGCCCGCCGTACGAGATCTGGTTCAGATACCACTCGAGGATCTGGTCCTTCGAATAGCGCCTGGACAGCTCGATGGCGTAGATCGTCTCCTTCGCCTTGCGGCTGTACGACCGCTTGGAGCGGTCCGCCTGCGCAATGTAGATGTTCTTCACGAGCTGCTGCGTAATCGAGCTGCCGCCGGTGTTGCTGGCCGCGTCGGCGCTCCGCAGGTGCGCCGCCTCCAGCCCCGCCCGGATCAGGCCACGCGTGTTCACCCCGGGGTTGCTCCAGAAGCTCGCGTCCTCGGTCGAGATCGTCGCCGCGATCATCCATGGCGAGATGTCTGCGAGCTTCACCGGCGAGCGCAGCCCTGAGCGGTCATCCACGTACTGGTACAGCAGGTTGCCGTTGCGGTCGTAGATCTCCGCGCCGCCCGAAGGCTGTTTGGCGATAGCGATATCCGGCGACTCAAGCCCGTTTGCGTACGAGCGGTACACGCCGTAGCCCGTTGCGCCCGCCGCTGCCAGCCCGATCACTCCGAGTCCCACCAGTCCGATCAGCACCTGCAGCCATCGTGGCGCCGATGCTCCGGCTCCATTGCCACCGCTGCCGCGCACGCGGTCGCGCAGCATTCTGCGAGTAGCGCTATTCCTTGCCAACCGGCCCTCCCGCTTCCCCGCCGCTGGCGCCGCCCTCCGGCTTCTGCAGCACCACAAAGTGCGACAGACCGAACGTCCGCAACGGCGTCTGCTCAGCGCGATGCAGCGCGCTTCGCAACACCCGCCCCAGACGCTTCCTTTTCGCGATGATGTTGTCGAACCCCGGGTAGACGTACGTCTCGGCCTGCACACGCACGTTCAGCCCCCTGTACGTCTTCCGGATGCCTCGCCGTGTGTACGCGCGGGCGTGAGGCACAAGTTTGTTCCGTAGCGGGTCCGGCAGCCAGTTGATCAGTGGAATGTTCCCGAAGATGAAGCGCCTCCCCAAGTATATTCCGTGCGTCTCGAACGGATACAGCCGGTTCGGCGCATAGATCACGATCCGCCCACCCGGCCTCAGCACCCGCAGCGCCTCCCGCAGCGTCGCGGCGTCGTCCCGGACGTGTTCGATCACCTCGTTCAGCACGATGACATCGAAAATGCCGCTTCGGAACGGCAAGGTCTCGCTCGCCGACAGCATCGTCCCCGGCGTCGTTTTGGCACCCTCAACGAGCCGCTTGGCGTCGATGTCGATGCCGTATACCTGGTCGCTGAACTCGCGGAACTTCCGCACGTAGACGCCCAGCCCGCAACCGATGTCGAGGATGCGTGCGCCTTCGAGCGGTGCGTAATGGCGAATGAGGTTAAGCCGGCGGTCCTGTCCGAACCGCCACACGAAGCTGGGATTCCCGAGGGCCACTTCGGCCCTGTCGGGCGCGTGTGCCATAAGTCCTTCCCGTACCCTGCCGTCAAGATCGTACCAGACGGCCCGTGAGCCTTACATGATTGATGCATGAAGAATCAGTGATGCATCGAGGCAGTGTGTCGTCCGGCCCTCGAGTCTCCAGCTTCGTCGCCTTCGATAGAAGATGCTCATGGCTAACAGGCGCCTCGCGCGCGCCCCGCCCGCCCGCTAACCTGACGCGCATGAAGCTCGAACGCGAAGCCGTCCTCCACATCGCCAAGCTCGCGCGGGTCGCCCTCTCCGAACAGGAGATCGAGACCTTCAGCGAGCAGCTCTCGGAGATCATCACGCATTTCGACGTCCTCAGCACCGTCGATACGGAAGGCGTCGAACCAACAGCTCATACGCTGCCCATTCGTAACATCTTCGCGGACGACGTTTCCCGGGCATCGATGCCGCAGGATGAGGTGCTCGCCCTCGCGCCGAACACCGAGGACGGCTACCTCCGCGTCCGTGCCGTGCTGGAATAGCAATGCCCGACCTGCATTTCCTGACACTGCACGAGGCGGCTGCCCTGCTCGCGAAGCGCGAGATCAGGTCGCGGCAGCTCACGCAGGCGGTCCTCGACCGCATCGGCGCAATTGAGCCGCAGGTCCACGCATTCCTCGCGGTCATGGCCGACCGCGCCCTCGCCCAGGCCGATGCGGCCGACGCCCGCATCGCCGCCGGCGAGCGTGATGAGCTGCTGGGCGTTCCCGTCGCGATCAAGGATCTGCTGTCGACACAAGGCGTCGCGACCACCTGCGGGTCGAAGATGCTGCAGGACTTCGTGCCGCCTTACGACGCGACCGTCGTCCGCCGACTCTTCGAAGCGGGCGCCGTAATGGTTGGCAAAACAAACATGGACGAGTTCGCGATGGGCTCGTCCACCGAGAACTCGGCCTACGCCCCGACCCGCAATCCGTGGGACCTCGAACGCGTGCCAGGTGGCTCTTCCGGCGGCTCCGCGGTCGCGGTCGCGGCCGGCGAGGCGATGTACGCGCTCGGTTCCGATACCGGCGGCAGCATTCGCCAGCCCGCCGCCCTCTGCGGCGTCGTCGGCATGAAGCCGACGTACGGCCGCGTTAGCCGATACGGCCTGGTCGCATTCGCCAGCTCGCTCGACCAGATCGGCCCCTTCACCCACGACGTGCAGGATATGGCTACGGTGCTGACAGCGATCTGTGGCCATGATCCCCTCGACTCTACATCGGCCGAGATGGCGACGCCCGACTTCCGCGCTGAGCTGGAGCATGGTGTTCGCGGTATGAAGATCGGTGTGCCGAAGGAGTACATGCCGCCCACGCTCGATGCCGGCGTCCGCGCGCGCGTCGAGTCTGCACTCGCTGCGCTCCAACAGCAAGGCGCCGAAATCGATACCGATGTGAGCCTCCCCAGTACCGAGGCCGCGCTCGCCGTCTACTACATCATCGCCCCCAGCGAGGCATCGGCGAACCTTGCCCGCTACGACGGCGTGAAGTATGGATACTCATACCAGCAGGGCGCCGGCATGTGGGACAATATGGAGCAGACGCGCGGCCGCGGCTTCGGCACGGAGGTGAAGCGACGTATCATGATCGGCACCTACGCGCTCTCGGCCGGTTATTACGACGCCTACTACCTGAAAGCCCAGAAGGTGCGCACCGTCATCCGCCGCGAGTTCGATGCCGCCTTCGCGAAGTACGATGTCCTCGTCGCTCCCGTGACGCCGACAACCGCCTTCAAGATCGGAGAAAAGGTCGCGGACCCATTCGAGATGTACCTGAACGATGTCTTTACGCTGCCCGTGAACATCGCCGGCCTGCCCGGTATCTCGATCCCCGCCGGCTTCGTCGATGGCCTTCCGGTCGGCCTGCAGATCATCGGCAAACCCTTCGACGAGGCCACCGTGCTCCGCGCCGCCCACGCGTACGAACAGACCGCCGATTGGGGAGAACGGCACCCTGCGTTATGAGCCGTTATGGACGAAGATCCACAACGCCGGAAGCGCGTGCCTGAGTAAGTGACATCCGCCGCGGAGGATGCGGCGTACTTGCCAACGTTGGCAGGATTGTCTGGAGGATAGGAGACCCCGCATGTACAAACCCATTTCGTTACGCCCGACCCGAATAGGGGCCATGGCCCTCGCCGGACTCGCCGCGATGGCGCTCGTCACCGCGGCGTGCGGCGGCACCAGCAACGCGGATAAGACCTCTACCGCCGCGGCGAAGGGCGGCAAGACGCCGGCATCGACATCGGCCGCCACCAAGCCGGCATCGACCTCAACCACCACCAGCACGACGCCGGCCGCGTCCGGCAGCCCGACAGCCGGTGCCGCAACCGGCACCGCCGTGTTGAAGATCACGACTGATCCCACGCTCGGCAAGTTCTTCACCGACGACAAAGGCTTCACGCTCTACATCTTCAAGAACGACGTCGCCGGCAATGGCAAGAGTGCGGCCGAGGGTCTCACGGCAGTTTGGCCGCCGCTCACGTCCGCCGCGCCGCCCACCGCACCGGCCGGCGCAACCGGCGCCTTTGCCATCATCACGCGGGTCGATGGCAAGAAGCAGGTAACCTACAAGGGCCTGCCGCTCTACTACTTCGCCAACGACAAGGCGGCTGGCGACACGAACGGCAAGGCCATCCCGAACTGGGCGCTCGCGACGCCGTAGCGCTGGAATCTGGAACTTGGGAGCTGGAGGATGGTTGCACCATCCTCCAGCTTCTAGTTACGCGGCGTTCGTGACACGCGGGCATGCGTCGAGCCCGTAATAGGCACCGCACCTCCAACGATTTCTCCTCGGTGATCTCTGTGGCTCTGTGGTTCCTCGCCGGTATCCCTCCGCGATACGCTGCGTGTGTGAAGCCCTACCGACGCAAGCTCTCGCGTCAGGATGCCGAGACCGGCTCGATCCTCATCGAGAAGTCGCGCTGGCGCGAGTTCCCGCCGCCCATGCAGGAGTTCGCAGTCGAGGTGTCCGGCCGCCGCGTTGCCACGCGCATCGTCGCCGAAGACTGCGTCTGCGTGCCGCCGCCGCACCAGCACTACCATCTCGAAGCCGGGCACTTCCGCAGCCTGCTCAATTTCACGCCGGGTGCGATCATCGAGATCGATCGGGCGGACGCCGGGTACGCCGTCCGCAATGGATAAGGACGAAGAGGCCGGCCTCCGCGCTTTCGCCCTCACCGTCGGCTGTCACGCCGCAGCCTCATATCCCGGACAGCCGATGTGGGTCGAGCGCAACGGCGCCCGCAGAGACGTAGCCGAGATCGTGTCGCAGTGGCGCGAAGAGGAGCGCCACGGCTACCGCGTCCGCCTCGCCGACGACACCCACCTGCTGCTGTACTACATCCTTGAACTCGACCTCTGGTCCGGCGTGCAGCAGCGGTAGAGAACCCGCGGGGGCGAGGCTCAGCGGCGACGCCTGCCGTCTCTTCGGTATTATGTGCCCAATTACCCGAGATCCCGGCCCCGCGCCGGCAGGAGACGGCACGCGCGCATGCCAGAACGCTCGACTCACCGCGGCAACATCTCCCAGCACGTGCAGGCGATCCCGTCGTCCGGCATACGGCGCTTCTTCGACCTGCTCGCCAGCATGGAGGGCGTCATCTCGCTCGGCGTCGGCCAGCCGGACTTTGTCACGCCGAACCACATCCGCCAGGCCGCCATCCGCAGCATCGAGGACGGCGAGACCTACTACACCTCGAACTACGGCCTGCTCGAGCTGCGCTCCGCCATCTCGCGCCACATCCAGCGCCTCTACGGCGTGCACTACGATGCCGGCACCGAGATCATCGCCACCGCCGGCGTCAGCGAAGGCCTCAACATCGCCCTGCAGGCGCTCATCGACCCCGGCGACGAGGTGCTGAGCCCCGACCCGGGCTACGTCGCCTACCTCCCCGGCGTCCTCCTCGCTGGTGGCGTCTACACGCAGATCCCCACGCGCGCCGAAGACGGCTTCCTGCTCCACCCGGACGACCTGGACCAGCGCATCACGCCGCGTACCAAAGCGCTCCTTATCGGCTATCCCGCCAACCCGACCGGCGCCGTCATGCCGCGCGAAGTGATGATGGCCGTGGCCGAGATCGTCGAGAAGCACAACCTCTTCGTCATCTCCGACGAGATCTATGACCGCCTGGTTTACGGCGTTGAGCACGTCTGCTTGGCGTCGCTGCCGAAGATGAAGGAGCGCACGATCCTCCTCGGCGGCTTTTCGAAGGCCTACGCCATGACCGGCTGGCGCCTGGCCTACACCTGCGCCCGCGGCGAGCTCACCGAAGCGATGATGAAGGTGCATCAGTACGTCATGATGTCGGCGCCGACGCCGGCCCAGTTCGCCGCCATCGAGGCGCTCAGCTCCGGCGAAGAAGACGTCCGCGGCATGGTCGCGGAGTACGACCGCCGCCGCGGCCTCGTCGTCGGTCGGCTGAACGAGATGGGCCTTCGCTGCCACGAGCCGCATGGCGCCTTCTACGCCTTCCCCAACATTGGCAGCAGCGGCATGAACGACGAGACCTTCGCCGAACGCCTGCTCATGGAGGAGCGCGTCGCCATGATCCCGGGCTCGGCCTTCGGCGAAGCCGGCGCTGGCCACGTCCGCATCTGCTACGCCCAGCGTTACGATCTGCTGGAAGAAGCGATGGACCGGATGCAGCGCTTCGTCGCCCGGCACAGCGTCAACGGCACGCAAAGGTAACCGGTCTTATCGCGCCAGGCCGATCGCGACCTCAGCCACTACGGGGTAGTGGTCGCTGGGATACACTGGCGGCGCAGCGTGCCGGACGATCTCGCACGACGCGACGGACGCGCTTATGCGCGGACCCTCTCGGATCAAGATCCAGTCGATGCGCCGGGGCGTGTCGTCGTTCCTTGTGAATTGCGCTCCATCCCAGCCGTGGTTCGTGTAGGCAACCGTCGGATCGTCGTCGTCGTTGTCGGCGGCTAGGTGCGCGTCGACAAAGCCGTCATCCAGCCAGAGCCGGTGTACCGGTGAACCCGGCGTCGTATTGAAGTCGCCGGTGACGATCGCGATGTCGCGGTTCGATTGCAGCCGTTCGAGATGGCGAAGAATCAATCGAGAGCCCTCCAGCCGCGCTCGCTCGCTCACGTGGTCGAGATGCGTGTTGGCGTGAATGACCGACGCGCCCGAATTGACGCAGCGAAACGCGATCCACGCCGCCGACCGGATGCAGTCCGTCCCCCACGATGCAGAGTGCCGCCCGGGGGTCTCGCTGAGCCAGAAGCCGCCCGAATCAAGCGGCTGTAGCCGTCGCGGATCCCAGAAGATCGCTGGCCATTCATACGGCGGCGCGTTGCCGTATTCCGGCCATGCCTGAAAGTGATACTCCGTGAGCAGCCGGCGATATGCGCTCAAGTTCCCGCCCTGAACCTCCTGCATGCCGATGAGGTGCGGTGCGCAGCGCCGGATCGTGGCGAGATTCAGCGCCTCACGATGATGCCACTGGTTGACGCCGTCTCCCGGGTGGTAGAAGCCGCGGATGTTGAAGCTCATCACGCGCAGAACTTCTGACATCACTACCGCTCGATGATCAGCTGCGACGTATCGGCCGGTGGTCGCGGCTTCGGGGCAGCACCCGATGCCGAATAGCCGATCACGATGAACGCCTGTGGGACATAGTCCTCAGGGAGCGAGAGCGCCTGTGCCGCTGCTTCCGGCGCGAACAGCGGCGCCGAGATCCAGTACGACGCCAGCCCCAGAGCGTGCGCCGCGAGCATCAGGTTCTGCATGCCCGCGCCCGCGGACTGCTGCGCCATCGCCCATTCGTTCCGCGCGCGTCGCTCGTCCGGCCAGGCGCGCAGACCCTCGTGCGTCAGGCACGCGAGGACGAGCGCGGGAGCAGACATGATCTGGCGTCGCGATTTCATCAGCAGTTTCGCGATGACCGTTTCAGGGTGGCTGTCGCGCTCGAGATCTATCCGCCATGCCGCGCTCATCGCGTCAGCGAGCGCCTCCCTGCGCCGCGGCGACACAATCACATACCGCCACGGCCGCGTGTGATGTGGCGCCGGCGCCAGGCACGCCAACGCCAGCGCTTCTTCGAGGATCCCGCGCGGCACCGCCCGCTCAGCCAGCTGCCGCAGCGAGCGCCGCGTCCGTATCGCCTCAAGCGCGTCCATGTTCACGGGTGCTCCGCCGCGAAGTGCGCCCGCGCTTCGATCCAGCCCGCCGTCGCCGCGCCGCACATGGCGGCCGTCAGTTCGTCGAGGTCTTCCGGAGCATCGATGTCGAAGGCGATCCGCGCATTAGTCAGTTCGACTACCTCCACACACGCGGCGTCGGCGGCGTTACGATGCGCGTCGCCACTGCTCGGGCCGAAGCGCATGTCGATGGCCTCGGGTGGGCGTAACGCGAGCGCGTTCGTTCCGTTGTCTCGCGAGCGCACCAGCACCGCGCGCGCCCCAGCGGCCCGCGCACCGGCCAGCGCGTTGACTACCGCCCGCAAGTCAGCCGCTTGGACCAGCGGGATATCTGCAGGCAGGATCAACAGTTCGTCGACGGCTACCCGGCGCGCAAGGTACCGCTGGCCGAAAGTGAGGCTCTCGTTGAGCCCGCTCAGCGTCGCTGGTTCGGTGAGCGGCTTCGCTCCCAACTCGCGTGCGTGCCACGCGACCTCGCTATCGTTGCCGATCACCGCCACCTCGTCGAACAGCTCGCTCTCGCGGCACGCGACGATGACGTCGGTCAGCATCGCGAGCGCCAATTCGGAACGCTCCCGCCGGTCGAGCACGTCAGCGAGACGCATTTTCGCCTGCGCCAATTCTTTCATGGGGATTAGGACTGCGCGCATGGGCTCATTGAACCGCGCCCAGCACCACTTCGGCTAGCGCCCGTTTCTCCCGAAGCCCGCGCATGATGGTCTGCCCAACGATGCACCGCACGCCGGTAGCCTCGACGGCGGGCGCGAGTTCCCCGTCTTCCTCATCAATCACCAGCGCCTCGAGGAAGTCGTGGTATGCCTCGGCTACGCCGGTCGCCGTCGCGCTCATGCCGAGCGACGCCATCATGCGGTCCGCTGGCCCCTTGATCGTCTTGCCTCCGATGATCGGGCTCACGCCTACAACCTGTGCCTCCGACTCGCGCAGCGCCTTGCGCACTCCGCGCACCGCCAGCAGCGGCCCGATGCTCACCACGGGATTGCTCGGCGCGATCGCCACCAGGTCGGCATCGCGGATCGCCTCGATCACGCCCGGTGCGGGCAGCGCCTCTTCGATGCCCGCGAACCGCACGGCGCGCACCTCGTCTTCGGTCCGGTGCTTCACAAAGTATTCCTGGAACGCCAGCGTGCCCCCGTCCGTATCGACGAGCGTACTGATTCTTTGGTCCGACACCGGCAGTATCGTCAGACGAAGCCCGAACGCCTCGGCGATCGACCGCGTCGCCTGCGATAGCGTCGCGCCGTCTCGCATCATCTGCGTCCGATGCGCGCACGTCGCCATATCGCCGTCGCCGAGTTTGAACCACGTCTCGTATCGGAAGCGGCGCAGCGCGTCGAGCGCATGGAAGGTCTCGCCCTTCAGCCCCCACCCCTTATCGGCATCGATCGCCCCGGCGAGCGTGTAGATCACGATGTCGATATCAGGCGACACGCGCAGTCCGAAGAACTCCTCGTCGTCGCCCGTATTGGAGATGACCGTCACGTCCTCTTGCGGCACGACCTGAATCACGCCCTCAAGAAATCGCGCCGCCCCCACGCCGCCGGCGAGTACCGTCACTTTCAAGTGGATGCCTTCCGCGAAACGAGCGTCGCCTGATGCGCCGCGCTCAGGCTATAGTAGACGCAGTCTATCGAGGTGGAAGATGCGAAAGTCTCGCAAGACGAAGCGGCGGTCCTGTCAGCTCTGCAAGCCCAACAAGATGGGTTTCGATATCCGCTGGAATCAAAAGGAGTTTGTCACGCTTCGGCGGGTGGAGCGGCAGATCCGGCAGCGGACGTACGATTGAGTGATGTTACGGCAGCGCCACCTCAAGGGGCGTGTCGGAAGCCTTGCTGACGTTCGTGATCGAAAAACCGACGGCGTTCCCCTCGCTGTCAACTTTCTCCATGACGCTGTCATTCAAGGTCTCGCGGAAGAACCCCTCCTTGCGCTCGAACATCATCTCCAGGAAGTCGCCTCCTTTGTCGTACCAGACCCGGATCATCCTGTCTGCCATATGATGGTCCCCTTCTTTTACGTGGTCTGTGAAGTATGCAGTGAGTATGTACGATCGGCCTCCCGCATCGCGAACGACGACGCACAGGTATTTGTCGCCTAGGGATGTCCCGGTAGAAACCAGCCGGTAGTAGAGCGCGGACTCCAAATCGGTCACAGACTCGACGGTGAACTCAGGCTCGGCCAGCGTCCGCTCGACGAAATCGAGGCCGAGCGCTATCTCCGGATGCTCGGCGCGAAATTGAGCAGCGCGCTCAGGCGTAAGCTCGATCTCCTTGCCGTCCTTCGTCTCGTACCGCACCTACACCGCCAGATGCGCGATCGTTACACCCTCCCCGCCTTCCTCGCGGCGCGCCTCCTCGTACGATGTCACCAGCGGATGCTTGCCGAGGTAGTCGCGCACCTGCCGCCTCAGCGTCCCCGTGCCCTTCCCATGGATGATCCGCGCCGATTGCATCCCCGCCCGAAACGCATCGTCGATGTACTGCTCGACCACCGGTATCGCCTCGTCGACGGTATGCCCGCGCACCTCGATCTCCGCGGCAACGTCGCGTGGCGGCTCGATGTCAGTCCCGATCGCAATGGGCGCGCGTGATGGCCCCGGCCGCTCCACGCGCTCCACCTGCGAGAGCTTGATCCGGCTGCGCAGCGGTCCCAGGCGCAACTCTACTTCGCCGCGCGTGTCCGGCGCCGAGAGTGCTTCGCCGGACTGGTCCATCCCCTGCAACCACACCATGTCGCCCGGCCGGATCGATGCCGGTGGCGGCCCCGTCGGAGTCGCCCGATGTGCCGCCACCGGCGCGCGCCGCTTCCGCTCGGAGCGCTGGGTCGCCTGCTGCTCCAGCTCCGCCGCCTGCTCCGACGCCAGCCGCAGCTTCTCGGCCGCTCCCGCGAGCCGCTGCTCCTCCACTTCGATCTGCGCTTCCGCGAGCAGCGTCTGCGCGCGTTCGACCTGCGCCAATACGTCAGCGCGCGCCCGCTCCAGCAGCAACTCGCGCTCTTCGTCCGCCGCGTCGAGACGCACCGCCAGCCGCTCGCGGATCTCCTCCGCCTCCCGCCGCGCGATCTCCTCCGCCCGTCGCGCCGATGCCGCGCTCTCGCGCTCGCGGTTTATGTCCGACAGCATCTCCTCGACCTGCCGCTGCTCCGGCGCAATCGACGACCGCGCCTCATCGATCAGCTCCCGCGGCATACCGAGCCGCTGTGCGATCTCCAGCGCGTTACTCCGGCCCGGCAGCCCGATCGACAGCCGGTATGTCGGCGACAGCGTCTCCAGGTTGAACTCGACCGACGCATTCATCACGGAGTCCGTCGAGTGCGCGAACGCCTTCAGCTCGCCGTGATGCGTCGTCGCGATTGTGAGCGCGCCAGCATCGAGCAGCTTCGAGAGGATCGCGCGGGCCAGCGCGGAGCCCTCCGTCGGGTCAGTGCCCGCGGCCAACTCGTCGAGCAGCACCAGACTCTTCTCATCGGCGCCCGCCACGATGCGGATGATGTTCGTCATGTGGCTGCTGAACGTCGACAGCGACTGCTCGATGCTCTGTTCGTCGCCGATGTCCGCGAATACGTCATCGAACACCGGCACGCGCGACCCGCGGTCGGCGGGTACCGGCAGCCCGGCCTGCATCATCAGCGCCAGCAGCCCCGCCGTCTTCAGCGCGACAGTCTTCCCGCCCGTGTTCGGCCCGGTGATCAGCAGCACGCGATAGTCGCCGCCGACGGTGATCGTCGTCGGGATAATCGGCGCGCGCAGCAACGGATGCCGCGCCAGCAGCAAATGCAGCGGCGCCGGCGCTTCGATGATCCACGGCTGCTCCTCGCCCTCATAGGGCAGCTCGACCGCGCCCACTTCGTCGCCGAATCGCACCTTCGCCAGCGCCAGGTCGATGCGCGATAGCGCCACCACATCCCAGTCGATCGCTTCCGCCTGCGCGCCGATCTCGCTGCTCAGCGCGCGCAGCACCCGCTCGACCTCGCGCTCCTCCTCGAGCTGCGCCTCGCGCCAGCGGTTCGCCAGCTCGACGACCGCCAGCGGCTCCAGCCACACCGTTGCGCCGCTGCCCGAGACGTCGTGCACGATGCCCTTGAGCTGGCCGCGCATGTCCGCCTTGATCGGGATGACGTAGCGTCCGTCGCGCAGCGTGATGATCGCTTCCTGCGCGATGCCCTTCGAGAAGTTCGCCGCCAGGATCTCCTGCAGCCGCTGGTAGAGCCGGTCGTGCAGCCCCCGCACTTCGCGCCGGATCGACCCCAGCGCCGGGCTCGCCTGGTCCGTCACCTCGCCCCGCTGGTTGATGCTGCGGTTGATGCTGTCGATGATGCGCACCAGCGGCTCGATCAGGTCGACGATCTCGCCCAGTAGCGGCAGCGATTCATCAAGGCGCGAGATCGAGGCCTTCAGGTCGTGCGCGCACTCCAGCGTCGTCGCGATCGAGAGCAGTTCATTGGGGTCGAGCACGCCGCCGCGCGCCGCCTTCTCGCCGAGCGGCCGCACGTCATGCGCGCCGCCCAGGCCCGTGCGAGGCTTCAGTTGCAGCAGCCGGCGCGCCTCAGCCGTCTCCCGCTGCCGCCGCACCACCTCTCGATACTCGCTCGACGGCTCCAGCTCCATCGCCAGCGCCCGCCCCGCGTCGAACGAAGTGTGCCGCGCCAGCCGCGCGACCACCTTGTCGTATTCCAGCGTCCGCAACGCATGCGCATCCATGTGCGGAAGTGTAACGGTTGACCGCCCGCGCCTTACCCCGCGATGGCACCGCGTGTCCGACGGCGCGGGCGATTAGCCCGCGAATCACGGAACGTGCTGAGCGAAAATCGCCAACGCCGTCTCGTGCCGGTCGATGCTCCCGAGGTAGACTACGCTGCGCCTCCAGCAGACTTGCTCGGCGAGGGATTGGTACCAGCCAGGCCGAAGTCAGCGGCCCCTCGGAGTTCCATCGTGACAGACCAGGGAGATTGCCAGCCGTTCCCGCAGACGGGCCCTCTCGCGGCGAATACCAATTGCGAACGCAAGACCCTGTGGAAGATTCTGCAGGGACAGGACGGCATCGTCTACTGCTACATCGTCGACACCATTGAATACAGAGGGCAAGTCTTCTGCCAGACCGGAACCGGCCCGAACTTCCAAGGCGATTTGATCACGCTGTGCACCTGCAAACACTATATGCGTAGCGGGCGCGAAATCGCTGACTGGCGAGGCCAGTGGGTGGCCGGATTCTCGGGAAAACATAAGGTCGAGGGAGATCCTCTTCACTACCTCGTCTACCTGATGAAGGTTGCTGATGCGTACGCTTCGCATCAGGATCTCTGGGCCCAACTATCCTCGGAGGCGCGACACGGCAAAGCCGCGCACCTAAATCGCTTAGGAGACGTGTATCAGCCCCGAGCCAAAGTCGGGGATCCTTTTGATTATCGTTCGTATCAGGAACCCGGACCGAACCACAGTCACTGCAATGGCGACTGGCACAAGGACATCGACGACGTCGGCTATGGCGGAAGACGCCCACCGTTACTGGTCGGTGACCCGCAGTTCTCGTTCTTGTGGAATAAACCGATGATTGCGTTGCCATTGCCGCCTGATCGCCAAGGCTGCAAGAAGCACAAGTTCGGCGAACTGCTACGTCAGCTGGATCGAGCGCAAGATGAAAGTGGCACTCCTCAGAGTAGGAATCGATAGCGGGAGCGGTGGAGGACAGGGCCCTCTGTTTCGTGACGGTTCGTTTGAGTATCTCCCGATCCCGGATGGTTTTGGCCTTGACGAGCGCACGTACGGGAACACGCTTGGGCGTCACGGTCGGTATCTTGCAGACTACCTCGCACCTTCGTTGCGTGCGCGATTGCTGCACTCCTCAATGCACGTCGATCCGGAGTTTGCCGCGTTCACTTACGGCGATCCGACGCCGCCAAAATCCGGCTTGCGGCGTCTAGTGGAGGGCGACATGCTCGTGTTCTATTGCGGACTCGAAGGATTCGGATTCGCATCAGCCCCAGCCCTTTACATCATGGGCTATTTTGAGATCCTCATAGCCGGGAAGGCTACGGATTTTGCCAGCGACGATATCGACCGATTGTTCGGCGAGAACTTTCACGTCCGTCACCGTGGCGTGTTTGAACGCCAAAGGTCCGAATTAGTTTTGGTCAAGGGAAGTCGGACGAGTAGGCTTCTCAGCAAAGCGGTGTGCATTAGCGACACGACTACAGACCGAACGGGCAAGCCACTCAAGGTACTTTCGGAGGAGATGCAACGCCGCTTCGGCGGCTTTGGCGGCCGCATAAGCATCCAGCGCAGCCCCACGCGTTGGGTTGAGGATGCGTTCACATCGAGGGCCGCGGAATTCGTTCGATCCCTTGAGTGACGTGATCGCTCATGGTCGTCAGAAGCAGATTCTACTTGACCGTTCTCAACGGAAGTTCACGTCGATGCCGGCGCCCACGAAGTCCGTTCCCGTCCTCTAGAGGCCGATTGTCCGGCGCGAGTGGCGCGCCGCGTAAGTGCCATCTTTCGCCAGCCCGAATCGACCGGCCATCTCACATCCCAATCGTTCCAGAAATCCTCCGCACCCTCCCCGCCGTCGCCGTGAACCATCGGGCTAACCCATAGCCCCCAATCCCTATACCCTGATCCCCATGCGGATCGACGCCATCTACATCTCACCCGTGAAGTCGCTCGCGCTGCAGCGGCTCGAGCGCGCGCACCTTGGCCGCGACGGTATCGCCGAAGACCGCCGCTTCTTTCTCATCGATGCCAACGAGCGCGTGTTCACCCAGCGCGAATACGGCGCGCTCGTGCAGGTGCGGTCCGCATATCACGCATCGCCCGGCCGCCT
Organism: Chloroflexota bacterium; assembly: GCA_030774575.1. Lineage (GTDB taxonomy): Bacteria > Chloroflexota > Dehalococcoidia > DSTF01 > JACRBR01 > JALYKW01. The sequence continues at coordinate 48,839 of JALYKW010000067.1, read as the reverse complement.
CCGCATCGACTTCCCCGACGGCACCGCGACCGAAGGCGAGCCCGCGAGCGGCGCGGGCGTCGAAGGCAACTTCTACGGCGACCCCATACCCGGTGAACTGGCCCCCGGCCCATGGGACGCCGCGTTCTCCGACTTCGCCGGCCAGCCGCTGCGTCTCGCGCGCGCCACTGGCACCGCCTTCGACACCCTCCCCATCTCCATCTGCTCGGCCGCCTCCGTCGACGAGGTGCGCCGCCACGCCGACGCCGGCGCTGCCATCGACGAGCGCCGCTTCCGCCCCAATCTGTACATCACCGGCGTCGATGCCCACGGCGAAGACGCATGGGTCGGCCGCCGCGTACGCATCGGCGCCGATGCGGTCGTGCACGTCCACATGCGCGACCCGCGATGCGTCATCACGACGCACAGCCCCGACACGGGCGATACCGACATCAACACGCTGAAGATCATCGCCGCCTACCGCACCGACCAGCCGAAAGAAGTGAATTTCGGTGTCTACGGCACCGTCGAGCACGAGGGCGATGTCGCGGTCGGCGACGTCATCACCCCGCTCGAGGAGCCGCGGCCGTGACGGCAACGAGCCTGCCGCCTCGCGAACTCCAGCGGACGCACGAAACGTTAGCAGCACGACAACCAGTACCCGACGTGAGTACCGTACTACGATGTTCCTCCTGATCGACGGCAACAACCTCGCCTGGGCGGGCTTCTATGCGCTCGAACGGGCGATGAAGCCCGACACGCAGGAGCGACGCGAGCGTGTCGCCACGCTCGGACTCGCATCGACGGTGCTCGGCGCAATCGCCCGCGACGGCGATGCGCCCGGCGGCTCAAAGCCGATGCCCGCTCAGCGGGTCGCCATCTGCTTCGACGAGGGCCGGCCGCTGCGGCGGCGGCAGATCTTCCCGGCATATCAGACCGGGCGCGAGGGCGACCCGAAGTTCATCCAGAACGAATCGACGATCCTCGGCGCGATCGAAGGCTTCGCACAGATGGCGTCGAAGATGCTGCCGTTCGAGGTGGTGCGCGGCACGAACACCGAGGCCGACGACCTGATCGCCGGCCTGGTGCACGCCGCGCCGGACATAACGAAGCGCATCGTTTCCACCGACCGCGACTTCCTGCAGCTCATCGACTCGCACACCTCGGTCTATGCGCCGGTGAGGAAGCTGGTGATCGACGAGAGTAACTTCTTCGACGCCGCAGCGCCGAAGACATCGGCCGGCGTGCCGATCTCCTTCCCGCGCGAGCGCTTTCTCGATTATCGCGCGCTCATCGGCGACCCGTCCGACAACCTGCCGGGCGTCCCCGGCGTCGGGCCGCTCTCGGCGGCCAAGCTGCTCGCCGCCGCGCCGCTCGATGACTACATCGGCGAACCCGCCGCCTTCCGGGCCGTCAACGCCGTGAGGGCAGCCCTCGGCCGAAAGAGCGACGCCGTCGAGCGCGCGTTTGTCGACGGTAGCGCTGCCGCGGTCATCGAGCGCAACCGCACGCTGATGGATCTGCGGCTGCCCGCGCCATGCTGGTCGCAGCTCGACGAGCTGACGCAGCGCGGCCGCTGGGACCGCGCCACGTTCGAGGCGTGGTATCGCGAGGAGAAGATCACTGCGGTCGAGGAGGCCGCCCTGTTCGGCCGGTTGGAATCGCTGGCATCGGCCGGTGCCTGACTCGGCCAGCGCCGCCGAGCGGCAACTCACGCTTGCTAGAATCTTGCTGGCGCGCCCACCGCGTCCCCGCACCCGCGCCGGGGTGGCGGAATTGGCATACGCAGCGGACTTAAAATCCGTCGGTCGCAAGACCTTGAGGGTTCGAACCCCTCCCCCGGCACCATCGTTTCATATCTGAAACCATCACCGATGGGCGCTCGCTTCCGGGCGCCCTTCGGTGATGCCTGGTCTTCGTCGGGACCCTTACATGGTTGCTTCGGTGATGAGGACTGAGCTCAGCGCACGCCCGGCGGGGTTAGCCGAGAACGCCTTGGGCACGAACTTCAGCCATTCGGCGTCCGCCCCCATCTTGTCGGAAAAACTCGCGTAAGCTGCGATGTTGGCGTGCTCGATGACGTAACTGACGTTGCCGGAGTCCGGTCCGGCGAGGGTCGCGTTCCATATGCGCACCTTTCCGCCCAGCCGCTCGTGGATCTTCTTCGCCTCTGCGGCGAGCGCCATGAACTCCTGGTTCTTGCCGGGATTGATCGCAAACCGTACGACTGTCGCCACTGCCATTTTTGTCCTCCGTCGTCGACCTTCCTCAGCCGTCGTGACATTCGTCCCGACCGGGAGAGCATTATCCTACGCCCGTCGTCGGTTATGGTCAAACTCGCGCGGCGTGAGCTTCACGGCATACGTGGCTGCGCTAGCGGTACGCGCGCCAGAAGCAGCGAGCGCGTTCAACCGCTGGCTACGGCCGATGCCAGCCGGCCCACACTCGTCCCGGCCGGACGGGAGCGCATCGCATATGACAAGCGTGTCGCGCCGCCCCGGTCACCTCTTCCGTTCGTCAGAAGACGGCGTATCGGATCGCGTGCCAAGCACGCTCGCTACACTGAGACATGACGTCCACACGCTTCGCCGAGCAGCTGGCGCGCGTCCCGGTCGGCCCCGGCGTCTACATCATGCGTGGCGCCGAGGGGCAGGTGATCTACGTCGGCAAGGCGGCGAACCTGCGCAACCGCGTGCGCTCGTACTTCGGCGCGCCCGCCAGCATGGAGGGCAAGACACGCGCCCTCTCGGCATCGATCGCCGACTTCGAGTACGTCGTCACCAACACTGAGCAGGAGGCACTCCACCTCGAAGCCGAGTTGGTCAAGCGCCACCAGCCGCTGTTCAACATCCGGCTGAAGGACGACAAGCACTATCCCTACTTGAAAGTCGACCTCATCGACCCGTGGCCGCGAGTGTACATAACGCGGCGGGTCGAGAAGGACGGCGCACGCTACTTCGGCCCGTACGCGAACGCCGGTTCCGTCCGGAGGACGCTCGACATCGTCAACAAGCTCTTTCCGTGGCGCTCCTGCACGAAGCAGATCACGGGCACCGATCCCCGGCCGTGCCTGGACTACTACATCAACCGCTGCATCGCTCCCTGTACCTCCTATTGCACCAAAGAGGAGTACGACGAGGTGATCCGGCAGGTGATCCTCTTCCTGGAGGGGCGGACCGAGGAAGTCGTCCGCGGTATCACTCGCCAGATGGCCACGGCCTCGAGCGCGATGGAGTACGAGCGGGCGGCGCGCCTGCGCGACCAGCTTCAGGCGATAGAGCGCGTCACCGAGCGCCAGACCGTCGCCAGCACGCGGCCCGCTGATGACGATATCTTTGGCCTCGCCCGCGGCGACGACGATGCGGTGGTGCAGGTGTTGTTTGTGCGTGGCATCCGGATGATAGGGGTAGATAGCTTCACGCTCGACGGCGCGAAGGACGAGACGGACGCCGATGTGATGGCCAGCTTCGTCAAGCAGTTCTACGAGTCGGCGACGTACGTGCCGAAACGTGTGATCGTGCCGATGGAGCTGCCGGAGCACGCGCTGATCGAAAGCTGGCTCAGCGAACGCCGAGGCACCCGCGTCGAGCTGCTGTCGCCGCAGCGCGGCGAGAAGCGCCGGCTTGTGGAGATGGCGACGAATAACGCTCGCGAGTCAAGAGATATGGCGCACGTGAAGTGGCTCGCCGACACTGGCAAGACGCGGGCCGCGCTGGAGGGTCTTCAGGAAGAGCTGGACCTGCCGGCGATCCCGCATCGCATCGAGTGCTACGACATCTCCAACATTCAGGGCACGAATTCAGTCGGCTCGATGGTCGTGTTCATCGACGGTCATCCGCGGCCCCAGGAGTATCGCCGCTTCCGCATCAAGAGCGTGGAGGGTGCGAACGACTTCGCCTCGATGGCGGAGGTGCTGCGGCGGCGCTTTCGTCGTGCGCGGGAGAAACTCCTGCACGATACCGGTGCAACGGCGCCCGAAGTCGAGAGCACCGCGACGAACGGCGATCGCCCCGCCCGCGACGACTCATTCGCCGCCTTACCCGATCTGGTCATCATCGATGGCGGCAAGGGGCAGCTCTCGGCCGTGATCGATGTGATGCGCGAAATGGGCGTTAAGGACATCCCGACCGTGGGACTGGCGAAACAGCATGAGGAGATCTACGTACAGGACGTCTCGGAACCGATTGTCCTGCCCCGGCAGTCTCAGGCGCTGTACCTGGTGCAGCGCGTCCGCGATGAGGCGCACCGCTTCGCCATCACGTACCACCGCGGGCTGCGCAGCAAAGCCGGCATGCAGTCGGCTCTTGATACGATTCCGGGCGTCGGGCCGAAGCGCAAGAAGGCGCTGCTGAGGAAGTTCGGCTCCGTGAAAGGCATCCGCGAAGCTAATATCGAAGAGATCGCGGCCACGGTTGGCTTCACCAGCGCGCTCGCCGAGAAGGTGAAGTCAGGGCTGTAGTGGACCGCGCGACGCCGCCCGCCAATTACGATCGCGATCCCGATCTCGCACGCCGCCGAGACGCGATGCTGCGCCTGGTCCGCCGCTCGGTCACCGACCCGCGCATTATTGAAGCGATGGAGGCTGTCCCGCGCGAACGCTTCGTTGCGCCGGAGCTGCGCTCGTCCGCCTACGACGATGCGGCCTTGCCGATCGGAGAGGCGCAGACGATCTCGCAGCCGCTGATGGTGGCGATTTTGCTCGCTGCGCTGCAGCTTCGGTCGAGCGACCGTGTGCTCGAAGTAGGCACCGGCTCGGGCTACCAGGCGGCGCTGCTCTCGCGCCTCGCGTCGGAGGTGATCACCGTCGAGCGCGTGCCTGCGCTGACGGAGCGCGCACGTGCGGTGCTTGCCGGCATGGGGTGCAACAACGTCAAGGTGTTCCAGTCACGCGACGCACTCGGCTGGCCGCCGGCTGCGCCGTACGACGCGATCGTCGTGGCTGCCGGCGCGCCGCACGTGCCGCGGATACTCATCGACCAACTAGCCCATGGTGGGAAGATAGTGATGCCGGTCGGTCCGCGATCGTCGCAGGAACTTATCCGCGTCACGAAAACGTCATATGGCGTCGCGCTTGCCCGTCTCGGGCCATGTAGGTTCGTGCCACTGATCGGCAAGGACGCGTGGGACGAGGGCGCTTCGGAGACGCTTCGATAAAGTCAATCGTGTGATAGCCTTGACCGATGCGCGTGCGGCGGCCGTATTGTGTGTTCATATGAAATCTGTGGGAAAACGCCGCGCGAACCGCTGGACAGTTGCAGATAGCGTGTTACAATCGCCCTGCATTTCCCCCTTCCGGCACCAACCTCTTTACAGCCATTGCGAGGGCACAATGGATGACCACATTGGCCACTTTCTGAACTTCATGTCGGTTGAGAAAGGATCCTCTGGCAATACCGTCGCCGCGTACCGAAACGATCTCCAGCAATTCGACTTCTACGTCAACTCGCTGATCGGCAACGGCGCGAAGGCACGCGACTGGAATCGCGTCGAGCGGGATATGATCGTGAATTACCTGCTCAACCTGCGCAGCACGAAGAACGACGGCAAGGGGTACGCCGAAGCGACGGTCGCACGTAAAGTCGCCGCCATGAAGTCGTTTTTTCAATACCTGCAGGCCGAAGGGCTGATTCACGGCAACCCCACCGAGAGTCTCGAGTCACCGCGCGTTGGGCGCTCGCTGCCGAAGCCGCTGTCTGTGACGGAAGTTGATGAGTTGCTTGAGCAGACGATGAAGCGCAACACGCCCGACGCGAAGCGCGACCACGCCATGCTGGAGTTGCTGTACGCCACCGGACTTCGCGTCACGGAACTGGTATCGCTCAACGTCGACGACATCAACATGGATGGGCTGTACGTCCGCTGCATGGGCAAAGGCTCCAAAGAGCGGACCATCCCGTTCCTCGCGCAGTCTGGCGCCGCCGTTGCGGACTACCTCAACGACGGCCGCCCGGCGCTCGTCAAGACGCGCAACGAGAATGCGCTGTTCGTGAACCGGCGCGGAGAGCGGCTGACGCGACAGGGTTTCTGGTTGATCCTCAAGCAGTACGCGAAGGACGCCAACATCGCGACGAGCGTCACGCCGCACACCTTGCGGCACTCCTTCGCCACTCATATGATCAGGGGTGGAATGAACCTGCGCGTGGTTCAGGAACTGCTCGGGCATGCCAACATCTCCACGACGCAGGTGTACACGCATGTCGGCGACGAGCACGTCCGACAGGTATACGAAAAAGCCCACCCCCGAGCGCACTAACCCGCGCGCTCCACGTTCGTCGTCGGTAAGCCGTCTCTGTGTAGAGACGGCTATTTCGTTTCTGGTGGCGATCGCTCTCATGGCGGCCGCATGCAGCGGTTCGAGGAGACACACCGCATTCACGGAGTCACCTTCGGTTGAGGCATCCGCGACATCAACGGCGCCTGCGCCCACCACCACGTCCGTTGCCTCGCTCCAGCAGCAGATCGGCGTGCGCGCGCAGCTGCCGGCGAACGAGCCGATCGAGCTTGCGGAACGGTACGGGCGCACGTTCGGTCGCGCGCTGGCGTCCAAGCCCTTCGTCGCCGAACCGAACGTCGGCGATCATCGGAAGTTTACGCTTGTCAGGCTCACGAGCGGCGCGCTCGAGGGCAGGATCCCGCCCGACGTGCCGGACATCGAAGCGGTGCTGCTCGCGAAGAGCGCCCACGCCTACTTCTACGAGGACACCGCGATCGATCCCGATGCGGCGGGCGTGCAAGCCGCGGCGGACATGTTCGAGGCTACCGTCTGGCCGACCGTCACAGCCGCGTTTGGCAAGCCTGCCATCCCCGGGGTCGACAGCGACCCGCGGATCATCGTGCTGCAGGCGGATCTCGGCGGCGCGGCGGGGGGATACTACAACGGCGACGATGCGTACCTGCGGGCGGTGCGCCCGTTGAGCAACGAGGCGGAGATGGTGTACATGGACCGCACGTTGCGACCCGGCGGAGCCGCGTTCAACGTCGTGCTGGCGCACGAATTTCAGCACTTGATCCACGCGAACCTCGATGCCGGAGAGGAGACGTGGCTGAACGAAGGGCTCTCCGAAGATGCTTCGGGCCTCGTAGGTGCCGCTGTCTCCTCGCTGAACTCATTCGAAGCGCAGCCCGAGACGCAGCTCAACGGTTGGGTCAGCGTCAGCCTCGCGCACTACGGCGCAAGCGCGGCGTTCTTCCGCTATCTGGCGAGCCGCTTCGGCGGCGATCCGGCGTTCGGTGCGATAGCCCGCGACCAGCGGCATGGCGCCGCCGGTGTGGATGATCTCCTGGCATCAACTGGCACTCCGCTCGGCTTCAGCGGCGTCTTCGCCGACTGGATCGTCGCGAACGTGCTGAACGCCGACGCCGGACCGTACGCAAACCCCGGCCATGCGCTCGACTTGCGCATCGGCAATGAGCTGTCTGTAGGGTCGCCCGTCGACGGTGAGGCCCATCAATTCGGCACGGACTACTACGCGCTCAGCGGCCTCGATCAGGACTACGTGCTGCGGTTCGACGGACGCGCGCAGGTGTCGGTGCTGCCGACGCAGCCTCCGTCCGGCAGCGCCATGCTGTGGGCCAATGCGGAAGACAGCATCGACACGCGCCTTACGCGCGAGGTGGACCTCACGCGCGCGACCGAGCCGGTGTTGACGTTTCAGACCTGGTACGACATCGAACGCTGGTTCGACTGGGGCTACGTCTCGGTCTCGACCGACGGCGGTGCTACGTGGCGGGCGCTGCCCGGCGACCAGACGACGGTCGCCGACCCGGTACAGGTGGCGCTCGGTCCCGGTTACACCGGCAAGAGCGGCGGCGGTGTCGACCCCGCGTGGGTGGACGAGCGTGTCAGCCTCGCGCAGTACGCCGGGAGGAAAGTCCTCCTGCGGTTCGAGTACGTCACGGACGGTGGCACGCACAAAGAGGGCTGGGCGATCGACAATGTGGCGATCGAGGGCACGAGCTTTCACGACGGCGATCAGGCGGACGCCGGCTGGCGCTCCGAGGGCTGGGTGTGGATCGACCAGCCGTTGCCGCAGACCTACATCGTGCGCCTGATCGAGAAGCGCAGCGACGGCACCGACACCGTCCTCGACCTGCCGCTCGATGCCGCCAACCACGGCGAATTCCGCTTCTCCGGCGCCGGCATCGAGAGCGCCACGCTGGCCATCGCCGGCAGCACGGAGGGCACGAACCAGACTGCGCCGTACACGCTGGAGCTGGCGCGTCCGTAGCCGCACTCGGCGGAGCGGCGTCGTGGCACCCCGGCTGCTGCGATCAGCGCGCTTCGAGTAGCGCGGAGGGCGACGGCCAGGTGTATCGCAGAGCCGCCACGACCCCGCCATCCGCACTCGGGTTCATGACGAGACCTTGGTTCGCAGCGCCGAGGTGTTCGTAGAAGCCGCGGGCGGCGGTGTTCGCTTCGAGGACCCAGAGATATACGCCGGACTTCGGATAGCACTCCATTGCCCATGCTCCTACTGCGCGCATCAGACTGGCGCCGATGCCGCGGCCCTTCACTTCTTGACGAACGTGCAGGTTGTCCACGAGCGAGCCCCAGACAGGGTCATCATCACCGCGGGCACAAACGAAGCCCTGGAGGACGTGGTCTTGCTCCGCCAGCAGGACGAACTGATTCGTCGGCGGCGCCTTGAGCCGCTCCTGCCACACGTCCAGCCGATTCTGCACGGCGTCGCCGTCGAGGAATTCGTCGCTATATGAACCCCGGTAGGTCCTCCGCCAGCTATCGGCGTGCAGCAAGGCGATCTCTCTCGCGTCGCCGGCGAGCGCGTTGCGCAGTTCCACGAGGTGTTCCTTTCGCCACTTGCCGGTGTTACGAGCGTACCAGCATGACTCGAGCGTGCAACTTCCCGTCTCCCGCTTCCTAGCCCGAGAGGCTATCCTCCCCGCATGCCTGACGATGCACTTCGCGCGCGCCTCGACGCAGCCATCGACGTGCTGGATGACGCGCAGCGACAGCGCCTGCTCGACTGGGCGGGGTCGATGAACGCGACCGTCACGCGGGCGCGGGAGCCCGGCGCCAGCATCGGGCCGGTGGCGGAGGCGCTGCACATCACGAACGACGGCGCGAAGGACGGGCGGGCGACGTACCGCCTCGATGTGGTGCCGGAGATCCTCAACCCGCACGGCATGCTGCACGGCGCAGCGGTCTACACCATGGTCGACTACAGCATGGGCGGCGCAACTATGTCCGTGCTGCAGCCCGGCGAGATCTGCGCGACGATCGAGATCAAGATCAGCTACCTGGCGAGCGTCCGCGGCGGCGTGCTCACCGCCCAGACCGAGATCATCAAGCGCGGCCGCAACGTCGTATTCCTGGAGTCGAAAGTGCGAGTTGACGGTGGGCGCCTCGTGGCTACTGCCTCCGGATCTTTCGCGATCATCCACCGTGACACATGATTCGACTTGAACCGCAAAACTGTGAACTGAGAACTGTGAACTGAGAACTGTGAACTAACATGCCAAACATCAAGAGCGTCCACGCGCGGGAGATCCTCGACTCGCGAGGGAATCCGACCGTCGAGGTGGACCTCCGGCTCGATGACGGCTCGCTCGGGCGGGCGGCCGTGCCTTCTGGCGCCAGCACCGGCGAGTATGAAGCTGTCGAGCTGCGCGACGGCGACCTGAAGCGCTATCGGGGCATGGGCGTGCTGGCGGCGCTGGTCAACGTCAACCGCGAGATCGAGCTGGAGATCATCGGCATGCCTGCCGGCGATCAGGCGGGACTCGACCGCAAGCTCGCCGCGCTCGACGGCACCGACGACAAGAGCCGCCTCGGCGCGAATGCGATCCTCGGCGTGTCGCTGGCGAACGCGCGCGCTGCCGCCGCTTCGGCCGGCGAGCCGCTCTGGCGCTACCTGGGCGGCCCTACTGCGCGGCTGATGCCGGTGCCGATGTTCAACATCCTCAACGGCGGCAAGCACGCAACGGACTCGACCGACTTCCAGGAGTTCATGGTGATGCCGCTCGGCGCACCGAGCTACAAGGAGGGCCTGCGCTGGGCCGTCGAGGTCTACCACGCGCTGGCGAAAGTGTTGAAGAAGCGCGGCCACTCGACCAACGTCGGCGACGAGGGAGGCTTCGCTCCGTCGCTCGGCGGCAACGAACCGGCGCTGGAGGTCATCCTCGAAGCGATCCAGGCGGCCGGCTACACGCCGGGCAAGGACCTGGCGATCGCCCTCGACCCCGCATCGAGCGAGCTGTGGGACGCGAAGCAGGAGCGCTATGTGCTGGCGACGGAGAAGCGCGCGCTGACGAGCGAGCAGATGGTCGACCACTGGCAGGCATGGTCGGAGAAGTACCCGATCGTCAGTATCGAAGACGGCATGGCGGAGGACGACTGGCGCGGCTGGGCGCTGCTGACGGCGCGCATCGGCGAGCGCGTGCAGCTCGTGGGCGACGACCTGTTCGTGACGAACACCAAGCGCATCGAGCGCGGCATCGGCGAGCGCTCCGCCAACAGCGTGCTGATCAAGGTGAACCAGATCGGCACGCTGACGAGGACGCTCGAAGCGATCGCGATGGCGTCGAGTGCCGGCTGGACCTCGGTAATGAGCCACCGCAGCGGCGAGACCGAAGACTCCACCATCGCCGACCTCGCCGTCGCGACGGGCTGCGGTCAGATCAAGACCGGAGCCCCGGCCCGCGGCGAGCGCACGGCAAAGTACAATCAGCTCCTCCGCATCGAGGAAGAGTTAGGCCGGAACGCGCAGTACGCCGGTTGGGGCGCGTTGAAAGTCCGCAGGGCATAACGCACGACGATGTCGAACGTCGAACGATACTACGACGCAGACGCGCAGAAGGAATGGGATCGGCTCGACCGGGATCGAGTCGAGTTCGCCGTAACGCTGCGCGCGCTCGATGAATATCTCCCACCCGCCCCGGCACGGGTACTCGACATCGGGAGCGGGCCGGGGCGCTACGCCATCGAGCTGACACGTCGTGGCTACCAGGTCACACTTGCGGACATCTCAGAGGCCGAGCTGGCGCTGGCGCGCGAGAAAGCTACGGAAGCGGGTGTGACGCTCTCTGCGGTCACGAAGGCCGATGCCCGCGACCTGCGTCAGTTCGAAGACGGCGGGTTCGACGCGGTTCTGCTCATGGGCCCTCTCTACCATCTGCTTGAAGAGTCCGATCGGCGGCGGGCTGTCGACGAAGCGGTGCGGGTCGTGCGGACAGACGGCATTGTCATGGCGACGAACATCACCCGTTATGCGGCCATCCGCTTCTGGGCGAAGCACGCTCCGATGCAGGTCGTCGAGCGGCGTGCGGTCTACGATCAACAGGCTGCCACCGGCAAGACGCCGAATGCTGTGGGTTTCACCGATCTGTACCTCATGCGCCCGGCCGAGCTGGCCGCGCTCTTCAACGGGACGGGTGTTGTTCATATCGTCACGATTGCGTGCGAGGGCGTGGTCAGCATGATCCGGGAGAAGCTCGACGAGCTTGACGGTGAGCCGTGGGACTACTGGGTCGACCTGAACTACCGCCTCGGAAAGGATCCTGACACGCACGGCCTGGCCGAGCATCTTCTCTACGTGGGCCGTAAGACCTCACCTCGGACGGTCGGGCAAGTGAGCGACGCGTTGTGACTCACACCATAGGCGATGACGGCGCCAGGCCGAGCAGCACCCTGCCTGCAACTTCGTAGTTCGCGGGGGCGAGCATGACGTGCTGAGTGGCGGCGTGGGCGTCGCGCAGGCAGCGCTGGAGCACGCTCGTCTCGTAGAGCGCGGTGCCGCCGCCGAGCGTGTAGGCGGTATCGACGGCGCGCGCGGACTCTATCGCGGCGTGGGCGCAGGCTGCACGCAGCATCGCCCGGTCGTGCATCGTCGCTTCGTCCCCGGCGACCACTTTGTCCCAGATCTCCTCCGTGAGTTCGTACAGCCAGGCGCGCGCGGACCGCAGCTTTGCCTCAGCCTGTGCCAGCTCGTATTGGGTGACGGCGCGGTCTCGCAGCTTGCTCATGCTGCCCATCGGCATCTTCGAGCCCGCCAGTTCGGCCAGCTCGTCGAGCGCGCGGCGGGCGATGCCGAGCGGGATCGGCGCGATGCTCAGCGCCAGGAACCCGAGGATCGGGAAGCGATACATCGGCCCGTCGACGTATGGCTTGCTCGACATGAAGCCGATGGCGCGGTCGTCCGGCACGAAGACGTCTTTCACCGCCATGTCGCGGCTTCCCGTCCCGCGTAGGCCGGACACGTGCCACGTATCGATGATCTCGACCTCACTCGTGGGGAACACCATCGTGCGCCAGTCCGGCATGCCGGCGGAGACCATCCGAGGCTGGTCACCGTCAAAGATCAGCGTGCCGCCGACGAGCCACGAGCAGTGCGTGCTGCCGCTGGCGAAGGGCCAGCGCCCGCTCACCCGGAAGCCGCCATCGACCGGAGTGGCGCGGCCATTCGGCGCCATCGCCCCGCCGGTCACGACACCCTTGCGGAAGACATCGCGCGCCGTCGTCTCCGGCATGTAGGCCGAAATGATGCTGGTGCCGCAGCCGATGCCGACCACCCACGAAGTAGAGCCGTCAGCGACCGCCAGCTCCTCCAGCACCCGCACCATCGTCATCATGTCGACTTCCAGCCCGCCGTACTTCTCGGGCAGGATCATGTCGAACATCCGATGTTCGTGCAGGATCTCGACGAGCTTCGGCGGGCACTGCCTTCCGCGCTCGGCCTCGTCGGCGAACTCACGCACCGTCGGTGCGAGCATTGCCGCCGCGGCGATCATCTCCGGCACTGAAGTTGTTTCCATGCGCAAGCTCCCTTCTCAGAGACGATGTTCGCCCGAGTATACGCAGCAACGCTTCGGAAGCTCATGCCCCACTACCATGCTCACGGCTGAAAGCTGACACCTGACGGCTGTCCGGCTGACCGGATGTCGGCTGACAACTGACCACTGAAAACTTCAAACTGTAAACTGTAAACCGTGAACTCCAACTCCACGCCCGACCACTACGTGACGCTCAACGTCCATCCCGACGCCACCGACGCCGAGATCAAGCGCGGCTATCGGCGGCTCATGCGGGCGGTACACCCGGACGCCAACGCGCACGACCCGCACGCGAACGAGAAGGCCGCGGCCCTGAACCGCGCCTTCGAGACGCTGGGCGACCCCGAGAAGCGGCGCCTCTACGACGACGAGCGCGGCCGCAAGAGCGTCCGGCGGTACGAGGTCTGGGCCGAGCAGCCCGACTGGGAGGACATCGTCGCCGAGCAGGCGGTGACGCCGCGCAAGCCCGCGCACGTCCACATACTCGACCCGCTGATCGAGCCGGACGAGATCGAGGTCGACATGCCGGAGCTGCGGGAGCGGCCGCGCGTCCGCCGCACGATCACCATCACGAACCGCTGCGACTGCACGCTCGCCGGCGACGTCTCGACGTCGGAGCCGTGGGTGTGGGGGCCCGTGGGCGAGATCCGCGTCGGCCCGCGGCAGAGGGTCAGCTTCGATATCGAGGTGATCGCGCGTAAGGTCGCGTTTCCCGGCATCTCGCGGGTCGTGTTCGTGACGCGCGACTGGGCGGGCGTCGTGCCGGTGAAGGTGACCGGATACGAGCCGAAGCGCCGCAAGGTGCCGGTCGCGTCGGACATGGCGTACGCGCCGTCCCGCCGCCGCAAGTGGGCGCGACGCTGATGGTGCAGCCGCCGCTCCCCACGCCCGGCCAGCGCGTCAGCGGCATCGACTTCCCGGATAGCTACGCGCTGCCCGGCAAGCCCGACGACGCGGCACCCGCGGCCGTGCGCGACACCTATCGCCAGACGCAGTTCGCGCTCGCCAAGGACCTGCGGCTCTTCGCCGAGGGGATGGAGCAACAGTTGCGCATCCTGCACGACTCGTCGCACTCGCGATACCGCACGCACGTCTACGCCGCCATCGTCGGCGCCTGGTCGCGCGCGTACACGGCGCTCGGCGATGCGGCGCTGCTGATTACGCGCGGGTCATATGGTTCGGTGCCGAATCTCGTGCGCTCGGCGTGCGAGCTGATCGCCGCCGAGCACCAGGTACAGCGCGAGGAGATGGCGGAGTTCGTCGCCTGGATGCTCGGTCACCTGAAGCCCGACGAAGAGCACAAAGCGTTCGATGTCGGCCTCGGGCACTACTTCGCCGGTACGACGCTCGCGGCCGACGCGGAGCTGCGCCTGGTGTATCGAACGGCCAGCGACCTCGGGCGGCCGAATTTCGGAGCGACGCTGCTGGAAGTCGGGCCGGAGTCGAACAACACGCGGCTGGCGTTGAGCTTCGCCGACGCCTCGTTCCACTTCGCCTGGGCCGAGATCGAGCTGGGCTGGCTGCTGCGGCTGTGCGAGCGCCAGATCGCCGTCGCCGCCCACATGTCCGACGTGCTCAACATCACGCCGGAGACACATGAGGCCTACGCCGGCTTCGCCTCGCGCGTGCAGGAGACGCTCGTCGACGTCGCCCGTGGGCGGATCGAGGAAGTGGAGTCGGGCGGATTCAAGCGCTGGCTGATCTCAAACTTCCGCCGCCAACCCTCCGGCGCTCCGAAAAAGATGTTGTTGTAGTGGGAGGTGAGCGTCGAGTGCTGATCGATCAACGACGTTACCCCGGGGACCTACGCCAAGGTCAGAGCTAGCCGGATCGCATCGACCACTAACTCCGGCTCGCCGTGCTGCATGAAGTGCTCATCCGTATTGGCGACGACGTGAATGCTGTTCGACGATAGTGCCGCAAGTTGCGATTGTAATTCCATCCAAAACGCGTTGAACTGGTGCTCCGATGCGAACCCCCGCTGCGGAGATCGCCACAGCGCTGTCAGCACGATGAGCGGCATATCACCGAGGGCGCGTGCGGCGCGCACCTGTCGGTCGCTCTCGGTAACCGCTCGATATTCGGCGAGCCCTCCATCGAACGCCCTTGAGCGCAAGGCGAGAGCCTTCGCCTGCCGGCGCACCTCAGCCGAAAGATATTCGAAGAGCTCGACTGACATACCGCGGAGGCGAAGGATGCCCAAGCGTGCGAGCAGCGGATTCAGGACGTAGATCCGCCACGAGACCGTCTCGCGGATCCTCGTGAGGCGCGGCCGCCGCTCCCAGAACGGCGCCTGATCTTCGTGCGAGGCATCGACCAGTACCATACCTGCTACCTCATCCGGGTACTGATCCGCGAATACGCGCGCGTGCACGCCCCCGAACGACTGCCCTACGAGCACGTACGGCGGGGCGATGCCAGCGGCGTACAGGAGAGCACGTAACTCCTGTGCGATCGCGCAGCTTGTGCTCCGGCCCGGGCGCCGGTCGCTCCATCCCAAACTGCCACGGTCGTACGAAATGGTCCGCGTTTCACGCGCGATTTCGCGTTGAATTCCGTACCACTCCAGACACGTCCCGCCGAGGCCCGACAAGAAAACGACGGTCGTATTGCCCTCGCCCGCGATCACCGCATGCAACCGATATCCTCCAACGTCGAAGAGATTGCCCGGCGGTGAATTGCGCCGTGCGTCGCGAGCCTCCGCGACTCGCTGATAGGCGGCGGCCCCGCCGAGCGCGAGCGTCGCTATCAGCACTCGGTGCGGCCATTTCCCTGTCACGTTCATCTGTGTCCCTCTGCATGAATTCGGCGATGCGTCCCCTCCTCTCACGCCGCTACCCACATCCGCAGCGTAGGATCGTGCCCGAGGCATTCGTGCTCGACGAAGCGGAAGATCGCCAGCCACTGGCTGAAGCTCAGGTGCGATGCCGGTGCGTCCGTCGCGAAGCGGTGGTCTCGGGCGAGGCGCTTGATGTGGCGTGGGGTGAGTTCGCGGCGTAGCGCGCGCCACAGACCGTACGTGAACGCCGCGCTCGTGAGTGAACGATAGCGCCCGGCATCACGGGCGGCGACTAACGGCACCGCGCGGCGCTCGATGCGCAGCAGCGCGCTGTGGACGCGCGGCGGCGGCGCGAAGTCGCGGCGCGGCACCGTGGCCACGACCTCGATCTCGAACCACGGCTTGTGAAGCAGCGCGAACAGCGTCTCACACGGAGCGCCGGCGAACTTCTGCGCCGCCTCGCGCTGCACGATGAGCGCGGCCACATCGGGCGGCCGGGCGGCGTGCAGCAGCTTGCGCATGACGGCGGCGGTGATGCTGTACGGCACGTTGGACGCGACGCAGTACGGCGTCGAAGGGAGGCCGAACTCGATGAAGTCGGCCCGGACGCACTCGATGTTCGCACGGCCGGCAAAACGCGCTCGCAGCCGTGCGTGTAGCTCAGCGTCCATCTCGATGGCGACGACGCGATGGCCGGCATCCGCGAGCGCCGCCGTGAGGCGGCCGTCGCCGGCGCCCGGCTCGACGACGAGCGCGCCCGGCGGCAGGCGCATCCGACGTACGAGCGAGCGCGCGACGGTGGCATCGCGCAGGTAGTGCTGGGAGAGTTCCGGACGGCGATGAGTAACCCTGGGATCGATGCGACGCATACCACACCTCCGGCCTGCTGGAGGCGCCGTGTCGCGCGGACGGAAGAATCAAGGGAGGCGCGGCAACGACGCCGTCAGCAGGCACGCAACAAAGGTCCTGATGACAGGAGGTAAGCCCGGCCGGTGTTTCGGCCGGGGCGTCCGCCGGAGCGGACAGTTAGCGTCGCAGCTTTATCATTGCGCTCATCATAGAGGTGACGGCAGTATAGCCTCTCGCCGGGCACCGCGCTGGTTGATAGGATTATCGGCGATCATCAATGTCCAGAAGCGGGAGTTGAGCTTCGTGGGGCCAGCGCCCGCGTCGGGCACGTCACCTATTGCGGACTACAGGAGACAGAACCATGAATCTCGGACTGAAGTACGTTGTCGGCGCTGATGGCGCTAAGACACTGACGATTCCGGACGACAGACGAGCACAAGCGGTGTCGTACGTGCGCGATGGCGCCGTGAAGACGCCGAAGGAGATCGGGGCCATCGTCCAGGAAGGCCATGATGGCATTACGCACGCGCTCGCCGGTCTCTCGGAACCTCAGGCGCAGTACAAGCCGTCACCCGAGGACTGGTGTGTCCTGGAGTTGATGGCGCACGTGGTGACGACGAAGCAGATCTTCGCCACCCTGTGTCGCAACTTGGGTGAGGGCCACCTGCCGCCCGGCTTTGGCCCCCAGTTCGAAGAAGAGGCGGTGCAGGACGGCGTAACGTTCACGCGCTTCGCTACTCTTGGCGAGGCCCGCACCGCATCGCAGGCGGCGCACGACGATCTCCTCGCGTTCATTCGCGGTCTCGACGCGTCGACCAATGTCGAGGTCACATTCAAGCACTTCGTCTTCGGTGCGTTCAATTCGCGCGAGTGGGCGGTCTTCCAGCGCATCCATGACGGCGACCACACGCCCCAGATCGACGCAATCAAGGCCTCGACCGGATTTCCGGCGGCCTAGCGCATGCGTCACTAGCTGCTCGTATTCCAAGGAGTCGGGACAGCGGCCCGAAGTTGTGTGAACACGAGCCGGGCGTCCTTGCGCCTGCGAGTATGCCCACAAGTCATCGCCGATGTCTTTGTTGCGGAGCAGATTCAACCGCTGATGAAGCACCCGCGTCACGGCTCCACGACCGCTTGCGACTATTCGATCGACGACATCCGCCAACTTCGCCGCTAAGCCTCCGCTCAGGTGTGCGCCTGCGAAGCTAGGCGCTTCAGCCGCGCGATGGTCCAATTGACAGCGCGCGATGGTACGAATGCCACTCACCCGCGACGCCACACACGCCGTACCTTGAATCGAAAGTAGAGGAGGAATAGCTATGTGGGTCTTTTATGCACTGCTTCCGACGCTCATCGTGCTCTCGATCATCGTGGGCGGCATCGTGCTGCTCGTCCGCCGTGGCGCGGAAGGCTGGAACATCCAATTTCCGGGCATCTTGCTCGGCTACACCGCCGTGGCGATGCTCATCGGCGTCTTTCTGGTGGCAGCCGGTGCCGGCCTGCTCCTGAAGACCGGGTTCGCCCGGATGAGCGGACGCGACTTCAGTTACGACGCGCGGCCCCAAACCCAATATTCGGCCTATCCTGCGCCATCATCGGCGCCGGGCGCGCGTAGCACGCCGCCGGCGACCACGACCATCGACCCGTCCGATGCGCGCATTCGGGACGACGTGGCTACAGGCATCTCGCTCGCCTTTGCCGGCACGGTGCTCTTTGCCGTGCACGGCCTCGGCGCCACCGTGCTGAGGAGGCGCAAGGCGCAGGGCGCATCGCTCACCTCTCGCGCGTATAACCTCACCGGGCTGGCCGTCTCGACGCTCGGCTTCCTCGGGACCGGCTCGCAGGCGCTGAACGACGTCGTGCGTCGCTACGTCGTGGGTGGCGATGCCGTGCAGCCATACCAGATCCGCCACCCCGGCGAGCCGCTCTCCATCGCCATCGTGCTGCTGCCGCTGATGCTGTGGTTCGGGTGGCGCGTATGGCAAGAGCTCGGCGGCGCCGCCTCCCGCGAGCCGCAGCGCGATGCGGTGATCGCGCCGCACGTGGCGAGCAGCATCGCCTGACGCGAAGACGCTGATGTCGGTCCGGGACGCCACGCTTCGGCGCCCGCGTTCCGGACTGGGTACTAGCCTCCGACGCGACCGTCGCGTACGCTGGCCGTCGGCGACCCCCGCACGGTGCTTCGAGTAGCCATCGGTGTATCGCCGGTTTGCTCAGATGACGGCCAGCGAAGAGGCGACCCCGAATGACCGAACCCCAGCAGCCTGAACCGAAGTTCGGCGCGCGCTCGACCGCCCTTGAAGTGATCGCCGGCCACGACTTGCGCGGACGAGACGCCATCGTCACCGGCGGCGCGTCCGGCATCGGGATCGAGACAGTGCGGGCGCTGGCGACGGCGGGCGCGCGCGTCGTCATCGCAGCCCGCGATAAGGCCAAAGCGGAATCGGTGGCCGCGATGCTCCGTCAGGACACCGGCAATCCTGCTATCGAGGCCGAACTGCTCGACCTCGCGTCGCTCGCATCGGTGCGGGCCTTTGTCGACCGGAGGCTCGCCAAAGACCGGCCGCTCCACATCCTCATCAACAACGCCGGCATCATGGCGCCGCCGCTGTCGTACACGGAGGATGGTTTCGAATCGCAGTTCGGCACCAATCACATCGGCCATTTCGCGCTGACGGTCGGACTCCTTCCGGCGCTCAAAGCCGCGGGAGCGGCGCGCGTCGTTTCGCTCAGCTCCATCGGCCATCGCCGCTCCGGCATGCACTTCGACGATCTTAACTTTCGTGAACGGCCCTACGATCCGTTCATGGGCTACGGCCAGTCAAAGACGGCGAACGCGCTCTTCGCCGTCGGCCTCACCGAACAGCACGCTGCCGATGGTATTACCTCGAACGCCGTGATGCCGGGCGGCATCCTCACCGGCCTGCAGAAGCACATGTCCCGAGAGGAGCAGATGGCTCTCGGTTGGTTCGATGAGTCCGGCAAGGTGAATGAGCGATTCAAGAGCACGGCTCAGGGCGCGGCGACATCGATCTGGGCGGCCGTCGCGCCGGAGCTCGAAGGCGTCGGTGGTCGCTACCTCGAAGACTGCGCGATCGCGAAGCCGTGGACGGAGGAGCAGCCGATGTCCGGCTACTTACCCTACGCGCTCCATGCCGATGACGCCCGCAAGCTCTGGTCCGTTTCGGAAGAACTCATCGCCCACTAGCGGCACGCCGCCGTGAGCCGCAGGCGGATAGCATACGGCAGCATCGGAGCGAACATCGATGACCGACACTCCTGCTCTTCGCACTGCAATAGTCACAGGCGCCTCGTCCGGCATAGGCGAGGCCTTTGCCGAGCGCTTGGCGCGCGATGGCTACGACGTCATCATCGTCGCCCGCCGCCGCGACCGCCTCGAGGCGCTCGCGAAGCGGCTCGGAGAGCAGACCGGCCGGCGCATCGACGTGCTTGCGTCTGACCTCACGGATCCCGAAGGCTTGCAGGCAGCCGAGCGCGCGATCGAAGAGCAGGCGCTCGACCTGTTGGTGAACTGCGCCGGCTTCGGCGGCTACATGCCGTTCGTCGAGCTGCCGCCGGACCGGGCCGAAGAGCTGATCCGGCTGCACATCGTCGCCATCACGCGCCTGACGCGAGCTGCGCTGCCAGCGATGATCGCGCGCGGCGTCGGTGCGATCGTGAACGTATCGTCGCTGCTGGCGTTCAGCGCATCGCTGCCATCGCCCCCGATGCCGCAACGCGCGGTCTACGCCGGGGCGAAGTCCTACATCAACACCTTCACCGAGATCCTTGCGAATGAGCTCGCGGGCAGCGGCGTCCAGGCGCAGGTGCTCTGCCCCGGCCTCGTGCAGACCGAGTTCCATGATGTCCGCGGCCTGAACTCGTCCGGCCTGCCGCCGGCGATGGCGCCAGAAGATGTCGTCCAGGCATCGCTCGCCGGCTTGCGACTGGGCGAAGTGACCTGCATCCCCGCGCTCGAAGACACATCATCGCTCGCCCGGCTCGCTGAAGACCGCAGCCGTCTGGTTCAGGTCGCCCGCACAACCGAGATCGCGAGCCGATACCGCGACGCATAGCGCGTCGGCGCGCCAGCCGTCCTGTGGCTACGCCACTGACTCCGCAACGCGGAAGCCGTAGTCGTTGTAGCGAAAGCTCGGGTTCAGGCTGCTTCGCGCGGCGCAGCGGCTGATCTTGATCTGATGCCGCCACGCACCCCCTCGAGACGCCCGCCGCGTCCCCGAGGCCGGCCCGCCGGGGTCGCGCGCCGGCGATGAGGCGTAGTACGCGGCGTCGTACCAGTCGGAGCACCATTCGTGCACGTTGTAACCCATGTCGTAGAGCCCGAAACCGTTCGGCTCCGATATGCCTGCTGCGTTGGGCGCGACCTGCTCGAACCGCCCGCCGTTGGTGCCGGGGTCGTCGCCCCACGGATACCGCAGCCCGCCGATGCCGCCGCGCGCTGCCTTCTCTCGCTCGGCCTCCGTCGGCAGCCGGAAGCGCCGCCCCGTCGCGTCGCTCAGCCACGCGCAGTAGTCCACCGCATCGAACCAGTTCACACCGACGACAGGCTGCTCCGGCAATGAGAACGCCGGCTCGTCGCGGAACCGCCCCGGCTCGTGTCCGGTCGCTTCGACGAACGCCCCGTACTCCCGGTTCGTGACCGGCAGCACCGCGATGCGAAACGCGCTCACATAAACATCGTGCTCCGGCTGCTCGTCCGGTCGCCCGGCAGAGTCCCCTATGCGGAAGACGCCCGCCGGGACGAGCACCGTCTCCACGCGAAGCTCGATCTTGCTGTCCACGCGAAGATTCTATCAGCGCGGGCGCAGGCAGACCGGCACAGCAGCGAGCGCGCCAACCCGTAGCCGCGTAGCTTCAGCGGCGCCCCGGCGCTTCGCAAGTAGCGCGCCTATCCTTCATGCGCGAAGATTCAGATCTAGCTCGCGCAGCTATGGTACGCGCGCCACCACAGAAGGCCGACGCTATGCCCGTCAACCGCCTGCTCATCGCTAACCGCGGCGAGATCGCCATCCGCATCATGCGCACGGCCGCCGAGATGGGCATCTCGACCGTCGCCGTTTTCTCCGAGGACGATGCGCGCTCCCTTCACACGCGCCGCGCGGACGAGGCGCGACCCCTGCGCGGCCGCGGGTCCGCTGCGTACATCGATGCGGAGCAGATCATCGCCATCGCGTCCGAAGCCGGCTGCGATGCCATCCATCCCGGCTACGGCTTCCTCAGCGAAGATGCGGCGTTCGCCCGCCGCTGCATCGATGCTGGCACGATCTTCGTCGGTCCGCGACCAGAGATCCTGGAGCTTTTTGGCGACAAGGGCCGGGCGCGCGCATTCGCCGAGAGCCTCGGCGTGCCGGTGTTGCGCGGGACCTCCGCCCTCACCACGCTCGACGACGCTCGCGCCTTTCTTGCATCGCTCGGCGCGGGCGGCGCCATCATGATCAAGGCCGTCGCCGGAGGTGGTGGCCGAGGAATGCGCGCCGTGCACGACGCCGATGAGCTGGCAGACGCCTTCGCACGGTGTCAGTCCGAAGCGCGCTCCGCCTTCGGCAGCGCCGATGTCTACGTCGAGCAGCTCTTGCAGCGCGCCCGACACATTGAGGTGCAGATCATCGGCGACGGCTCGGGTGAAGTGAGCCATCTCGGCGAGCGCGACTGCACGGCCCAGCGCCGCACCCAGAAGCTGGTCGAGATCGCGCCCAGCCCGCACCTTCCGGCAGCCCTGCGCGATCGGCTGACGTCGGCGGCCGTGCGCATGGCGAGCGAAGCGCGGTTCGACAATATCGGCACCTTCGAGTTCTTGCTTGATGGAGCTCGCGAGATCGCGGACGACACGCCGTTCTCTTTCATCGAGGCCAACCCGCGCCTCCAGGTCGAGCACACCATCACGGAAGAAGTGACCGGCATCGACCTCGTCCGCACGCAGCTCCATCTCGCGGCCGAGGATTCGCTCGCCGAGCTGCGTCTGCAGCAGGCCGGCGTGCCGGCGCCGCGCGGCCTCGCCATGCAGCTCCGCATCAACATGGAGTCGATGCGGCCCGACGGCAGCGTGAAGCCGTCCGGGGGCACGATCGCCGCGTTCGAGGCGCCCGCCGGCCCGGGCGTCCGCGTCGATTCGTTCGCCTATGCCGGCTACGTCACGAGTCCGGCATTTGATTCGCTGCTGGCCAAGCTCATCGCCCACTCTCCCACCGGCAGTTTCGAAGATGTCATTGCGCGCGCCCGGCGCGCCCTCAGCGAATTCCGCATCGAAGGCATCGACACCAACATTGGCTTCCTCCAGAAACTGCTGGAGCATCCGGAGTTCGCGGGCAACGGCACTTACACCCGCTTCATCGACGACCACGTCGCCGAACTAACCGCCGATCGAGATGACGATCGGGCCTACCCCTTCGACGACGCGCCCGATGCGGCGCGCAGCGGATTCGCTGGCGCTCGCATCGACGAAGGCGATCCCCTCGCCGTACTGCATCACGGCAAGTCCGCCCACCGCCCCGGCGACATCTCGCGATCTGCTGCGGACGTAGATGTCCCCGCCGGCACGGCCGCCCTCCGCGCGCCGATCCAGGGCACCATCATCGCCATCGACGTTCACGAGGGCGACGTCGTGCGCGGCGGCCAGCAGCTCTTCGTCATGGAGTCGATGAAGATGGAGCATGTCGTGAAGTCCGAGAGCGCCGGCCGCATCCAGCGTATCGCCGTCGCGCTCGGTGACACCGTCTTCGAGGGCCATCCCCTTGCTCTGCTCGAACCCGCCGCAGGTGCGGTGACCGAGGTGGTATCGACCGACGCTGTCGATCTGGATGAGATCCGCCCGGACCTCGCCGAAGTACACGAGCGGCACGCCGTCGGCCTCGATGAAGCGCGGCCCGACGCGGTCGCCCGCCGCCGTAAGACGCACCAGCGCACCGCGCGCGAGAACATCGATGATCTCTGCGACGAGGGCTCTTTCGTCGAGTACGGCCCCCTCGTGCTGGCTGCGCAGCGCCGCCGTCGTTCGGTCGAAGAGCTGATCAAGCAGATGCCCGCCGATGGCCTGGTCGCCGGCATCGGCCGCGTCAACGGCGATCTCTTCGGCGACGAGACCGCGCGCTGCATCGCGATGTCGTACGACTACACCGTGCTCGCCGGCACGCAGGGCGCGCAGAACCACCGCAAGAAGGACCGCATGTTCGAGCTGGCCGAGAAGTGGCGCCTCCCCATCGTCGTTTTCACCGAGGGCGGCGGCGGTCGTCCCGGCGACACCGACGGTCTCGGCGTCGCCGGCCTCGACTGCATGGCGTTCAACTACTTTCGGCAAGCTCAGCGGTCTCGTGCCGCTCATCGGCATCACGTCGGGCCGCTGCTTCGCCGGCAACGCCGCCCTCCTGGGCTGCTGCGATGTCGTCATCGCAACGCACGGCTCGAACATCGGCATGGGCGGCCCGGCGATGGTCGAGGGCGGCGGCCTCGGCGTCTTCCGGCCGGAGGAGATCGGCCCGCTCGACGTGCAGGTGCGCAACGGCGTCGTTGATATTGCCGTCGCGGACGAAGCGGAGGCGGTGCGCGCCGCGAAGCAATATCTGTCGTACTTCCAGGGCGCCGTGAGCGACTGGAGCTGCGCCGACCAGCGCGTCCTGCGGGGCATCATCCCGGAGAATCGCCGCCGCATCTACGACGTGCGCTCGGTGATCGATGCGCTGGCTGATGCCGGATCCGTGCTCGAGCTGCGCCGCGGCTTCGGTCCCGGCATGGTGACTGCGCTCGCGCGCGTCGAAGGCCGTCCCATCGGCATCATCGCCAACAACCCGATGCATCTCGGCGGCGCGATCGACAGCGACGGCGCCGACAAGGCCGCGCGCTTCATGCAGCTCTGCGACGCCTTCGACATCCCGCTGTTGTCGTTGTGCGATACCCCGGGCATCATGGTGGGCCCCGAAGCCGAGAAGACCGCGCTCGTCCGCCACGCCTCGCGTATGTTCGTCATCGGCGCCGGCGTCACCGTGCCGATCTTCACGGTCATCTTGCGAAAGGCGTACGGCCTCGGCGCGCAGGCGATGGCCGGCGCCAGCTTCAAGGCGCCGTTCTTCACCGTCGCCTGGCCGACGGGCGAATTCGGGGGCATGGGCCTCGAAGGCGCGGTCAAGCTCGGCTACCGCAACGAGATCGCCGCCGTCGAAGATCCGGCACAGCGCAGGGCGCTGTACGACGAGATGGTCGAGCGCATGTACGAGCGTGGAAAGGCGGTCAACACCGCCTCCCACTTCGAGATCGACGACGTCATCGACCCGATCGATTCCCGCCGCTGGATCACCACCGCCCTGCGCTCGCTCCCCGCGCCCGCGCCCCGCACCACCAAGAAGCGCTGCATCGACACCTGGTGACCCCTTGGTGACACGCACGGCCAAGGCTCTGCGGAACCCCGAGCACTCCGCGCCCTCCGCGCCTCTGCGGTGTATCCGGACGGCGCTGGAAGCGCAGAGACCTGTGGCTCCATCTTGCTCCCTCCCCTACACTCGACATTACAGCGGTCACGTAACGGCGCTGCGTATCAACAAGAGGTGACACATGGTCGCGATCTTTGGTGACATCACAGCACAGGACGACTACACGCACGAGCTCGGCCCCGAGCCCAACTTCAACGAGAGCATGTACTTCAACTTCTTCGACCGCGCGCGGAACGCCGGCGGCTTCGTCCGCCTCGGCAACCGCGCCAACGAGGGCTATGCCGAGATGACCCTCACCCTCTATCAGCCCGATGGCAGCGTGCTCTTCCAGTACAAGCGCCCGGAGATCACCTCGAACGAGGCGATGGACGCCGGCGGCATGCGCTTCGAAGTCATCGACGGCCTCGAGAAGGTGCGCACCACCTACGACGGATCGGCGGTGTACCTCACCGAGCCGGCACAGATGGCCGACCCTCGCGCCGCCTTTAAGAACAACCCCTTCAAGAAAGTGAAGCTCGACCTCGTCCACGAGGCTGCGGGCCCGGCCTACGGCAGCACCGGCCGCAACCACACGATCGTGGATCCCGAGAAGGAGTTCGCGAAAGCGCACTACGAGCAGCACATGCGCGTGCGCGGCACCGTCGAGGTCGACGGCAGCGCGATGCAGATCGACGGTCTTGGTCTGCGCGACCATTCGTGGGGTCCGCGCTACTGGCAGGCGATCCACTCGTACCGCTGGCTCACCATCAACTTCGCGCCCGACTTCGGCATGATGGTCTCGACGGTCTGGCGTGACCCGGAGCATCGCACGCAGGGCGGCGTCGTCTACCGGGGCGACAAGATGGACCAAATCGTCGGCGTCGACATCGACACCGAATTCGACGACGGCGGTCTCTTCCACAAGAGCCTGCTCGCGCACCTCAAGCTCAACACCCGCGAGCAGCTCGATGTCTCCGGCAAGGTGATGGGCTTCATCCCGTTGCGCAACCGCCGCGAAGGCATGACCACCCACGTCGGCGAAGGCATGACGGAGTTCCGCTGCGGCGACGCCGTAGGCTACGGCCTATCGGAGTACCTCGATCAAGTCGTCTGAGTCCTTTCAGGACCATCCACAGAGGACACCGAGGACACAGAATTAGGAATCACCGCAGAGCCGCGGAGGTCGCAGAGTTCTTGTTGGCGCGCTCGCGCGCAAGGCGTCGCTCTTGTCGGCTTTTCTGTGCTTTCTGTGTCCTCTGTGGATAACCTACCGTCGTGACGCCTGACGAAGAACTCACATCTCGGATCGAAACCTTCATCGCGCGTCAGACCGGTGCCGCTGCCGTGCGCGTCAGCGACCTCCGGCGCCTCACCGGCGGCGCATCGCGCGAGACGTGGTCGCTCGATGCATTGCTCGATCGGCCCGACGGCAGCAGCGAACAGCTGCCGCTGATCCTCCAGCGCGACGTCCGCGGCGCCCCGAAGGAGCTGTCCCGCCCAGCCGAGTTCGCCCTCATGCGCGCGGCATTCGACGAAGGCGTCCCCGCCCCCGAGCCGATGTGGATCGGCGACGGCTCCATCGGCAGCGGCGAGTCCTTCTTCGTCCGGCGCGTCGACGGCGAAACGCTCCCCCGCCGGCTGCTCCGAGAAGACGTCTACGCCGAGGCCCGCGACCTCATGCCCGAGCAGCTCGGGCGCGCGCTGGCGCAAATCCACCGCATCGACCCGAAGACGCACGGCCTCATTAGCCTGCCCGCCCCGCCCGACGGCATCGCGCCCGCCGCGTACGAGGTGCAGCGCTACGAGCAGATCTTCCGCACGATCGCCCTCGAGCCGCACCCGGCGTTCGAGCTGGCCTTCCGTTGGCTGCACGCAAACAGCAAACAGCAAGCAGCAGACAGCAACATCCGCGCGCTCGTGCACGGCGACTTCCGCATCGGCAACATGCTCTTCGGCCCCGACGGCCTGCGCCTCGTGCTCGATTGGGAGCTGGCGCACATCGGCGACCCGATGGAGGACATGGGCTTCATCTGCGTCCGTTCGTGGCGCTTCGGCGGGCCGAAGCCCGTCGGCGGCATCGGCGACCGCGAGCCCTTCTTCGCCGCATACGAGGCGGCCGGAGGCGGTAAGGTCGACCCGGAGCGCGTGCGTTTCTGGGAGGTCTTCGGCAACCTGCGTTGGGGCGTCATCTGCCTCAGCCAGGCCCGCACCTACATCGACGGCATCTCGAACAGCGTGGAGCTCGCAAGCATCGGCCGCCGCACTGCCGAGACCGAATGGGAGCTGCTGGAGCTGGTTGGATAGTGATTGGTGATTGGTGACTGGTGAGCCCGGCTCAACCAATCACCAGTCACCAATTACAAGGAGACTAATGATGCACGACCGTCCCACCACCGATGAACTCCTCCGCGCAGTAGAGCTGCTGCTCGACGAGCAGTTCGTGCCCTCGCTCGACGGCGCGCGCAAGTACAACGCCCGCGTCGCCGCCAACGTCATCCGCATCGTCCGGCGTGAGCTGCAGAACGAAGAGCGCCAGCTCGATGCCGAGTGGCGAGGCCTCGACCTCGTCCTCGGCCCCGCGCAGCGCCCGCCGTCGCTCGCGTCGATGCGGCAGCAGCTGATCGAGCGCAACAGCGAGCTCTCCGACCGCATCCGCGCCGGCGACGCCGACTCCGGCCGCTTCCGCGACCTCGTGCTAGCGCACGTGCGAGACACCGTGCACGCAAAGCTGGAGGTGTCCGATCCGGGGTGGCTGGAGAGCGACGTGCCGAGCCCGCGCCGCGAGTCTTCACCGCCTGGCGAGTAGAACTGAACCTCTCCGCCGACTTGACTTGTTACCCCTAGACGCAGGGCTGGCCCTATGCCAAGATAGAACATAGTTTCTATGGAGAAAGTTGGAATCCTATGGTGATCGCAGCCAAGCCTGAAACCTCGCAGCCGCGACTTCTCGTGGAAGCACCTTTCGCCTTGCGCCCGGAGAACGCCCCGTTTCGGGACTGCCTGCCCCAGCTGTTTGATTCTGACCTAGAGCTCGTGCCGCAATTGAACGAGCTTTACGAGCTCCAGCTCGCCTTCGGTGAAGCCCAATGTCTCTCGCGGGACGAGATCCGCACACGCGGCGCGTATTTTGCGCAAGTCGGCTCGGAGTACACGAATCACTTCTTGCTCTGCAACGGCGCGCCGCTCGCAGTCTCTTCGAGATCATCGCTGAGACTCAAGTCATTCTTCAAGATGAACCAGTTCAAGACGGGATATGCGACACACGGGCTTTTTCCCTACCGGGGAAAGTTCCACCCGCAGATGATTAAGGCACTCCTCAATGTTATGGGTCTCCGGCCAGGTATGACGGTCCTCGACCCGATGTCCGGCAGCGCCACGGTTCCGGTTGAGGCAGCGACCGTTGGTATCCACAGCGTCGGCATTGATGCGAGCCCCTTCTGTGCGTTGATGGGTCAAGCAAAAGCACGCGCTCTCACAGCACCCGTTGGCGCACTGGCGGGAGTATTCGCGCAGGCCAAGGCCATCGAACAGGAACTCACGGCCGGCGGCCGGCCGTCGGTCCCCGACTCAATCCGCGATCTCGTGGTTCTCGCGTACTTGGATAGCCGCGGCTACGCAGAGCGCACGGAGAATCGGACAAAACGGGACCTATTCGGAGAGATTCTGCGAAAATACTCTCAAGCCGTGGACAAATTCGCAAAGCGGCGCGATGAGTTGAAGCTCGAAATTGGAGACGCACAGATCATGACTGGCGACGCGCGAGCCATCGCGCTGCCCGACGAGTCCGTCGACGGAGTTCTATTTTCTCCGCCGTACAGCTTTGCCGTCGACTATATAGAAAACGACCTGTCTCACCTCCAGTTCCTCGGACATGCTCCTGCTAAAGTTCGGGAGAGCATGGTCGGGCTCAGAGGCGGTCGTGGGCGAGAGAAAGTCGCGACCTACTTCACCGACATGGCGCAGATCCTAAGTGAGTGTCACCGTGTGTTAGTCAGCGGAGCATATTGCGTCATCGTTGTTGGGTCGAACACGAATCAGCTGATGCAGATCCTGCGCACGAGTGATCCGGGCGAAGTGAGCATCGAGGATAGGCTTTGCCGAATCGGCGCAGAGATTGGCCTGTTCCCAGTGCATCGGATGATTCGTCAAATCACCGGAATGATGAACGTCATGAGGGACGAATACATTTTGTTCCTGAGGAAGGACTAGATCAGTGCGCGACCGTCAGTACCTTTGGCGATAGGCGGCACCGAGGGATCCAGCCGGTCATGTTCGACACCGATTACGCATAGCAATCCATTAGACCATTTCCAGCGGCGCCAAAGGTCGTAGTAGGGCGGCAGCTCAGATCTGTTGCCGACGCGGTCCGTCAGGTACGGGTACATCAGCCGCGTGGGTACGACAAGGGCTCCACCCCGAGTCGTTCCCTCCCAACAACTCTTAGCGATTCGATTGATCGCGCGGTGGCTCGACGAGATGTTGCCTGTCTCCCATTCGACACCAAAGAATAGCCCGCCAGAAAGCGGCCTAGTGGCATCGAGTCGGTACGGGTTCTTGCGGTCAATAACCGACCATCCATAACTGCCCGCTAACTTCAGAAGGAACGCGTCTTTTATCGGCTTAACTCCGTTCCGCTGTCTTTCAGGAAGGAGCGCGAAATCTTCGTGATCAGGAGGCCAAACGACGGCGGCCACAGCCGCTCTAATCTCGGATAGAACCTGTACACATTCAGCCGAATTTGGCCAAGCGCCCCTAGAGATCACGATATCGAGGTCAACTAGCTTCACGCGCCGATCGTCGATCGAATGCCGCGCGCGCGCAACTTCAGGTGTCAAGTGTTGTTAAACACCGCACCCAGCAGATCCAGCACCAGCTTCGCCGCGATGCGCTGGGTGACGCCCGATGGGTCGAAGATCGGCGCCACTTCCGTCACGTCGAAGCCGAGCACGTCGTACTGGCGCGCAACCATCTGCAGCGCTTCTTTCAGCTGGTAGTAGCCAATGCCTCCCGGCTCCGGATACCCGGTGCCTGGCGCGCCGGAGGGGTCCAGCACATCGATGTCGATCGTCACGTACGCCGGCCCGCCGCCCGGCAGCGATGCCAGCGCCGCCGGCACGCCTTCGCGCACAATGCGCTCCGCCGGGACGACCACGACGCCATCGCGCCGCGCCGCCTCGTACGGCTCGAAGCGCTCGAGCACGCCGCGCAGGCCGATCTGCACGATCTGGCGCACGTGGGCCAGCTCGCTCGACCGGCGCATGTGGTTGTCGTGGGAGTAGCGGACGCCGAACTTCTCGTCGGTGTAGTCCTGGTGCGCGTCGAACTGGATGAGCGTCAGCGGCGTGCCATCGAACGCGCGCACGATCGGAAACGTGATCGCGTGGTCGCCGCCGATGAACACCGGCACGCGGCAGTTCTTCCGCACCAGCCGTGCGGCGTCGGTGATGATCGAGAAGTTCTCTAGCAGGTCGACCGTGCGAACGTCGACGTCGCCGACGTCCGCCATCGACACGCCGCCGAGGATGCGCGTGCCGCTCTCCGCATCGATCCAGCCGGACCAGTCCTCTTCCGGCTGATAGCGCGCTGATGCGTCGCGGATCGCCGCCGGACCGAAGCGCGCGCCCGGCCGGTCGTTCGTCGCCGCGTCGAACGGCACGCCGACGAAGCCGACGTCAGCGTGCCATGTGCCCATGTCCTCGACGATCGGTGCCCCGAAGAACGAGCAGAACCCGTGCCGGATCGCCCCCTCACCCCCGCGCGGCACCGCCGGCGTCGATGGCTCGCGGAAGAGCGCGGTCATGGTTGGGTCGCCTGACTTCCCGCTTCCCGCATCGCGTTTCCCGCTTCCTCAAACATCCATCTGAGCCTTCTGCAGCCGGCCGCTGTAGTCCACGTACACCGACTTCCACTCCGTGAACGTCTCCAGCGCCGCCGTGCCCGCCTCGCGGTGCCCGTTGCCGGTCCCGCGCGTGCCGCCGAACGGCAGGTGCACCTCGGCGCCGATGGTCCCGGCGTTCACGTAGACCAGCCCCGTGTCGATGCCCTCGACCGCCCGGAACGCCTTGTTCACGTCCCTTGTATATATCGACGAACTGAGCCCGTACGGCACCCCGTTATTCACCTCGACCGCGTCCTCCAGGCTCTCCACCGGAATCAGCGCCGTCACCGGCCCGAAGATTTCCTCCTGCGCGATGCGCATCCCCGGCTTCACATCGACGAACACGGTCGGCTCGAAGAAGTAGCCCTTGTCGAGCCCGCCGCCTCGCGCGACGGAGCCGCCGGTCGCCAGCCGGGCGCCGTCCTTCTCGCCCACGGGCATATAGGACGCGATCTTCTGCAGCTGGTCGGCATTCACCACCGGCCCCACGTCGGTCTTGCTCTCGAGTCCGTTGCCGAGCCGCAGCCGCTTCGCTCGCTCGACGACCTGCGGCGCAAACTCGCCGTACACGCCCGCCTGCACGATGACGCGGCTCGCCGCTGTGCAGCGCTGTCCGGTGGTGCCGAAGGCGCTCCAGATCACGCCTTCGAGCGCCAGTCGGAGGTCGGCGTCGTCGAGCACGATGATGGCGTTCTTGCCGCCCATCTCGAGCGAGACCGGCTTTCCCAGCTCCGCGCACTGCACGGCGATCTGCCGGCCGACGGCGTTCGACCCGGTGAAGGAGATCAGGCCGACGCGCGGGTCGTCGATGATCGCGCCGCCCGCCTCCGCGCCCTCACCAAAGACGAGGTTGATGACGCCCGCCGGTATGCCCGCCTCCTCCAGCGCGGCGATGAGGTTGTAGGCGCTCTTCGGCGCGTACTGCGACGGCTTGAAGACGACGGTGTTCCCGCACACCAGCGCCGGCATGATCTTCCACGACGGGATCGCCATCGGGAAGTTCCACGGCGTGATCAGACCGACGACGCCGACCGGCGCGCGCACGGACATCGCGAACTTGTCCGGCAGCTCGGAGGGCGTCGTCTGGCCGAACGCGCGGCGCCCTTCGCCCGCCATGTAGTACGTCATGTCGATGGCTTCCTGGATGTCCCCGCGTGCCTCGCTGAGCACCTTGCCCATCTCTTCCGTCAGCTCGCGCGCGTACCGTTCCTTCTCGCGCACCAGGATTTCGCCTGCCCGGAAGAGGATCTCGCCGCGCTTGGGTGCCGGCATGCGCCGCCACTTCTCCTGCGCCTCAGCGGCGGCGCAGACGGCATCGCGCACGTCTTCCGCCTGCGAGCGCGGATAGCTGCCGGTGGGTTCGCCCGTCGCCGGGTTCTCGCGCTCGAAGCGTGCACCGCCGCGCGCGTCGCACCAGCGCCCGCCGATGTAGTTCTGATAGTGCTGCGTCATGCCGTCGCCTCCGAGTAATGGTGGGTCACTCCGCCGCGGGGAGTGGGATGAAGTGGCTCCCACGACATGGTAGCTCTGCGGCGATATCCAGCTGATTGCCCTGCGCCGAACGCGCGATAGCGCTCCTGTTTCCCCGTAGGGACGAAGCTTTAGCTCCGTCCCCTCCCGACGAAGATGATCTCACTTCGGTGCGCAGGGCACACCAGCGGCGAAGGGCCATCACTCACCCTCGCTCGCCACCGCCCGGATCGTCGCCTCGATCAGCACCGAGCACGGTGGCGCACCGGCCGAGGTGGAGGAAGGATGATCGGCGACCGAGTTCACAGCTTCGACCCCAGCACCTGCCGAAACGTGCGCACAAATGCCTTGTCACGGAGCGGCGCGTTTGCGTGGCCGGTCTGCCACATCTCAGCGAAGCCCGGGACGCCGGCTTCACCCCAGGTGCGGACGGTGTCGTACATCGCTTGCTGCCTGTCTTGAATCGCGTCCAGCAGTCCGCTCCGATCGTCGGGGCCGTACTCGTCACAGAAGAGCGCTAGCCGGCGGGCGTATTCTTCGGTGTCGGCTTGGCGGTCAGAGCCTGGGATGCCATCGTAGTACAGGGGCACGAAACGCCACGCGGCGTACGCGATGTCCCAGATGCGCGTCGCCGGCGCTGCGAGATCCCAATCGATGAATGCCACCGGAGCGCCGTCTCGATAGGCGGTGTTCCAGGGCGCGATGTCGTTGTGGCAGACGATGTCACCCTGCGTGGGGGCCCCCGGACAGAGCCGCCATCGCGCGCCGGGTGGCGGCTCGAATGACTGCACGGCCTCGTGGTACGCGCGTATGAGACGCGCGGCCTGCGCCAGCGCCTCGTCGCTCCAGATCTCGCTCGGTATGTCAGACGCGTACGGCACGGAGCCCTCGATGTACGACAGGATCTCGCGGCCGTCATCATCGATGCCGACCACGCGCGGCGCGCCCTCAAACCCCGAGCGTTCCAGATGACGCAGCAGGGCATGGACAGCCGGCGTCCAGGATCCCGTCACGCGACGTACGGTATCGCCGACGCGGTAGACAGGAGCGACATTCCCGCCGGGCAGCCGTACGGGTTCCGTGCTGTCGCTCATAAGCCCATCACGCCGCCCCCGCCGTGCTCATCCGCGCCCGCCCCGACCGTCGCCTCGATCAGCACCGAACGTGGTGGCGCACGATGCGACAGCCGCTTTCCCCACGTCGTCCCGATCGCCGCCACTTCGTCGGCATACATCCATCGCGCCTCGCGGATGTCGATGCGATGGCGCGCGTACGCCTCGATCAGCGGATCGCGGACGTAATCGGGCGTCACTTCAGGCAGATCGCGCACCTCGATCGGCACGGGGTCGTCGAAGATGCGCGTGTTCAGCACGATGCGCAGCGCGGCACCATCCCGCCCCATCGATGCGATCGCGGCCATGATCGCGTCCTGGCCCAGGATGAGCCCGCGCATGAGGCTGCCCCATGGCAGCGTCACATAGATCTCGTCCGCTACGCCGCGCAGCTCGGGCGGCGCCTGCTCGATGCTCGCCACCACGAAGAGCGCATTCGCGCCGCCGCCGCGCTCCGGCTTCCGAGCCGCCCGCGCCGACATCTCGCGCAGGTTCTCCCGCACCGGGTCGACGGCGATCACCAGCCGGTCCGGATGCGCCGCCGCGTACCGGTAGGCGAACCGCCCGTCCCCCGCCCCCAGATCGACCGTCACACCCGCATAGGGGCGCATCCGCTCCTCGAGCGCGGCCCCGCTCATCTCCTCAGTGACCTTCCCTCGCACAACGAGCATCGCCCATTGTCGCAGCAACAGGTGCGTCTCGTAATGGCGCTACGGCGAATCGAGCGACAATGCGCTTTCGATCACGCCGTGGCGCGCAGCGATTTCCGCATGATCGCGACCGGCCTTCCGAGGAAGTCGCCTCGCTCGATGGTCACCCAGCCGAGGCGGGCGTACAGGGTCTCGGCGCTCTCGGTGTAGAGATATATGTCAGGCACGCCGAACTCGCGCGCGGCGGCCTCGCACGCCCTCATCAGAGCGCTACCGATGCCGCGGTTTCTGAAACTTGGGAGGACGTAGAGGCCCGCGACATCGGGCTTCAGCTCGAGTCGAGGTTCTACTCCATCGAGTTCGAGTACGACGGAACCGACCGGCTCGGCGTCGACAAAGGCGACCCAGCTGCATGGCAGGCGGTCTGTGTGAGTCTTCCCCGCCAGTTGCCGTGTCCACTCGTCGAGGGACGAATCGTCGTAGTCCGCACCCCATTCGTCCCAGTGCCACCGCGCCACGAGCGGCACGAGGTCAGGGTGGTATCCAAGCAGGTCGATAGAGTGTTCATTCGCCGGCAAGGTCGTCCATCGGCACCAGCGTCCGCCGCAGCTCTCGCTCGTACGCCACGACGGCCCGCGAAGCCTCGCCGTCCTTCCACCCGAGCCGCTGCGCCATCACGCCGGCCGCCCGCTCGGCGCCGTCGAGCGCGTGGCACTTGCTCCAGCCGACCGGCAGCCGGCGCAGCAGCACATCGCCGAGCGTCACGGCCTGCTCGTGCTCGACGGCGTACGCCACCTGTGCCAGCACCTCCGGGTTGTGTTCGCAGATGCGCTCGCCGAGCGAGGGATCGCCTTCGATCAACACCTGCAGTTCCCCCGCGCGCGGCCCGTACAGCATGAGCGGATCTGCCTCGACCGAAGATCCAGCCTCCGGCTTCCAGCTTCCAGCTTCGCTCCGGCCCTGCACCGCCGTGAGGCTCGGCACGACGTGCTTCGCAATCGCGGGCAGCGCCAGCCTCGCGAGCGACCGGTACGTCGTCAGCTTGCCGCCGACGATGCTCAGCAGCCCGTTCGGCCCGCCCCGCTTCGCGTGATCGATGATGAAGTGGCTGCGCGAGATCGTGCTCTCGTCGGTGCCGTCCTTCGTGTACGGGAGGGGCCGCACGCCGCAGTACGTGTAGAGGACGTGCTCGGCGCGCAACGGCGTCGCCGGGAACAAGCGAGTCGCCTCATCGAGCAGATAGCGCAGCTCGTCCGGCGTGCACTGCGCCTTCGACGGGTCGCCGTCGTAGCGCAGGTCCGTCGTGCCGACGAGCGTGTAGCGATACCACGGGAGGATGAAGAACGGCCGGCCGTCCTCCTTCGCGGAAGCGAAGATCCCGTGCCGCGGCCCGCCCGGCCACTCCACGACGAGATGGCTGCCCTTGGTGCCGCCGATGAGGAGGTCGTGGCGCTCGGCGTCGCTGCCGGCGAGCACTTGGTCGACCCACGGCCCGGCTGCGTTTACGACGACTCTTGCCTCGACTTCGAGGCACTCGCCCGAGCACTCGTCCCGCACCTCGATGCCTCGAAGCACTCCGCCGGGAGAGATCAGCCGCGTGCACGCAGCGTGGTTGATGGCGATGCCTCCGGCATCAGTCATGTCGCGCACCGCTTCGACGACGAGCCGCTCCGGGAACTCGACCTGCGCATCGTAGAAGCTGTACGCGCCCTCGAGTCCATCGCGGCTCAGCCCTGGTTCGTACGCGTCGAGTGCCGCGCGAGGCATCGCCCGGTGCCGCGGCAGCGACTTGCGAAACGAGAACAGGTCGTACAGCACGAGGCCGGCGCGCACCTTCCACGCGGGCCGTGCGTCGCCGCGATACACCGGCGCGAGCAATCGCAGCGGATGCACGAGATAGAACTTCTCGCGCACCAGCGTCTCGCGCTCAGAGAGCGACTCGTACACAAGCCCGAACTCCCCGTGTTCGAGGTAGCGCAGACCACCGTGGATCAGCCGCGTGGCGCGCGAAGTCGTGCCCGAACCGAAGTCCTCCCGCTCGACCAGCAGCGTGCGGTAGCCCGCGAGTGCCGCCTCCCGTGCGATGCCGGCGCCGTTGATGCCGCCGCCGATCACCACAACATCAAACTTCTGCTTCGCGAGATCGGCGAGCGCGGCCCTCACTTCGCCCAGCCCTTGGCGCGCTCGACGGCGCGATGCCAGCCCTCGACGAGTGCATCGCGCTGCGCCGCCGGCATCTTCGGCTCGAAGACGCCGCCGGATCGCCAGATGCGGGCGATCTCCGCCTCATCGTGCCAGAAGCCGACGGCGAGCCCGGCAAGATATGCCGCGCCCAGCGCCGTCGTCTCCGCAATCGCCGATCGGACGACCGGGCGCCGCAGCACGTCCGCCTGGATCTGCATCAGCAAGTCATTCGCCACCGCGCCGCCATCGACGCGCAGC
The DNA here is from genome assembly GCA_030774575.1 of Chloroflexota bacterium. Classification (GTDB taxonomy): domain Bacteria; phylum Chloroflexota; class Dehalococcoidia; order DSTF01; family JACRBR01; genus JALYKW01. The sequence goes on along the minus strand of JALYKW010000067.1, from coordinate 12,471 downwards.
TCCGGCATCCGCGCGCCCGTCTCGCGCTCCATCAGCTCGACGACATCGAGCGTCTGCAGTGCGATCGACTCGAGCGTCGCGCGCGTGATGTGAGCCGCCGTCGTCCCGCGCGTGATGCCGGTGATGGTGCCGCGCGCGTACATATCCCAATGCGGCGCGCCCAGCCCGGAGAATGCGGGGACGACATAGACGCCGTCGCTCGATGGCACCGACGCTGCGAGCGCCTCGCTCTCGGCAACGCTCTTGATGATGCCGAGGCCGTCGCGGAGCCACTGCACCGCCGCCCCGGCGATGAAGATGCTGCCCTCGACCGCGTATCGCTGCATTCCCGCGATGCGCGACGCCACCGTCGTCAGCAGCCCGCCCTCCGAGAAGACCGGCTGGCCGCCCGTATGCTGAAGGATGAAGCAACCGGTGCCGTACGTGTTCTTCGCGCTCCCGGCCGCGAAGCACCCCTGGCCGAACAGCGCCGCCTGCTGGTCCCCGGCGAAGCCGGCGATCGGGATCGCGCTTCCGAAGATGGTCGCGTCGGTTTCGGCGACGACGCCGCTGCTATCGACCACGGCCGGCAGCATCGCCGCCGGGATGTTCAGCTCAGCCAGCATGCGCTCGTCCCACGTGCCCTCGCGCAGGTTGTACAGCATCGTGCGGGAAGCATTCGTCGCATCGATGACGTGCGTGCGGCCGCTGGTGAGCTTGTGGACCAGCCATGAATCCACGGTGCCGAACGCCAGCTCGCCGGCTTCGGCGCGCTTCTGCATGGCCGCGCCGGAGTTGTCGAGCAGCCAGCGCACCTTCGTCCCGGAGAAGTAGGCGTCGATGATCAAGCCCGTACGCGCCCGCACCTCCGCCTTCAGACCGCGCGCGCGCAGCTCCTCGCAGATGGCGGCGGTACGGCGGCACTGCCAGACGACGGCGTCGTTGATCGCCCTGCCGGTCGCGCGATCCCACACGAGCGTCGTCTCTCGCTGGTTCGTGATGCCAATCGCCGCGATTTCTTCGATCAGAGTGCCGCTCTCAGCCAGCACTCGCTGCGCCGCATCGAGTTGAGACGACCAGATCGCTTCAGGATCGTGCGAAACCCAGCCGGGCTGCGGATAGATCTGCGGAAATTCGATCGCCGCCTGCGCGACGGGCGTACCGGCGGAGTCGAAGAGGATCGCGCGCGAACTGGAGGTCCCCTGATCGAGCGCCAGGATGTACGTCGGCATGGCCGAAGTTTACTCGGCGGGACCGGTTCGGGTTAGGCTCGCCTACGCCGGCTTGGTCGCCTTGATCGAGTAGAGGAGCGGAACGCAGCCGTCGTGCTTCGTCAGGTAGACCTTGCGGTCTTCGCGCCGTTCGGTGAATGGCAGGAACTGGTACGTGCTGAACGGAAACTCGTGCAGATGCTCGATGCGCAGTCCGGCGTCGATCAGCGCCGTCACGATCTCCCCCAGCGAGTGCGAGAAGCTATACGTGGTGCGGTGTTGGAGGTTCGCGGTCCTGTCGGCGTACGTGCCGTCTTCCTCGAACTTCAGCGGCTCGGGCGTTGGGAAGTACGGGTACTTCACGTTGAGGTCCGTGACGCTGGCTGAGTCATCGAAGACCCAGGCAACCGGGTGAAACTCGGCGATGTAGAACGTGCCGCCGGGCTTCACAAAGTGGGCAGCGACCTGCGCCCATCGCGCCACGTCCGGCAGCCAGCCCATGACGTCGTACGACGTGAAGACGATGTCGTACTGCCCGTCGAGGTTTTTTGGCAGATCGTAGATGTTGGAGCAGACGAAGCGCGCATCAACGTTAAGCTCCAGCGCCAGCGAGCGTGCCTTCGCCACCGCGTTCTCCGAGAAATCGATGCCGGTGACGATGGCGCCTTCATCTCGCGCCCAGCAGAGCGTGTCGATGCCGAAATGGCACTGCAAGTGCAGCAGCGACTTGCCGCGCACGTCGCCCAGCTCCCCCAATTCGACGGGCTTCAGGCGCCTCTCTCCGGCCTTGAATCTGGCGACGTCGTAGAGCTCCGATCCTGCGTGCACATCGACGATCTCGTCCCAGTGCTGCCGGTTCGCTTCGACGTAGCGGTCTGAGCCTGTTGCGTCGGCCATGTTGGGAGTCTATGCGCGGGACGGCGGGGAAGCTACGGATCGCCGTCTTCCCAGCGCGTGAGGATCGCAGCCTGTTCCGGCGTCGTACGGATCCGCAGCGCGACCTCGACGAGACGGGCGTGCCGCCCTCGGTGCAGCTCTTGTTCGAGTATGGCGAGCAGCGGCGCGCGGTTGGTGGCGGCGAGCAGCACGGCGAGATAGTTGTACAGCTCGTCGGAGATCTTGCTCGAGATCAGCCGGCCGAGCCGGCCGTAACAGGCCTCCATCTCCCGTTGCACGATCGCTTCCGCGAGCGTGGTACACAGCGGCTCGTCGTTGCGCCGTATCGCTACGTCGAGCGCGTTCGCCGCGTAGCGCTGGACGATCTCTCTCGGCGCATCTGCCAGAAGCTCGAAGGCTACCGTTACGAGCGTCGGGTGGCGCTCGCCAGCGATCAACCACTGGTAGATCGGCACGTAATGGCCCATGTCGGCGAGCAGCTGGAGCGCGCTGTTCGCGGGCTCGCCGCTGCCGCCCAGGTCATCGGCGTCGTCCAGGTGCTCCACGGCGTAGTAGGGGAAGACGTCGGGCGCGATCTCGGCGAGCATGCGCAGGCCGTGGACGCGCAGCCGCCACGTCGTGTCCTGCCCGAGGATCAGCTCGTTGGTGCCTGATGCGCGGACGGCGACATCGGCGTCGCGGACATCGGCTAAAGCGCGCAGGGTGCGCACGATCATCTCGCGCATCGTAGCGCCTTGATCGCGCTTGGATCCGTCGCCGTCGAGCTCGTTGTACAGCGACCGGAGCGCCGGCCGGGCATCTGCCAGCGGCCGATCGATCAGCGCCGACAGCGCCGCCTCGCGCGCCAGCCGATCATGGGATGCCAGAAGTTCGAGGGCATGGCTGAGGAACGCAGCCTCATCGCCAGCGGCGAGCACGGTGAGGCGGGCGAGGTCAGCGGAGGGAGGGCGGCGCTTTGGTGGCATACGAGTGCTTAGTAATGCTGGATCGGCACCGGGAAGACGGGCCCGATTCTCGTGTCGTTAGTGAGGAGTGTTGCGCCATTGGTAACCGCGACCGCGGCGATGATGGCATCAGCGAAGCGCGCGAGTCGTTGAGCAGCGTCCATCGGACCGAGCCAACGCGCGGCCATCTGAGAAGCGACTGAGGTGATCGGCAACCTCTCTCCGAGACTGAGGATGGAGTCGAAAATCAGTTCAATGTCGCGATTCAGGATTGGTACCGCAAAGAATTCCGCCTCGACAATCGGATCGACCGATATCTCATGTTGCCCCGCCGTGATCTCCGCCCGAAGCGATTGGACTCGGGGATCTTCGCGCTGCCAGTCGACGAGAAACGTAGTATCAAGGTGATACCTCAAATCGACGAGCCGTCTTGTTCTTCCGCGTCGCCGTAAAATCGGCGCATGACTTCGGCACCCGACGGCGCGTCAGGATCGATACCCGCTAATCGCCCCAGAATGTATCGCGCCTCGCGCTTCGTGAGCTTGGTCGGAGTTCCAACCGGCTCAGAGCGGATCCGCTCGAACTTCTCGGCTAGCGTCTCACGCCGCTTCCTCGGGGGTGCCTTGGGCTTGCGTGATGCGACCATAGCGCCTGCATGATAGCGAAGACCGGCGTGGCGTTATCGCGGTACTTCGACCAAGGGGATGACATCGCTGTCGAGGGTGTGGCTGACGGCGGTGTACGTGCCTGCGTCCATCTCGGCGATGATCTTCTCACCCTCTTCGATCAGCGCTGTCATGAATTCGGGCTCGTCGACCGTCTTGACGATCTCTCCCTTGCGGAAGATGACGCCGCGGCCTTTGCCGCCGGCAATGCCGAGGTCGGCCATCTTCGCCTCACCCGGCCCATTGACGACGCACCCCATGACGGCCACCGTAAGGATGCGGCCGCGCTTGTTGAAATGCTCTTCCACCTTTTGCGCCAGCGGGATCAGCTCGATCTCGATGCGGCCGCAGGTGGGGCAGGCGACGAGCGTCGCGCCGCGTTTGCGCAAGTTGAGCGTGTTGAGGATGTCCCAGCAGACCGGCACTTCTTCGACCGGGTCGGCGGCGAGTGACACGCGGATCGTGTCGCCGATGCCCTCCGCCAGGAGGATGCCGATGCCGATCGCGCTGCGCACGGAGCCGGCGCGCGGTGTGCCGGCCTCCGTGACGCCGAGGTGCAGCGGGTATGGCACGAGCGGCGCCAGCCGGCGGTAGGCCTCGACCATGGTCGGCACGTCGAACGCCTTCATCGAAATCTTGATGTCGTCAAAGTCGGCGTCATTGAGGACCTTGATCTCCCAGAGCGCCGCGTCGACCATGCGGTCCGGCAGCGACGGTGGCAGTTCGCCGTCGGCAAGCGCGCGGATCGGCGGCAGTGAGCCGGCGTTGACGCCGATGCGGATGGAGATCCCTCGCTCCTTCGCTCTGGAGGCGACGAGCTTCACCTTCTCAGCGTCGCGGATGTTACCAGGATTGAGCCGCAGGCCGTCGAAGCCGGCATCGATGGCAGCCAGCGCCCAGCGGTAGTCGAAGTGGATGTCAGCGATGATCGGCAGCGGCTTGCGGCGGACGATCTCGGGCAGAGCGTCGGCCGCGGCGCGGTCGGGCACCGCGATGCGGACGATGTCACAGCCGGCTTCCTTGAGCTGGTCCAGCTGCGCGACGGTGGCATCGGTGTTCTCGGTGATCGTCGAACACATCGACTGCACGGCGACGGGCGCGTCACCGCCGACCTGGACGTCGCCGACCTGGACGGGCTTGGACGTGCGTCGTGGGATCATCATCTCAGCAGGCTGTCTCCATTGAATATACGTAGCACATCAAAGTACGTGATTACCACCGAGAGGGTAAGGATGAGGGCGAGGCCCGTTAGATGTACCAGCGCCTCTTTTTCCGGCGCTATCCTCCGGCCACGGCGCAGGAACTCGATGAGGATGAACACCAGGCGCCCGCCGTCGAACATCGGAATGGGGAGCACGTTCAGGACGGCCAGGTTCATGCTCAGGAGCGCCGCGAAATTGATCAGCGACAGCCATCCTGCCTGGTGCACAACCTCGCCCGTCGCCTGGGCGATGCCGACTGGGCCCGTGACCTGCGGGCTGACGAAGCCGCGCACCCACTGCCAGATCTGGTTTCGCGCGAGAATCAGCGACTCGTAGCTAAGCCGCGCGCCGTGAGGGATCGCCTCCCAGGGCGGCTGCGATTCGACCACGCTCGGCACGTCGATGGCATCGGGTGCCGTGAACGTGAAGCAGGGTGAGCTGGACTCAGAGAACAGCTCGGTCTTGAGGGCCTGCGCCGTAGCGCGCGCGTCCGGCGCCAGATCGTCGCACTGGGCGGCCGTGAGCGGCGTGAATCCGAAGGATGCTCCGGCGTAACAGAAGGCGGGCGACCCGGACGCGACGTCCTTCTTGTAATCGGATGCTGCTTTCTTTGCGCCGGCTTCGGCCTTCACCCGATCAGCCGCAGTGGAAGAGATCTTCTGCGAATGCGCAGGGCCGATCGAAATGCCGATCGGGCCCACTGGTTGATCTACGCCGCACTCGTCCTTGTACGTACCGGGGTTCCAACGCGAGTACACCGACTTCGTCACGGCCTCCGCGCCGGTGCGCGCATCGCTGCGTTTTAGCGTCAGGTCGATCGTGGAACCCTGATAGAGGTGCAGCAGGTATGAGGCATCCTGCGTGCTCTGCACATTGCGCCCATTCACCTTGAGGATCTGGTCGCCCGCGCGGAGATCCTGGCGGGCGGCCGGGCTGTTCGGCACCACACTTCCGATGGCGGCGCCACCGGTCGAAATGCGGTGCGGGATGATCAGACCGCCGCTGAAGAGCGCGATGGCAAGCACGAGATTCATGAAGGCGCCGGCGCCGATGATCACTGTGCGTTTCCACTTTGGTTGCGCCGCAAGGCTCTCCGGGTCGCTGGGGTCTTCCTCGCCCAGCAGGCGCACGAAAGCGCCGAGGGGCAGCAGGTTTAGCGTGTAGTCCGTGTCTTTGTACTTGAAGCCCCATACGCGAGGCGGAAAGCCGATCCCCGCCTCCAGTACCTTGACCCCGAAGATCTTGGCTGTGATGTAGTGGCCGGCCTCGTGCACGACGACAAGGCCGAGCAGGATGAGTACGAATGGCAGGATGGAATGTGTGACTACGTCCAAGTCGCCTCATCCGCCCGCCGATGCGGGTTCATCTCTCGTACGTTCCGCCGCGCCGGATGGTTCAGCCGCGCGGCGCAGCGGCTTTAGCGCGCCCCACGTGTGATGATACGAATTCCCGCGCCCACGCATCCGCCCCCAGCACTCGGTCGAGGTCAGGATCGGCAACACCATCGTGCGCGGATAGTGTCGCATCCACCAGTCTTGCTATCTCGGTGAAGCCGATTTCGCCGCCCACGAAGCGCTCGACCGCCACCTCATCGGCTGCGGCGAGCACCGCCGGCCAGGTGCCGCCCTTAGCGCCCGTCTCGAGCGCCAGTCGCAGACACGGATGGCGCCCGTAATCCGGCGCTTCGAAGCTGAGACTCCGCGTGCGCGCAAGATTGAGCCGTGGCACTGCATCGCACGCCATTCGCTCCGGATACGAGAGCGCGCACTGAATTGGCAGGCGCATGTCTGGCTCGCCGAGCTGCGCCTTCACGCTGCCGTCAGCGAACTGGACCATCGAGTGTACGATGCTCTCGCGGTGCATCAGCACTTCTACGCGGTCCATCGGCACGTTGAAGAGCCAGCGCGCCTCGATCGCCTCGAATCCTTTGTTCATCAGCGTGGCGGAATCGATGGTGACCTTGCGCCCCATCTCCCATGTCGGATGCCGCAACGCCTGCCGCGGCGTCACTCGCTCGAGGTCGCGCGCCGGCAGGTCGCGAAAGGCGCCGCCGGACGCCGTAAGGATGAGCTTTTCGACTGCGGCGATATCTTCGCCCCAGAGGCACTGCCAGATCGCGCTGTGCTCACTATCGACGGGTCTCAGTTCGCCGTGTCCCCGCTCCGCGGCGGCGGTAACAATGGGCCCCGCCATGACGAGGACTTCCTTATTCGCCAGCGCTACCGCCTTGCCGGCAGCGAGCGCGGCGAGGGTCGGCGCGAGACCTGCGGCACCCGCCGTGGCGACGACGACGATATCGACCTCCGGATGGGCTGCCATCTCTTCCATGCTGGCCCAGCGCGTCTTCGGGCCGGACGCGGCCTTGAGGTCCATGTGGCGGTCGGCAGACTGACACCAGATGAAGTCCGGGTGGAACTCGCGCGACTGGTCTTCGAGGAGGGTGTGGTTGGTGCCGCCGGCGAGGGCGACGACGCGAAACCGTCCCGGCAGCTTGCGAATGACGTCGAGGGTTTGGCGACCGATCGAGCCCGTGGAGCCGAGGATCGCTACGCGCTTGGGGCGTTCCGGCATGCAATCAGCCTACCAGACCTTTCTCTCCGGGGCCGGGGCCACAAGAACTGCTATGCGGCTTGCGCATGACGACAACTCGGCCGGCGCCGATGCGGCCGACGTGGGATCGCATTTGCGCCCGGCGAGGCACGGTGGCCGAAGAACGTGCGCGAGAATGTTTCACGTGAAACATACTTCGTGATCCCTGGTGATCAATTTTCACGGTGTAAAACGCGCCGGATCAGTACGCGACCCATTGCGTGAACAGATACGTCACGGCGAACGTGAGCAGTACCGAATCCAGGCGGTCGAGGACGCCGCCGTGCCCGGGGATGAGCTCGCTGGCATCCTTTACGTCCATCGAGCGCTTGATCGCAGATTCGATAAGATCTCCGAGGGCCGCAGCCGGCGGCAGCAGCAGCGCCAGCCCGATGATCTGAGGCGCCGTGACACCGATGTCGAAGGCATAGTTGCATATGATCACCGCGGGGAATCCCGCGATGTAGCCACCGGCGAAGCCCTCGGCGGTCTTCTTCGGGCTGATGCGGGGCGCCAGAAGATGCCGCCCGAAGATCCGCCCCGTGAAGTAGGCGCCGGTGTCTGTGGCGAAGGTGCTGATCACCGCCAGGAAGACCCAGCTGCGCGCGTCGAAGTCGATGTAGCGGAGCAGGACGATAAAGCTGCCCAGCATGCCGACGTAGCTGACCCCCAGAAGCGCCCAGAGCAGATCCATCACGCGCCCACCGGCCTGGGTGGGCCGCGCGAGAGTTGCGAGCGGTGCAAGCAGGACCGCCGCCACAATCCAGGCGAGCCATTCCGTGGTCCCCGCGTACGCGCCAACGGCGATCCCGCCAACGAGCGCGGCGCTCAGCAGGCTAACGGGGTCAAACCACCCCCTCTGCATGTGCTGAAACTCGAGCGCGGCGACGCTCAGCGCGGCGGCTGCCGCCGCGACGTACCACACGCCGCCGAGATAGATGAGCACGAAGACCAGAGGCACGCCGATGACGGCGCTGGCGATGCGTTGCGTTAACAACGCGCCATCACGACTGCGGCTTGGCGCCATTCGGCGCGTCGACGCCGCCGAACTTGCGCTGGCGCTGAGCGAAGGCGTCGAGCGCGCGGTCGATCTCGTCCTCGTTGAAATCGGGCCAGTACGTGGGAGTGGCGTAAAACTCCGCATAGGCGGATTGCCACAGCAGGAAGTTCGAGAGCCGCATCTCTCCCGCGGTACGGATGACGAGATCCGGGTCTCCCACGTCGGCGGTGTACAGGTACGACGCGAACAGTGCCTCGTCGATGCTATCCGGTTGCACACGGTCCGCCACAATACGACGGGCTGCGTCTACTATCTCGGCGCGGCCGCCGTAGTTGAACGCCAGCGCGACCGTCATTCGCGTGTTGTCCTTCGTCAGGTCGATGGCGTCCTGCACCTTCTCGCGGATCTTCGGCTCCAGCGGCTCGAGGCTGCCGATGTGCACGAGGCGCACGCCGTTCCGGTGCAGTTCCTTGATCTCGCGGTTGATCACACGGGGGATCAGCCGCATGAGGGCGCCGACTTCGCGGCGCGGCCGCGTCCAATTCTCCGTGGAAAAAGCGTAGAGGGTGAGCACCTGTACGCCGCGTTCGCCGAACGTCTGGATGATGCGGCGGATATTCTCCGTGCCGGCGCGGTGGCCCGCCTGGCGTGAGAGACCGCGCTCTTTCGCCCATCGACCGTTGCCGTCCATGATCACAGCGACGTGACGGGGCGCCTGGATGTTGGATGTTGGATGTTGGATGCTGGATCGACCCAGATTGCGGCCGGAACCGGACGCGGAACTTGAGCCGTTCCGCGACGCCGTCGCTTGGCCCGTTGCCGGTGCAGCTTTCTGTCTCTTGCCGATCTTCACGAATTCACGTTGCCGGCGCTGATGCCATCGAGCTTCCAGCCTCCAAGTTCCAGCTGTTAGCCAAGACTACACCTCAAGCAACTCTTGCTCCTTGGCGTAGCCATGCTTGTCGACCTCGGCGATGTGCTTGTCGGTGATCTTCTGGAGCCGCGCCTGCGCGCCGCGTTCGTCGTCATCGGTAACCTGCTTTTCGTGCTGTAACTTCCGCAGTCCGTCAAGGCAGTCTCGCCGCACGTTACGCACGGCAATGCGGGCATCTTCGACCTTCTTGTGCACGACCTTCACCATCTCCTTGCGGCGGTCTTCCGTGAGCGCCGGGATGGCGAGACGGATGATGTTGCCGTCGTTCGTCGGAGTCAGGCCCAGGTCGGATCTCTGGATTGCCTTCTCAATGATGCCGAGTTGGGTACGGTCCCACGGCTGGATCGTGATCAAACGGGGCTCGGGGGCGTTAATCGCGGCCATCTGATTCAGCGGCGTGGGCGTGCCGTAATATTCGACCTTCAGCAATTCCACCAGCGATGGCCGGGCTCGACCCGTCCGTACCGTGTCGAGATCCCGGTCGAGCGCGGTGACGGCGCTTTGCATGCGATGCTCGGCGTCCCGAAGCGTATCATCGATCATTCGTGGCGGCCCTCATCCTCGTGCGATCGGCCTCATGGTACCTCAGGGCTCCGGCTGGCGAGATGCATTGCGTGCATTGGCTGGAGGCTCTTAGCATCGCCCACCTATAGCGATAGGGACTTTGCCGGATCCAGCTGCGACTCTCCGGCGTGGACGCGGGTGCCGATCGCGTCGCCCCGCGCCGCGCTGACGATGCCGTCTGGCGACCCGACGTCGAACACGATGATCGGCAGGTCGTTCTCCATGCAAAGCGAGAGCGCCGTGCTGTCCATCACCTCGAGCCGGCGGCTGAGCGCGTCCATGTAGGAGAGCGTGGCGAAGCGCCGCGCGTCCGGCTTCTTGCGGGGGTCGGCATCGTACACGCCATCGACCCGGTTCTTGGCGATGAGCAGCACTTCGGCATCGATCTCTACCGCCCGAAGGGCGGCGGCGGTGTCGGTTGTCATAAAGGGGTTGCCCGTGCCCGCGGCGAAGATGACGACGCGATGCTTCTCGAGGTGGCGGATCGCGCGCCGCCGGATGTACGGCTCGGCCACCTGCTGCACCGGGATCGCTGTCTGCGTCCGCACATCGCCGCCGGCATGCTCGATCGCGTCCTGCAGGGCGAGTGCGTTGATGACGGTGGCCAGCATGCCGGCGTAGTCGGCCGTCGCGCGGTCCATGCCCGTCTGGCTCGCCTGTAGCCCTCGCCAGATGTTGCCGCCGCCCACTACCACCGCTATCTCGATGCCGAGGTCGCTCGCGGACTTGATCTGCATCGCGATGCGGCTGACGGTCTCGGGGTCGATGCCATAGGCGGCACTGCCCATCAGGGCCTCGCCGCTCACCTTGAGCAGGATGCGCTTGTAGGCCGCCGCGGCCATAGCAGCCTCCTACTGGCCGAGTTCGTATCGCGTGAACCGGCGGACGCGGATGTTCTCGCCGGTGGTGACGATGGCTTCCTTCACCAGTTGCTCGATGGTGCGGGAGCTGTCCTTGATGAAGTGCTGCTTCATCAGCACGGTCTCTTCCAGGCTGCCCTCGGCATCCTTCGGCAGGTCTTCTTCGGTGATCGCAAGCGTGGTAGGGATGCCGGCAATCTGCATGGCGACATCGTGCACGAGTAGCTTGAAGGCGTCAGTGCGGGCCACGAAGTCCGTCTCACAGTTCACTTCGATGAGCACGCCGATGCGGCCCCCGGCATGGATGTATGAGTCGCAGAGCCCCTGGCTGGTCTCGCGGCTCGCCTTCTTGTCGGCGCTGGCAATGCCCGCTTCGCGCAGATGACGGATCGCCTCGTCAAAGTCACCGCCGCTCTCGTCGAGTGCGCGCTTGCACTCCATGACGCCCGCGCCCGTCTCTTCGCGAAGGCGCTTTACGTCTTCCGCTGTCACCACGTTGCGTGTCCTTCCTGTTACGGCTGCGGTTCCACGTCAGCCGGCGCGGTCGCGGGACCCGGATCGTCCGGCGAGGCCGAGAAGGTTCCCGTGGAGAGCGACTCCATATCAAGGCCCTCGGTATCGTCAGCCTCCGATGCGTAGCCCTGGAGGTTGCGGCCTTCGAGCGCCGCATCGGCGATCTTGCTCGCGATGAGCTTGACCGCGCGGATCGCGTCGTCGTTCGCGGGGATTGGCAGGTCGATCTCGTCGGGATTGCAATTCGTGTCGCACATCGCGATGATCGGAATGCGCATCCGCATCGCCTCGGTAACGGCGATGCGCTCCATCGGCGGATCGACGATGAACAGCGCGCCGGGTAGCCGCTTCATGGTCTTGATTCCGCCAAAGTAGCGGTTCATCTTTTCGATCTCCTCCATGAGCTTGCCGGCTTCCTTCTTGATCAGCTGGTTCAAATCGCCGCGGTCGCGCCGGTCTTCGAGCCGGACCAGGTGGTCGATGCGGCTCTCCATCGTCTGGAAGTTGGTGAGCGTGCCACCGAGCCAGCGGTTGGTGACGTACGGCATGCCTGAACGCGTGGCCTCGGTCTCGACCGCCTCCTGCGCCTGCTTCTTCGTGCCGACGAACAGGATGGTCTCGCCCCGCGACGAAACCGCGCGTGCAAACTGCATGGCCTGCTGCAAGAGCGGCACCGTCTGTTGCAGGTCGATGATGTGGATATTGTTCCGCTCGGTGAAGATGTAGGGCTTCATCCGCGGGTCCCAGCGCCGCGTCTGGTGCCCGAAGTGCACGCCCGCTTCAAGGAGCGCCTTCATCGAAATCGCTGAGACAAGAGGGGGTTGGGTCGCGATGGCCATAGTCACATCCCTCCGGACATAAATTTGAGGCCGCAGGGCCCCAGGTCCGGACTTCGTACCAAGTACAACCCACTATAGCAGCCGAGCGTGTGCTGCTGCCATCGAGGCGCGCGCCGAGGCGGGTCTCAATCGTGCAGTAGCTCGTCACTATTTGATTGACTAGCTCGATAGATAGTGATACTATCTAGCGGGCTAGTAAGAATCGAGGCGGAGCGATGGCTACAGAACTGATTTCGGCAGAGGCGTCTGGGTCCGCCACGACAGTAGTCGAGAC
>JALYKW010000066.1 GCA_030774575.1 Chloroflexota bacterium | reverse complement strand
CCTTGCGGGCGGGGCTGGCGTCCTCAACACGCTGTATCCGCGCGGCGTCGCCGGCTTCGGCGGGCCGGTGACGGTGTTGCCCGCGGCGATTCCGAAGCCGGGCGCTCCCCCGATGCAGGACTTCGAGGGCCACTTCTTCCTGGTGAACCTCGAGAAAGACGAGGGCCGCATCGCGGGCGATGCGACCGCCGCCGAGGGTGGACTGATGGCTCTGTGGTGGAAGTGCCCGCACCTCGGTTGCACACTGCCGTGGCGGCAGGACTTCGTATCGTCGCACGACTTGCTAGCGCGGAAGGGCTGGTTCGTCTGCAACTGCCACGCGTCGACCTACACGAAGGCTGGCGTGCGCATGGCCGGTCCGGCGCCGCGGTCGATGGACACGATGCAGATCGAGGCCGGGAGCAATGGCGCGATCACGGTGCAGACGGGCAAGCGCGTCGCGGGCGGCCCGGACAACCCGCAACGGGCGATACCGTGGCCGCCGCAGGCGTAAGCTTGTCCGCCTTCGGGGCCACGCGCATACTGAGGCCGGAATGAGATTCGACCGAGAGCTGTTGAAGGGGAACACGGCGACCGTCGTGCTGGCGATCCTGGATGAAGGGCCGCTGCACGGCTATCAGCTCGCGAAAGAGATGCGCAGCCGCAGCGATGACGCGCTTCAGCTGGGACAGGGCGTCCTGTATCCGATATTGCATCGGTTGGAGGACGGGGGGCTGATCCGCGGCGAGTGGGAGCAGAGCACGGGCACGCCCAGCCGCAAACGCTACGCCATCACCGCGAAGGGCCGGTCGGCGTTGCGCGACAAGCGCACGGAGTGGGCGGCGTTCTCGAAGGCGATGGCACAGGTGCTTAAGCCCGCGGGCGAAAGGCGATGAATACGACAGACCGTTATCTCAACGAGGTCTGCTGGGCGATGGGCGGCTCGCTCGCGGAGCAGCAGGCGGCGCGAGACGAACTCCGCGACCACATTGATGACGCCGTCCGAGAGATGCAACTCGAGGGCATCGACTCCGCCGACGCCCTGCGACATGCACTGGACGACCTGGGCGACGCCAGCGTGGTGGGGCGCGCGATGCGCACATCTCGTGGTAGTGTCGCACTGAGCAGCCCGCTCGCGCAGCCGGCGGGCGCGCTCGTGCTCGAGCGGCGTCGCGACGTGCATGTGCCCGGGCGTGGCCTGCTGTTGGCGCTCGGGGCGTCGGCAATTGCCAGCGCTGCCGTCGGCGTCGCGTTCCTCTGGCCCGGATAACGGATGCCGATTCTCCGCTGGCGCAAGCAGGAATTAAGGGAACGCTTCTATCCGCCGCAGTTCCGCGGCATGTACGACCGCTTCTCCGACGTCATCCACGACCACGTACGCGAAGGCGATGTCATGCTCGATGCCGGCTGCGGCAGCGGTCGCGTCTTTCAGTATCGCTTCGACGACGCGCAGCGACCGCGGCTGATCGCCGGCGTCGATGTGACCGCGGAGCCGAAGGGCAACCGGAATATCGATGCGGCGGCGCGCGCCGACCTGGGGGCGCTGCCGTTTCGGGACGGGACATTCGACATCGCCATATCGAGCCACGTCGCAGAGCATCTGACACAGCCGGAGCGCGTCTTCGGCGAGCTGTCGCGCGTGCTGAAGCCGGGCGGCCTGCTGCTGATCCTTACGCCGAATCGCTGGCACTACGTCACTGTGAGTTCGGCGCTGCTGCCGCACTCGTTCCACCTGCGTTACAACAGCTGGCGCGGTGTCGATGCGCACGACATCTTCCCGACGGTCTATCGCGCGAACACCGCCGCGCGGCTGCGCTCGCTCTATGAACACGCGGGCATGAGTGTCGAGCAGCTGTATCAATTCGAGACGGAGCCGGAGTACCTGGCGTTCACGACGCCGGCTTATGCGCTCGGCGTCGGGTTCGAGCGCGTGGTGAACCGCTTTGACGCGCTGAAGAATCTGCGCGTGAACCTGCTCGCCGTCGGCCGCAAGCGCTAACTCAGGATCGACTCGCGGTCGCTCGTGCGCCAGTCGTCGGGGCGCGTTGTGGCGGGCACCCACGGCGGCAGCGGCATGAGGAAGAACTCGGACAGCGACAGGACGTAAGGCTCGTATGTCGCGCGCAGGTCGTTGAGTTGGCGCTCTGCAGCAGCTTCGTCATCGGCGGCGAAGCCGGCCTCGGAACACAACGCGATCAGCATACGCGCCTCGCTCTGCGAAAGGCGCGGCGGATCGGGGTCACGCAATTCGCGCGCGAAGATCTGTGCGAGATCGACGACGGCATGGCGCGCCATCGCGAATGACAGCTGCGACTGCCTGCGCATTCTTCCGCCGGCGTGCACCTTCATCAGCGCGGAGAAATCGAGCATGGCGGTGAGCGCAGCCAGCCACGACTCACGGTCGTGCTGCGAGCGGAAGTAGCCGAGGATCGGATACGAGAGATGAGTCTCGAGGAGATCAGCCGACCAGCGCTCCCACTCGGCGAGCAGCCGCTCGATCTCCGCTGAGTCGCCGTCGGCGTTTATACGCCGGATGATCTCGCCGGCGCTCGGCGGCGAGCCTGCGCGAGCGTCGAGCAGCGAGATGCTGACCTCACGGCGGGAAAACGCCTGGTAGAGCACGGGCAGGTAGCCGATGACGAGCGCCAGAAATCCGAAGCCCGTGCCCGCCTCGGTGGCGGTGACGGCGCGGGCGAACGCGGTGTTCGGGGCGACATCGCCGAGGCCGAGCGTGAAGAAGTTCGTCGCGCTCATGTACATCGTGTTGCCGAAACCAGCGGTCTGTCCGCCGATCAGGATATGCGGCGATTGCGACGAGAGCACCAGCGCGAAGCCGAGGATCAAGCAAGCTGCCCAGAGCGCAAACAGCGTGAGGATCGAGAGCGGACCGAAGATCGCCAGCACGCTCTCTCGCGTTTGCTCGCGGCTGATACGCGTGGCTATGCCGCGCCAGACGGCCCAGCTGCCGCGATAGAAGAAACGCGCCAGCCGGAAGTTCCGGTCGATACGGCGAGGCAGCACCATCGTCTCGAATGCGTCCCAGAGGACGAGCACGATCAGGAACGCGCCCAGCGGCGCCAGAGCGATCACGGGTAGCGGGAACGGACGGCGTCGAAGGGATAGAGGCCGGTTTCGCCCATACCCGATAGCTTACTGCGTGCCTGGCGAGTCGCGGCGAGGCGAGTGGGCGCAGCAGGCGGAGAACTGGGCGCCGGCAGGCTGCTCGTAACGAGCATGGACACCGATGGTCAACTTGATGTCGCTGGGGCGCAAGCGGAGCTGACGGAGTGCGACTCCCGATGGTCAAGCGCTCTAACGCGTCCGCCGCCGTCGCCGCACCGCCCACATGCCCGCAGCGACGATAGCGAGCGCCGCCACCGTGGCGGTACCGCCGAGCACGTATGCCGCGCGGTGGTCGGCGGAATCAGTCGAGGTCTGCGATGGCAGCGGCTGAGCGTCAGACGCCGCTGCGATGTCGCCGGCGCTGGGCGGGGTGGGCGACGGCTCAGCGTCAGACGCCGCTGCGATGTCGTTGGCGCTCAGCGGCGTGGGCGACGGCTCAGCGTCGGGCGCCGCCGCGATGTCGCTGGCGCTGGGCGGCGTGGGCGACGGC
>JALYKW010000065.1 GCA_030774575.1 Chloroflexota bacterium | reverse complement strand
GCGCGGCATCGAGCGTGACGCCGGCGCCGGTGAGCACGGCGTGCGCCATGCCATCGCCAGTCGCGAGCAGCCCGATCAGTAAGTGCTCCGTGCCGATTTCCTTGGCCTTCAGCCCGCGCGCCTCGTCGACGGCGCGCTTCAGCGCTTCCTTCGCGCGCGGGGACAAGGCGGGGTCGGCGGTGAGTTTGGCTCCGGGCGGCACCATCATCCGTGCGCGCTCCGTGAGCGCGGCCACGTCGACCCCCATATCGCCGAGCGCCCGGGGCGCGACGCAGTCCGGGTCGACCAAGAGGCCGATGAGGATGTGCTGAGTGCCAACGTGGCCGTGGTTCCCGGCACGCGCCGCCTCGCGGGCGGCATACATCGTGTTGCGGGCGCGGTCGTCGAAGTGCGCCCATTCGGGCTTCGGCTGTTCAACTCGAGTTGCGTCCTGCATAGGTTGCCTCGCTCTCTCTAAGTGGGTCTATTGTCTGCCGAACGGTTGCGATTGTCGAGCGGCAATGACTCGCCCACATGCCCGCAGCGACAAGCGCCAGCGCCGTCGCGGCAGCACCAGCGAGCACGTACCGCACCGCGATGGTCGGCAGCCTCAGTTCGACGGCTTAGCGTGAGGCTTCCGCCGCGATGTCGCTGGCGCTCTACGGAGGGAAGACCACCGCCACCGGCACGGGGCTGTCGGCCGGGCTGTTGTTGCCGAGCTGGCCGTGGCTGTTGTCGCCCCAGCACCAGACACCGCCCTCCTTCAGCGCGCAGTTCCAACTGATCGCGCTGACGCCGCTCTCAAGTCCGGGAATCGCCACCGGCACGGCGCCCGGCGGGTCGCTGGATTCCCAGCACCAGACGCCGCCTTCCTTCACCGCGCAGCTACCGCTGATCGCGACGACGCCGCTCCCGAGTCCCGCCACCGGCTCCGCCGGCGACAGCGGCCGGTCCGCCTGCTGGCCATAGCCCACGCTGCCCCAGCACCAGACGCCACCGTCCTTCAGCGCGCATCCATCGGCAATAGCGCTGACGCCGCTCGTGAGGCCCGGCACCGGCCGCGCGCTCCTCAGGGTACCGTTGCCGCTGCCGTCTCCCTCGCCCCAGCCCCAACACCAGGCGCCGCCGTCCTTCAGCCCGCAGCTCTCGCTGATCGCGCTGACGCCGCTCTCGAACCCTGGCACCTTCACCGACACGGTGTTGCCGGGGAAGCCCAGACCCGCACACCAGACGGCGCCGTCCTTGAGCGCGCAGGACATCGCCGCGCTCCCCGCGATGATCGCGCTGACGCCGTCGGCCAGCCCGGCCACCGCCACCGGCACGTGGCTCTCGCCTACACTGCCGTTCCCGGTGGCGAGTCCGCTGGCCAAGTTGCCCCAGCACCAGAGACCGTCATCCTTCAGCGCGCACGCGCCGGCGCTGATCGCGCTGACGCCGCTGGCCAGTCCCGACACCGCTACCGGCACGGCGCCGTCCGCCGTACTGTTGTTGCCGAGCTGGCCGTTGTTGTTGGCGCCCCAGCACGAGACGGCGCCGCCCTTGAGCGCGCAGCTGTGGTCGCCCCAGCTCCCGCTGATCGCGCTGACGCCGCTCGTCAGCCCCGACACGGCCACCGGCACGTCGCTGCCTTTCGGCCGGTTGTTGCCGAGCTGGCCCACTGCGTTGTTGCCCCAGCAGCGGACGCCGGCGTCGGTCACCGCGCAGGTGTGGTCGCCGCCCGTGCTGATCGCGCTGACACCGCTGGCCAGTCCCGGCACCGCCACCGGCACGGGGCTGTCCGTCGTGGTGTTGTCGCCGAGCTGTCCGTTGGCGTTGAGGCCCCAGCACCAGACACCACCGCCGCTGAGCGCGCAGGTGTTCGCCGGCCCCACGCTGATCGCGCTGACGCCGCTCTCGAGCCCCGGCACGGGGACGGGCACATGGCTACAGGGAAAGAAGGCGACAAGCCCGCAGACATTCTTCGCGCCGCTGCTTCCGAGCTGGCCCTTGTCGCTCGCGCCCCAGCACCACAGGCCGGCGTCCTTCACGGCGCAGGCGTGCGCATCGCCGACGCCGATCGCGCTGACGCCGCTGCCCAGCCCTGCCACCGCCACCGGCACGAGGCTGTCGGTCGTGCTGTCGTTGCCGAGCTGGCCGCCCCAGTTGCTGCCCCAGCACCAGGCGCCGCCGTCCTTTACCGCGCAGGTGAGACCCTGTCCGCCGCCGCTGATCGCGCTGACGCCGCTCGCCAGCCCCGGCACCGGAGCGAAGACCGGGATGTCGCAGGCGCCGGCCTGACAAGCCGCAGCGGTAGCCTCACTATTGCCCGGGTCTTCGTTGCTACCCACGCACCGGGCGCCGCCGTCCTTCACGGCGCAGCCCACGCTGATCGCCGTGACGCCGCTCGCGAGCTCCGGCACCGCCAGAAGTGATGAAGCGAAGCAGCCGGGGTAGCGCGTGAGACACGCCAGACTCGGGTCGGGGTTATCAATACTGTAGGTGTTCCAGCACCAGACACCGCCGCCCTTGATGGCGCAGCCGGATCCGGACGCGCCCGTGATGGCGCTGACGCCGCTCGTGAGCCCCGGCAACGCCACGGGCACGCTGCTGTCCGTGGTCGTGCCCTTGCCGCGCCCGAAGTAGCCGTTGCCGGCGGCGCCCCAGCACCAGACGCCGCCGTCCTTCACTGCGCACGTGCCACTTCCCCCGGCGCTAATCGCGCTGATCGTGCCCGCGCTGGCCGCGCCAGTCCCCGCCGCGGCGGGAGCCACGCCCGGCGCGCAGTTCGGCGAGTTGCCGGCGCCCTGTTCAGCGTCGCAGCCAGTCTTGGTCACCGCGTCAGACGACGTTGACCACACGCCCCAGGCGAGCAGGGCGATGCCGGCGGCGGCGGCGGTGAGTACGGCGCCGGCGGCGGCTTTCGGGAGCCAGGCGAACGGCAGCCGCTTCCCCCACAACGCCGCTGCGAGCCCGGCGAACCCGCGGCGGGTGCCGGCTTCCACGCCCTCTCCTCGCCATGCCGCCGCCTCGTGGCGGTCGCTGACGCCAAGCTTGCTGATGATCTCAGAGACGTGGAACTTCGCCGTCGCGAAGCTGATGTCGAGACGTGATGCGATCTCTTCGTTCGTGAGGCGCTCCCGCATCAAGTGCAGCACTTCCCACTCGCGTGGCGTGAGCACGTCGGGGTAACGTGGACGGCCGCGTCTATTCATGCGCCATAGGCTACAGCGGAATCTGCCGAATTACACTAGCCGCCCGGCCAGGATAATCCCTGGTTGCTTCAGCGGCGCGTATTTTCAGGCAGAGCTCTCCACTCGAGCCACTGCCGATCGTCAAGCGCCCGGCTTGCGCCAGACGTCGAGGTCGTCCGCATCTTTGCGTGACCGGCGCCGTCGCCGCACCGCCCACGGCCACGATCGCGACCGCTGCCGCGGCAGCCGTCAGTTAGAGCTCTCGCTACCGACTGCCGCTGGCGCTCGCCGAAGGGAACCGCACCGCCACCGGCACGAGGCTGTAGCTACCCACCGGGCTGTTGTCGCCGAGCTGGCCGTTGCTGTTCGAGCCCCAGCACCAGACGCCGCCTTCCTTCAGCGCGCAGGAGCCGCTGAGCGCGCTGACGCCGCGCTCAAGCCCCGGCACCGCCACCGCCACGGTGCCGTCCGAACACCAGACGCCGTCGCCCTTCAGCCCGCAGGAGCCGCTGATCGCGCTGACGCCGCTCCCGAGCCCCGGCATAGCCACCGGCGGGCTTAAGAACCAACACCAGACGCCGCCGTCCTTCAGCGCGCAGTGGCCGCTGAGCGCGCTGACGCCGCTCTCAAGCCCCGACAAGGCCACCGGGCCGTGGCTCAGCTCCGACGACGACGGCGGACCGATGAAGCCCCAGCACCAGACGCCACCGTCCTGCAGTGCGCAGGTCGAGCCGTAGCCCGAGCTGATCGCGCTGACGCCGCTCTCAAGCCCCGGCACCGCCATCGGCCCAACATGCGCCAGCATCGAGTCGTCGCCCGCGCTGTCTATCGCGCCCCTGAGGCCGAGACCCCAGCACAAGACGGCGCCGTCCTTCAGTGCGCAGGTTCCGTTGACCGTGCTGACGCCGCCCGCCAGCCCCGACACCGGCACCGGCACGGGGCTGTCTGTCGTGCTGTTGTTGCCGAGCTGGCCTACGTTGTTGCTCCCCCAGCACCAGAGGCCGTCGGTCTTCAGCGCGCAGGGGCCGGCGCTGATGGCACTGACTCCACTCCCTAGCCCCGACACCATCACCGGCACCGGGCTGTCCGTCGTGCTGTTGTTGCCGAGCTGGCCTACGTCGTTGCTACCCCAGCACCAGACGCCGCCGGCCTTCAGCGCGCAGGTGCCTTCGATGGCGCTGACGCCGCTCCCGAGCCCCAACACCGGCACCGCTACGTCGCTTACCGCCGGCCTGGCGTTGCCAAGCTGGCCGAGTTCGTTGCCGCCCCAGCACCAGACGCCGTCGTCCTTCAGCGCGCAGTTGTGATCCCAGCCTGCGCTGATCGCGCTGACGCCGCCCGCCAGCCCCGGCGCTGCCACCGGCAGGGGGCTGTTGACGCCCCAGCACCAGACGCCGCCGTCCTTCAGCGCGCAGGTGTTCGCCGGCCCCCCCTCGCTGACAGCGCTGACGCCGCTCGTCAGCCCCGGCACCGCCACCGGCACGTGGCTACAGGGAAAGAAGTTCAGACCGCACGGATCCTGCGTGTTGTTGTTTCCGAGCTGGCCGCTGTTGTTGTCACCCCAGCACCAGGCGCCGCCGCCCTTCACCGCGCAGGTGTGCCCCGGCCCCGTGCTGATCGCGCTGACGCCGCTCGCCAGCCCCGACACCGCCACCGGCACGATGCTGCCCCCCGCTGGGAGGTTGCTGGTGGGGCCCCAGCACCAAGCACCGCCGTCCCTCAGCGCGCACGTGTTGTACAAGACCAAGCTGATCGCGCTGACGCCGGTCGTCAGCCCTGAGACCGGCACCGGCACGTCGCTGTCCGTTGTGCTGTTGTTGCCGAGAAGGCCGAGCGAGTTGCTGCCCCAGCACCAGGCGCCGCCGTCCTTCAGCGCGCAGCTGTGATCCAAGCCCGCGCTGATCGCGCTGACGCCGCTCGTCAGCCCGGACACCGCCGTCGGCACGAGGCTGGTGTCCCCGTTCCAGTTCCAACACCAGACGCCGCCGTCCTTCACCGCGCAGCTGTCTTTGATGCCCGCGCTGACCGTGCTGACGCCGCTCGCCAGCCCCGGCACCGCCGCCGCCACGAGGCTCGTGACGATGCCCTCGCCGCAGCCGGGCGTGCAGTTGTAGCCCCAGCACCAGACGCCGCCGCCCTTCACGGCGCAGCTGTGGAAGTTGCCCGTGCTGATCGCGGTGACCGCGTCCGCCCCGACAGGCGCCTGCGCCACGCCCGGCCCACAGGGCGGCGCGTCGCTGGCGCTCTGCTCGACGCTGATGCAGCCCGTCGTCGTCCCGTCCGTCGAGGTTGACCACACGCCCCAGAGGAGCAGAGCGATGCCGGCCGCGGCGGTGGTGAGTACCGCGCCTGCCGCGGCTTTCGGCAGCCAGACGAACGGCAGCTTGCGCAGGAACATCATCGGCGCGAGTGCGGCGAACCGGCCGCTGCCCTCGGTGCGCAGGTGGAGCGAAGCCGCCTCACGCCGGCTCCCGACGTCGAGACGCCGGAGGATCGCGGACACGTGGTATTTGACGCCATCGAGGCTGATGCCCAGCTGGCGCGCGATCTCCTCGTTGGTGAGCCCGGTCGAGAGGAGTTCGATCACTTCGAGTTCGCGGGGCGTCAGCACGCCGCCCTCGGTGCCCAGGTGGAGCGAAGCCGCCTCGCGCCGGTTCTCGACTCTGAGACGCCGGAGGATTCCGGACACGTGGTACTTGACGCCATCGAGGCTGATATCGAGCTGGCGCGCGATCTCTTCGTTGGTGAGCCCGGTCGAAAGGAGTTCGATCACTTCCTGTTCGCGGGGGGTAAGCGCTCTGGTGTCACGGCTGTTCATCTCGCCTGGCTCCTGCTCACACATCGCATGACCACCACGAGTCTAACGACGACACGAACGGCTTGTCCCTACCCGCTGCCTACACTTTTCCTCGACCAGCCTCGATTGACGATCGTGACATCGCCATCGTGTCGCGCCTTGCCGCCCCCAAAAAACCGCTGCCGCTGTTGAGGAACGATCCACCACGCTGCGCTCCCGGCCGACTGCGCTTCGAGCGGCGATTCGCCATACTGGCATCAGATGGACATCGCGGCCGAGCCCCCGCAGCCTGCGCCCAGCGCCGATGCGCCTGAGATCGCGGGACGGCGCATCGACTGGACCGGCCGCGACGTGCTCTTCGGGCTGCTCTGGTTCGCTGGGCTCTTCTTCGGCGCGCAGATCCTCATCATCCCGCTGCTCGTGATCTACGGCGACACATCGAGCACCTTCTACGCCGCGGCGTTCATCTCGGGAGCGGGGGCGGAGGTCGGGTTCGCGCTGGTCGCCGCCAAGTTCACGTTCCGGCGTTACGGCGGTGGCTGGGGGCGCCTAGGGTTCGGACCCATCAAGTGGTCGACGCTCGGTTGGGCCGCCGCTGCGTTCTTCGCCGCGCTCTTGTTTTCGGCGGCGTACGCGGTCGTCATCGACCTCTTCGGGTGGGATTTCCTCAAATCAACCTGCGCCGAACAGATCCCGAAGGAGGTGCGAGACGAGCGCGCGCTGCTCGCCCTCGCCAGCTTCGACGTGATCATGTTCGCGCCGATCTGCGAAGAGATCTTCTTCCGCGGATTCGTCTTCACGGGCCTGACGAAGAAATGGGGCATCGTCGCCGGCATCATCGCCAGCGGCGTTCTTTTCGCCGCGGCGCACCTCCTCTACAAGTCGTTCGTACCGATCGCCGGCGTCGGGATGATCTTCGCCTTCACCTACTGGAGGAGCCGCAATATCGTCGCGACCATCGCCGCGCATTTCGCCTTCAACAGCCTTTCGATCGCCGCGATCGCCGCCGGTAGCTGCGACGACACGACGACTTCGATTCCAGCGGTGCACGCGGTGGGAGCGATCGCGGCGCGGGTGCTCGGATGAGCCGTCTCTCCGATGCACTCGCCGCGGCCAGGGCGGCAGGGCGCATCGCCCTGATGCCGTTCATGACCGTCGGCTACCCCGACTTCGACACGAGTATCGAGCTGGTGAAGGCGATGGTCGCCGGTGGGGCAGAGGGCATCGAGCTCGGGATCCCGTTCAGCGACCCGCTCGCGGACGGCCCGACCATCCAGAGGGCCTCGTACAAGGCACTGCAGAACGGCACGACGCCGGACGACGCGATTGCCGCTGTCAAGGCGCTGCGGGCGTCCGGGGTTGCCGTGCCGCTGATCCTTATGGGATACTGCAACTCGTTCCTCGCCAAGGGCGAGGATCGTTTTATCTCGGACGCCGCCGCTGCCGGGGCCGACGGGTTCATCATTGTGGACCTGCCGCCGGAAGAGTCGGACGGGACGCTGGCGCTGTGCCGGAAGCTCGGGACGGACCTGATCTACCTGCTGGCGCCGACCTCGGACGACGGGCGGATCAAGGAAGTGGCGCCGCGGGCCGGCGGCTTCATCTACTGCGTCGGAGTGGTGGGTGTGACCGGAGCGCGGGCGCAGCTTTCGAGCGAGCTGCCGGATTTCCTGCGCCGCCTGCGGGCGAGCACAGATCTGCCGCTCGCCGTGGGGTTCGGGATATCGAAGCGCGAGCACGTCGAGGCGCTGCGGGGCCTCGCCGATGCGGCGATCGTCGCCAGCGCGCTGATCGACATCGTGGAGTCGTCGCCTCGTGAAGAGCGAGTGGAGCGAGTTCGGAACTATGTTGAGGTGCTCACCGGCCGCACGGAGGACATGGCGTAAGGCCATCGAAGGTCGCGTTGCGATCTCTGATGGCCGCGTCTATGTGGCTTCCCCAGCCGGCGTCTTTGGACGCTAGCCGCAGCGGGGCAGCCGTGCATTACGGCGGCACCCGGGTCGGGATCAGGCGGAAGACGGCAGAGCAGCCAGAGACATGAACACGAACGAGGCGACAACCATGCGGGGCATCCGTGGCGCGACGACCGTCGACGCCAACACTCAGGAAGCGATCCTCGCGGCGTCGAAGGAACTGCTCACCGCCCTCATCGACGCCAACGATGTCCACGTGGACGACGTCGCCAGCGTCTTCTTCTCCACAACACCCGACCTGAACGCCGAGTTCCCCGCCCTGGCTGCGCGAGACATGGGGTGGTCGCAAGTCGCCCTTATGTGCGCGCACGAGATGTCGGTCCCGGGCAGCCTGCCGATGTGCCTGCGCATCCTGATGCACGTCAACACATCGAAGGCGCAACGGGATATGCAGTTCATTTACCTGCGTGGCGCGCGCGTGCTGCGGCAGGATCTGGTTAAGGAAGAGACGGCCTGAGGTACCTATCCCCCTGCCCCTTCCCTAGGAGGGAAGGGGAGCTTGTGACCGAGAGTCAGGTAGCTGAGGATCGAACGCGTACACTCCGAGCCGGGTCGGTCAGGATCCGGATGCGACCGGTGAGGATGGAGGAGAGAATACGATGATGGTGATCATGAAACCCGGCCACACGGCCGAAGAGTTCGAAGACGTGATGAAACGCATCAAGGAGGACGGCCTCGACGGCCATCCGATCCGCGGCGTCGAGCGCACGGTGATCGGGGTGGTCGGGCTTGACCGCCTGCACCCCGAGCTGGCCGACGACATCGAGGTGATGCCCGGCGTCGAGGCGACGGTGCAGATCAGCAGCCCCTACAAGCTGTGCAGCCGCGAATTCAAGCCCGACGACACGATCATCGACGTGAACGGCGTCAAGATCGGCCAGGGCACCGTGACGGTCATCGCCGGCCCCTGCGCCGTCGAGAGCGAAGAGCAATTGATGCAGACGGCGCGCGCAATGCGTGAGCGCGGCGCGTCGATGCTTCGCGGCGGCGCTTTCAAGCCGAGGACATCACCCTACAGCTTCCGCGGGCTCGAGTTGGAAGGGCTAAAGCTGCTCGCCGCCGCGCGCAAGGAGACGGGGCTTCCCGTCGTGACCGAAGTCATGTCCGAAGCGAGCGTGCAGGACATCGCGACATACGCCGACGTGCTGCAGATCGGCACCCGCAACGCCCAGAACTTCTTCTTGCTCGAGGAGGTGGCGAAGGCCGGGAAGCCGGTGCTGCTGAAGCGTGGGATGTCGTCATCGATTCAAGAGTGGCTGCTGGCGGCGGAGTACATCCTCGCGAAGGGCAACCGGAACGTCATCCTGTGCGAGCGCGGTATCCGCACATTCGAGACGGCGGCCCGCAACACGATGGACATCAACGCCATCCCGCTCGTGAAAGAGATGAGCCACCTGCCGGTGGTGGCGGATCCGAGCCACGGCACCGGCAAGCGCAAGTTGGTCGAGCCTGTGAGCCTGGGCATGGTGGCCGCCGGCGCCGACGGGCTGATCCTCGAAGTGCACCCCGACCCGGAGCACGCGCTGAGCGACGGCGCGCAGTCGCTGACATTCGACAACTTCTCGAGCCTGATGGATAACGTCGCAAAGATCGCGAATGCTGTTGGCAAGCGCATGGAGCGCAGCGCCGTCGTCGCCTAGGGATGGCGGTCGAAGGATCAACTGTGGGGGCAGGCCAGTGCCTGCCCCCACCTTCTTCTACAGACTAATAACCACCGACTCACAGCTCTCCGTGGCGGTAGGCGGAGCTGAAGCTCCTCCACTACGGATCTCGGCCGTTAGGGTGTCGCCAACAGCTTGCGCACGATGGGGGGCATGAGCGCGGAGAGGGGATTCGGCGCTTCGGAGATCTCATTGATCTCGAACCCGCGCGGCGTCGTGCGCCAGGTGCGGAACCCCTCGACCTTGATCTTCAGCTGGCGGCAGATCTTCTTCGCCTGCGCGCCGTAGCCGACCGGCACGTAGAGGTAAAACGCCTGGTCCGGGATCGCGGCGTATCGCGACCACACGGCCTTCGCCTCGGCTTCGTTGACCTGCTCGGGGATCGTCACCGCCGCCGTCATGACCAGCCGCGTGTCGCCGGTGTTCAACCTCTCGACGGTGACGATATCGGGGGCGACGGTGTCGCGCCCCACCTGGATCGTCATGGTGACGGTCGGGACGTTGACGTGCGTGCGGTACGACGCATGCTCTTTTGTGGGAAAGGTGAAGCGCATTTCGGCGACCTTCTGCACCGCCTCGGTCCGCTTCTCGTCCTTGGTGCGCGAGCTGCGCGTCAGCAGCGAATCGATCTGTTCCCAGCGCGTATCAAGGCTCACAAGTGCCTCCAGAAGGCGGCCCCCAGCTTCGGTCGAAGGTTAGTGCAGACAGTCACAAAGGGCAAGCTGGACTCCGCGAGTGGATGCGCACGATCACTTCGACGCCGAAGGGCGCGTCAGCGGTTTGATTATCCGCCCGTGTGCCGAGTCCTCGATCAGCGTATCGAGCCGGCGGGCTCGTGTGTCATCTCGCTTCGCGTTCACCACCCACCAGGTAGCTGTCCGGCGGTATCCGAGCGGCTGCGCCTCAAAGAATGCCCACGCCCGTTTGTTCGCGCGAAAACGCCTCTCTTGCTCCACGTTGAGCTTCGCCATGTGCCGCTGTTCGTAGGCGTAGATGCCCGACTTCGCCTCGCTCCGAGCCGCGAATGCCGCCAGGCCAGCCGGCTGCATCAGTCCCGCCCGAGTCAGTTCCGTCACCCGCTTGATGTTGACCGCGCTCCAGGTGCTCGTCGGCTTTCGCGGGGTAAACCGGATCGTGTAGCTCTCCTCATCAATGCCGCGCCGCACACCGTCGATCCAGCCGAAGCAAAGCGCCGCATCGACCGACTCCGGCCAGGTGATGCTCGGCTTGCCAGAACCCTTCTTGTGAAAGCCGACCCACAGCTCGCTGGCGCCCTCGTGCTGCTTACGCAGCCACGCGCGGAACGCTGCCGGCGTGGCGAAGAAGGTGATGTCGCTCGGAGGATTCACGACTACGGCGTTCTCGGCGTTCTCGCGTCCCGCATCTGGCTTCCCGTTTCCAGCGATGGCGGAGGGGGTGGGATTCGAACCCACGGGTCACCTTTCAGCAACCAACCGTTTTCAAGACGGTCTCCTTCAACCACTCGGACACCCCTCCGTGCGGGAAGTCTACAGTTGTCAGTTGTCAGTTGTCAGTTGTCGGTTGTCGGTTTTCACTGCTCAGTCCCCAATCGCTGCGCCGTCGCCCACTGTTCGGCGCTCGGATACCATGAGCCTCGACACCGGCCACCGACAACCACCGCCTGCCGGCGGACAACTGACTATTGAAAACTGATAACTCGCGATGAAAATCTGCTTCCTGATGTACCAGGGGAACATGTACTCCGGCGGACAGGGGGTGTACCTCTACTACCTGACGCGCGAGCTGTCGCGCATGGGACACGAAGTGCACGTCATCGCCGGCCCGCCGTATCCGACGCTCGCCGAGGGCGTCGTGCCGCACAACATCCGCGACTACAGTTACTGGAGCTACCACCATTACAAGAAGGACTTCGTCTTCAACCGCCCGCCCGCCAGCTACTTCCACCCGCTGAACTTCTACGAGTTCGTCTCCACCCGCATCACGCTCTCGTCTCTGCTCGCCAACTTCAGCATGCGGGCGTACTTCAAGCTTCGGGAGCTGTCGCGGGAGCATCGATTCGACATCGTGCATGACAACCAGACGCTGAGCTACGGAACCTGGGCCATGCACAAGAGCGGCTTCCCGCTCGTGGCAACGATCCACCATCCGCTCAAGTACGATCTGCGAAATGCGTTGCGTCAATCGCGGAGCACCTACGAGAAGGCGCGACGCATCCTTTGGTCGCCGTGGTACATGCAGGAGTTCGCGGCGAAGGGCGCCGACCGCATCATCGTCGTCTCCGAGACATCGCGCGTGGATGTCGAGGCTGCCTTCGACTTGCCGAAGGACCGCGTGCGCACCGTCTACAACGGCATCGACAGCGAGACGTTCTCACCACGGCGAGGGGTCGAGCGACTGCCGGACAAGCTGCTGTACGTGGGCAACTCGGAGGATCGAAACAAGGGCGCGCGATATTTCCTCGAGGCGCTGGACATCCTCAAGGATGAGGTGGATTTTCGGGTGACGTTCGTCGACAACGAAAAGTGGCGGCTCAAGCTGGTGCCGGGCCTGGTCGACGAGTACGGCCTCAACTCCCGCGTCGACTTCACCGGCCGCATTTCGACCGAGGACCTCGTGCGGCACTACAACGAGGCGAAGCTGCTGGTGACGTCGTCCGTACACGAGGGTTTCGGCCTGCCGCTGGCCGAGGCGATGTCCTGCGGGACGCCAACCGTGGCGACGCGCATCGGCGCGTATGAAGAGATCGTCGAGCACGGCAAGAGCGGCTGGCTGGTACCGCCAAGCGACCCGCGCGCACTTGCGGACGCAATCCGGATGATGTGGAATGACCCATCGCTGCGGGAGCGGATCGCAGCGGGCGGAAGGCAACGCATCATCGAGAAGTTCAACTGGCGCAAAGCCGCCGAAGAAACGCTCGCCGTTTACAATGAAATAGTCCCGTCGAACCGCCGCAGCTTTGCCGGAACTGGCATTCGAGCAAGCATGACGAAACCAGCGCCGTGAGCACTCGGTCCAGCGCCCCGCCTCCAACTTCCAACCTCCAGAAGCCCAGGCCAGATGCCCGATAATATCGTCAACATCGACTTTCACCGCCATTTCCACATCCAGCCAGGCGATCGCGTGCTCGATCTGGGCTGTGGCAATGGGCGCCACACCACCGAAGCCGCCCGCTACGCCGGGGGCCGTATCGTCGGTTTGGACTTCTCGCGCGACGACCTGGTGGCGGCGAAGTTTATGTACGACGACCTCGTGCGCCAGGGCAAGGTGAAGGGCCGCGCCGACTTCATCGTCGGCGACGCGCAAAATCTGCCGTTCAAGGACGGCGCCTTCGACAAGTCGCTCTGCACGGAGGTCTTCGAGCACATCCCTGACGACCGCCGTGGCATCGCCGAGTTCATCCGCGTCACGAAGCCCGGCGCGCAGACCGCCGTCAGCGTGCCCGCGTACTGGCCCGAGCGCGCCTACTGGGCGCTGAGCTGGCACTACTGGCACTCGCCGGGTGGGCATGTCCGCTGGTACCGTCCGGGCCAGATGCGGCAGATCCTCGAGGAGAGCGGCATGCAGGTGGAGTTCGAGCGGCGGCGCCACGCGTCCCAGAGCTTCTACTGGTTCCTGCGCTGCATCCACGGCCTGCCGAACGAGAACTTCCCGCCAGTGCGCCTGACCTGGAAGCTGATCAACGTCCACCACAACCGCCGCTTCAAGTTGCTTGAGTACCTGGAGACCGTGGCGAACCTCGTGATCGGCAAGGACCTCATCCACTACGGCCGCAAGCGCGGGCTGCCGGCTGCCGCGGCATCGGCCAACGGCGCCGGCGTGACGGCGGCGATGCCGCGCGAAAGGTAGTGCGATGCCGCTCGACCGCTTCCAGTCGATCGACCCCGCTCTGCTCGATATCGGCGCGGGCGACCGCGTTATCGACCTCGGCTGCGGCACCGGACGGCATGTGCTGGAGCTGGCAAAGTCGCCGGGCACCATCCTCGGCGCCGATATCTCGCGCCACGACATCCGCGTCGGGCGCTATCTGCTCGAGATCATGCGGCGCGACGGCGATGTGCGCGCCAAGGTGCACTGGCTGCAGACGGCCGGCGAGCGCCTGCCGTTCGTCGATGCCGCGTTCGACCGCGTCATCTGCACGGAGACGCTGGAGCACGTCGACGACGATGCCGTGCTGGCGCGCGAGCTGGTGCGGGTGCTGAAGCCCGGCGGCATCCTTGCCGTCAGCGTGCCCGACGAATACTCCGAGAAGGTCTTCTGGCGGCTCAGCGAGAGCTATCGCACGCACGTCGGGGGCCACGTGCGCATCTACCAGCGCGACGGCATCGTACGGTTGCTGCGTGAGGCCGGACTGCAGCCCTACGCTGTGCGCTATCGCCACTCGCTCGAGACGCTGTACTGGCTCAGCCACGTCGCGTTCTGGAGCGACTGGGGCAAGCAAGGTCCGATCACCGGCGCCTTCCGCCGGCTGCTGGACTCGCAGCGCACGCGGAAATCGCGTATCGTCAGTGCGCTCGACGACATCGGCAACCGTATTCTGCCAAAGAGCATCGTTGTCTACAGCCGCAAGCCGCGCCCGGAGAGTGCTGATCACGCGCCGTCCCCGCCCTCGACCAACGGCCACAGCCACGAAGCGCCTCCCGAGACGGCGGACGACCGGACAACCGTAGAGGTGCGCGCGGTGCCGGCGCCATTTCCGATCGAGCCCGCTGCGCTGGGCCCAACCGCATCGGCCCCCGCCATTCCGCTTTCGCTCGAAGATGAGTTCCGCATCGCGCTGCAGCTCAGCCCGCACGATCAGAAACGGCGCCTCATCGAGATCCTCCGCTCGTGCCGGTTCTCCATGATGCGGGAGCTAGAGCATCTGACCGGCGAGCAAGCGGCGACGCCGTGCACAGCTGACGGGCGCACCGTAAAAGAGATCGTCGGCCATATGACCGGATGGGAGCGCTGGGCGGTATCGGCCCTGGATGAGATCGCGGCGGGCGTGACCGAGCCATCGATCATGACCCTCTCCGGCTATCCCGTGGGCATCCCCCGCTATGCATCGATCGGTGCCTTCAACGCCGCGAGGATGCATGAAGCGCGCGAGCGCCCCTGGGCGGAGACGCTCGCCGAGTCGGACACCGTCTTCGAATCGCTACTCGCCGCCGCCGAGCGCACGCCGGCTGATTCCATGTCCCAAACCGCGCAGTTCTTCTGGCCCGATCTCGGCGGCACCGTCCCCTGCGGCGTCTATCTGCTTATGGTGTCGGGTCACCACTATCAGGAGCACGTGGGGGAAGTGGGGAGTAGGTAGACGATGAGTTCACAGTTCACAGTTCACAGTTCACAGTCTTCGCGC
Source organism: Chloroflexota bacterium (assembly GCA_030774575.1). Classification (GTDB taxonomy): domain Bacteria; phylum Chloroflexota; class Dehalococcoidia; order DSTF01; family JACRBR01; genus JALYKW01. The sequence continues at coordinate 15,856 of JALYKW010000065.1, read as the reverse complement.
CGGAGCACCGCGTAGGTGCAGGACTATCGCAAACTCAAGGTTTGGGCGAAGTCACATGAGCTGACGCTCGCGGTGTATCGGGCGACGCAGTCCTTCCCGCAACACGAGGCCTACCGGCTGACGAGTCAGATGCGGCGCTGTTCCAGTTCGATACCCTCGAATATCGTCGAGGGTTGCGGCCGCGGTAGCAATCCCGACTTTCTCCGCTTTCTCTACGTCGCGCTCGGCTCGGCAAATGAGCTGGAGTATCAACTGCTCCTGGCTCACGATCTCGGATACATCGCCGATGCACTTCACCTCGAATTGTCCGCCGGGTCTCTCGAAGTAAAGCGCATGCTCTCAGCCCTGATCGTCACGCTCAAAACCAGCAAGCGAACCGTTCGCGAGCCGTTGCCGCCGCCCGAAGAACTGTGAACTGCCAACTGTGAACTGCGAACTCCCCCGATGAAAATCGCCTTCATCATGTACCAGGGCAACATGTACTCTGGCGGGCAGGGGGTGTACCTGCACTACGTCACCCGCGAGCTGGTGCGGCTCGGCCACGAAGTGCATGTGATCTCCGGCCGGCCGTATCCGCGCCTCGATGGGGGCGTCGTCCACCACAAGCTGCACACGTACAGCTTCTGGGCATTCCTCAACGGCCGCGACGAGCACGTGTACGACCACGCGCACAACCCAGCGGAGTTCTTTCATCCCTGGAACTTCTATGAGTTCGCTTCGACGCGCGCGTCGCTCGCGTCGCTGTTCTTCACCTTCAGCGTGCGCGCGTATCGGAAGCTCGCGGAGATCGAGGCCACCTACGGGCCATTCGACCTCGTGCACGACAACCAGACGCTCGGCTACGGCATCCTGGCGATGAAGCAGCTGATGGGGAAGCCCGTCGTCGCTTCGCTTCATCACCCTCTGGCGATCGACAAGGCCAATAACATGCGCGAGGCGAAGAACATCGTCAGCCGCGTCCAGAAGGAGATCTGGTTCCCGTGGCTGATGCAGTCATACGTGGCCAACCGTATCGACATGATCCTCACGGGCTCGCGCAACTCCGCCCACTCCGTCAGCGAATCGATGGGCATTCCGCTCGAGCACATCCGCCAGACCCCGTACGGAGTCGACCACGAGGTGATGCGCCCGATGCCTGGCGTCGAGCGGCAGCCGGGCACGATCCTCTTCGTCGGCGACTCCGAGGACCGCAACAAGGGTGCGCGCTTCCTCATCGAGGCCTGCGCCCGTCTTCAGCACGAGATGGACTTCCGCCTGCTCTTCAAGGACAAGAAGGAGCAGGACATGAAGGTCGTGCCGCCGCTCGTCTGGAAATACGGGCTCAAGCGCTTCGTCGAGTATATCCCGCGCCTCGGCGTCGATGAACTGGTGCGGCTCTACAACAGCGCGCAGATCGTCGTGTCGCCGTCGCTGTACGAGGGCTTCGGCCTGCCCGCGGCCGAGGCGATGGCATGCGGCACGCCCGTGATCGCCACCACCGCCGGGGCCTTCCCGGAGTTCATCGACGATGGGCGGACTGGCATCCTCGTGCCGCCAGGCGATCCGGACGCCCTCGCCGCCGCTATCAAGTCGCTCCTGAGCGACCCCGAACGATGCGCGCGCATGGGGGCGGCTGGGAGCGAACACATCCGCAGCAACTTCACCTGGCGGCGCACGACGAAGATCACGCTCGACCTCTACGGAGAGGTGCTGGCGAAACAGAAGACCGATCACCGACGCTAGGCGGCGGAGCGGCCCCACATTCGTTCAGCCCACGCGCTCCCAGATCGTTGCCGCTTCCGCGGCGACGCCATCGGAGGTGACGACGCTCGCGCTCATGGTCAGTCGGTTCCCCTCAATCTTGAAGCGGCGCGTGATGTCCAGGCCCACCCACGCGGGATATGCGCTTCCCGCCACGTGATGCGCGATCGTCCACGCCGCCTCGTCGACGGCGTACGTGCCGAAGTAGGCGATGTAACCGGGCGTCGCGCTCGCCATCGCCGTGTCGATGCCGCTCGGCTGCGTGGCGGGCGGCTGCGTGCGTCCCTCATGCATCACCTGCGCGGACATGTTGCCCGCGCCGTCGTAGATAACGATGCCCAGGGCGTTGGCGCCGAAGGGATTCGCGTGCTTGCCGTCGGCGCGCTTCCATTCCGTGGCGACGAGCGCCCAGGTGCCTTTGATAGATGTTGGATGTTGGAGGTTGGAGGCATTGGGCACCGTCAGTTAGCGCAACTGTATGAGGGCGTGGGCCTGGTGGCAAGGATCACTGCTTCTGCCGGCGGCCGCGGAGGAGGTATGCCAGCAGCATCTGCTCGCGCTCTGCGTGCGACGCCTGGCCCGGGACCATCAGCTGCGCCATCGCGTTAGTCGCCGACTTTGTCATCGCGAGCGCCATTGGGTCCTTCGCGAGCAGGCGCGCGGCCATCTTGCGCGCCTCCAGGACCACCTGGTCGTCCGGGTACACCCGGTTGACGAAGCCCCACCGCAGCGCCTCCGCGCTCGAGAAGCGGTCGCAGAGCATCACAAGCTCCTTCGTGCGCGCGGGGCCCAGCTCTCGCATCAGCCGCGGCAGCGCCCCCCATGTTAGCGGCAGTTCGATGTCCACCTCCGGAATGGAAAACCAGGCCGACTCCGCCGCGAGCCGCAAGTCCATGCACGTGGCGAAGACCACCGCACCCCCGATCGCGAAGCCGTTGATCGCGCCGATCGTCACCTGGTCGAGCCCTTCGAGCAGGGAACAAGTCCGGTCGCCCGCGCTCACCCGATAGCGCCGGTCTAGATCCGAACCCGGATGGCCCTCACGGACGCTCTTCAGGTCGGCCCCAGAGGAGAAGGCGCGCCCCGCGCCGGTGAGGATGATGACGCGCGTATCGAAGTCGTCGTGCAGATCAAGGCAGACCCGCTGGAGCTCGTCGTGCATGGTGACATCGATGGCGTTGAGCTTGTCGGGCCGGTTGAGGGTGATCGTCACCAGCCCCGGGAGTTCGGCGTCCCGCTCGACGAGCAGCGTCTCCACATCAGCTCCTTGTTTGCACCGGCGGGGCGGCCATCGTGCCTCACGCTCAAACCACCGCGCCCGCCGATCACGGTGTCAGCACCCGACCCATGTGTACCGCCGCGCGCTGTCAAGATCGAGCGCGGCGTGGGTGTCCCGCGCCCGCGGCGAAGCAGCGTCTGTCAAATCAGGGATGATCCTGCGCTAAGACGGTGCATTCGCCCTGATATACTGCGGGCGGTTTCGACCCCTCGCGCCGATACTTCATCGTCCGTGTTGCCGCTGAGCGTTCGCGCATCAGCCCGGTTCGCGGACGGTAGGCAGGGACGGTCATAACAGCAGCTCGCACGGATGCGGAATGCAGGACAGAGTCGAGCTGACTGGACGGACATGACTGACGAAGCGAACCCCGCCCATCCGAACGAAGCAACAGACCGTGCCACGCAGATCATCGCCCAGGCGCTCGCGCAGGGGCTGATGGAAGCGGAAGTGATCATCGCCGCCGACCGCGACGCGCGGGCACCCGCCGTCGCGCCGGAAGTGCTGGAGGCGCTCGAGAGGTTCGGCGAAGCGCTCACCCGCCTCGTCGACCACACAGAGCAACTGGCCGAACGGGTCGCCGAGCTGGCCGTGGCCGTCGTCACCCTCGCCGAGCAGCAGGCCGCCACGCCGCCGCCGGCGAACGCGAAACCGCAACTGCCGCAGATGGAACCCTCCTTCGCCCCTGGCGGCGAAGGCATCGACGTGACGATCACCGACGTACCCGGCTTCCAGGGTCTGATGGAGTTGCAGCGCGCGCTCGTGCATCTGCCGCAGGTGCAATCGGCAGCCGTACGGCGCTATCAAGACGACGCAGCGGCGATTCAGCTCGTGCTCTCGCAGCCGATGACGGCGAGCGCCATCGCCGAAGGCATCACGGCGGCCACCGGCAAGCCCCTCGCTGTCGACGAGGGCCGTCCGGAGACTCTGCGTCTCAAGCTGCGCTTTGTGAGTGGCCAATAAGGCGCATCCAGCCCCTGGCCCCGTCCATTGCACATCAGCGCCCGGCGCGAGCGCTGCGATGGTATCGCTATCGCCAGATCAAGCACGCCGATAACCTACGACCCGATGCACCTCCGCCATATCTCCCTCACCAACTTCCGCAACTACGCACGGCTGGAGCTGCCGCTGGAACCGGGTAGGGTGCTGCTGCTCGGCGAGAACGCGCAGGGCAAGACCAACCTCCTCGAAGCCGTGTTCCTCCTCGCGACGGGGCGCTCTGAGCGCGCTGCAGGCGACGCCGACTTCATCGCGTGGGATGTCCGCGGCGATTCGCAGCCCGTGGCGCGCATTGTCGGCACGGCTGAGCGTCACGATGCCGCGCTGGCCGTCGAAGTCATCGTCGCCGGGCGTAAGGGCGCCCGCGGCGCGATGCTCGCGTCGAAGCGCTTCCGGCTCAACGGCGTGGCCAAGCGCGGGTCCGACGTCGTCGGCGTCATCACGGCGGTCCTGTTTACCACTGACGACATAGAGCTCGTGAAGGGGCCGCCGTCGGGGCGCCGCCGCTATCTGGACGTCATGTTGTCGCAGGCCGACCGGGCGTATCTGCGAGCCTTGCAGCGCTACACCAAGGTGTTGACGCAGCGGAACGCGCTCCTCAAGCGCTTGCAGGAAGGTCCGGCGCGGCGTGACGAGCTGACATACTGGGACGAGGAGCTGGCGCGCGACGGCGCGACGCTGCTGGTGACGCGCGCCCTCGCCGTTGCCGAGCTGGGGGCTAGCGCCGCCGATGCTCATCGCCGGCTCAGCGGCGAGCGCGAGCAGTTCGACCTGGCCTACGAGCCGCGCTTTTCTGACGCATGGCCCGCCGCACGCCTCGCCGCCGCGGAAGGCGCCGATGTCGCGTCCGCGCTGCTGGACAAGCTGCAGCAGACGCAGACGCGCGACATCGCCGCCGGCATCACACTCACCGGACCGCATCGCGATGACCTTGGCATGGCGCTGGGCGGCGAGCCGGCGGCGGCATTCGCGTCGCGCGGTCAGCAGCGGACGGCTGCGCTTGCGCTTCGGCTTGCGGAGTCGCGGCTGCTGTTCGACCGCCGCGGCGAGCGACCCATCCTTCTGCTCGACGATGTGCTGAGCGAGCTGGACGGGTCGCGGCGGGCGAGCGTGCTAGAGGCTATCGAGGCGGATCAAGTGCTGATCACCAGCGCCGACCCGGACCGCTTCGACTCTTCCTTTATGGACGGCGCGCAGGTCTGGCGCATCGCCGGCGGTGTCGCCGAGGCGCAGCCACAGAGCGGCACAGAGCGTTAGCGGATCAACGTCGAAGACTCGCCGTCCCAGCGGCCTTCGGCGATGTGCGTCCTAGCTTTGGCCAGGATGCCGTTGACGCAGTCGCTCTTCTTGTCGGTGTAGCCGGCGTTCATGTTGCTCTGAGGCGTCAGCGTTGCGTTGTACTCGGCGGCGACGCGGCGCTTGACGCGCTCATACTCGCGCATGTCCTCGGGAGATATCCGCAGGAAATTGCGGAACAACAGGTGGGTGCCCCAGAAGTCGCTCGTCACGGCGACCATGTGCATGTGGAAGGCGCGCTCACCGGCGAGGTCCTTGCGAAAGTAGCGGCGCTCCGGCATTCCCTCATCGAAGTCGTTCGGCTGCTCGAACTCCGGCACGTACTCGTACCCGAACGATTGCAATCTCGGGATCAGCGGCGGCGCATCGTCCAGCGTCCGGAGCCCGGGCATCATGTCGATGATCGGCTTCGCCGCCAGCCCCGGCACGGCGGTGCTGCCCATGTGCTCGATGCGCACGAACGGCCCGGCGCCGCAGGTCCGCAGGATCAGCTCGCGCTCTCGCTCGAAGCGCAGGGGCCATGCGGGGTCGTAGTCGGCGATGATAATCGGCTTGCCCGTGCGAGAGGTCATGCCAGCCGCGAGCCGCTCGCCGCTTCGATGATTCGCAGCCCCAACTCGATGCCCAGCGGCAGACAGGCTTCATCGAAATCGAACTTGGGATGGTGATGCGGCCAGGTGATGCCGCGCTCGGCGTTGCCGCCGCCGAGCATGAAGAAGGCCCCGGGTGCTGCCTGCAGGAAGTGGCACATGTCCTCGCTGCCGGTCGTCCGGCCCGCGCGGACGTTCTCGCGCCCGAGCAGCGTGGCGGCGACATCGGCGACCAGCGCGGCTGATTCCGCATCGTTCACCGTCGCCGCCAGCGTCGAGTGGTCGAAGCGATATTCCGCGCCCCACGCGGAAGTGACGCCGCGCAAGATCTCTTCCATGCGGCGCAGCACGAGCGCGAGCACGCCGTCATCGAACGTGCGGATGCTGCCCGACATCATCACCTCGCTCGGGATAATATTGCCGCGCACGCCGCCCTCGATGCGTCCGACGGTGACCACGGCCGTCTGCTCCGGATCAACGGCGCGGCTGACGATGGTCTGCAGCGCGACGATCGCGTGGGCGGCAACCGCGATCGGATCGATCGTCTGGTGTGGCGCCGAAGCGTGCCCGCCGCGGCCGCGAATGATGATACGAAAGTGCGTCGCGGCGGCGAAGATCGCACCGGGCCTCACGAGCACGCCGCCGGCCGGCGTCGACGCCCAGATGTGCAGCCCGAAGACGCGGTCGACCGGCGGATCGCGCATGATGCCCTCGTCGATCATGCGCCTGGCGCCGCCTACGTGCTCTTCGGCCGGCTGGAACGCGAAGCGCACCGTTCCGGCCAGCGACGCGCGCGACTGCTGGAGTACGCTCGCCATAGCCAGCGCGATCGCGACGTGACCGTCGTGTCCGCACGCATGCATCGCCTTCGGGCTCTCCGATGCGAACGGCAAGCCGGTCTCTTCCTCCAGCGGCAGACCGTCGATGTCGGCGCGCCAGAGCAGATTCGGGCCGGGCCGGCCGCCGCGCACGATCGCCGTGACGCCGCTGTCCGCCGCCGGCCGCACATCGTCGGCGCTGATCGCCTTTAGCCAATTCATGATCAGGCCCTGCGTGCGCCACTCTTCCGTCGAAAGCTCGGCGTGGCGGTGCAGCTCGCGGCGCGTGGCGATCACGTCATCGAGCAGCGCCTGCACGGCCGGACGCGGTGCGGGAAGCGTGGGGCACGGGGTGTCGCTCATCGCGTGCAGGGTAGCTCATCGTTGCGCCGCACGTACGGGCTTCCCTCCGCGCATGCAAGCTGCGGAGCGTGCAGGGAACTCGAAGTCGCGCGCTCACCCCACGTGCTCGCCCGGCATCGCCCTCGTACCCGCATCCAGCGACGCGCCTTCAGCTACTCTGGCGCCGTTCGCGAGGATAGCGTCCGTCATTGATGCGCCGTCGCCGACGATGACGCCCGCGGCGATAATGCTGCCGGTAATGCTCGCGCCGGCGCCGATGCGGGCGCCCTCCCAGATGACGCTCGCGACGATGTCGGCGTCGGCTCCCACGTGCGTGCCGGAACCGATCACCGTCGGGCCGACGATCCGCGTCCCGCTCTCGATGCGCGCGCCGCCGGCCACCAGCACGTGTCCGACGAACACGACGCTGTCGTCGACGTCTGCCGCTTCGAGCACGACAACATCCTCGCCAAGCTGCTGCGTCGTCCGCTCGAGCAGCAACGCGTTGGCGCGCAGATATCGGTCCGGAGCGCCGACATCCACCCAGAGGTCCTCCTCGAACCCCTGCACGAGCAAGCCGTCGCCAATGATGCCGGGGAAGAGCACGCGCTCCGAAAACCCATCTCGGACGGCGGACTCGTCGTCAGAGATGCGGTCCAGCACCTCTGGTTCCCACAGCCACGTGCCGGCGTTGATCAGGTTGCTCGGCTGCTCACCCCGCGGCGGCTTCTCGACGAAGCGGCTGATGCGGAGATGGTCGTCCACCGCGACCACGCCGAAGTGCCACGGGTCATCGACGGCGGCAAGAGAGATGCTCAGCGTGGCATTCGTCCTGCGGTGCTGATCGATCATCGCGCCCAGAGCGACGTTGGTGAGGATGTCGCCGTTGCACACGACGAGCGTGCCGGTGGCTCCCGCCGAGCGCGCGGCCTCCTTCACCGCGCGCCCCGAGCCGAGCGGACGATCTTCGTAGCTGTAGCGCAGGTCCACGCCAAGCGCGCTGCCGTCGCCGAAGTGGTCTTCGATCTCGCGCATGCCCTGCGAGCAGGCGACCACGATATCGCTGACACCGTGCTGTTTCAGGTTGAGCAGCCGATATTCGAGCAGCGGGCGATTGAGGAGCGGGACCAACTCCTTGCGCCGCGCGTACGTGAGCGGACGCAGCCGGGTGCCGGCGCCGCCTGCAAGTATCACAGCGAACATTGAGCAAGGTTACGGGCCAGGCACGGCTTGAGGAAGCGGGCTCGCACAGCGAGCCGAACAACGGCGAACACCGGCCGAACACCTCGCCCTCGATCCCTCCGTCCATACACCCACGAAGGGCCCGGGCATGATGGGCCCGCCATTAGCCGGCAGGCTGCTCCCGGCTCTCGGTCCGCGGACGGTTAGCGCCGCGGCGGCTCTTCGATTGCTCCGCAGCTGTCACCCGGCCGTTCTTGAGCTCGGACGTCTGCGGATTCGGCAGCGTGACGATGAACTCGGTGCCGTAGCGGATGCTGCTCTCGGCGCGCACGGTGCCGCCGTGCGCCTCGACAATTTCCGCCACGATCGAGAGGCCGAGACCGCTGCTGCCGCCCTTGCGCGCACGGGCCCGGTCCACCTGGAAGAAGCGCTCGAAGACGCGGGACAGGTCTTCCGGCGGGATGACGGAGCCCGTGTTGTGCACCGTCGCCTGTACGCTGCCGCCGGCGAGCCGCACCGCGCCGACGGTGAGGATGCCGCCGCGGGGCGTGTGCCGCACGGCGTTCTCGATGAGGTTCGAAAACACCTGCTCCAGGCGCCGCTCATCGCCATGCACCTTTGGGACAGCGGCCGCGACGTGCAGCCCGGATTCGATGCCAGCCTGTCGCAGCGCCCACTGGAAGCGTTCGAGGGCGCGCTCCAGCAGCGAGGCCAGGTCAACCTGCGCGGGCCGCATCGCCACTTCTCCGGACTCGATCTGCGACAGTAGCAACAGGTCGTCGACCAGCGCGCGCATGCGGTTCGCCTCTTCGTTGATGATCCGGCTCGACTCCTTCACATCTTCGTCCGTGGACGCGGCGCCGTCGAGGATCGCCTGCGAGTAGCCCTGGATCGAAGTGAGAGGCGTCTTCAGCTCATGGGAGACGTTGGCGAGCAGGTCCTTCATCATCCGGTGCGAACCGTTGACCTCCTTGGCCATGGCGTTGAACGCTTCCGACAACCGTCCCACCTCATCTTCGCCGCGGATCGGGATGTGCACGTCGTAATCACCGCCCGCCATCTGGATCGATGCCTGCGTGATGCGCGCGAGCGGCCCCGAGATAGAGCGGGAGATGAAGTACGAGACAATGAACGAGACCGCCAGCGCGATCACACCCGCAAGCGCCAGCCGTGGCACCAGCTCCAGCCACGCCGAGGCGAGCTGGCTCTGCGGTACCGCCACGAACGCCTGGTACGCGGGTGCTTCGAAGGTGCCGCTCGGCGACGACGGCGCCGACGTGAACAGCGTCAGTCGCGCGTCGTTAGACTCGTAGTTCGCCCAGCGGTAGTGTGAGCCCTCCGAATTAACAAGCTTCGCGTTGTTCTGGAACGACAGTACGTACTCGCCATCGAGCTTGTTGTCGCTGTCATACGCGACCTTGAGGTCCTGGTCGAGCAGCAGCACGCGCACGTTGGAGTCACGCGACGCCGCAGCCACCGCGTCCTTCAGTTGTGCGATCGTCGAGCCGCGCTCGAGCATGGCGCCGACGCGGATGTTCAGCGGTTCGGCGAGGCGGCCATACCGCTCGCGCGCTGTTTGCTGCTGCGAGTCGCGCAGCAAGAACAGCGCGCCCGCGCCCGCAAGGAAGACCGCCAGCCCGACGACCAGCGCAAATGAAATGATCAGACGGGCCCTAAGGCTGCCCAGCATCGCTTTCCACCACGAGCAGCTTGTAGCCGACTCCCCAGACGGTCTGAATCTTGACCGAGGAGTCACCAAGCTTGTCGCGGAGCCAGGCGACGTGTACGTCAATGGTCCGCGAGTCTCCGTAATAGTCGGCGCCCCAGACCATCCGCAGCAGGCGCTCACGGTCCAGCACAGTGCCCTTGTGCTGCGCAAAGGCGGACAGCAGGTCGAACTCCTTCGCGCGCAGGGTCAAGGAGCGTCCGTCGAGCGTCACCTCGCGGCTGGCGGCGTCGATCCGGAGCCCGCCGGCTTCGGTCACCTCGGGCACCTCGCGCTCGCCTTGGGCGCGCCGGAGGACGGCCTTCACCCGCGCGACCAGCTCGCGCGGGTTGAATGGCTTGGCCATGTAGTCGTCGGCGCCAATCTCCAGGCCGATGATCCGGTCGATGTCCTCTCCGCGCGCCGTGAGGATGATGATTGGCACGTTGCTGGTCTTGCGCAGCTCCTTGCAGACCGTCAGGCCGTCCATCTCCGGCATCATGACGTCGAGGACGATAAGATCCGGGCGCACGCTCTTGGCCTTCTCGAGGGCCTGTTTGCCATCGTGGGCCGATTCGACGCGAAAACCTTCGTTGTTGAGATAGAGGCGGGCCAGTTGGACGATGTTCTTCTCGTCATCGACGACGAGGATGGTCCCCGGCATAGGCACATCGCTTTCTACGGCCGCTTCGTCAGTATACGTGGCAGCCACATAGCAAAGAGCAAGCGGGCGGACCGCTTGCTCACTCCCTTGCCTCAGATGTCACACCCTACGCCTTCATAGACGCGCGAGCGGCCCGCCCGACAAGGCCAAGGGTACCCTCGGCTTGCTAAGCGACTGGCGCGAATGTGTTAACGGAAGGTAAACCGCGCACCTCCAACGCCTCTCATAACACCTTCGCAACTGCTGCAGAAAGCATTGAGCGCCGCGGCGAGGCGAGGTGGGGCCCTACGACATCCCTACGGGTCCGAAGTAATTCAGCAGAGCTGTAACGTTCCGCGTGCCGCCGCGTTATCAACTATTGGCCGGGCGCGCCCCAGAGCCCCGACGGTCGAGCCAGATTGGGTGCCAACACGGCCAAAGATCCCGGGATAGCGTCCGATTCTGAGAGTGTGAAGGTTACGAACATGAAGCCAACACCCGAAATCGCCAACTTCGAAGACGCGTCCACCGTGCGCTGGCTGACCGCTACGCTCCTGCCCGCCCGCCACCGCATCGAAAATGTCCCTTCGGTCGAGGTGATCGATCGCATCCGGGATCGCGTCTTCGCCGAAGGCGCGCCGCGCGCGGCTCGCTCGATCGCGGCCTAGCGCGACCCAAAAGCCAAGTGCATGCGAAGAACCCCCCGGCCGCGGCCGAGGGTTTCTTCGCGCCCATCTGAGCCGACGCCGAGTCCGCCCTCGCGGAGGCCACCCACTAGCGACCAGCGACCAGCCACCGGCCACTAATCGCCAGTAACCAATCACCAGTCACCATCGCGTTATACTCGCGCCATCCTGAGACCGCGCGCGGATGCCAGGCAGGACCGACGTGAAGCTCCAAACGTGGGAAAAGAACCTTTACGCCGTGTGGGTCGCGCAGTTTCTTGCCCTCGTGGGCGCCAATCTCGTCTTCCCCTTTATCCCATTCTTTGTGAAGGAGCTGGGCATCAAGTCCGACTCCGATGCCGCCCTCTGGTCAGGCGTGCTCGCTACCGCCACTGGCACGACACTGTTCGTGTCGTCGCCGTTGTGGGGATCGCTTGCCGACCGCTTCGGACGCAAGAATATGCTCTTGCGCGCCTACGCGGGCGCGACCATCACCGTCACACTGCAGTCAGCCGTGCAGAATGTGTGGCAGCTCTTCGTCCTGCGCGGGCTGCAAGGCGCCTTCGTCGGCACCATCCCCGCTGCCTCGGCGCTGATCGCCGGAGGCACGCCCGCCAGGCGCATCGCTTACGCGCTCGGGTTGATTCAGATGGCGGTGTTCACGTCGCAGACGATCGGACCCGTCATCGGGGGCATCATGGCGGGCGCCGTCGGTTACCGGACGACGTTCGCGCTGGGCGGCCTCATGTACGTCGCCTCGTTCGTCATCTGCTGGGTCTTTGTGAAGGAGGAGTTCGTTCGGCCGGAACCTGGCGAGCGTCCCTCGTACGTCCAGAATCTGCGCGCGGTGATCAATGTCCCGACGATGCTGTTGCTGATCACGATCATGTTTCTCGTATCATCGGCGGCTGTGTTTGTCCGCCCGGTGGTGCCCCTGCTGGTCGAAGGCTTCACCAAGGACGGCGTCGCGGCAAAGTCCGGATTTGTCTTCGCCGCCGTCGCGCTCACGAGCGCCATCGCCGCCGTTGTCTCCGGCCGCATCGCCGCGCGCACCGGATATCGGGGCGCGCTGATCGCCGCGACGCTTGGCGCGGGGCTTGCCTACATCACCGTGGGCTTCGCGAACTCGCTGCTGCCGCTGATGCTGCTGATGGCGATGGTCGGCGTCTTCAGCGGCGCCATGATCCCGATGGTGAACGCCCTGATCGGCGCCAGCGCTCCTGATGGTAAGCAGGGCTCGGCATTCGGTCTCGTCGGCAGCGCGCAGGCGTTGAGCTTCGCCGTGGCGCCGCTGCTCGGTGGCATCACCGCGGGCCAGCTCGGCATTCACGCTGGATTCCCGATCGTCGGCGTCATGCTGGTGGTCGTCTCGGGCCTCGTCTGGCTGACGGTGCGCGAGCCGGCGGCCCTTGAAGCGGAGCCTCTCGTCCCCAACCCCGCCGTCAAATCAGTCCGGTAGGCTGCGGCTGGCGCAGCTATGGCGTCGCGTTCGGCGGAGGCGGCGGCCCGCCGCTGCCGTCGATCAGAGCGTCAATGCCCGTCTCGAACTGGCTGCTCTGCTGGTCTGCCATGTCCTGGGTGATCGCTCCGCTTGTCACAGCGTCCGCCAGGCGCTGGCGCGTGGCGTCCATGAGCGCCTGCTTCAGGGCGTCGCGGTCGAAGCCGTGCGCGTCGGCGACGCTGGCAATCGTCGCGCCCGACGCCTGGAGCTCGGACTGCAGCTGCGCTTCGTCGACGCCAAGCAGCGTCGCAACGGTGGTCAACGCCCGGCTGCCGCCGAATCGTCCCGGCCCTCCGAATCCGCCGCCCGCAGCATTTGCCGGCGTGCCCTCGGCGATGGCCGTCGCGATGCGGCCGGTCGGCGTGCGGTTGCCGAAGCCCGCCCTCGGTGTGCCTTCCGCAATAGAAGTCAGCGCCGCCGGCGGCGCTGTCCGGTTGCCGCGCATGCCTTGCCCGGTCGCGTCGGCCGCCGTCTGTGCGGGAGTTGGCGTCGATGCCGACTTCGCGGCGGAGCCGCCGCACGCCGCTGACAGGACCGCAACAGCGAGCGCCGCGCACATACTTGCGCGGTGTAGGCGCACCCAAGACGGGGGGATCAGTCTCACGGGATACTCGCTTTCTTGTCCGGCGTGTTCAATCTTTTCGGAGAGCCTCGATCGGGTCGAGCCGCGATGCCTGAAACGCGGGATAGATCCCGAAAAAGAGTCCGATCAACACCGACACGCTCGAGGCGACGACGATGCTGAATGGCGTCACCTGCGTGGTGATGACGGAGCCGGTCCCGAAGTCCTGGCCGTTGGCCACCTTCGCCGCAGCCACGCCAACGATCACGCCGAGCGCCCCGCCCAGTACGGTGACGATCACCGCCTCGACGATGAACTGAAGCAGAATCATCTGACTGTTCGCACCCACCGCCTTGCGGATGCCGATCTCCCGCGTGCGCTCGATCACCGACACCAGCATGATGTTCATAATGCCGATGCCGCCGACGACCAGCGATATGCCCGCAATAGCGCCCAGCAGGATCGTCAGCGTCCGGCTCACCTGGTTCGCCGTGGCGAGCAGGTCATCCTGGGTCGACACCGTGAAGTCCTGCGCGCCGTGGTTCGTCGCGATGGCATTTTCGATCGCCAGCTTTGCCTGATTGAGCTTGCCGGCATCGGTCACCTTGACAGTGATCTGCTGGACGTTCTGCTTGCCGTTGTTGCTTCTGATGAACGGCAAGCGGGTGGCGAAGGTCGTCAGCGGCATGACGATCTGCGTGTCATCGGCGCCGCTCCCGCCGCGCGGCGCCATCACCCCGATCACCGTGAGATCGAGATTCGCCGGGCCGAAATTGATGCGGACGTCCTGCCCGAGAGCGTTGGCCGGCGTGTCGAAGAGATCGGTCGCCACCTTGGCCCCCAGCACCACGTTCGTCGACCTCTGGTCGAGGGCGTCCTGGGTGATGAAGCTGCCTGCCGAAAGGGTGTAGCCTCGCACGGCGGCGAAGTCTGGTTCCGTGGCGGTGATGATCGCCGTCGAGTTGCGGCCGTTGCCAATGAGCTGCGTCTGCAGCGTCGTCTGCGACGTGTCAGCGCTCGTGTCGGAACCGCCGAACTGCGACACGACGGCGCTAATCTCCGGGAACTGCGTCTTGTCACGCAGCGTCGTAGCGTCGTCGGTCGTCAGCGTCAGTGATCGCAGGTTCCGGACGCCACCGCCGCTCGATCCCGTCGTCGCCGGCTTGACGAAGATAAGATTGCTGCCCAGTCCCCGGACCTTGTTGGTGACGCCCGACTGCGCGCCCTGACCGGCGGCCATCAGCGCGATCACCGCGCCGACACCGATGACGATGCCCAGCATCGTCAGGCCCGTGCGCAGCTTGTTCGAAGTGAACTCGAAGAGCGCCATCCGCAGCGTATCGATGAAGATCATCCTGCGGGCACCTCGTCTACCACGTGCTCCGCGGCAGACACTGTGCCGGGAAACGGGACAACGGTCGTACGCGCGGTCGGCGCGTCGGCGATCACCCGTCCGTCGCGCAGCGTGATCATGCGGCGCGTGTACGCCGCGACCTCGGGCTCATGCGTGACGAAAATGATCGTGATCCCTCGCTCACGGTTCAGCCGGACGAACGTATCGACGACATCTGCCGTCGTCTTCGTATCGAGCGCCCCGGTCGGCTCATCCGCGAGGATGAGGGCGGGGTTCGTCACCAGCGCCCGCGCGATCGCCACGCGCTGCTGCTCGCCGCCCGACAGCTGCGACGGCTTGTGGCGCATGCGGCCGGTCAGACCGACATCCGCCAGTGCCCGCGCCGCCAGCTTGCGGCGGTTGCCCGACCCGCGGTAGATGAGAGGAAGCTCGACCTGGGCGAGAGCGGGCAGCCGCGCGAGCAGATTGAAGGACTGGAACACAAAGCCGATGCGCCGGCTGCGCACCTTCGCGAGCTGGACATCGTTGAGCTTGCCGACGTCCCTGCCTTCCAGCTCGTAGGTCCCGCGCGTCGGCCGGTCCAGGCAGCCGATCACGTTCATCAGCGTCGACTTCCCCGACCCCGACGACCCGACAATGGCGACAAACTCCCCATGGTCGATGTCGAGGTCGATGTCCTGGAGAGCCGGCACAAAGACGTCGCCGGTGCGATAGATCTTGCTCACGTGGCGCAGCCGGATCATCATTAGTCGCCCCCGCGAGCGGCGCCACCCCCGCCACCTCCGCCGCCTCCGCCGCCTCCGAACCCTCCGAATCCTCCGCCCGCCCCCGCGCTGGCGGTGACACTACCCGTCGCGGCGACGCCCGGCAGGACGACCGTCGCGCCTTCCGCGACGCCGGAGGTGATCTCGGTGTTCTTGGTGTCGCTCAGGCCGATCTCCACCGTCACTTTCTGCGTCGTGCCATCGGCCTGCTTAACCTGCAGCACGCGGTTCTGCCCGTCGCGCTGGACGGCGGCGTTCGGGACAAGCAACACGTTTTGGCTCTGCGCGGTGATGATCGTGATCGTGGCGTTCATCCCCGGCGACGGCCTCTGGCTCGATGCGGCGGCGCCCGGCCGTCCTGCGCCGGCGGCGGCCTGCGGTGTGGTCGGCGTGCCACCGGCCACCGCGGTCCCTGCCGC
>JALYKW010000064.1 GCA_030774575.1 Chloroflexota bacterium | reverse complement strand
CTGGGCGTAATCCCTGACCTGCTGTGTCAATTCCATACTGCAGAATTTGGGGCCGCACATCGAGCAGAAATGCGCGACCTTGGCTCCGTCTGCCGGAAGCGTCTCGTCGTGGTAGGCCCTCGCGGTTACCGGATCGAGCGCCAGATTGAACTGATCTTCCCAGCGGAATTCAAACCGCGCTCTCGACAGCGCATCGTCCCACTCGCGGGCGCGCGGATGTCCCTTCGCGAGATCGGCCGCGTGGGCGGCGATCTTGTACGCGATCACGCCGGCTTTCACGTCGTCGCGGTTGGGTAGGCCGAGATGTTCTTTCGGCGTCACGTAACACAGCATCGCCGTGCCGTACCAGCCGATCATCGCCGCGCCGATCGCCGACGTGATGTGGTCGTATCCCGGCGCGATGTCCGTCACCAGCGGCCCCAGCGTGTAGAACGGAGCCTCGTGGCAGACCTCGAGCTGCAGCTCCATGTTCTCTTTGATCTTGTGCATCGGCACGTGGCCGGGGCCCTCGATCATCACCTGCACATCGTGCCGCCAGGCGATCTCCGTCAGCTCGCCCAGCGTCCGCAGCTCCGCGAACTGCGCATCGTCGTTCGCGTCGGCGATGCACCCCGGCCGCAGTCCGTCGCCGAGCGAGAACGCGATGTCATACGCCTTCATGATCTCGCAGATCTCTTCGAAGTGCGTGTAGAGGAAGTTTTCCTCGTGGTGCGCCAGGCACCAGCCCGCCATGATCGAGCCGCCGCGCGAGACGATGCCGGTAACGCGCTCGGCGGTCAGCGGCACGTAGCGCAGCAGCACGCCGGCGTGGATCGTGAAGTAGTCGACGCCTTGCTCCGCCTGCTCGATCAGCGTGTCGCGGTACACCTCCCACGAGAGATCCTCGACCTTGCCGTTTACCTTCTCCAGCGCCTGGTAGATCGGCACCGTGCCGATCGGCACCGGCGAGTTGCGGATGATCCATTCGCGCGTCGTGTGGATGTTCTTGCCGGTCGAGAGATCCATCACCGTGTCGGCGCCCCACCGCGTCGCCCACGTCATCTTCTCGACCTCTTCCTCGATCGATGACGCGACGGCTGAGTTGCCGATGTTGGCGTTGATCTTCACGAGGAAGTTGCGCCCGATGATCATCGGCTCGCTCTCGGGATGGTTGATGTTCGAAGGGATGATCGCCCGGCCGCGCGCCACTTCATCGCGCACGAACTCCGGCTCGACGCTCTCCCGCAGCGCCACGAACTGCATCTCCGGCGTCACGATACCGCGGCGCGCGTAATGCATCTGGCTGACGTTCTGGCCGGCCTTCGCGCGCAGCGGCTCCCGTCGCAGCCCCGGAAAGACCTCCATGTTGGCGAGCGGGTCGGTCGCGCGCATCCCGTTGTCTCGCGGCTGCACAGCGCGCCCGGCATGCCGCTCGACGTCGCCTCGTTCGAGGACCCACGCCTCCCGCAACGCCGGCAGCCCGCGCCGGATGTCCGTCGTCGTCGTCGGGTCGGTGTAAGGGCCGCTCGTGTCGTAGACGCACACCGGCGCCGCGCCCGGCTCATCGACGGCGACGACGCGCACCGGCACGCGCACGTCATCGCGCGCGCCCTGCAGGTACTGCTTGCCGCTCACGCCCGCAGCGGCTGTGGCGCCGTTGGTGGCATGGTGTCCGTTGGTCGATGGCATGGCGATCTCCCTTCGCGTAATACGGAAGAACGAGAAACGGAAAACGCCGCCCGGAACGGCGGCGTTGGTACGTGCTGTGTCCCTTCGCCGGCATGACCCGGACAGGTTCAAACGGTCGGCCGCGCTCCGGCCCTCTCAGCCCGATCCCCCGGGCTCCCGTCACTCGATATGCGGTTGTGTATGCACCGTACATCCGCGGAGCTAGCGCCGCAAGCACCTGCTCGAATCAACTCCGCGCCTCTAGTCTCGTCCGAGTGCGAGCACACATTCGGCTGCGCGCTACAATCGCGGCGTGCTCTACAGATGTAGTCTCGCCATCTACGACCCAACGTCGGACAGCTTCCTGCTCGATGCGACCGATGGAAGGTCCGCCCTGCCGGTTGTGCAAGCCGTTCTCCCCTGGCCGTGGACGGGAGCCGTCGGGCCGGTCAATGAGGCCGTCTCAAGCGAACTGGGAATAAGCGTCATCACGTTGCGCGCCGTCCCCACACAGAAGCCGCGTGACGCCTACTCCATCGGAGCCGTCTTCTTCATGGAGCATCGACGCGAAGCCGGTGCTCGCACGCTCCCCTCGCGTGGAGTCTGGGTTAGTAGAGAAGACCTCGGAACACTGGAGTTTGCGTCCGCCTCAGACCGCTTGCTATTGGCCAACTTCATGCGCGAAGTCGATGCTCCCGATGCGCCCGCGTTGCGAACGCCCTGGAGTCAAGTCGGCTGGTTCGCCGAGGCATGCACATGGGCGGAGTCCGAACTCGAACAGCTCGGCCGCCGGTTGGTCGCGCCGGTTGAGCAGATGCGCCAATGGAGCATCTCGAGCATCCTCCGGTTTCCCACCGACAGAGGTGACGCCTGGTTCAAGGCCGTGCCCTCGTTCTTCGCGCATGAAAGCGCATTAATGCGCAGTCTTAGCGCGGAGTCTCCGCACGTGCCTGTCGTCCTGGCGTCGAACAATCGGCGAGGGTGGACGCTCATGGAGGCGGTCGAGGAAGTCGACGCGAAGGATACCACCACGACGATCGCGGATGCATTGCGCGTGCTCGCTCGCCTGCAGATGTCGTGGATCGGGCGGACAGAGGAGTTGATCAGCCTTGGCTGTCCGGACAGACGGCTCGCCACGCTCCCTGATGAAGTACAGGCTCTCATGCAGCGAGACGAGCTTCGCAATCAGCTGGACGCGCGGCGATGGGCTCAGCTCGAGGAAGCTATTGAAGTGCTGCCAGAGAGTTGCTCCGCTCTCGCGCACCTGGGCGTACCGGAGACCCTCATCCACGGAGACTTCCATCCCGGCAATGTGATGATGTCAGACGGACGAATCGTGCTGATTGACTGGACGGACGGCTGTATCGGCCA
This sequence comes from Chloroflexota bacterium, assembly GCA_030774575.1. Taxonomy (GTDB): domain Bacteria; phylum Chloroflexota; class Dehalococcoidia; order DSTF01; family JACRBR01; genus JALYKW01. The sequence continues at coordinate 8,228 of JALYKW010000064.1, read as the reverse complement.
CCCGTTCTTCGACCTCGCCACGGTCTTACCGAACGACGGCGTCGCCCGAACTACGCTGCTCAGAGCGTACATCGAGGTGTGGGAGGAGCGATTCCATCCAGAGGACGTGAGGAAGGCGTTCTCGGTCTCCGATGCCCTGGCCTGTCTCCACCATGCCGTTAGCTACCAGCGGATCGTCGACGGCATCGAGCCGGAGACCCGTTGGGGGCTGGGCGGTGCAGTCGGTCGTTGGTTCGAGCGCTTCCTCGACAAACTCGAGGCGTCGAACGTATGAGCAGGGCGACGACGCTGGTTAGTGCTTGCGGCGGCGTGGCGACCTACAAACTGGCGGTTGCGCGGCAAATGACCGCGAGTCGTCAAAACCGAGTGGGGCGCGGGTGGCTACTTCACAAGTGATGTCCTTACAGCGGGCGAATACCTGCCTTGAAGAACTCAACGTCTTTCGACGAGCGACACCGTCGCACCTTCGCCTTGTACGGTGTAAGCAACGCAAGAGTGTCGGTTTTCTGTTGATGAGCAGTCCGCCGCGTGTAGTTCAAGAAGCGCGCGAGCCTTCGCCAGCCACGGTGCTGATTCTTGCCTGCTAGCTCTGCTAACGCGTGTCGCTTGACGATTCGAAGCGCACATGTCTGAAGCGGCAGGTCTAGCCATGCAATCGCCTCGGAATCGTGTAACAAGGGTGTCAGCCAAGGACTTTGATAAGCACCCTCGGTCGTCCATCCCTCCAAGCGAAGAATCTCGTCAACTCGGGCGACAATCTCCGATTCCGGCCTGTCGCCAGCCTCTTGTTCATACACAACCCAATCGAGGTCATACGCGGGAACGCAGAACCTCACACTAACCCATTGCGCAAGCGTGGTCTTCCCGCTTCCAGCGAGGCCGATGATGTGTACTTTCATGTGTCCCAGGCAGTTGCGCCTATGGTAGCGCAGCGCCGGAGGGCTGCCGCTGCGGAAGTTTGCGCGGCGGCTCGGTACACCTATGCCGGGCCGCTACAACCTACCCCTAGCCCCTACAACCTAGACCAGCGAATACCCGCTCCCCTTGATCGCCGGGTCCACGCCGATGCCCTTCCCCTCATCGATCCAACCGAACTCCTTCAGGATCTGCTGGCTGTACGTCACACGCCCCGTCACCTTTTCCAGCGGCTCCGTCGCCAGCAACAGCGCGGCCTTCGCCATCATCTCCGGCGGTTCGCCGCGCGGGTCATCGAGCCCGCGCACCAGCCGGTGGTGTACCGTGCCCGGCGTCGGCACCACCTGCGATGGCGAGAAGCACGTCACCGATACGCCACTCCCCTGCACCTCCGCCGCGAGGCCCTGCGTGAACCGCTCCAGCGCCGCCTTCTCGGAGCCATAGCACGTACCGCCCGGCAGCATGTTGCCCTTGTACGGCCCCCGCCCCGGCCCGATGGCTGCCCCCGACGAGATGTTCACGATGGCGCCGCTCTTTCGCGCCACCATGTCCTCCAGCGCCAGCTTGCTCAGGATGAAGGGCGCGTGGAAGTTCACCGCCCACGACCGCATCCACTTGTTCACCGGATAATCCTTCACCGGCATGAAGTACGTGAGCGCCGCATTGTTCACCAGCACGTCGATCGGGCCGTAGGCCGTGCGCGCTTCCCGCATCAGCCGCTCGCACTCCTCCGGCTGCGAGATATCGACCGCCACCGGCATCGCTTCTCCACCGGCCGCACGTATCTCGTCGACCGTCTTCTCGAGCGAGCCCTCGAACTGGTGCTCCCCCTCTTTCATCGTCCGCGCCGCGCAGACGACCTTGCCGCCCTCAGCCGCAAACATCTTCGCGATCGCTGCGCCGATGCCCCGGCTCGTCCCCGTCACCACCACAGCCTTGCCGTCCAGCTTGCCCATGTCGTCCTCCTGTTAGTCCCGTCTGAGAGGTAGAGGTTATCGTCTCAACTCAATTCAAGACAGATACTCCCTGCCCCGCAAGCGGGAGACCTAACGATAAACGCATCGAGCCGATCCTAGGCACGTGCTGGCGGCCGCACCCGAAACGGCTCCGGCTGACGGTGCCAGGGCGTGCCTGCCGTGGCTGCGCCGTCCACCACCAGCGCGTGTCCCGAGACGAACGACGATTCGTCGCTCGCCAGCCACAACGCGGCATAAGCGATGTCGTCCGGCATGCCCGCCCTGGGTATCGGCTGGAACTGCGCCAGCGCCGCCTTCGCCGCCGCCTCCACCTGCGGGTTCCCTGGTACGCCGCCCGTCACCAGCGGCGTGACGATGCCGCCGGGGCAGATCGTGTTCACTCGCACGTTGTGCGGCCCCATCTCCAGCGCCGCGGACTTCGTCAGCTGGATGATCGCCGCTTTCGCGACGTTGTAGACGTGCGGGCCGTCCCCGGCAATGATGCCGGCGATGCTCGACGTACTGATCATGCTGCCCGAGTGTTGTCGCTTCATGACCGGCGCGGCGTGCTTCATGCCGAGAAACACGCTGCGCAGCAGCACGTCCATCGTCCGGTCATATTCTTCGACCGGGATCTCTTCGAGCGGTCCCACCGTGCCCAAAATCCCCGCGTTGCTGAAGATGCAGTCGAGCCGCCCGAACTCCGCTACCGCCCGCTCGATACCGCGGCGCACGTCGTCCTCCTTGCTGACATCCGTGTGCTGATACAGCGCGCTCCCGCCAAGCTCAGCCGCCAGCGCCACGCCCATGTCGTCCTGCACATCGGCGATCACCACGCGCGCGCCTTCGTTCGCGAACAGCCGCGCGGAGGCCGCGCCGATGCCGCTCGCGCCACCCGTGATCACCGCTGCCTTGCCGTCGAGCCTGCCGCCCATCCGTCCTCCAATGAATTCGCACCGCCGTCGGGCGTTATCCTATAGCGCGGGGGATAGACGGAACAGCATGACGGAGGATCGCCGTGCGCGAGAAGAAGACCGATCCCGAGCTGCCGGTCCTCCTGCCCTTCACTCCCGGTCAGGCCAGCAACGGCGAGTTCGTGCCGCGCGCTCCTACCCGCCAGCATCTGGCCGCCGAGGCCCTCGCATTCGAAATGGCCGAAGACATCGCCCACCGCCGCGGCCTCGACCGGCGCCGCTTCCTCATGGGCGTGGGCGGTATCGCGGTCACGCTGACGGCGATCAACCTCGTCGGCTGTGACAGCAAAGACAAGAAGACGCTGCCGCCCGGAGTCACCGCCGGCGCCACGTACGATGTCCCCTCTGACGCCGACCCCGGCGCCTGCGCCAAACTCAGCGGCGACGAGTTCATCTTCGATGTGCAGACGCATCACGTCGACCCGCAGGGGCCGTGGGTAAACGAGAGCCCCGCGACCGCGAACTTCTTCCGCGCCTTCCGCCCGGATTGCACCGAGGCCGACAAGCTCGACTGCCTCAGCCGTTATTACTACGCGCACGACATCTTCCTCGAAAGCGATACCAGCATCGCCGTGCTGTCCGACACACCATCGGCAAGCGACACCAGCGATCCGCTTAACTTCGACGACATGAAGCGCACGCGTGACATCCTCAACGACCTCTCGCCGAAGGACAGCGGCCGCCTGCGGCTGCACAGCGTCGTCGTGCCCAACGTCGGCCCGGTGGAGGCCCAGCTCGACCGCATGCAGGCGCGCGCCGTGGCCATGGATGTCGCGGCGTGGAAGATTTACACGCCATATGGCCCGGGCAACACTGGCTGGTTCCTCGACGACCCGGTGCTCGGCATCCCGATTATCGAGCAAGCGCGCAAGCTCGGCGTCAAGACGATCTGTGCCCACAAGGGGCTGCCGCTTTTCGGCTTCGATGTCGCGCACGCGTCGCCGCGCGATATCGGTGTCGTCGCGAAGGCCTACCCCGACGTCAACTTCGTCGTATACCACTCCGGCTGGTATCCTGGCACGCGCGAGGGCCCCTACGATCCGGCCAACGCCGACCGTGGCGTCAATTCGTTGGTGAAGAGCCTGCTTGATAACGGCGTCCAGCCGAACAGCAACGTCTACGCCGAGATGGGCTCGACGTGGCGGAACATCATGAGTGACACCACGCAGGCGGCGCACCTCGTCGGCAAGCTGCTCAAGTATGTCGGCGTCGACAACCTGCTCTGGGGCACCGACTGCATCTGGACGGGCTCTCCGCAGCCTCAGATCGTCGCGTTTCGCGCGTTCAATATGGACGCGCAGTTCGCGCAGCAATACGGCTATCCGCTGCCCACCGCCGATGTGAAACGCAAGGTCTTCGGGCTCAACGCCGCCCGGCTCTACGGAGTCGATCCGGTCGAGGCGAAGTGCAAGGTCGCCCAGGATGAGGTCGAGCGCCTCCGCAACGCCTCCGCCGAGATGCAGATGGATACCCACGAAGTCCGTTATACGCCGCGCGGCCCGATCAGCCGCCGTGGCATGCTCGAGTGGTTCCGGCAGCACGGCGGCCGCTGGCAGTTGGGGTGATGCTCGGGCTGAGACGTCTCACCTGGGCGCCGGCCCGCTCGACATAACGTATCACAAAAGAGGGTGTCGGAAAGAGGGCGCCGGGGCTGCGTTCGCCTGGCCGTTGCGCCGACAATCAATCCGTGAAACGTGCCGTGTTCGTGATGCTTGCCGGAGTGGCCGTCGGAGCGTCGTACTGGGCTGTCCTGCTCGGACAGGGCGAAGGCACGGCGCCCGACCTCAACGTGCTGGCGGGCATTGTCCTACCGGGTTTCGTCTCGGCCCTCGCCGTGCTCTCCTATATCGTTTGGGACGCGCGCGGTTCGGGCAACGCTCACGGGACTGTCGGCGAGTTGAGTGCCCAGCTCGTCCGCAAAGAGATCGAAATCGACCGGCTCTCCACCATGGACGAGCTTACGGGCCTTTACACGCGCCATTACTTCGACGAACATATCAAGCTCGAGCTTCAGCGAGCGGGCCGCTACGGCCGCCCGTTGGCACTCGTGCTCATCGAGATCGATGACCTCGTCACGGTCGGTGAACACTTGGGCGGACTGAGCAAGGGCTATCTGCTGTCGGAAGTCGGCGCCATCCTCCGCACGATGCTGCGCGCGAATGACATCGGTTGCCGCTACACGAATGAGGTCCTGGCTGCGCTCTTGCCAGAGACAAGCCCCGAGCAAGCCACGACGGTCGCCGACAGAGTGCGCTCCATCGTCGCGGAGCACGAATTCCTGGGCCGAAAGTACGAAGCGGGTCTGCGGCTCACCGTGTCGCAGGGGATCTGTGTCGTGCCCCAGATCGGTATCGATTCGACACGGGCCTTCGTGCGCGCCGCCGAACAGGCGCTGGCCTACGCGCGATCGTCGGGCGCGGATCAGGTTTGCATGTATACCGCTGCCCCGAGCGCAGAGCCCGAAAACACCGAAGAGCCGCTGGCAAGCTAGTTGCGGTCGCCGCGCCCTTGATGAACGAGGTCGGGCGCAGCCGGGCGAGCAACCGGCACCGGCTATACTCCCTCCAATGCCTGTAGCGCGCCTCCGCGGCCTCGTCGAAGAGAAGGGCGAAGATTGGGCCATCGTCTCCGTCGGCGGCATTGGCCTGCTTGCGTCGGTGCCAGCGACCACCGCCGATGCGCTCACTGTCGGCGTGCCAGGGTTCTTGTTCACGCATCTCCACGTCCGCGAAGACGCGCTTACCCTGTTCGGGTTCGCTTCTCGCGAGGATCTTGTGCTGTTCGAGCAGCTGATCAGCGTCAGTGGCGTCGGACCGAAGGTGGCGCTCGGCCTTCTGTCGGCGCTCGACTACGCCCAGCTCACCACTTCGATAGCCGGCGGCCGTTCCGACGTCCTGCGAAAGGTGCCGGGCGTCGGCCAGAAGACCGCCGAGCGCCTAGTGCTGGAGCTGCGAGACAAGGTGACGCCCCCAGCCGCCGGCATCGACGCGGCGCCGGAGGCAAGACCGCAGCAGCACGCCGACGCCGAGGTCATCGCCGCCCTCATCGGCCTCGGTTATTCACAGTCCGAAGCGTCCGCCGCCGCCGGCCGCCTCCCCGAAGACGGCGAAGGCCCAATCGAGGACCGCGTGCGCTTAGCCCTCAGCTTCTTCGCAAGAGCCGCCGATCGCGCATAACCCCCGGCCGACTACTGACTACCAACTACCAACTAAAGACTCCCGCTCACATGTACTGCCCGCCGTTCGGGTTGAACTGCTGGCCCGTGATCCAGTCGCCCTCGGTGCACAGATAGCGCACGAAGCTCGCCACCTCCTCCGGCTTGCCGAAACGTCCGAGCGGGATCGCCTTCAGCAGCGTCGCCTTCACATCGTCGCTGAGCGCGAGCACCATGTCCGTCTCGACGAACCCCGGGCACATCGCGTTCACGGTGATGTTGTTACGCGCCAGCTCCTTCGCCGCCGACTTCGCGAAGGCGATTAGCCCCGCCTTCGCCGCTGCGTAGTTCGACTGCCCGCTGTTCCCCATCTGCCCGATGATGCTCGACATGACGATGATCCGCCCGTAATTGCGCTCGACCATGTGCGGGATCGCGGCGGACGTGCAATAGAAGGCGCCGTTGAGGTCGGTGTTGATGACCTCGTTCCATTCTTCGACGGAGAGCCGTTTCAGCGTCCGGTCGCGGTTTACCCCGGCGTTGTTGACGAGTATGTCGATCTGCCCGTACGTCTCGATTGTCTTGGCGATCAGCGCCGCGCAGTCGTCCGGATGCCCGACACCCGCCCGCACAGCGATGGCACGGCCACCGTGAGAAACGATCTCGCCGACCACTTGCTCCGCGGCATCCGGGCTCTGGAAGTAGTTCACGATCACCGCCGCGCCCTCGCGCGCCAGCTCTTCCGCGCACGCCCGCCCGATCCCGCGCGACGCGCCCGTCACCACGGCCACTTGTCCATCGAGGCGCTTCTCCCGCATGTGCCCTCCGCATGGCTTCCCCGCCACAGGCGGGCCGTATGATGCTATCGGCGGAGAATGTAGCGGATGGCTGGCGGTGAGGGTAGGACGCGGCGCGACACGCGTGCCGGACCGCCCGCGCCTGAGCCGAGCGCCCGCCCGCTTCGGCGTAGTAGGATCGGGGGCATGGCACGGGCGGATGACCTCGGAAGCGCGTCCTCGTGGTGGTGCGCCGGTGCTGCGAACAGGGCTCACCAGTACGGGAGGGAGAAGTGATCTCGTGAACAATGCCCATCTTCAGTACTGCTCGAGCGATGAGTGGGCCGACGCGGTCAAGCGCTGGATCATCCCCGGCGCCCTCGAAGGCATCGCGCTGGGCGATCGCGTGCTCGAGGTCGGCCCCGGCCCGGGTCGCACCACCGAAGTCCTGCGCGGTTTGACGCCAAGCCTCACCGCCGTCGAGATCGATGGCGATCTCGCGAGAGCGCTAGCCGCCCGGCTTGGCAGCGAGAGAGTCCGCGTCGTGCGCGGCGACGGCACCGCGCTTCCGTTCCCGGACGGTCAGTTCACGGCCGCGCTGTCCTTCACGATGCTGCATCGCGTGCCGTCGGTCGCGCAGCAGGACATGCTGCTTGCCGAGGTAGCGCGCGTGCTCCGTCCCGGCGGCGTGCTCGCGGGCGTCGACAGCAAGGACAGCGATGCGTTTCGCGCCCTGCACGTCGACGATATCTGCGTGCCGATCGACCCGCAGACCTTCGAGTCGCGCCTCACGGCAGCCGGCTTCACGCAGGCTCACGTCGAGGCCAACCCCTACGTCACCCAGTTCCGCGCGACCCGCTGACGTACGCGCGGTTGAGGCATCCACTCATCACGTCTCGCGTGGTTCACGTCTGAACGTCAACAACCGCAGTCCGCTCTCGCCCTCCACGATGTCGTGGACGATCGCGAACCCGAGGTGTTCGTAGAACCCGATGTTCCCCTCGTTCGCGGTTTCGAGATAACACGGGAGACCCTGCTCATCCGCTCGCGCCAGCATCGGCTCGATCAGGGCGCTACCGAGACCGCGCCGCTGCTGTGGCGGATCGACACCGATCACCAGCAGGTACCAGTGAGGGTCGGGCGCATCGGATGCATGCAGTTCATCGAACATCTCCACCACACCGATGAATCGGCGGAACGCGTCCTCTCCAACGATCGCACGCAGTTCGAACATGCCCGCCTGCGCCATGCGGTCGTCGGTCATCTCCGTCTCGCCAGGCGGCAGCCAGAGGGCGACGGCGTCCAGGCCCTCCGCTGCATGCACCTCTCCGAACAGGTGCCCGTACCGCAAGACATTCCGGAAGCGGGCGGTCGACGCCTTCAATCGCTCGCCGTCGTCCGGCAGCATGTAGCGCTCGAGGGGATCATCAAAGAAGGCGCGGCCGAGCAGGGC
>JALYKW010000063.1 GCA_030774575.1 Chloroflexota bacterium | reverse complement strand
GGCCAATCCGGCCCGCCGCCCCTAGAACCTAAAACCTGCCGCTAGACCTCGCGGTACTCGCCCTCGACCGTGCCCTCTTCGGCGGGCGCCTGCTCGCCGCCTTCGGATGCGCCATCGGCGCCGGGCTCGCCCTGGGCGCCGGCCTGGGCGCCGTAGACTGCCTGGCCGATCTTCTGCATGGTCTCCGAGAGTGACTCCGTGACGGAGCGGATGGTGTCGGCATTCCCGGACTGTAGCTGGCTGCGCACAGCGGCGATCTTGCCTTCGACCTCGGACTTCAGTTCGGCGTCGATCTTGTCGGCGTTCTCGCGCACGGTCTTTTCGGCCTGGTAAGCCAGGCTGTCGGCGGTGTTGCGGACCTCGATCTCCTCGCGCCGCTGCTTGTCCTCCGTCGCGTGCAGCTCGGCCTCCTTCTGAAGCCGCTCAACCTCGTCCTTCGACAGGCCGCCGCCGGCGGTGATCGTGATCTTCTGCTCCTTGCCGGTCGCCTTATCGCGCGCCGACACGTTGAGGATGCCGTTCGCATCGAGGTCGAAGGTGACTTCGACCTGGGGCACGCCGCGCGGTGCCGGCAGGATGCCGTCGAGGATGAAGCGGCCGAGCGACTTGTTGTCGGCAGCCATCGCCCGCTCGCCCTGCAGCACATGGATCTCGACGCTCGGCTGGTTGTCGGCCGCGGTCGAGAACACCTGGCTCTTGCTGGTGGGGATCGTCGTGTTGCGCTGGATCAGCGGCGTCGAAACGCCACCGAGCGTCTCGATGCCGAGGGTCAGCGGCGTAACGTCGAGCAGAAGCACATCCCGCACTTCGCCCTTCAGCACGCCGGCCTGGATCGCCGCGCCGATCGCCACGACCTCGTCCGGGTTGACGCCCTTGTGGGGCTCTTTGCCGAAGAACTGCTTCACCTTCTCCTGTACCAGCGGCATGCGCGTCTGGCCGCCGACGAGCACGATCTCATCGATCTGCGCCGCCGACACGCCGGAGTCCTGCAGCGCCTGCTTGAGCGGCGCGAGCGTCTTCTCGACCAATTCGCCGACGAGCTGCTCGAGCTTGGCGCGCGTGATGTTGATGGTCATGTGCTTCGGGCCGCTGGCGTCGGCGGTGATGAACGGGAGATTGACCTCGGTCTGCTGCGCGGTGGAAAGCTCGATCTTCGCCTTCTCCGCCGCTTCCTTGAGCCGCTGCAGCGCCATGCGGTCCTGCTTGAGGTCGATGCCCTGATCGCGCTTGAACTCGGTGACGAGGAAGTCGATGATGCGCTGGTCGAAGTCGTCGCCGCCCAGGTGGGTGTCACCGTTCGTCGCCTTCACCTGGAAGGTGCCTTCGCCGATCTCGAGGATCGAGATGTCGAAGGTGCCGCCGCCGAGGTCGTAGACCGCGATCTGCTCCTCCGCCTTCTTGTCGAGCCCGTAGGCGAGCGCGGCCGCGGTCGGCTCGTTGATGATGCGCAGCACATCGAGGCCGGCGATCTTGCCGGCGTCCTTGGTTGCCTGGCGCTGCGTATCGTTGAAGTAGGCCGGCACCGTGATCACCGCCTCCGTGACGGGCTGGCCGAGGTAGGCCTCGGCGTCGGCCTTGAGCTTGCCGAGGATCATCGCCGACACCTCGGCCGGCGAGTAGTTGCGGTCGCCCATCTTCACCGCCGCATCGCCGTTTGCGGCGCGCTCGATCTTGTAGCCCATGAGCTGGATGTCGCGCTGGACCTCCGCGTCCTCGAACTTGCGTCCCATCAGGCGCTTCACGGAGTAGACGGTGTTCTCGGGGTTGGTCACCGCCTGCCGCTTGGCGACAGTGCCGACGAGCCGCTCGCCGGTTTTGCTGACGGCCACCACCGACGGTGTGATGCGCCCGCCCTCGCTGTTGTTGATGACGACGGGCTCGCCTGCCTCCATGACCGCAACGACGCTGTTCGTGGTGCCGAGGTCAATGCCAATTACTCTTCCCATGTCTTTGTTCTCCTCATCCCTTATCGCCTATTGCTCTTGAATCGGAAGGTCCGCCAGCGCCTCGCGGGCCATATCGATCGCGCGCTGTGTCTCCAGCAGGAGCCCATCCTCTACCGGCGTGCCGGAGCGCGTGCCGGTCGCGCCATCGGCGTGCAGCTGAATGAGATCGCCTTGCTTCAGCAGCGCTTGCAGCGCCGCCGTCGACTTGCGCATCACGGTGTCGGCGGCGAACCAGCGGTAATCCTTTGTATCTGTCATGTGCCTTGCTCCTCCCCATCAATCCCTGCTTCGTCACCCTGGCCGTTTCCTACGACCACCATCGCCGGCCGGATCACCCGGTCGCCGAGCTTGTAGCCCTTCTGCACAACCGCGATAACCTTGCCCTCTTCGCCCGGCGCCGAGCTGATCGCCTCGTGCTGCGACGGGTCGAAGGTCTTGCCGTCGGCATCGATCTCCTGCACGCCGGCCATTTCCAGCAGCATCTGGAACTTGCGGTTGATGATGCGGATGCCGTCCACCCAGGTGAGGCCGGCGATGTGCGTGTCAACGTTGTGCAGCGCGCGGTCGAGGTCGTCGGCCAGCGGCAGGAGATTGATGATCAGCGCCGCGTTGGCGAACCGCGCAGTCTCCGAGCGCTCCTCTTCGATGCGCCGCTTGTAGTTCTGGAAGTCGGCCGCCGAGCGCTGCCAGCTCTGATAGAACGACTGCGCCTTCTCGCGCTCTTCCTCGAGCATGTTGCGGAGCTGCTTCGGGTCGGCCGTCGGATCGGGCTGCAGGGACTCCGGCGCTTGCGGCGTCTCCGAAGCCTCAGCGGCGTTGTCTTCACGCTCTGTGGTCATCTGTGCATCTCACTCCTTCGGTATCTCGATCTATCTTGCGTGTTGAGCCAGAGCCCCCGATATGTGGCGCTCAGCGCGCCGGAGGGCGGTCGTCTCGCTCGTGCGGCGCGTCTTCGTCGTAGTACGTCGAGAGCATCTCGCTCATGACGCCGGCGATGAACCGCACGGTCGAGATCGTCTGCGAGTAGTCCATGCGCGTCGGGCCGACGACGGCCATAGCGCCGGTGATGCCGCCGGGGTTGCCGTACGGGCTGACGACGATACTGTAGTCGTGCATTGCGTCCTGGTCGTTCTCGGCGCCGATCATCACGGTGACGCCGTCGGCGGAGATCTCGCGGAACGGGATGAGCCGCGTGAGGTTGCGCTGCTCGAGGACTTCGAGCAGGTTCAGCATCTTCTCGCTCGTGCCGAACTCCGGCTTGCGGAGCACGTTGCGGACGCCTTCGAGGTACGCCTCGTCGTAGCCGCCGCGGTCCGCCGCCTCCATGATCTCGCGCACGGCATTGGCCACGTGCCACTCGAGCTGCGTGAGTTGCGCCTTCGACCGGCCGATCTCGCCGCCTGTATGGAAATGGAATGCCTCGTTGAGATGGTTGGCGATGGACGTGAGCTGGTCCTGCTCGACGGGCTCGGGGAAGAGCAGCACCTGCTGCTTGACCCGCGCCTGCTGCAGCACCAGCACGAGCAGCGCGGCGTTGTCCTGGATGCCGACCAGCTCCAGCCGCTTCAACCGCGATTCCGCGGTCCGCGGTAGCGTCACGACGGCGGCGTTCTCGACCGCCCGCGCCAGCACCGCGGCGGAGAGCTGGATCCACTCGTCCTCCTCGCGGCCGGCCTGGTGGAACTGGTGGCGGATGGTCTGCTTGACCTCGGCCGGCAGGTCGCGCGGCTGCATCAGCGCCTCGACGTAGTAGCGGTAGCCCTTGTCCGAGGGCACGCGGCCGGCCGAGGTGTGCGGGTGGCTGATGAAGCCCTCGTCCTCGAGCCGGGCCATCTCGTTGCGGATGGTGGCGGCGGAGAAGGGCAGGTCGAAGCGGCGCACGATCGTCTCGGAGCCGACGGGCTGGGCCGAGTCGACGTACTCGCTGATGATCAGGCTGAGGAGCTGGCTGCGGCGTTCTGTGAGCATGTGTTTAGCTTCAATTTAGCACTCTCGCCGGGAGAGTGCTAACAACGAAAGTGTAGCAATCGGGGGTGTGGGGGGTCAAGGCGCCGGGCGGCGCTGGAGGGTGGAAGATGGAGGGTTGGAAGTGGATTAGATGTTGAATGCTATAGGGCGGGGCCGGGCGAGCCCAGGGCCTCGGACGCAGCACCTAACCAGGCGATCGTGTTCCACACAAAGCGAAGATTGTCGCCGTGCTCGATCAGGCCCGGGCCAGGGCGCGTGGTTCCTGCGCTGCCGATGAAGCCCGAGTCTGCCAATACGACGACTCGGCCGCGACGCGCGGATGTCGTCTCAAGCGCGCGTCCAAACAGGTGCTCCGAGACCGCTAAGCCGTTGCGCCAGTCGACCACCGCTGGAGCGAGTGAGACCAGCGGCGCCCCGGCGCCGCGCAAGATCGCCGAGCAGTTGTTCGTCACGACAGTCCGCACGGCCCGATGCGGATCGGTCACGGCGAAGACCGGGTGATCGGCGTTGAGGAGATCCCCATCGAACTTTGTCAGGGTGCCGTCGTCCCATTCACCCGTTTTGAACCAGGCGGGCTGAACGTCCACGTCAAACCTCGCCGCCAACACGCGGTCGTGCCGCGTGTGGTCCCATTTATTTCGGCCGGGCAGGTCGCCGTGGTTTGACATCAGCAACAGACCCCCACCTTCCGCCGTGAAACGCTCCAGCGCCGTCAATTCATTTGGACTGTATTCGTTCCCGTCGACGGCCATTCGGGTCGGAATTAGTACGACATCAACGCCCCCAAGGCTCTCTGCGTCGAGCCGATCCGCCGAAACCGCAACGGTGACTCCGGCAGCCTCCATCGCCTTGATAAAGGTGTTCAGGCGAACGCCATCTTCTACGTGGACCCGCGTCTGCATAGCTCTGGAGTCAAGCAGTACTCTCAGCGGTCCACGCTCATTCCCGCCAACGCACTTCGTAGAGGCGTACGGGATCCGCGAAGCCCTTGAGCGGCGTCTCGCCGCGGTCGGCGAAGACGAAGTTCTTGCCCGAGAGCAGATGACGCACCGCCTCCGGCACCAGGATCTCGCCGCCGCCGGCGTGATCCTTGATGCGGGCGCCCAGGATCACCGCTGACCCGAAGAAGTCCCCTTCTTCTTCGATGGGCTCGCCCATGTTCAGCCCCATACGGACGACGATGGGTTCGCCGCTGCTCTCGCTGTGCTGCGCGAACGCGCGCTGCAACGCCACGGCGCACTCCACCGCCTTCGTCGCGGAGGTGAAGGACGCCATGAAGCTGTCACCGTCCGTCTTCACCTCGACGCCGCCATGCTGTTTCAGCGTCTCGCGCGTGATCCGCTCGTGCTCACGCAGCACCGCCCGCCCCGCGTCGTCGCCGAGGCGCTGCATCATCTCCGTGTGGCCGACGATGTCGGTGAAGAGGATCGTGCGAAAGGCGCTTGCCTCTTCGCGCGGCGCCGCGGCCGCTTTCGGCGCTTCGCCGGCGTCATCCCCAGGCGCGACATCGCCGAGGAACTCCCCGACCGCCCGCAGCCATTCGTGATCCACGCCGGTGCCGGTCAGTGGTTGGAGGACGGCGAGCCGGGCGCCCGGAATGCGAGACGCCAGCACCAGGGATAACTGCGGCTGGCCTCTCCGTGGGTCAGGGCGGCAGATGACGAGCGTCGGCACGCCCACCCGCGGCAGCAACTCCGTCACGTCGATCTCCATCGTCGCGTCGCGCCAGGCGAGCAGCGCGTCCGGCTCCATCGAGGCCCGCATCAGCGCGGCCATTTCCTTTGCCCTGTCACTGTCCGAAAAATCAAAGGCCAGGTTTGCCACGGCCAGCGTGTACGACTCCCACTGGTCTTTGGTGAGCCCGCGCATCGACTGGGTGGCCCTCCCGAACGGGCTGGCTTCGTAATAGTCTCGCCCGCAGGCGTAGGTGTCGCTCAGGGTCAAATGGGTTACCCGCTCCGGATGCCGGACGGCGTAGGCCACCGCCGTGAGGCCGCTATTCTGCCCGCTGATGAGGGCGAATCGTTCGAGTCGTAGCCGATCGACGACCGCCTCCAGGTCGAGGAGCCGCGCCGCGAGCGAGAAGTCGGGCGACGCGCGCTGCGAGAGCCCCGAACCCCGGCCGTCGTACCGCACAATCCTGTGGCGTCGTTCCTGCGCCTCCACAGCCGCGCGATAGGTCCTTTGAACCAGCAGCAAGTGGCTGCCGAAGATTTCGCTCGCGCTGACGATCGGCGAGCCCTCGCCCATCATGTAGTAGGCGATGCTGACGCCGTCGGCGGTGGTGGCGTACTGGATCTGCGGTTCCATAGAGCACAGCGTACAGCCTCTCTCGCCAACCGCCCGGCCCCGCTCTACAACCTACCCCCTACAACCTACAACCTCCCCTAATGCATCTCCTGGCCGCCTGAGATGTTGATGGCCTGGCCGGTCATGTACTCGGCCTCGTCGCTGGCGAGGAAGGTGATGATCTTCGCGACGTCGTCGGGGTAGCCGATGCGGCCGAGCGGGATCGACGGCAGCACGTTGCCGATGAGCCGGTTGAAGAGGTCATCGGTGTTCTCGATGCCCATGCCGGCGCCTCGCAGCAGTGGGGTGTCGATGGTGCCGGGGCAGACGCAGTTGACGTTGATCTTGTTGGCGCCGACCTCTTTCGCGAAGGCCTGCGTGAAGAGGATGATGCCCGCCTTCGAGGCACAGTACGGCGTCAGGAAGGGGTAGCCGGTCTTGCCGGCCTGCGAGGCGACGCTGATGATGCGCCCGCCGCCGCCCTGCTTGATGTACTGCAAGGCCGCCAGCTTCGAGCAGAGGAAGACGCTCTTGAGGTTGACCGCGAGCGTGCGGTCCCACGCCTCCTCGGGCATGTTGATGATCGGTACGGGCGGATTGCCGATGCCGGCGTTGTTCACGAGCACATCGAGGCGTCCGAATCGGGCGACCGTCTCGTCGAAGAAGCGCTGGACGTCGGCGCTGGAGCTGACATCGCCCTGCAGCGCGATGTACTCCGTGCCCGTGCCCGAGGCATCGAGTTCCTTCGCCGTCTCGTCGAGATGCGACTGCTCCAGGTCGACGAGCGCGAGCTTCGCGCCCTCGCGGGCGAACCGAAGGGCGGTGCCGCGCCCGATGCCCCGGCCGCCGCCGGTGATGATCGCTACCCTGTCCTTCAGGAGCATGGTGTGTCCCCTCTCTCTCGAAGCCTGTCGATTCGGCGCAGCGTCGCGCGGCGGCGCGGGCAAGCGCGGACGCTAAGGCATGAACTCTCGCATCAATGCCAGATCTGCCCAAATAGTTCCGTCGGAGATCACGATGAGGCCCTCGGTCCGCAAATATTCGAGGTCGCGACTCAGGGTTTTCGAACTCAGTCCCGCATAGAGATGCGAGGCTGCGCTGGCACCACTTCGCAGTTCCCGGACCGTCATGGGTTCACGCAGGTGCGTGAGGAGCCACAACAGTCGATCGCCCGCCTTCGTGCGCAGGCGTCCGCTGCGTGCAAGTTGCTCGCGGACATAGTCGTTGAACGCTATCCAGGTGATCTCTTCCAGAACCTCGCCGTGCACCGCCTCCAACTCTTCGACCAGCCCGTTCAACGCGAAGCAGACGAAGGGCGTCAGATCTCTTCCGAACTTGAAGCGTGTGTCATCAAGCATGGCGACATACTCTTCTCGTCGCCTGTAGTAGAAGTTGGAGAGAGAATAGAAGCCCAACGCGTTGATCCGACCCTGGTGGAGCAAGAAGCTCTCCAGCGCCCGCGCCGTCCGACCATTGCCGTCGCCGAACGGATGGATACTAATGAAGTAGAAGTGAGCAGCGACCGCGCGTACGGCCGGGGGCCATGAAGCGACAGCTCCGTTGTTCAACCACCGAATGAACTCGGCCATCAACCTTCTGATGGAGGAGTGATCGCGGGGCGGAACGTAACTTCCGGCGCTTACGCCGCGGCTCCGATAGCTGCCCGGCGTGTTGTTCTCGTACGCGATATTTTCGGTTGTGAGGCGGTGGATGGTCGCGAGTAATTGTTCGGTGACCGGGGTGTTGGGGTCGTGCCTGAGCGTGTCGGCGATGTAGAGCATGACCGTGTTTGCATTCCGCACTTCTTGCTCTTCTCGAGCCCGCGATCGAGGTAGGACGGGACCGGCTTGATCCGAGTTGAGAACCTTACTGACCTCGTCCTCGGACAGGTCGGAGCCCTCGATACCGGTCGTGCCGCGTACCGCGCGGAGGATGTTCAGCCTATCGAGGCGCTGTCGTACGTGCGGCGGGATCGGAACCCCTCTGGTCACGCTCGCCAACGCCTCTGACCGCGCGACCAATTGAACGAGCTTCGGAGAGGACAGATCAATACGGAGATCGAATTCTACGTTCCATTTTGGCATGTCTCAATTAATGTCCAAGAGAATGTCCATCTGAATTCCCACCTGATCAGGGCCAGAATTGAACCTACACAGGACGCCGATCCCTAGTACGGAGTGATTATACGATGTCCATGGAAATGTCCAGTCGGATGTCCCTCCTCTTGACCGCTCTCGCGTGCGGGCCTACGCTGATCTCGAACAGATGCGCTAGTTCCGGGACAGAGGGCGGTCCCCGCTGCCAATCACCATGACCGAAGATCGGCTTCGGAAAGTGCGCGCGGGCACCCGCCACGGTCCAACCAACTTGACAAGTTACGGCTCATCCGCTTATACTCTTTATACGACGCACGATACCCGCATAGCGCAAGGACGCTTCGGACGGCGTTATCTCTCTCTCTCCCCTCTCCCACGACGCGGAGAGGGGCCGGGGGTGAGGTGCCCGCCAAAAAAGGGCGAAATTACGAAACGAATGCCCCTCCAGCTTCAATTGGCAGAACATAACGAAAACAGAGCGTCCCAAAATGCCCTGCTCCCGCGTCGGAAGCGGAGCTGACGCTGACCAAAAAGGTAAAAGTGCGAAACAATTGCACGCCGGCCCGGGGCGCCCAATTCCTCTCCCGCTGGTCGGCACCCACTACCGGCGGGCCGCGTGCGGCTGATTCTTGACCGCCACCCTGCTACGGGCCTACGCTGATCTCGAACAGATGCGCTAGATCCGGAACAGAGGGCGGTCCCCGCTGCCAATCACCATGACCGAAGATCGGCTTCGGAAAGTACTCGAGTTGGAGCGCGCCAAGCGCTTCGGCGACCGCGCCGTCACCGCCGGTCTCGACAGCTTCCTCAAGAACATCACGACCCACGAGGCGTCCCAGCTCAGCAGCGACGTATTCGCGCGCATCCAGGCTCTACCGCTCTCCGGCTACCGCTCGCTGTCGCCGGCGAAGCGGAAGCTCTGGATTGAGGACACGCTGCGTGTGCTGAAGTCGCGGCAGAACGGCGATGGAGAGGCTGCCGCTGGGGCGGGTGAAGCTGGAAGCAGGAAGCTGGAGGCTGGATCGAAGGTGCCGGAGCACCTCCGGTCACGAGGCGACGAGAGTGGCCGCGACGATGCTAGCCCTCGGCGTGGCGATGGGCGCGCGGTGGCTACTGCGCGCAAGTCCGCTTCTACGCAGCCGCGGCTGGCGCAGGCTCAGGCGCGGTTCTCGCCCGGGGAGCTGGAGGGGCTCGGGGTCGATGCGCCGATTTGCGCGCTCAAGCGGGTGCCATTCGCGCTGGGGGTGAAGTTCGACAAGCTCAACGTGCACACGCTCCGCGACTTGCTGCTGTTCTTTCCGCGCCGCCACGTCGACTACGGCGACCCGGTGCCGGTGGCGCAACTGGAGCACGGGCGCGAGCAGACGGTGCGCGCGCAGGTGTGGAGCGCAAAGGAGCGGCAGATGGGGCCGCGCATGCGCTCGACGGAGGCGACGATCGGCGACTCGTCGGGGATGATGCAGTGCGTCTGGTTCAACCAGCCGTGGATCGCCAAGCAGCTGCCGATAAACGCCGAGATCGTCGTCTCGGGCCGCGTGAGCGAGCGGCAGGGGCGCCCTTGTTTCGATAACCCGGAGTGGGAGACCTGGAGTCAGGATCTGCTGCACACGGGACGCCTCGTGCCGATCTATCCGCTGACAGCGGGGCTGCAGAATCGCACCGTGCGGCGGGTGATGCAGGAGGCGATCGACCGCTTCGGCGACAAGCTGCCGGACCCGCTGCCGGAGGAGATGCGCGACCGGCTCCGCCTGGAACCGATTGCGCCCGCGGTGACGCAGATGCACTACCCGACGGACCGCCCGGCACTGGAGCGCGCACGCCGCCGGCTCGCCTTCGAGGAGCTGCTGCCGATCCAGCTGACGATGCAGCTGCGACGCCGGATGTTCCAAAGGTCGGCGCCGGCGGAGCCGGTGCCGTTGTCAGCCGCCATCGAGAGCGAGTTCATATCGGCGCTGCCGTTCACACTGACGGGGGCGCAGGAGCGTGTGCTGTTTGACGTGCTCAACGACCTGCGCCGTCCGGTGCCGATGTCGCGGCTGGTGCAGGGAGACGTCGGCAGCGGTAAGACGGTGATCGCCGCGGCCGCGCTCGTCGCCGCGATCACAAATGGCCGGCAGGGCGTGATGATGGCGCCGACCGAGATCCTTGCGGAGCAGCATTTTCGCACGCTCAAGCAGCTCTTCAACGCGAACGGCAGCGACGGCCCGGTGGTGAGCGCCCGCCCACCCTTCCTCGACCCGATACGCTCGCCGGAGCTGTTCGAGCGGCGCGACCGTGCGGGCGAGGTGCGCATCGCGCTGCTCACGGGCAGTCTGCGCGCGAAGGAACGGCGTGAGCTGTACGAGGCGCTCGAGCGCGGCGAGATCGACATCGCTTGCGGCACGCACGCGCTGATCCAGGGCGGCGTGCGGTTCCGCGATCTCGGTGTGGTGGTGGTCGACGAGCAGCACCGGTTCGGCGTCATGCAGCG
This sequence comes from Chloroflexota bacterium, assembly GCA_030774575.1. Taxonomy (GTDB): domain Bacteria; phylum Chloroflexota; class Dehalococcoidia; order DSTF01; family JACRBR01; genus JALYKW01. The sequence continues at coordinate 40,658 of JALYKW010000063.1, read as the reverse complement.
CGCCGCACTGCGCGAGAAGGGCGCGCACGCAGCGCACACGCCGCACATGCTGGTGATGACGGCGACGCCGATCCCGCGCACGCTCGCGCTGACGCTCTACGGCGACCTCGACATCTCCGTCGTCGATGAGCTGCCGCCCGGACGCCAGCCGATCAAGACGACGTGGGTCGGCCCGGACGAGCGCGGGGACGCCGAGCGGTTCGTGCGAGAGCAGGTGGAGCTGGGGCGGCAGGCCTTCGTCATCTGCCCGCTCGTCGAAGAGTCGGAGACGCTCGATGTGAAGTCGGCGACGGCGGAGTACGAGCGGCTGCGGCGGCTGGTGTATCCGGACCTACGCGTCGAGCTGGTTCACGGCCGCATGTCGGCGAAGGCGAAGGACGGCGTGATGCGCCGCTTCCGCAACGGCGATGCCGACATCCTGGTCTCGACGGCGGTGATCGAGGTGGGCATCGACATCCCGAATGCGTCCGTGATGATGATCGAGGGGGCGGACCGCTTCGGGCTGGCGCAACTGCACCAGTTCCGGGGGCGCGTCGGCCGCGGCGCCGACCAGAGCTACTGCCTGCTGCTGAGCGATGAGCCGAGCGAGGAAGCCCGCAAGCGGCTTGAGTTGATGGAGGAGACGAGCGACGGCTTCAAGCTGGCGGAGGCGGACATGGCGATCCGTGGCCCCGGCCAGTTCTTCGGCACCAAGCAGTCGGGGCTGCCGGGGCTGAAGGTGGCGCGATTGACCGATGTGAAACTGATCGAGCTGACGCGCACAGAGGCGACGCGGATGCTGGACGAAGACCTCGGACTGACGAAGCCGGAGCATCACGCGCTCAACCGGCAGGTTGCACGGCTGATGGACTCGATTGTGGATGAAGAACACTGAACGAGGTTATAGGTTATAGGTTATAGCGGGTGAACGCTCCGGCGTTCAACGCCGCCGGTCTTGCTGCCATCAACATCAACGAATCATTCGGAGCCACGCACTCGATGTCAGACCCGTTCTCGCCGACTGCCGATCGCATGAAGGAAGCTGCCACCGCATTCCTTGCCGGACTCAACGACGAACAGCGGGCGAAGGCGTCGTTCTCATTCGACGACGAGAACGAGCGCCGGAGTTGGGCTTACTTCCCGAAGGATTTTCACGGCCTTGCGCTGCGCGAGATGGATCACGCGCAGCGCAAGCTGGCTCACGCTCTCGTCGCCAACGGCCTGAGCATCCACGCCTACGCGAAAGCTGTAACAATCATCGCCCTGGAAGATGTCCTCAACGAGATGGAGGGGCGTGGCCGCTTGCGCGACTCCGGTCGCTACTTTGTCAGCATCTTTGGTGCGCCGCATGACACCGACCGATGGGGGTGGCGTTTCGAGGGCCATCACGTCTCGCTGCATTTCACCATCGCCGGCGGCATGCTTGTATCGCCGACTCCCATCTTCTTCGGCGCCAACCCAGCCGAAACGCGCCATGGCGAGCGCGCAATCATTCGCCCCTGTGGGGAAGAAGAGGACTTAGCACGCGATCTACTGTCGTCGCTCGATGCGGCACAGAAGCGAATTGCGATCCTCAGCGCGGCTGCGCCGCCGGAAATCGTGCTGATGAACCTGCCACGCGTGCCGGAGTTGCGCGACTTCGAAGTCGTGCCGGAGCTTGCGGCGATGATTTCGCGAGCGAGCGTGTCACGGCCCGGCGTTCCCACCGCAGCCGCGACGCCGTCAGTCGTGCGCGACGCCGTGCGCTTCGAACGGTCTGCACCGCGCGGCATTCCGGCGTCGGCATTGGACGGACGGCAGCGCTTGCTGCTTTCTGCGCTTATCGTTGCCTACGTCGAGCGCCTCCCGGATGATCTCGCGCGCATCGAGCAGGAGAAGATCGAGCGCGCGGGGATCGAGGCGATGCACTTCGCCTGGGCGGGCGATGAGCAGCCCCGCTTTGCGCACTACTACCGTCTGCAGGGTCCGTCGTTCCTCGTCGAATATAACAACACGCAAAACGGCAACCACGCACACACCGTCTGGCGCGACGCCGACGGCGACTTCGGCGGCGACGTACTCCGCGAGCACCTGCGCCGCGAGCACTAACCGTGCAGAGGCGGCCGGGGATCGGTGCGATGTTCCGGCGAGGTGCCCTGACTTGCAAGACAGGCGATCGAATCATCGTCGCCGCCGGTAAGTCCCCGCCGTTCCTGCAGCGGCTGCTCTAGAAGGAGGCTGTAAGGAGTGGGTCGTAGACGGCTGCCGATAATGGCGCGCCTATTGCCTACGCCACGTCTTCTGTAACGAGGGACTCAAAACCCTTACGCTGTCCTCCGCGAAGGAGGATCACATGACCACGACGGCACGCACAGACAACTACACCACCGTGAACGGCGTGAAGCTGCACTATGTGCGGCAGGGCGCTGGCGAGCCGCTGATGCTGATCCACGGCTGGCCAGGATTCTGGTTCGAGTGGCACATGAATATCGATGCGCTGGCGGAGCACTTCGACGTGATGGTGCCGGACATGCGCGGCTTCGCGTACTCCGACAAGCCCGATCTACCGCCGGAAGTGGGGTACAGCGACACCGCGTTCGCCGAAGACATCCGCGGGCTGCTGGATGAGCTCTCGATCGAGAAGGTGCGCATCGTATCGCACGACTTTGGTGCGGTGTGGGTGCAGCGTTTCGCGCGCATGTATCCCGAGCGGCTGCACAAGCTGATGCTGTTCGACCCGCCGTACGCCGGTATCGGCGCGCGCTGGTTCGAGCTGCCGCACGTCTTCAACACCTGGTACCAGATCTTCCATCAGCAGCCGTGGGCGGAGGACCTGGTCGGCTCGAGCCGGAAGGCGACGGAGATCTACCTACGCCATTTTCTCTCGGTCTGGTCCGCGGATAAGGACCTCTGGAGCGATGACGAGATTGCGGCATACGTCGAGGCGTACTCGCAGCCGGGCGCGCTCAGGGGTGGCTTCAATTGCTACCGCGCCGCCTTACGAGGGGGCCTGCAGTCGTCGGGCGACCTCACCATCAAGACCCCGACGACGGTGCTGTGGGGCGACAGCGACTCGATCCTGCCATTCGCCTGGTCGGACCGCCTGCCGGAGTTCTTCCCGAACCTCACGCTCAAGAAGATCGAGGGCGTTGGCCACTTCATGATGCGCGAGGCGCCGGAGCGCGTGAACGCGGAGATCATCGAATGGATGAGGGACTAGCTGGTCAGCACTTCAGCAGGTCAGCTTGTCAGCAGGTCAGCGGGTCAGCGAGTCAGCAGGTCAGCGAGTGAGCGAGTCAGCAGGTCAGCAGGTCAGCGAGTGAGCGAGTCAGCGGGTCAGCACGTCAGCGGGCCAGCGGGTCAGCGAGTCAGCGGGTCAGCAGGTGAGCGGGCCACCAGGGCGCAGCGGGTCAGCGCGTCAGCAGGTCAGTGGGTCAGTGCGTCAGCCTGTTAGCATGGCAGCAGTACGAGGTATCGAGGCATGAGGGACTTTAGGGAGCTCAAGGTTTGGGAGAAGGCACACCGCCTGACGCTCGCTGTGTACGTCGCTGCGAAAGCCTTGCCCAAAGACGAAGTCTATGGTCTCACGAGCCAGATTCGGCGAGCCGCGAGCTCAATCCCCGCGAACATCGCGGAGGGTTGCGGCCGTATGAGCGACGCTGAGCTATCTCGCTATTGCGGTATCGCCTTCGCGTCAGCGAACGAGCTCGAGTACCATCTCCTCCTCGCCCGCGACCTTGATTACCTAACGCCGGAAGCGTACGACGTACTGAATCGCGACACGTTGGAGGTAAAGAAGATGCTAGCAGCGTTTATCGTTGCCCTGCGCCAACAGCAATGATGGTCACACCAGAAATGTGGAACGCCGCCGCTCGGCAAACGGAATTGCTGACAAGGTGGCGTGCTGAAGCGCTAACAAGCTGAAGTGCTGACAAGCTGAAGTGCTGACAAGCTGAAGTGCTGATATGGATCTCGATCTCAACGGCAGAGCCGCACTCGTCACGGGCGCGTCGCGCGGGATCGGCCGCGGCATCGCGCTGGCGCTGGCGGCGGAGGGCTGCGATATCGCACTCGTCGCGCGGGGCGTTGATGTGCTGATGGCCATGGAGCGGGCGGTGGGGGCGCTTGGCGTGCGGACGGCGGCGATTGTCGCTGACATTACGAATGCGGCGGATATCGAGCGGATGGTGCGCGAGGCCGCGGAGCGGCTGGGCCGGATCGACATCCTGGTGAACAATGCCGGCGGTTCCTTCCCGGACGACGATGAGGGTTGGCAGAACGCCTTCCACGCGAACATCGAGGCAGCCGTGCGGGCGACGCGCGCCGTCGTGCCGCATATGCGGGCGCAGGGCGGCGGCGCTATCGTACACATCGCCTCGATCTGGGGGCGGGAGGCCGGCGGCGGGCTGCCTTACAACGCGATGAAGGCGGCGATGATCAGCCACGCGAAGAACTCCGCGCTCACGCTCGCCAAGGACAACATCCGGGTGAACTCGGTCGCGCCCGGATCAATCGAGTTTCCGGGCGGCTCGTGGGGGCGCCGTGTCGAGGCAGATCCGGAGGGAATGGCGCGCTTCGTCGAGCAGAACATCGCGATGGGGCGGTTCGGCAGGCCGGAGGAGGTGGCGAGCGTGGTGGCGTTCCTCTGCTCGCCGCGAGCGAGCTGGGTGACGGGCGCGTGCATCAACGTCGACGGCGGGCAGACGAAAAGCAATATCTGAGCGGAGTCGTCAGTTTTCAGTCTCACTCGCGCGTCTTCGGAGGGTAATACTTGCCGCCAAAGCTCGAAGCGTATGCGGTTTCGGTGCTGATCGACTGGTACGCCGGGCGATCGGGGAAGCAGTATGCGCTCGCGTCCGCGGTCGAGGGCGATGTGCCGGTGTTCGTCGCCGGCGGGGCGGACGGGCGCCTGGCGCTGGCGATCGCACCGCTATGGGAGGCGGAGAGCGATCCTGCGGCCGAGACATCGCGGCGGGCGATGGAGGAGCGGCTGGATGCCGGCAGCGTGCGGGGATCGTACATCGTCTGGGTGCCGCCGCGCGCGGCCGTGCCGGCGGAGGAGCCGTCCGCATCGGACTTCGTGCAGCGGGTGCAGCGGGTGGCGGCACCGATGCTGCCGGGCACGCGGGCGGAGGTCGAGCTGCCGGTTTCGGTGCAGCTCGCCAAGATGCGCGATGAGGGGGGCTACGCGTCGGTGATCGGCGGGCTCAGCCGATGGTGGACGCTGATCACGGAGCGGGTCAACGGCACGTTTCACGTCAACAGCGCGAAGCTTCATCGCGCGCCGCAATCGTCCGAGATCCGGGAGAAGCTGTTCGACCAGATCGGCGAGATGTCGCGCGGGCTCAACACCGGTGACGCCGTCGAATTCGAGACGGTCGAGGCGTGGACGGTGCAACGGCTGCGTGAAGAGCCGCTGGGCATCACCGGCTTCGCCATCGCACAGGCGCCTCCGAAGATCGATCCGGCGGACGGTACGCTGATGCGCCGCCTCGTGCGGAAGCGGCTGAAGGATGCAGCGGCGGCGCTCGCGACCGTGGAGGCGGATGTGAAGGGTGTGGGCCTGATCGCGATCTACGAATACGCCGAGCACGAGAATGTGGGCTCGTTCGTGAAGTCGCTCGACCCGGGGTTGTTCGCGAAGCTGCAGCTTGTCGCTGCGATCACGGATGGCGAGGTGCGGCCGATCTTTCAGCCGCGGTGACGCCCAAGGGTCTCACGGCCGCCGGTGTATCGCTGCTCGATACAATCCGACGCCCCCGAAGGTCCCGGGAGGACCACAGAGCCACAGAGGGCACAGAGGATGGGTTTATTGGAGGAGACTGCGGCAGATGAAGCCTCTGAAGATCTCGTTTAGCTCTGCGGCCTCTGTGGCTCTGTGGTTCCTCCGTTCTCAAACGGACCTAACCCCCTCGCCACGGCGAGTCTTCGACGGCCGCTTCCCTAGCAGGGAAGGCGAGCTTCAGGGGTAGGATGATCTCTAAACGCGGCCTCCCGTCGTTAGACTGGTGCGATGGACCGAGATTCGGCTGGCAACCTATGTCTCTCGTGCTTGCACGCGCGGCGGGTCGAATCCGATCGCGGGTCCCCGTTTCTGATGTGTGTGCGGTCGAAGACGGATCCGCGATACCCGAAATACCCACGACTGCCGGTGACGAACTGTTCCGGCTATGAAGAAGCACGCCACCGGACGGAGAGTCGCCCAACCTCCAACCTCTGACGTCCAACATCGAGCGCCCTCAGCTCGTCTCCGGCACCCAGCGTCAGGGGCAGGCGAACGCCGAACGCATGGCGCGCCCCGAGCGCGGCGTGCGCACGTCAAGCACTGGGCCACGGCTGATTGACGCTATTCCAGCCGCCTCTCTATACTCCAACCACGTCACACAGCACTCTCCGTACCGCGCCGCGACAGGAGTCCCAGCATGGAAGACATCGTCATCGTCAGCGGCGCTCGCACGCCCATCGGCAGATTCCAGGGTGCCTATTCGAATCTGTCGGCATCGGATTTAGGCGCTGTTGCCATCAAGGCCGCGGTGGAGCGCGCCGGTCTGAGCCCGGGGCAAGTCGACCACGTCATCCTCGGTTGCGTCGGGCAGGTGGCGGAGGACGGCTACATCTCGCGACACGCGGCGGTGAAGGCCGGGATGACAATCGAGACGCCGGCCGTGACCGTCAACCGCATCTGCGGCAGCGGGCTGGAGGCTATCAACACTGCCTCGCGCTACATCCTCTGTGGCGACGCGAGCGTCGTGGTGGCCGGTGGCGCAGAGAACATGACGATGATGCCCTACTACGTGCGCCAGGGCCGCTCGGGCTACCGCATGGGCAACGGCGTGCTGGAGGACGGCATCCTGCATCTGCTGGGAGACCCCTTCAGCAAGCAGCACATGGGCATCACAGCAGAGAACTTGGCCGAGAAGTACGAGGTCTCGCGCGAGGCGCAGGATGAGATCGCCATGCGCTCGCAGGAGCGCGCCGCCGCCGCCATCGCCGCCGGCAAGTTCAAGGACGAGATCGTGCCCGTGCAGGTGAAGCAGGGCAAGGAGACGGTCACCATCGATCAGGACGAGCACCCGCGTCAGACGACGATGGAAGCGCTCGGCAAGTTGCGCCCGGCGTTCAAGGAAGGCGGCATGGTGACCGCCGGCAATTCGAGCGGTATCAACGACGGCGCGGCCGCGGTCGTGGTCACGAGCGCATCGAAGGCGACGGAGCTCGGGCTGAAGCCGCGCATGCGGATCGTGGCGCGCGCCGAAGCGGGGGTGGAGCCTTCAATCATGGGCCAGGGGCCGATCCCGGCGGTGCAGAAGGCGCTGGCGACGGCGAAGATGACGATCGACCAGATCGACCTCATCGAGCTAAACGAGGCGTTCGCGTCGGTCGCGGCCGCGTGCAGCGCAGTGCTGCGGCTCGATCCCGAGAAGACCAACGTGAACGGCGGCGCCATCGCGCTCGGTCACCCGGTCGGGGCGACCGGCGCGATCCTCACCGTGAAGCTGATGTACGAGATGGAGCGCCGGAACGCGCAGTTCGGCCTCGTCACTCTCTGCATCGGCGGCGGGCAGGGCATCGCCACGATCTTCGAGCGAGTCTAAGCGCGCTGGCCGTCAGTTACTGCTTTTCGAGCCACTTGTTGAATTGAGGCTTGCGTTTCGCCTGGAACGCCGCCATACCCTCGCGGGCATCGGGATGGTGGTCCGAGATCGCGGTCTTCGATGCGATCTCATCGAGTGACTGCGCGAAGCTGAGCTCTGCGGCGTTGTAGGTCGATCGCTTGAGGAGCCTCATCGCCACCTGCGGTCCGTTGGCGAGCTCTCGCGCCAGTTCGAGCGCCCGCGGCAGCAGGACGTCCGCCGGCGTCACTTCGTGCACGAGGCCCAGCGCCAGCGCCTCCTGCGCATCGACAATGCGACTGCGGATGAGGAAGTCCATCGCGCGGGCGACGCCGAGCAGCTGCACGAGCAGGTACTGGCCGCCTTCGTCGGGCAGCAGCGCGAACCGCAGCGTGGCGCTTCCGACGCGCGCGGTGTCGGACATGATGCGGAAGTCACACGACAACGCCAGTGAGAAGCCGGTCTGGATGGCGACGCCGTTGATGGCGGCGATGGACATCTTGTCGAGGTTGCGCACGGCGAGGTTCAGCGGCTGCGAAAGCGCGCGCAGTCCGTCGTAGGTGCCGATCGGATCGCGGTGCCCGGGGTGCACGGGCGGCACCAGCGCGGCGCCACCGACCCGCGGCGGCCTGCCGGAGATGTCGTCGCCGGCCGAGAACGCGCGTCCGCTGCCGGTGAACACGACGACGCGGACGGCATCGTCCATCTGCGCCTGCAGCAGCGTTTCGATGAGGTCGCGCTTCATGCCCTGCGTCATGCCGTTGAGGCGCTCGGGCTGGTTGAAGGTGATCAGCGCGATGCCCGGATCGTGCATCGTCAGCTCGAAGCCGCGAAATGTGCCGGTCTGCATGCGCTTCCTCCCTCCCTGCTCTTAGTCGCGACGGCGCATCTGCGGGAAAAGGATCACTTCCCGGATCGACGTCTGACCTGTCAGGATCATCACGAGCCGGTCGACGCCCATGCCGAAGCCGCCGGTCGGCGGCATGCCGTACTCTAGCGCGGTGAGGAAATCTTCGTCGAGCGTCTCGACGTCCTCGAGTCCGGCGGCCGCGAGGCGCGCCTGCGTCTCGAAGCGCTCGCGCTGGTCAATGGGGTCGTTCAGCTCGCTGTAGGCATTGCCGATCTCGAAGCCGGCGAAGAACACCTCGAAGCGCTCGACGATGCCGGGTGCGCCGGGCTTGTTCTTGGCGAGTGGCGAGATCTCCTTCGGATAGTCGAGTAGGAACGTCGGCTGGATGAGCTTGGGCTCGACGTAGACCGAGACGGCCTCATCGAGCAGCTTGCCCCACGACCAGCCAGGGTCCACTTCGATCTTGCGGCGCTGCAGCTCCGCGAGCAGCGCCTCGCGGGTACGGAACTCCTCGAAATCGATGCCGGCGTACTCGATGAGTGCATCGCGCATCGTCATCCGGCGCCAGGGTGGCGTCAGGTCGAGCGTGTGCTCGCCGAATTGCACGGTGGTAGTGCCGAGCAGTTCGCGCGCGACGCTGGTGACGAGTTCCTCGACCATGCGGGCGACGTCGTTGTAGTCGGCGTACGCCTCGTACGTCTCGATCATGGTGAACTCGGGCATGTGCGTGCGATCGATACCCTCGTTGCGGAAGAGGCGGCTCATCTCGTACACGCGGTCGAATCCGCCGATGATGAGCCGCTTGAGGTGCAGCTCCAGCGAGATGCGGAGAAAGAAGTCCTGATCGAGCGCGCGATGGTGGGTGACAAAAGGTGTGGCGGCGGCGGCGCCGGCTTCCGGCTGCAGCACGGGTGTGTCGACTTCCATGAAGCCTCGCGCGTCAAGGAAGCGGCGGATCGACGCGGTGATGGCCGCTCGCTTGCGGAAGACCTCGCGCACTTCGGCGTTCGCCAGCAGGTCTAGATAGCGTTGGCGGTATCGGATCTCGACATCTTCGATGCCGTGCCACTTCTCGGGAGGGGGACGCAGCGCCTTCGTGATGATGTGGTACGACTGCGCCTCGACGGTGATCTCTTGCGTGCGCGTACGGAAGAGCCGGCCCGTGACGGAGAGGAAATCGCCGAGGTCGAGGTCGGCGAGTCCGGCGTACGCCTCTTCGCCGACGATGTCCTTTTTCACGTAGCATTGCAGCCGGACGGTACCGTCGCGCAGGTCGATGAAGGATGCCTTGCCCATCTCGCGCATCGATATGATGCGTCCCGTAACGCTGACGACGGGCGGCTCGGCTGCGGCACCGTCGGCCTCCCAGCGCTCGAACGCGGTGATGGCATCGGCCGCCGAGTGGGTGCGCTTCACCCGCGGGGGGTATGGGTCGATGCCGCGCGCGCGCAAACGCGCCAGCTTCTCGTGCCGCTGTTGGATCAGCTCTTCTTCGCCTGGCATTTCCGTAGGTTATAGGTTGTAGGTTGTAGGTTGTAGGTCTTTTGGTGGGAGATTGGCGTGAGTGATGGCGCATTGCCGAGGCGGGTCGTGGTGATCGGCACGACGGGGTCGGGGAAGTCCACGCTGGCGAAGCGGCTTGCCGGGCAACTCGATGCCCGCTGTATCGAACTGGATGCGCTGCACTGGGAGCCAAACTGGACGGAGGCGACGGCCGAGGCGTTTCGGGCACGGGTGACGGCGGCGATCGCGGCGCCTCGCTGGGTGGTGGACGGCAACTACACGGGCAAGCTGGGCTTCCTCACCTACGACGCGGCCGACACCGTCCTGTGGCTGGATTATTCGTTCCCGCGCGTGTTCCGCCAGCTCTTCGTCCGCACGATGCGGCGCCGCGCTTCGCGCGAGGAACTATGGAACGGCAACGTCGAGAGCCTGCGGACGCATTTCTTCACGCGGGACTCGCTGTTCTTGTGGGCAGTGAAGTCACACTGGCGGCATCGCCGCGTCTATATCGCCCGCTTCGCGCAGCCCGAGTTCGCGCACCTCAGCGTCGTGCGGCTGCACACGCCGGGCGAGACTGAGCGCTACGTCTGCGCCGTAGCGGCGATGACTGCGGGACGCGACACACCGAGTGCCGCGGCCAGCTCGGACTGAGGCCGTTCATTCGATCAGCATTGTGATCCACAGTTGTCACATCGATCACAGATGTGACAACTGCCATGCCCGCTCTTGCCTTGATGCGCAGGAAGCAGTCGATCGAGCGGGTGGTCGACTATGCCCTCCGGCGTAAACCACACCGCGGCGGTTCCTGGCATCGCCAGCGGCCAGCGAGCGAGACCGATGCTGCTAAGCTGACATCCGGCTCATTCGCCTCGGAGACTGCATGACGGCGCGCCGCAGCATCACCGGCTTTGCACTCGCCTGCGCCTTCATGCCGATGGTGGTGCTGGTGTTCGCTTCATGCGGCGGTGATGCGAAGACAACACATACGGACGCCGGCGCGGAGCCGCGGTCGTTCATGATGGGCATCAGCACGCTGCCGCGCGAGCTGAACGCGAAGTCGTACCAAGGAGCATTCCAGCTGGCAGCGGATAACGGCGACATGGTGCTGATCCAGCGCACACCGCCGTGGTCCGAGTTCCTGCCGGGCGCCGACGTAAGCGCCGATACAGCGAACACGACCGCTGCAGAGCACCAGGCTGCCGCGGACAAACACCTGAAGACCTTTTTCGCGATCGACCCCACCGACGGGGCGACGGGCCGGGACCGCCTCAGCGAGCTGCCGCCGGAACTGACCGGCGCGCACTTCGACGACGCGCGCGTGCGGCAGGCATTCGTCTCGTACGCCCGTTACGTGGCTTTGAACTACAAACCGTCGTACCTGGCGTTGGGCGTCGAGATGAACCTCTATTACAACAAGAACAAGGACGACCTCGCTAACTTCGAGTCCCTGTACGCCGAGGCGTACGACCGTGTGAAGGAGATCTCGCCCGATACGCAGATCACCGTGACGTTCCAGTACGAAGATCTGCGGGGGGTTCTGCCGACTGAGGACAAACACTTCGCCGACTGGCAGCTGCTCAAGGCATTCGAGCCAAAGCTCGACGTGGCGGCAATCAGCACGTACCCCAGCTTCGTGTTCGCCAGCGCTGCGGCGATCCCTCAGAACTATTACAGCCAGCTGAGCGCCTTCACCAGCCATCCAATCGTGATCGCGGAGATGGGTTACGCGTCAGCGCCCGGGCCGCAGGGCGTCAACAATGGGACCGAAGCCGATCAAGACGCCTATCTGAAGCGCGTGCTGAGCGACGCAGAGTCACTGAACATGCCATTCGTCGTCTGGTTTGCGGGATGGGATCCCTCATACGCAAAGGACACATCGCTCGGGGTCTTCCAGCACATAGGGCTCAGAAACGGAGACAACAGCGTCAAGCCCGCGTGGCAGACCTGGGCAGACGCAGCGCGGCGTCCGTACGCGCCTGCGGTGGCCAGCAGCCCGTAGTTCTTGGAGTTGGTGGTGCGCCCGCCTGCAACCAGCGCTCGTTGACACAACCGGCCGCTTTCGATGCAATGGGGCATCGATGGCAGGAGGAGGCCGTGTTGGAACTGGATCCCCGAGACGTCGGCACGCTGGACCTTGATGGCGCATGGGTACCGTACGCCGACCTCCACTACACAGACTTCCTGCCGACCCGGATCAAGGTGGGCGCTGAGGAATACGCGTACAACTCGAGCATGATCATCAGCGGCCATGGCGCCGTGCTGCCACAGCGCATCAAGGCTCTGAGGGGCGCCGGCAAAACGCCGATCATCGTCGAACGGGACGACCGGTACTACGTGTTCGTTTCGCCGCCCTGAGACTGCGGGCATGCCCCCCAAGAAAAAGATCAACGAATCGCACGTCAAGCTCTACCAGTCGGACTGTCCGGTCTGCGGGCGACATTATGAGGGCAATTTTCCGATGTGGGTGCGCATCGGCGACTTTCCCTGCATCTGCGGCGCGACCGTGCCCGCGCCCGCGACCCAGGGCGGGTACGGCGATTACGACGATTGAGAAGACGTAGTCGGGGGTTCGGTAATCAGTCGTCAGTAGTCGGCCTTCAGTCGTTGGTGGTTGGTCGTCAGTTCGGTGAGCTGTTCGTCGCACCATCTTGCGTCGCGTTTGGGAGTTATTGTGGACTATCGCGTCACTGTTGAGCGGAACAAGCTGAAGTTCGCGGCGGCGCATTTCGCGACGTTCGAGGGCAAGTGCGAGCCCCTGCACGGCCACAACTACGCCGTCAGTATCGAGGTGGGCGGGAGTCTGACGGATGACTCCTGGGTGTGTGACTTCTCGACACTCAAGTCGCTGGGGAAGGCGCTCTGCGACGAACTGGACCACAAGTTTCTGCTGCAGCGGGACAGCCGTGCCCTGCAGATCGACGAAGGGATGAGCAACTGGAAAGTGCGCTTTCTTGAGCGCGGCTTCGTCTTCCCGAAAGCCGATGTCATCGCGATGCCGATCGACAACACGACGGCCGAGCGGCTTGCCGGCTGGTTCATCATGCGTTTGAAGGACAGGCTGCGCGAGCGTGGCGCGTCGAATCTGACGGCGATCACGGTCGGGATCGAGGAGGCACCCGGTCAGTCCGGCTGGGCCAGCGAGCGCTTCGACTGACCGACAGGCTGGGCACGCGAATTGCACGCCCAGCCGACGGTCTGTCCCCCAACCTCAGCTTCTCACGCGCGCGGTCTGCCGGCGAACGAAGTGCCAGGCTACGGCGATCAGCGGCAGCAGCAGCCGAACGCCACGGTAGCGAGCCCGCCCGTCGCGATGCCTCTCAGCACGAGCAGCGACGCATCGAACGAGTCCCGTGCCACTTCGAGCGGGTTGCGAGCGCCCGATGGTTTCGGCGGCTCGGCCGTTGCGGGCGTTGGGTCGAGGTGCACGGTAATCGTCGCGAGATCCGTCTGGTTCTGGACGAGGTTGATGCGGCCTTGCACTTGCTCGATCTCGGCGCGCGTCGAATTGATACGGTCCTGCACGGCGAGCACCTGCGAGATATCTGCTGCGCGGCCGAGGAACTGAAGATAGGTTTGCTCCGTCGCCTGGAGATTGCGCAGGCGCGATTGAAGATCGGTGTACTGCTCGGTGACGTCACTCGAATTAGCCTGCTCGTCGCGCACGTCGCCAAGCTTGCGGATACGGTTGACGGCGTCCTGGTACTTGTCAGCGGGGACGCGAATGGTGACCGAGGCAGTCTGCTTATCGCCGTTGTGTCCGAACGCTGAGCTTGAGACGAATCCACCGTCGACGGCGGCGATATTGCCCACATCTTCGAAGCCACGGCTCACGTCGTCCAGCGTCAGGTTTACGGTGGCGACGACGATCATCTTCCGGTCAAGTTGCGACGGAAGGGTGGCCGCCTCTTCCCCGGACGAGATGCCGCTGTCGACGGCGGCTGGCGCGCCGCCAGGGCCAGGCAGCTGGGCAGCCGCATCTCGCTACGCGGTCTCAGCCTTCGCCTCCGAACTGAGCGACTGATCGGTGCTGCCGCCCGCGGCCGGCGCGTTCGCGATACCGCCGCTGGTCGTCTTGTGCGACGCGCTGCCGCCTGAGCAGGCAGCGCTGACTCCGACGAGCGCGGCTATTGCCGCTATACCCAGCCAGCTTCGATTCCAATGATTCCGCGTCATGATGTCCTCCTCGTATCGCCTAAGCGCGGGGGATACCAGGAAGACGCGCCGGAGCGTGGAAAAGTTCGAGCTGCAGCAGCACTCCGACGGCACGGGGACGCTGCCGATCCGTGGGTCGGGCGGATCGAGTACCATGCCAGCCGCACCGGCGCTCGCCGTTATGTGCGCCTAGCAGGCACTTGACGCCGCGTCGACGTCGGCGTGGCGCGGGGCAGTCGATCAGTTCAAAATGGACCGGACTCGGTTGGAGGTGGCAGGTTGAATCGGATTTGTTTAACGGCTGGCATGACGCTCGTGGCCGGCGCGATGCTCGCTGCGGCCTGCGGTGGTGGCGGCGGAGGCAAGACGGCGACTTCTACGAGCGCGCCCCGACGTTCGCCTACGACCGCAGGCACATCCGCCAGCGGCAGCCCGGGCGCAACGACGAAGATCGCCACATCAACGCCCGTCCCAACCGTGTCGGACGCCGACGCAGCCGCGACGAAGGCGGCGTCCGCGGCGACGGCCACGGTGCTTTCGGCGCAAGACATTACGGGCGGAGATCCAAACGCCACCCCGTATATCGTCAACACCATCCCGGCGGTTCCGCCGAAGGGTGGCACGACACCGGTCGTCGATCCGACCGAGATCGCGCCGGCGAATGTATCTTCGGGCGACCTCGCGTTCTACATAGACCTCGCCGCCAGCACGCCCGGCATCCAGTCGACGCGCGATGTGAACCCCGGCGATGTGTTCCAAGTAGGAGTCGTGCTGGCGAACGTGCCGCCGAACCAGAACAATCTTGGGGGGCTGGCGGGGTTCAACTTCGTGCTCAACTACGACAAGACGAAGATCTCCGCCCCGAGCTTTTCCGGCGGCCCGACGACGAACCGCAACCCGAAGCTGAATCTCGCGGATCTGGGCGGCGACGCGGCCGGGTGGCAGTGCCTTCCGGGGCCGGAAGGCGATAAGGATGACCCCGGCGGCATCAGCGGCGACGGCAACCCCGACACGGGCCAGGCGTTCATCTCGTGCTACACGTCAGGGTTGGCGCCGTCTTCGGGCACGCTTGTCCTCGCGACCGTCATGTTCACGGCGATCGCCTCCGGTTCGACCGAGCTGACGCTGAGCGACGTGGCCGCCGCGGATTCGGAGTCGATTGAGTTCGCCGACTGCCCCGATGGCGGCACGACATCCATCGTCCCATGTCAGAGCGCGACGCTCACGGTCAAGTAGCGCGAGACTGCCCCTCGGTCGTCTGACGCGATCGCTGTTTGCGCGTACTACTGGCACGCCGCAACCTAGACCGTGATGCAAGACGCTCGGCCTACCCAACCGCCCGCTCGGGGCCACTTCATCGCACTCGAGGGCGGCGAGGGCGCCGGGAAGTCGCGGCTACAATCTGCCCTGGGCGAGCGGCTCGCCGGTGATGGGCATGACGTCGTCCTGACGCGGGAGCCGGGCGGCACTCCGCTGGGCGAGCAAATCCGCGCGCTCGTGCTGAACCAGCGCGCGGTCGAGACCGATCTGGCGGAACTACTGCTGTTCGAGGCGGCGCGCGCGCAACTGGTGGCCACGATCATCCAGCCGGCGTTCGCGCGCGGCGCGCTGGTCATCTGCGATCGCTTCACGGCCTCATCTACCGCCTATCAGGCGTTCGGGCGGGGGCTCGCCCGCGAGGTGGTGGAGCGCGCCAATGCGATTGCGGCGGGGGGAGTAACGCCTGATCTCACCCTCTTACTCGATGTCGCGGTAGAAGTGGGGATCGCTCGCCGTGCTGCCGATGGGGGTGCCAATCACTTCGACCGGGAGACGATTGGCTTTCATGAGCGCGTCCGGGCGGGTTATCACGACCTCGCGCGCGGCGACGCAACGTGGCGGATCATCGATGCGTCACGACCGTTCGAAGACGTGCTCGCGGACGCGATTGCTGCGATACGGAAGTTGATCGGACCTTAGCTTCGAACTGATCCTGCCGCGCGCGTGGAATCGGACGAAACACACCGACTGCGGGTAGTGTTCTGCGACCTCTACGGTTGACCGGCTCGATCCGCACTCCGTAGAATGCGCCGGTGCGGGTGGAAGCGGAGGGGACCGGATGACTCAACTTATCGCGGCGCGGATGGCCGGGCGATCGTCGCATCTGCGCGCATCGCTCCTCGCACTGAGCATCCTCATCGCCGCCGCGCTGATGTCAGGCGCGGTGCCGTCTTTTCAGCACGGGGCGCCGCGCGCGGACGCGGTCGGGGCGCTATCGTTCAGCTTCGGCGTCGAGAACTCGTGGGTGCGGGTGCAGAACATCGGCGGCGCCAACGCTACCGTCACGGTCACCTATTACGACGAAGCTGGGCGGCAGCTAGCACAGGATGCTTGTCCATCGGCGGGGTGTGCCGCCGTGGGGCCGGGGCAGGGCTGGACCTTCTTTCAGCAAAGCAATCCCAACCTGCCTATCGGCTACAAGGGCTCGGGCGTGGTCGAGAGCGATCAGCCTATCGTTGCGCTCCAGGCGAAGGACGTCCGCCGCAACGGCGCCTTCATGATCGACGGGAACACGACGACGATCGCGTCGGGATCGAGCAAAATGTACCTGCCGCTGATCGCCAACCGCGACGGCGCGCAGAACGACTCGATGGGCCGCTTCGCCATCGAGAACCTGAGCGACACGATTACGGCATGCGTCGGCATCACATATCTCAGTAACTACACGGACGGAGAGATCGCATGGGATCCCTTCAAGCCGGGCACGAACGGTCCGAAACAGACCGGCTGCCCCAACGGCGGGCGGCCGCTTGCTCCGCACGGGACGCTTTTCCGTGATCCCGATACCTTCGGAGTTCCCGCGAACTTCACGGGCAGCGTGCGCATCGAGACCTACAAGAACGCCCAGAACATTCCGCCGGCGCAGCAGCTCCTGACTGCGACGGCCGACCAGTGGGACACGATCTACAACTTCTTCGGGTCGTATCGCGCGCTAGATGAGAGAGAGATGAGCACGACGATCCTGCTTCCCCTCATCGACCGCGAGGTGGGACCGTTCAACGGCTACAGCACGCGATTCCAGATCGAGAACAAGGACCCCACCAAGCCAGCGCAGGTGACGATGCGATTTGAGGGCTTCGACCTGGATCACGGTAACGCCTTTGTCGCCAAGCAGAACACGCTCACCGTGAAGGGCGCGCGGCTCTGCTTCCAGGACCGCAACGATTTCGCGAACTGCCTGGCCCCGGGCGATGCACTGCCGCACAACTTCGTCGGCACGGCGAGGCTCACGTCGACGCAGCCGATAGGCGTGATCTCCAGCCGCGGTACGCGATATGGCGATACGTTCACGGACTACCGGGGATTCCGGCCGGAAGATGGGGCAACGCGCGTGCTGCTGCCGGTGTTGAACAAGAACTACGGTCCGTACCTCGATCGGCACGGATGGAACTCGTACTTCCGCGTGCTCGTCGCCGATGGCGGCTCCGCGAACGTCCGCATCCGTTACGTCGGACTGGATCTGCCGGGCGGGGAGCAGTCGTACACGGTGAACGCGACCCGTGAGTTCACCGTATTCCAGTTCCAGGAAGGCATCTTGCCGGACGGCTTCGCGGGCACGGCGATTCTCGAATCGGACCGGCCGATCGTCGCGCTGGCGAACATATACACCGATGTCTTCGCCGGCGACACGGATCTGCTTTATAACGGCATCCCGCTGCCTTAGGCGCGCGGGAGCTTATACCCTGCCCTCGATGGCCAACACACGACGCTTACACACGCCATACGCGGCTGTGACGACGCTACCCGCGGAGGCGTGGCTCGTCGCGGGTTTGCTAGGCGGCGTCATGCTGGCGTGCGCCGCGCTGTATGCGCATCCGGCCATGTTCGCGGCGCTCGCGGTGGCGGCGATCGCCGGCGGAGTGGCGTTCTACGAGCCGCGCACCATCGGGCCGATGCTGGCGCTGGCGCTGCCGCTCGAGATCACCAAGCTGGCCTTCCCCTTCCTGCAGACGCGGTCCGAGCTTGGCGGAGGGCTCGACCGCACGTCTATCGTCGATGCGGGGAGGCTGGTCGTGGCGCTGGCGTTCGCCGTGTGGCTGATCCGTCCAATGCGCTCACGCGCGGACGTGCTGCCTGTGTCGCCGCTGACGATACCGCTGGCGCTGCTGCTAGTCGTATATGCGCTGTCCGGACTGTATGCGCTCAACGTCTCGGCCGCGCGCACGGAGACGCTGCGGCTGGTGTTCTCGCTGGGCTCGTTCGCGCTGATCCCATTCTTCGTGCGAGATCGCGCGTCATTGCGTTGGACGCTGTGCGCCCTCGTTGCCAGCGCCGCCGCGCTGTCCATCATCGGCATCTATCAGCAGGCCACGGGCACGTTCTTGTGGAACGCCGGCCTGGGGCTTTTCGGCGAGCGGCGCATCAACACGACATTCGCTGACCCCAATCACTTCGCGCGGTTTCTGCTCGAAGGCATTGTTATCGCGATGATGTTATGGTTTTATGTCGAGCGGCGCGTGAAGTTTGCCTACTTGTTACCGTCGATCGCACTGGCCCTGGCCGCCTTGATCTTCACCGGCTCGCGCGGAGCATGGGTCGTCGGCATAGTCGCGCTTCCGGTGGCAGTGATGGCGCTCCCCATCGAGCGCGCGCTGCGCCTTCGGATGCTCGGGATGGGGGCGGCCCTGCTTCTGCTTGCGGCTATTCTCGTATCGGCGTTTAATCCCTACTTCTCCAAGCGGGTCAACACCTTCACGTTTGGGTTTGAGGCCGCAGGTGCGCGTCCGTATTTGGTGAAGGCGGGTCTCAATATGTTTGCGGATCATCCGATCGGAGGCGTTGGTGCGGGCGGTTACCAGTCCTCGTTTCAGGAGGACTACTATCGCTACAAGGACCCGAAGATCAAAGCCAACGTCACGATTTCCCACACGTCGCTCGTGACGCTGTTGGCGGAACTAGGCGTGGTAGGGCTGGCGGCGGTGGCGTTCTTGGCGTTGCGCTGGGCGGCGTACGTGCGGAGCATCTTGCGCGACGCCGCCGTGGATCTGCGCGCTGCATCGATTGGGCTGGCGATGATCACGGCGATCATCTTCCTCGGATCGCAAACTGAGGGGCGCTTCCTTGAAGACCCGTACCTCTGGTTCGCCGCGGGACTTGTGGTGGCGATCGAGGCCATCTCGCGCGCCACGCCGTCCATCGACTCGGCGGCCGATGACGCAAGTCACGTCACGTGAGGGTCGTCTACCTGGCCGACGCGCCGTACGTCCACACGCGCCGCTGGGTAGAGCACTTCGCGCGCCTCGGCTGGGAGGCGCATGTCATCTCGTTCCGGCCGGCCGATATTGAAGGCGCAACGGTACACTACATCGACGGCCTCGAGCCGATAGGCAAAGCGCGTTATCTCGTGCACGCGCGGCGCGTGCGCGCGCTGATCGACCAGCTGCAGCCCGACCTGCTGCACGCGCTCCATCTGACCAGTTACGGGTTCCTTGCCGGGCTGTCGGGATATCGGCCATCGATTGTCTCTGTATGGGGCACGGATGTGCTCGAAGCGCCGTCGCTCTCGCCGATGCATCGCTGGATCACCACGCACGCACTGGCGCGCGCCGGCGCGGTGACGGCGACGGGCCTGCGCTTGGCGGAAGCCACCCTCGCTTACATGCCGAAGGGGAAGCCGGTGACCGTCATCCCGTACGGGGTGGACATCGAGCGCTTCCGGCCTCAGCCGCGGGAACGGCGCGAGCGGCCCGTCGTTGGGGCGGTGTCGCGTCTTTCGCCTGAAAAGGGGTTCGAGCATCTGCTGCGTGCCGCGGCGCTGCTCAGGGATCGCGGCGTGGAGATGCGTGTGCTGCTCGCGGGCGACGGGCCGTCGCGTGCTGCTCTCGGGCGGTGCACGGAAGAACTGGAGCTGACCGAGAGCGTGGAGTTCCTGGGCGAGATCGCGCACGAAGACGTGCCCAGCGTCTTGCGGCGCCTCGACATCTTCGCGATGCCCTCGACGTGGGAGGGCTTCGGCGTCTCCGCGGTCGAAGCGAGCGCGATGGAGCTGCCGGTCGTAGCATCGAATATCCATGGCATACCGGACGTCGTGCTGGATGGCGAGACCGGCATCCTGGTGCCACCGGGCGACCCACCGGCTATCGCGGCTGCCATCGAGCGTCTCTGCGTTGACCGGCGGCTGCGCGAGACGATGGGACAGGCGGGCCGCGCCTTCGTGGAACGAGAGTACAGCTGGTCCGACAACGCCGCACTGATGGAGCGGCTGTACGCGTCGATGCTGCGAGAGAAATCAAGAATGGCGGAATAGCCCGAGTATTCGTAAGGAGGATGCTCCCGTCCGGAGGTGCGCGATGTTGCGGCGACGATCGCGGGAGTTCCCTATCGTCCGGCTACGCCGCCGTGATGCATACTCGCTGCGGAGCGCACGGAGGCGCGCCAGAGGGAGCACAACATGTACGACGAGACGCACGGAAGCGCAATCGACGGCCCGACACGAATCGAGGCGGATGCAGAACACCTGCTGCGCGCGCTCGATAGGTACATCGTCACTGACAGCGGAGAAGCACCCGCGGCGGAGCGCTACGGCGAGCGGCTGCGCTTCGCCGTGGCGCGGGTGGAGGAGCTGCGGCGCTCAGCGCTGGAGCTGGGCGGTGCGTTCGAGCCGGCACGCCTGGAGGTGTCGCTGTCGATCCTCGAGAGCAACGTCCGGCAGGCCGGCCTGTTCGCGGACCGTATCGTCGCCCGTATGCCAAAACACGTAGCGTCGCGCTACCGGCAACTGCCGGCGGTCGAGGCCATCGAAGAGAGCACCCAGCTCACGCCAGAGGATCGCGCGGCGTAGCTCGTAATGCTTTCAGCGCTTCTTTACTGCGCGCCGTCACCGTCAGTCCCCGCGTCCCCACCCCGACCTAACCCCGGCTTCCCTACGAGGGATACAAGGGGAGCTCCGCGACGAGGATCTGAAGCGCGAAACACAACGCATCAAGCGCTAACGGCAGATCGCAAACATGACGTTAAGGAGCTATCCCGCCCGGGTCGTCGGCGCCCAGCGGCGACGTGAAGGCGCGGCCCGCGTCCGTGAGATCACCGAGCAAGTCTTCGCCCGCGGGCTTCTGGCCCGTCCGCACCCAACCGACCAGATCTTCGAACGCACGCTGGCGCTCTTCGGCGGTGAAGGTGCAGTGACCGGCGCGGCGCACTGCCCTCTGGACGAGGAGATCGCCTGCGCCGGCGGCATCGACGGCACGGCGATAGATCTGCTCCATGCTGATTGGGACGAAGAGATCGCCGGTGCCATGAAGCGTCAGCAGCGGCCGCTGGATGTTGCCTGCAGGCGCGCCGTATTCCGGATAGCGGGTGCGGTCCTGGTACTGCGGGTTCGCCTTGACGCGCGGGATCTCGCTGTTAAGTTGATCGGTGCTGATAGCGGATCCGTCACTCGCGACGTAGCGCGTATCAGCGTTCTGGGCGACCGCGTTGGCGGCACCAGGCACGGCGACCGCCTGCAGCAGCACCACGAAATTGAACAGCTGGTTGACGCCGAAACCCTCTCGAAAGTACGGCCGCGGGCCGCCGGTCAGGTTCTCGATGGCGCCAGCGAATTCCTTGCCTTGCGCCGTCAATCGACCGGCAGAGGGCCCCAACGCCGGCACAACTTTCGACTTTAGGGTCTCGGCAAACTTGCCGGCGTCGGTGGTCTGGGCGGTGAGGTCGGTACCGCTAAAGTAACCACCCAGGGCGCCCCAGCTCAGGAAGTAGTCAACGATGCCCTGCCCGCTGAGGCTGCCGCACTCGCTCAGCGCGCCGTCATAGGCGGTGGGATACGTCTCGAGGGAAACGGTGACGACATTTCCGCCCATGGACTCGCCGTAGAGGTAGCTACGCTTCGGCGCGCCGACTTTTTCGGCGAAGAGGTCGCGCAGGGCATAGGTGTCGCGCGCGCCGGCGCCGGGGTTGTAGCCGTTCTCGGTGTAGCTCGACGCAGCCCACGCATATCCATGCTGGATGAGGTACTCGCGCAGCGGCGGCGTGGTGACCGTCAGATCGGGGACCGACCCGCGAAAGCCGTGCGCGAAGTAGACGATATCGCCATTCCACGCGGACGGCACCTCAATCTCGTATGCACCGCCGGAGTACGTGCCGGAGAGCGCGCGGGCGCCGTCCAGAGCGTCGAATTTCGGATCTTTGGTCACGTACGGCACGGCGACGGGCGTGACCGGCAGCGCCTGCGCGGTCGCCCAGCCTTCGCGGGAATCAACGGCCGAGCGTCCCGCCGGGGCTGGCCTGGTAACCGCGGTCGCCTGAGCGGAGTCGACGGGCTTCTGAGTGGCGCTGCTGCCGCTACACGCCGAGGCCAGAAGCGCGCTCACGAGGCACACCACCATCGCGACGCCCAGCGCGCCAGCCCTCATCCCACCGCCTCCGCCTGCCATTGCCGCTGCTCTATGGTCCGTAGTGCGAGCACGTAGAACCCAGTCTAACGAATGCTGGGGAGCGAATGCGTCGCTCACCAGGCGATCGCGTAAGCGCGGCGCTGAAGGAATGGCGCAACCGCGCCCGTCCGGTACCCTCACTCACGTGAGACTCTCCACCCTCCGGCGGCCATTCGTCTCGCACGACGACCGCGATGCGCTGCTGGTCGGACATATGGGCGTGCTGTCCGGCAAGCACCCGCGCAATTCGCTGGCTGCGATCCGGGAGTGCTTTGACTGCGACGCCGGCCGGATCGAGATCGATATCCATTCGCTGGACGGGCCGGACTATGCCGTCTTCCATGACCGGCGGCTGGACACCGAAACGACGGGCAGCGGCTCCATCGGGAGGGCGACCCCCGACGAGGTCCGCGCCGTGCGGTGGCTTGCCGATGCCGGCGATCGGCCGCCGCTGTTGAGCGAGATCGTCGAGCTGGCGCGCGGCTGCAATACGGAGCTGCAGCTGGACTGGAAGGACTGGCGCCCGATATCGGACGGCCGGCTTCAGGCGCTGGTCGATGTGGTGGCACCGATCCGCGAGCGCGTGATCGTATCCACCGGGCAGGACTGGAATTTGCGGAGGCTCCACGCGGCGGCGCCCGATGTCCCGTTCGGCTTCGACCCCGGGCACTACCTCGACCATGGTGTCGAGGGAGATCAGGTGTTCCTTCCTCGCGCAATGGGTGCGTATGGCTACCGCGATGACCATCCGCTGGCACTAGGCCGCACGGAGGCGGTCGCGGACTACGTCGAGATACGCATGGAGACGCTGACGCTGCAGGCACCTGGTGCCCGCGAATATTTTCTGAGCTACCGCATGGTGCTGCAAATGCTGGATGACGGATTCAACGTCGCCGAGTGGCTGCACAGGCGGGGCATCGACGCGAACGTGTGGACGCCGGACCACCGCGGCGTGGAGTCGGCGCGCATGATGGAGCGGCTCATTGATGCGGGGATTGACCGCGTGACGACGAATACGGTGCTGGCATGGGAGCGCGCGTTCGCGGAGCGGTAGCGCCGTTGAGATCCTTGGCCACGAGACAAACGCCACATTCTCACCCGGCGGACGCCCCCGCCGAGGGCCGCACGCCGCTTCCGATGACAAGCCCTGCGGCGATTAGCACGAGGTTCTTTATCACGAACTCGCCGGTCGTCGTCAGGAGCAGCGGATTGTGTGACTGAAACGCTGTGCCGGGATGGATCACGAGCACCAGGAACGTGCCGGCCATCTGAACAAAGAAGAGCAATAGCACGATCCGCATCGCAACACGCAGCAGCAGGCCCATGCCGACGACAACCTCCCAGACACCGAGAAAGCGCACAAAGGAGCCCGAAGGCACCCAGTAGACCGTGTCAGCGACTAGGTCCGCGACCGGGCTGCGGTCGGCGAGCTTCAACGCGCCAAACCAGATGAAGACCAGCGCGACGGCAACGCGCAAGATCTCCGCACCGTAGCGGCGCATGAAACCAGTGACGGACTCGTCGACTGCTAGCCACGCGGCGCGCAGCCTCGGCGGCAACCGCTCAGTGATGCGATCCTCTAGGGTGATGGTTCCTCCCGGCGTGCGATGCCCGATGCTGTAGCTCCGAAGTGCGTCATTGGCGCGCGACGGATCTATGCCAAACCCCGTCGTGTGTACAGCGTGATTTGGCGGCTCACCCGCGGTAGCGGGCGGAGGTCTGCGTGTTCTTGGCTCTGACAGGCACGCTCGCGCCCGGGGCCGCGGGCGTCGGCTCCTCCTGCGGCGAACGCAGGATGCACCAGACGAGACTGACGGCGCCGATAGCGAACGTGCACATCGACACGACCTGCGGGAAGGTCATCCAGTTCTTGATGATGTACTGCGGGCAGCCGCTGACGTTGGGACAGAAGGGGCCGCTATCGATGCGGAGGTAGCTGACGCCGAATCGCATAGCTGAATAAAGGACCACGCCGGCGAAGAAGGTGATGCCCGGGCGGTGCTTCCAAAACTTGATCCAGAGCAGCGCCATGATGCCGATGATCAGGAGGTCGCCGATCATTTCGTACGTGGTCGCCGGATGACGGGCGATGTAACTGCCGCTGGAAGTCGCCGAGAAGGGGAATCCCGGACTGCCGGGGTCGGTGTACTTGACGGCCCATGGCAGGCTTGAGACTTTCGCGATGTGCTCGCCGTTGATGAGGTCGCCGATGCGGCCGATCGCCATTCCCAACAGGGCGCCGAAGCCGGCAGCATCGAGACCGCGGGTGATCGGGAGCTTGCGGATGAATCCATAGGCGCAGGCGGCGAGGATGCCGCCGATGATCGCGCCGTAGACAGTGATACCGCCCTCGTTGATCTTCAGGACATCGACCCACTGGCCCTCGAAGCGCACGCGGTTCTCCAGCACAAACATGGCGCGGGCGCCGATGATCCCCGCGGGCACGCCGACGAGCGCGATGCTGTAGCCATCGTCCTCGGTGATGCCCTGCTTCCGGCCGAGCCAGATCGCGACGTAGACGCCGGCGGCGATGCCGACGGCAGTGAAAACGCCGTGCCAGGACAGGGTGAAAGGCCCAAGTTCGACGATGTTCGGATCCCATGAGATGGTGATCGTCAGCAGGTGCAGCATCAGCCCCGGCACTAGCGTTCCTCCTTGAGCTCAGGCGGGATCGGCACGCCGATACGCCGTGCGAGCGCGCGCATATCTCTCTCAAAACCGCCGCTCTTTTCGGCAAGAGCGGCGATCTTCGTGCCACCGCCAGTCAGTCGTATCCAGAGGCGGCGGCGCGGCAGATAGAAGGTTATCGCAAGGCCGCCGAGGAGCATAGCGGTGCCCGCCCAGATGAACCACGCGCCCGCATCGCGCTTGACGCTGATGCCGGCGAACGCCCGCTGGCCGACGAAGGTGTATTCGTAGTTTCCCACCGTCGTCGGCGCGCCCGGGGCGAGCGAGATCGCCGGCCTATCCTGCGAGACCAGCATCAGGGCCGGAGCGCCGTCGCGGCCGGAGGTGAGCTGCGCGAGCTGCTGGGCGCCGCCACCGGGCACATCGACGCCGACGGCAGACGGGATCGATGCGACGCGGTCGAAACGCACGTTGAGTCCGCTGATGATGCCGGTCGTCCCTTCGCCTATGCGCAACTGGCCGTCCTGCTGCGTGCCCTTGGGGTCGAAGGCCACCAGCTGCCATGCTTTGTCGCCGGCCGTCGTCGTGAGCCCCACCCACACGATGCGCCCGCTGTTGGGCACCTGCACGAGCGCGCCGCTCGCGATGGAGAGGAAGTCGGTGGGTGCGACGATGTCGCTGAGCAGCACCTTGCCGGACGCGTCGGTGATCGTGACCGCGGGAGCGGCGGTGCTCTCTTCGAGCGGGAACGTCTCATGAAAGACGGTGTTGCCGCTGGCGACGTCGCGGATCTTCAGCTCGGCGCCGTTGGGGAAGTAAGCCACCTGGTGGAAGCGATAGCCGCCGTATTTCAGCGGATCGTTCACGGTGGTCGTGCCCGAAGCGACCTCGCGGCCGTTCTTGAAGATGGTCAGCTGCGTCCGGAAGTCCAGCGGGCTGCCGTGGTCGCTGAAGCGGCCGCTGGCGTCGTCGATGCGCACCTGGAGCTGATTGGGGTTACTGACGGCGAACACCGGCGCCGTCGTGCCGGTGCCGGCGAAGATATCCGCGCGGAAACCAGTCAGCCGCGTTACGAGCCCGCCGGAGATAAACAGGATCAGCGCCAGGTGGCTGATGAACGTCGCCAGCTGCGTCCACGGATATCGGTCTGCGAAGATGTACGTCGCGCCATCGCGCGCTTCCATCTTCGTGCGGAAGCGCATGCGACGAAGTGCGGCCTCGAGCGCGGCGGGCTCCACCGGCGCGAGCGAGGTGCGGTTGTGCGCGCGGTCGAAGAAGCTGTCGGGCACCCGGGTGTTGGGATGGAAGACGTTGCGGAACGTCGGTGACCAGCGATTGAAGACGCATACGGTCACGTTGACTGAAAGAAAGCCGAGCGCTACGAGGAACCACTTTGCGTGGAAGACCTCAAACAGACCGAGGCGGTAGATGGGGTCGGTGAGCGGACCGAAGTTGTTCCGCTGACCGTCGAGCCATGTCGAGATGGCGGCGTTATTTCCGCGCATCGCCTCGGGCACCTGCGGTATGAGCACGCCGAGCAGCCCGAACGCCGCGAGCGTCGCGATGAAGAACACGGCGAACCGCACCGACGTGAGGATGCGCCAGACCGGTTGGACCAGATCGAAGGATGGGTCGCGCCGCGCATCGGCGGCCTGCGCGCTAGCCACGGCGGCACCTTTCCAGCACGTAGCGCGGGCCTTCAGCCCACGCGTGCTCCGATTCGACCGCAATCTGCGCCAACCCGCGTCGGTTCACGGTCCTCTTCCTCGAAAAACGCATGATAATCCGCCATGCATCGTCCGTCGGCGCTCGAATACGGATACGCGGACGCGTCATCGACCATCCGCGCCGCTACAGGGTCCTGATCGACGTACTCGATATACGCGTGTAATTGCTCTCGCGTCCGCGCGACGCGATCGAAGAGACCCTCCTGCCATAACGGGCCAGAGGTGCCCAGGTGTTCGTTGATTCGCCGGGCGATGCTGCCTTTATGATGCGCATCGTCCCGGAGATGCTGCTGGAATCCGCCGGAACGACAACGAAATGGGGCGTGATCTGGCATGAAAACGAATGCGAGAAGCAGAAAGCCTCGACGATCATGCTGGTCCCGGAGCTCTTGTACGGCGATCTTGGCCGCTCCGCCCACAAACGCGCCGCGCGATTGGTGTGCGCGCGTGCTCACGAAGTAGGGGACGCGCCCGGCGTCCACGTGGGGCGGCCGTCGCGGCCCTCTCTCTGCGGGCTCTGGCGGGTTCATGCGTGGATGTGCCGTGCGAGAGACTGGCCTCGCGGGACGGCGTACGCGCGGGCTGAAGCGCCCGCACTCTGTGGTGGGGCAAGCGCGGGCTGAAGACCCGCACTCGGTGGTGGACGGGAAGGTACATACCGCGCATCACCTTGCACGCCGATCTTCGCCAGGCCGTCGGAGAGGGATTGCGGCGTGAGTGGGCCGAGGACGCGCGCCTGGACCACGCCGTCGCCGTCGACGAAATAGGACGAGGGTATGCCGTTGACGGGGCCGCCGACGCGCCACGCTTCGGCAACGCCACCGCTACGATCGATGGCGATAGGGAACGTCATGCCGAAGTCGGCCGCGAACTGAAGCACCTCTTCGTCGTTCTCTTGCAGATCGACGGCGACGACCTGCAGCCCGCTGGCCCGGTAGTCGCCGTATGCGCGCACAATGTCCGGCATCTCCTTGCGGCAGGGCGTGCACCAGGATGCCCAGAAGTTGACGAACACGGGCTTCCCGCGCAGATCGCTAAACCGCAGGCGGCCGCCATTGGGCGTTTCCAGCACAAAGTCCGGCGCGACGCGGCCCTCATCGGTCGAAGGCGAGCGGCCGGTCGTGTTCGCGCCAGCCGGGAGCTCGACGATGCCGGTGCCATCGGCCACATGCACGCCGCCGCCTCGACGCTGCTCGAGGTAGAAGAGGCCGCCGACGATGGTGCTGATCAGCAGCAGAGGCAGCACCAGGCTGCGCAGGGCACCCCGCCATTCGCGACGATTCTGCGGCCGCTCCTCGACGCCGGACACATCATCGATGGGAAGTTTATCTTCTTCGGGATTCATGGCGCGGCTGCCGGGGCGGAGGTCGGCTCAAACAACCGCGCGTAGATGGCGCGCACGTCGTCGGGCGGGAGATCCTTGCCCAAAAAGCTCCCTCCCGCGCGCAGTTCGAAGTGCAGGTGCTCTTCGACGCCAGGGCTGCTGAGAGACTCGGGCGTGCCCGAATCGCCGACGAAGGCGATCGTCTCGCCCTGCACCACCTTCGTGCCGATCTCGATGTTCGCGGCGATGTCCGACAGGTGGGCGTACCGCGTGATGATGCCCTTTCCGTGGTCGATCCAGACCTGGCGCCCGCGGAACAGGTCGAGGACGCCGGCGTCGTTCGCGTGCCCCTGTGCAATACGCTCGTCCGCCGCCGTCAGTTCAGCCATCGTCAGTTCGTGGTAGTCGTGGTCGGCGCGGATCACCGTGCCGTCCTTCGCCGCCAGCACCGCCGTGCCCTTCATGATGCCGGTGCAATTGTCGTAGCCGTAGAAGTCCACGCCTTCGTGGATGCCGCCGCGGTAGGCACGCGGGGCGTTGGGCATGAGCGGGTCACTGGCCGGTAGACAGGCGCCCTTGATGGGGTAGATGAAGTTCGTGAAGGCAGTTAGGTCCGGGGGCGCGACGGTCGACGTCGCCCCGGGGGCCGCCGGTGTCGCGGTGCGTCCCGCGCCGGATGCGCCGCTGCAGGCGATCCCCGCCGCGAGCGACATGATCATGAGGACAAAGGACCAGTACCGCCGCAGATGCTGCCAACCTTCCGGCCGGGTGCCGAGACGAGTGGGGCGGCCCGCGTTCGACTCCCGAAGCCTACGTTCAGAGGGGTGCGTTTCAGCATAGCGGAATGGCGGCCAGCGGGTTAGAACGCTGGCCGCTGTACGCAGAGTCGGCGCTCTCCTAGAATCAATCGATGTTCCACGCCATCGTCCTCTGGCTGCACATTCTCGCGGCGGTCGCGTTCATTGGCCCGCAGATCTTCCTCGTGGTGGCGGCGATGCCGGCGATCCGGACGATCGCGGACGTGAAGGCGCGGGCGGCGGCGACGCGTGTGATGACGACGCGCTTCGGCATCCTGGGTGGTGTGGCGCTGCTGGTGCTGATCGTCACCGGGATCATGGACTACACGTACGCCAATAGCCGGCATGATCTGGACGCCAAGCGGTACTTCATCGCTCTCCAGATCAAGCTGACGCTGGTGGTGGTGGTGGTCATCCTGACGATCTTGCACGGGGCGGTCCTCGGCGCGCGGCTACAGCGGCTGCAAGAGAGCGGCGCTCCGGAGGAGGAGATCGCTCGCACGCGCCAATGGTCGATGTGGCTCTCGATGGGGAACCTGGCGGCCGGGATCGTCATCCTGCTGTGCGCCGCAGTCCTTGGGTCAAGCTGGTCCACCATGGGTTCCCTTCGTTGATCGTATTGACCGCTG
This sequence comes from Chloroflexota bacterium, assembly GCA_030774575.1. Lineage (GTDB taxonomy): Bacteria > Chloroflexota > Dehalococcoidia > DSTF01 > JACRBR01 > JALYKW01. Next base: position 11,066 of record JALYKW010000063.1, on the reverse strand, counting down.
ATATCTACAATTCGGTATCCTCTTGGCCCGACACCGGGCATCGCATCGCGCATCACATGGAGGTTTTCCGGCTATGGCTTCTGACGTGCTCGTAACGACAGACTGGGTGGCGCAGCATCTCAACGACCCGAAGGTGAAGCTGATCGAGGTGGACGTCGATACAGCGGCCTACGACGAAGGCCACGCGCCGGGCGCCGTCGGCTTCAACTGGACGAGCCAGCTCCAGGACCAGGTGCGCCGCGACATCATCACCAGGGAGGGCCTCGAGGAGTTGTTGAGCAACGCCGGCGTCGGCAACGACGATACGGTGGTGCTCTACGGCGACAACAACAACTGGTTCGCGGCGTATGCCTTCTGGCTGCTCGAGATGTACGGCCACAAGGACGTGAAGCTCATGGACGGCGGCCGCAAGAAGTGGATCGAAGAGAAGCGCGCGACGACAAAAGACGCGCCGTCGCCGAAGAAGGCGAGCTACAAAGCGAAGTCGCAGAACGCCGACCTGCGGGCGAAGCGCGACCAGGTGCTGCAGTCGCTCGGCAAGTCAGGAAGTGCGCTCGTCGATGTGCGCTCGCCCGCGGAGTACAACGGCGAGATCATGGCGCCCCCCGGGCTGGCGGAGACGGCGCAGCGCATGGGCCACATCCCCGGCGCGGCGAACGTGCCGTGGGCGCAAGCGGTCCGCGAGGACGGCACCTTCAAGTCGCCGGACGAGTTGGAGCATCTCTACGGCACGAAGGGCGTGACGAAGGATAAGGATGTGATCGCCTACTGCCGCATCGGCGAGCGGTCGTCGCACACGTGGTTCGCGCTCAAGCACCTGCTGGGCTACCCGAAGGTGCGGAACTATGACGGCTCGTGGACGGAGTACGGCAGCCTGATCGATGTGCCGATCGAGAAGTAGGCGCTAGAACCTATAACCTGAAACCTATAACCTTCGTCCAGTGTCTGATTACCTGAAGCTGGTCTATCGTCGAGCGCTGACGCAGCGCGATCCATCGCTGCTGCAGGTGGCGTTCGATGTTGCTGTGCTGGAGCGATATCGCGGCGACGCGGCGTATTCGATCATCCGCACGAACACCGTCGGGCGCGTGAAGAAGCAGGGCGGCTGGACGCTGGACTTCGGCATCGCGCCGGGGGATGCGGCGATCCACGCGTCATGGGGGAGCATCGCGCAGGCGTTGCCGGACGAGGAGCTGCCGCACTGGGCCTCGCACGCGAACAGTCTGATGGTCAGCGAGATGTTCCTGAAGATGCAGTTATCGCCGGGCGCCTGCCATGACGATGGCGAAGTAAGGACGTGGTGAGATGGTATTTCGGCGCACGGGCGAAGAGGGCCGCGGTCAGGTCCAGGAAGAGCAGACCGACGGCCTGAACATCATCAGCGATGAGGACGACGAAGACGAGGAAGTCGTCGGTGGCGAAGAGACGCTCTTCGAACCCGGCGAACAGTGCTGGGTCTGCGAGGCCGAACCGGGCACCGTGGGCATCGACCCAACCTGCCACGGCACGTACGCCGGCGACGGGCCGGTGCTCGTCGGCGCCAAGTGCCTGGAGCAGGCGCTGAAAAATGCATACGGCAAGGACGAGGGCATCGCGATCATCGTCGAGCCGTTCGGCGAGAACGACATGCACCTCTACTACCGGCTGGACGAGATGCCGGCGTATCAGTTTCCGCGTGAAGACGTCGAGGCGATCTCGTGGCTGCTGCTGACGATCGGCGACGACTGCGCGCGCTGCGGGCAGCAGAGCCACTTCGCGTGGCTGACGCCGCAGTTCGTCGACCCGGAGCTGCCGGAGGAGCCGAACCGCGCCGTCTTCCGCAACATGGACCGCGATATCGAGCACCTGTGCCGCGCGTGCACGGCGGCCCAGCTCGCGAAGAGCTACACCGCGCTCGACCTCGACCTGATCACCGTCGAGGTGCCGCGCAGCGCGATGGGCATCATGATGCCCTCAGGCGCGTAGATGGCGCTGACGCTCCAACAGCAGTACATCGACGAGATGGTCGCACATGCGAAGGAAGACGCGCCGAACGAGTGCTGCGGCATCATCGCCGGCGCCGATGGCCGCGCGAAGAAGCTCTACCGGGCGATCAACGCGGAAGCGAGCCCGTACCGTTACAGCGTCGAAGCGAAGGACCTGCTGCGGATCTATCGCGCCGCCGACGCGCACGACTGGGAGTTCCTGGTGATCTATCACTCTCACACCCACACCGAGGCATACCCGTCGCCCACCGACATCCGCCTCGCCGCCTGGCCGGACGCCTACTACGTGCTGGTCTCGCTGATGGACGAGGCGAAGCCGGTCGTGCGGGCGTTTCGGATCCTGGACGGCGCCGTGACGGAAGAGCCGATAGACGTCGCTTAGTTTTCAGTTGCGAGTTATCAGTTCTCAGTCTTTAGTTGTCAGTATCTGCGGATGCGATCGCACGCAGTATTCGAACTATCGACGCTTCAGTATCGGAGATGCCTGTGCAGGCCATCGCTGACGACGGATAACTGATAACTGATAACGGAAGACTTCCCGCCCCTACACGTCGTTCTTGCTGAGGGTGGCGAGGAATTCGGCGTTGCTGCCGGTGCGGCTGAGGCGCTCGAGCAGGCGCTCGGTGGCCTCGGACGGGTTCGAGGCGTTGGACGCCAGCATGGACATCATGCGGCGCATGAGCCATACCTGCCGCAGCGTCGCCTCATCCATGAGCAGTTCTTCGCGGCGGGTGCTGCTGCCGGCGATGTCGAGTGACGGGAACACGCGGCGCTCGGAAAGCCGGCGGTCGAGCCGCAGCTCCATGTTGCCGGTGCCCTTGAACTCTTCGAAGATCACCTCGTCCATCCGGCTGCCCGTGTCCACGAGGCAGGTCGCGATCACCGTCAGGCTCCCGCCCTCCTCGCAGTTGCGCGCCGCACCGAAGAAGCGCTTCGGCGGGTAGACGGCCACCGGGTCCATACCACCGCTCAACGTCCGGCCGCTGGGCGGCATCGCCAGGTTGTATGAGCGCGTCAGCCGCGTGATGCTGTCGAGCAGGATCACCACGTCCTTTCCGCTTTCGACGCGCCGCTTCGCCATCTCCAGCGCCATCTCGGCGACGCGCGTGTGGTCCTCGACCGGCTCGTCGAAGGTGCACGCGACGACCTGGCCCTTCACCGAGCGCTTCATGTCCGTCACCTCTTCGGGCCGCTCGCCGATCAGCGCGACGATCAGGTCGATTTCGGGGTAATTCGTCGCGATGCCCGCGGCGATCGCCTTCAGCAGGAACGTCTTGCCCGCCTTTGGCGGCGAGACGATGAGCCCGCGCTGTCCGCGCCCGATCGGTGAGATCAGGTTGATCAGCCGGCCCGACAGGTCGGGGGACGGCGTTTCAAGGTCGATCATCTCGTTCGGGAAAATGGCAGTGAAGTTCTCGAAGTACGGGCGTTGCTTGGCGACCTCCGGATCGACGGCGTTCACCTGGTCGACGCGGAGGAGGCCGTAGTATTTTTCGCTATCCTTCGGGGCGCGCACCTGCCCGGTGACGTAGTCGCCCGTGCGCAATGCGAAGCGGCGGATCTGGGACTGGCTGACGTAGACGTCGCTGGCCCCCGGGAGAAGGCTCTCGCCGCGCAGGAACCCGTATCCATCGTCGACGATCTCGAGGATGCCGCCGGTGGTGAGCGCGCTGTCCCGCTCGGCCTGCGTCATTGGCTGCTCGGCCGCGTCCTCCTGGGGCGCCGCGATGGGGCGAGGCCCGCCGCCGCCGGACCGTCTTCGTTCTCTTACTGCCATATTTGCCTCGTTGGGGTGGTGGTGCGCTGTACGCGCTTCAAAGTGAGTTCCCTGTGGATGTACGCTCCGCTGAAACAACAGGTGCCGCGGACGGCATCGGCGAGCCGATATGTGCCTGGTTTCATTGGGAGTCGCTACGGCGCCGGGAGAATGAGCGCCGGGAGTACGGTGGGCCTACTCTTGTTACCGCATGATCGGGATATCTGTCAAGAGCGCCGAGACCCGCCGGTTGCGGTCATCGCTCTGTATGGTATCGCCATCGTGCCTGCCAAGCACATCGGTGATCTCCCCGATGTTCGTCGTAACGTCGTGACAGCGCGCGTTGCCCGTGGTGGGTCGCGCCGCGATACTTGCTGGCGGACAAGTCTCTCAAACGCATAGGTGCCCCTTCATGACGGAACTCTTTCGGTCGCTGCTCTTCGTCCCCGGTAACCGCGAGCGCATGTTAGAACGCGCCGCCTCGGCCGGCGCTGATGCCGTCGTCATCGACCTCGAGGACGCGGTGCCCGCCAGCGAGAAACGAGCCGCCCGACGGATGGCCCGGGCATCGCTCAAGACCTTCGCCGGCGCCGGAGTACCGGTCTTCGTGCGCGTCAACGGCATCGGTTCGGGTGTCACCCGCGATGATCTGATGGCTCTGGCGCGGAAGGGACTGGCCGGCGTGGTGCTGCCGAAGGCGGAGCATCCACAGGATCTGCGCGACCTCGACGTGCTGCTGCGCGAGGCGGAGATGGCGAACAAGGTGCGGCCAGGCGACATCGCCGTCATACCGCTGATCGAAAGCCCGCGCGCGCTGCTGCGCTGCGAGACGATCGCGCTCGCGAGCGACCGCATCGTGGCGCTGTCGCTTGGCGGCGAAGACTACAGCGCGGCAATGGGCATCGCCCGCGACGCGGGCGGCGTCGGCCTGGCACACGCGCGGTACGTCGGGGCGACGGTCGCGGCGGCACACGGCATGGCGTCGATCGATACGCCATACGCAGACATTCGCGATGCAAAAGGGCTGGAGGCGGAGACGAAGCTCGCGAAGGCGATCGGCTTTCGGGGGAAGTACGTGTTGCATCCCGGGCAGGTGGCGTCGGTGAACCGCATCTTCTCGCCGTCTCGGGCTGAGGTCGCGGACGCGCGCCGGGTGATCGCCGCGGCGGACGACGGTGCGGCAACGGGTGCCGGCTCTGTGAGTCTGGATGGCCGCATGGTGGATGCGCCGGTCGTGCAGCGGGCCAACGATCTGCTCGCGCTGGCGGAGGCCATTAAGGGGCGCGGGCAACGCGTCTGACAGTCCGCGCTCAGCGACATGGCCGCGATCGACGGCCGTGCGCGCACGCGAGTGCCCATCGAGTCCGCACGCCGCATGGCTGATTGCTCTGACGGCGCAATTTTGCGACGCTTGCGTGACCGAATCTCACCCGCACGCCCGGCGCCGCCCGCGCCTCAACCGAAAGAGCCGTCTGTATGACGTATCCGGGGCTCCCACCCACGGCGATCAAATTCGGCACCGACGGCTGGCGCGCCGTGATCGGCGAGGACTATACCTTCGATAACGTGCGGGCTTGCGCGGCGAGCGTCGCGATGTACCTCAAGCAGCACGGGCTCGCCGACCGCGGACTGGTCGTCGGCTACGACGCGCGGTTTGCGTCGGAAGACTTCGCCGATGCGGTCGCGGAAGTCGTCGCGGCGGCCGGAATTAAGGTGTCGATCAGCAGCGTGCTCTGCCCGACGCCGGTCGTCAGCTTCTCGATCATCGACCGCAAGGCGGGAGGCGGCGTCGTCATCACCGCGAGCCACAACCCGTGGCGCTGGAACGGATTCAAGTACAAGCCGGATTACGGCGGGAGCGCCACGCCCGAGATCGTCGCTCAGATCGAGGCGCCGCTGCCGGAGCTGACCGGGCGAGCGATACCCCGCACGCCGATCGATGAAGCCAAGCACTCGGGCATGGTGCAGATGTTCGACGCGCGTGCGCCGTATCTCAAGCACTTGGGTGGGCTCGTCGATCTGGAGCGGCTGAAGGCGGCCGGGCTCAAGGTCGCATTCGACGCGATGTACGGCACCGGCGCCGGCTACTTCGGCCTGCTGCTCGATGGCGGGCGCACGAAAGTGACGGAGCTGCACGGTCTCCGCAATCCGGTCTTCCCGGGTATGCACGCGCCGGAGCCGATCGCGCGCAACCTCACCGAGCAGTCTGAGATGATGTCGAAGGGCGGCTACGACATCGGCATCGCGACCGACGGTGACGCCGACCGCGTGGGCATCGCTGACGAGAAGGGCAACTTCATCAACCAGCTGCAGGTCTTCGGGCTCCTCACGTACTACCTGCTGGAGGCGCGCGGCGAGCGCGGGGCGATCGTAAAATCGGTGACGACGACGCGGATGGTGCAGGTGCTGGGCGAGCTGTACGGCGTGCCGGTGTACGAGACGCAGGTCGGCTTCAAGTTCCTGGGGCCGAAGATGATGGAGACCGACGCACTGATCGGCGGCGAAGAGAGCGGCGGTTACGGATTCCGCGGCCACGTGCCCGAGCGCGATGGCATCCTCGCCGGGCTGTACATGCTCGACTTCATGGCGCGCACCGGCAAACGCCCGAGCGAGCTGCTCGCCGAGCTGTACGCGAAGGTCGGACCGCACTACTACGACCGCCTCGACGTGCCGCTGCGACCGGAGGATCGCGACGCGATCTGGCAGCGCGCGGAAGCGGCTCGGCCGGAGAGCGTCGCCGGCATCCGCGTGACGCGCATCGACACGACCGACGGCTTTCGCTTCACGCTCGACGACAAGGGCTGGCTGCTGTTTCGCTTCAGCGGCACCGAGCCGCTGCTGCGCATCTACACCGAGGTGCTGGGCGACGAGTCGCTGGTGCCGCGGGTGCTCGCCGCCGGCCGAGAGCTGCTGGGCGCGTAGGGGGCATGGCAAGCGCTACGGCAGGGCGCGTGGCGTCAGAGGACGGACGAGGATCAGCGCGGCGGGGTCGTTCCAGGTTGCCAGCGCAAACTCCCGCAGGGGGATGAAGCCCATCGTCTCGTAGAACGCGCGCGTGCCGGCGTAGTTGTCGGCGACCTCTGGCTCCGGGACGGATGGCCCGAGCGTCAGCACAAACAGCACCCGCGCACCGGCTGCCGTCATTTCCGCTGCCGTCCGATCGATGAGCATCCGTCCGATACCGCCGCGGCGATGCGAAGCGTGCACCGCCATCCAGGTGACCTCCGCGCTGCCCGGACCGAAGCGCTCGATCGTGAGGAAGCCGACGATGGCTTCGCCCGCGAGCGCGACGATGCCGCTTTGTGTCCGCGCCGCCCCCGCGCAGTCGCGGACGCCCTGTGGGTCGCCGAAGAAGTATGGGAGGCTGGCGATGATGGCGTCGCACGCTGGGGCGTCGTCGGACGTTAGTGGGCGTAATACGACGGGTTCGCTCATTCCGGTGCTGCTGCTGTCATTGCCCGGTGAATTTCGGCGCGCGCTTCTCGCTGAAGGCGCGCACGCCCTCGGCGCGGTCCGCCGTCGTCTGCAGGATGATGGTGAGGTCGGTCTCGTAGCGCAGCGCCTGGTCGAGTGGCATGTCGAGGCCGCGCAGCAGCGCTTCTTTCGCGTAGCGCACGGCGATGGGGCCGCGCTCGGCGATCTTCGAGGCAAAGGCCACGGCTGCGGCTCGCACTTCGCCGCGAGGCGCGATGTGGTTGATGAGGCCGCAGGCGACGGCGGCTTCTCCGCTGATTGGCTCGCCGAGCAGAATCAGCTCCGTCGCCTTCGCGCGCCCCACGAGCCGGGGAAGCCGCTGTGTGGCGCCGCCGGACGGCATGGCGCCCATCGTCACATCGGGCAGCGCCAGCATGGCGCCGGCGGCGGCGAACCGCACATCGCAGGCGAGCGCCAGCTCGAGGCCGGCGCCGATCGCATCACCTTCGATGACGACGATCGCCGGCTGCCCTATCAGTTCCAGGCAGCGGAATGGCAAAGGTCCGTCCGGTGTCGAATCCTTGGCTGCGCCTTCGCGGCCGCAGGAGAAGACCTCGCCCTCGGCGGTGATCAGCACAGCGAGCACGGACGCGTCGTCGTGCAGCTCGGCCGTGGCCGTCGCCAGTTCTTGCAGAAAGAGCGCGTCGACGGGGTTTCCGCGCGCCGGGCGGTTGAGCCGGATCGCCGCGATCGGCCCTTCCTGCGATATGGCGATCGTCTCGAACCGCATCAGCGGGATCATAACAGAGCAGGCGAGCGGGCCAGGCGCGCCCGGCTTTAGAGCAAGCGCGGCGACGTCACCTCCGGCGCAGCAGCGGCGGCCGGCGTCAGGCATTCCGGATCGTCGTTGGCGACGGAGTTCGCGCGCGAGGAGACTTCCATCGCGACTAGCACTCCGGACGCCGCAGGGCCCAACAGGGGCAGCAGCTTTTCTGCCTGAGATTGCTTGTTCTGCGCGGGTACGAATAGCCACTCTTCGATCCGGCCCGGCGACAGGATCACAGGCATGCGGTTGTGCACGGGCGCGACGACATCGTTAGCCGAGGTCGTGAGTATGGTGAAGGAGCGCAGCCAGGTCGTTGTCTGCGGATCTAACCACGACTCATACAGCCCGGCGAAAAGCAGCAGATCGTCGGCGGGCGGATGGAACCAGATCGGGCGGCGCGCCTGCTTGCTGCCGATCCATTCGTAGAAGCCGTCGGCCGGCACGACACAGCGCCGTTCGAGGAACGCCGAGCGGAATGCGCGGCTGGTGAGCGCGGTCTCGGAGCGGGCGTTGATCTGTTTGAACGCGCCCTTTGCGTCCTTCGACCATGAGTTGACGAGGCCCCATTTTGCGGGCAGCAGTTCACGCCGCTCTTGCTTCTGGCGCGCGATCCAGTGCTGGTCCGTCGGCGCAATGTTGTATCGCGCCCGGTAGGCGGGGCCGTGTGGCCCGGGGGGCAGCTCCGCCTCGAGCGATGACGCCAGCGACGATAGATCGCGGCGAGTCAGCGTAAATCGACCGCACATGCGGATAGGTTATCCGGTGTGAGTGAACGGCTATAGCAGGCCGACCCGCGGCATCACCCCGCGGAACGCGGTATCAGCAGCTTAGTAGCGGGCGAGGGCCGGCCGGATGGGGTCGGGACGGAACTCCTTCCAGACGTGCCGGGCCAGCACGTCCAGGTCGCCCAGCTCACCGAAGACGTAGCCCTCGACGGCGTCGAAATGGAGGCGTACCTGCTCGACGATCCACTCCGCGCCGGCGTCCCACCAGGATCTCGGAATGTCGCGCACGCTGTGGCCTCGCGCATGGATGTACGGGCTGGTTTCGAGCGCGAAGTGGGCAAAGTCGAGGGGGCCACCCTGGTCGAACGTCCAGCGGACGTGGCGGCAGTACTTCAAGGGCTCGTTGAGAGCAGCGCAGACCGGGCAACGCACGGGCCGCGATAGGGCGGGTTCTTCGCTGTGGCCGTTGTCGTTGATTGCCATTTTGGTGCCTCGATCCGCCCTGCGGGAGAGTTGTGCACCGATACAAACGCCGGCCGGCCCGGACAATTACAGCGCGAGTAGAGCGCGAGCCGCCTCGATGGCGAATCGGGCGTACGTCTGCATGCGGCGCGATACGCGAGGCGTGGTGCTCGGGGTCCGGCAGCGAGTTCGCGGCCGGTGTCGCCGCCCTCCGACGCCGCTGCGTCTTCGACGCGGAAGCTCGGTTAGGACTGCAGTTCGATGAGGTGCGCGGCGAAGGACTCGAGCAGGGGCCTGGCGTTGGCCATGTGAGCGGGGTGGACGGCCAGAATGGCGTGGTGGACGCCCATCTCCTTGAGACGCGCTAGGCGCTCGGCCGTCTTGCGGATGCTGTCGGGTGTCAGCGCACCCGCGCCTTCGACGCCAATGACCAGCTTCGAGGGGTCGCGGCCGGCCTCCGACGCAGCTTCCCGCGCGATCTCGAAATCATCCTTCATCGATGGCAGCGACTTCGCCGTGGCCAGCCAGCCGTCGGCGTACTTGCCGACGCGTTCGAGCTGGTTTCTGCTCTCGCCGCCCAGCCAGATCGGGATGCCGTCCGGGCGCACGGGCTTCGGGTTGCAGGCCCAGTCGACCACTTCGTAGAACTCGCCCTTGAAGTCGACGAACTCTTCTGTCCAGAGCGCGCGCACGAGCTGGAGGCACTCGTCCATGCGCTTGCCGCGCCGCTCGAACGGCACGGAGAGTGCCTCGTACTCCTGCTTCCACCAGCCCACGCCCGCGCCGAGCACGAAGCGGCCGCCCGAGAGAAAGTCGATCGTGGCCATGATTTTCGCGTGCAGCACGGGCTGTCGCATCGGCAGCACGAGCACCGAGGTGCCGAGCTGGACGCGTTTCGTGTGCGCGGCGAGGAAGGCGAGCTGAGTCAGGGGCTCGAGGAAATTCATCGTCGGTGGGAAACCCAGGCTGCCGTCGGGGGAGTACGGGTACCTGGACTGCTGCTCCTTCTGGAGGACGACATGGTCGAACACCCAGAGTCCGTCGAAGCCGGTGTCGTCGGCCGCGCGGGCGAAGGCGGCGATGTTTTCGCTCGAAGCGAGCGGGCCGACCTGGGGCACATGCAGTCCGATTTCCATGGCGAGATGGTAGCAGGGACGATACTCATTTCACAGCAAAGGGTGCGCTGGCGTAAACTGCGATTCGGGAAGTGAAACGATGCGCGGGACTTGAGGCGAAAGTGGCCAGAGCGAAGATCAACGGCGTTGAGCTGAATTATGAGCTGCACGGTAATGGCGACGAGCCGCTAGTGCTGGTGCACGGCTACACCGGCGACATCACCGACTGGCGGCTGGTGCTGCCCGAGGTGACGCAGACACATCGCGTGCTGATCATGGACCACCGCGGGCACGGCGCTTCGGAAGCGCCGAGCGACCGGTCGGCATATTCGATCCTGCAGATGGCGGACGACGCCGAGGCGCTGATCGCGCTGGCAGGCTTCGAGCGGTATCACCTTCTCGGCCACTCGATGGGCGGGGCCATCGCGCAAGAGATCGCCCTGCGCAGTCCGGGCCGCCTGCTGTCGCTGACGCTCCAGGACACGAGCCACCGCTTCAGCCTCGGACGCAACGAGGTCGTGAAGAAGTTCATCGAGCAGCGAAACCGGTTGGCCGAAGAGAAGGGCATGGCAGCTATCGTCGCCATGCCGGCGCTGGTGCCGCCGCCGCCGCACATGCCGAAGGAGCGCACGGCGGAGACCGACCTGCGTCTCGCACGGATGTCAGTAGACGCGTATATCGGCGCGTGGCAGGGACTGAGCGTGTGGCAGGGCACAACGGAGCGCGCGAAGGACATCGCCGCGCCGACGATGGTCATCTACGGCGAACTGGAAGCGCCGCCGC
>JALYKW010000062.1 GCA_030774575.1 Chloroflexota bacterium | reverse complement strand
CGGGCGTGATCGTCGCGGTCGGAACAGAGGTATTGGTAGATGTCGGACTCGGCGTGTTCGTCGGTGTCGCGAGAGCGGTATCGGTGGCCGTCGGCGAGCTGGTGGGCGTGGCGGACGGCGTATTCGTGGCGGTCGGGACCGGCGTGTTCGTTTGCGTCGGCGTATTCGTCGCGGTGTTTGCGGCCGTCGCGGTCGCCGTGCTTGTCGCGGTCGATGTCGGCAGGACGGGCGTGATCGTCGCGGTCGGAACAGGCGTACTCATGGATGTCGGGCTCGGCGTGTCTGTTGGCGCAGTTGACGTCGGCGTCGGAGATTGCAGCGACAAGGTAAACGTGCCAGGGTCAAATCCCACGGCCACGTACGTCCCGCTGATCATAGAACCGTCGGACGATATCGTGCCGGTCAAGGTCGCCTGGAACTGCACGTTGCTCGTCCACATGATCTGCCCGCAGGAGACGCTTCCCGATAGCGGGATGTCAGGCGGCAGGGGCGAATTCGCGACGGTTTCGGTACCAGACACCGTTCCGCCCACGAACACGAGGTCTGCGGTGAGTGCGCCGCTGGCCGGCGGGTTCATCGATGGCGTTCTGGTCCATTCGCCCACGTAGTGACCATCGAGGTGTGGCGGACAGGAAACCGGCGTGGTCGTCGGATTCGGTGTCCTCGAAGGTGGCGGCGCAGGCGCGGACGTATTCGTCGCAGCCGCCGGTGGCAGGGCCGTTGCCGGTAGAATTTCTGCCGGAGCCGCCGCCGGCACCGGCGTCGATCCGATGCTGTCCGCGACCGGCGTACTCGCGAGCGCCTGTGTCGTGCCCGACGGCACTGCGGAATCGCTCGGCGAGGCGATCGCCTGCGTCGAAACAGCGGCAGGGGACGTCGCCGCCGATCCCGTTGGGGTAACGGCGTTGCCCAGCACGGACACTTGCGGCCACAGGGTACGCCCGCTCTGCACAGCCCTTACGAGCTGATCCGGAATAATGAACTTCGCTGTCGATGCTTCATCGGTCTCGACGATCTCCGATAGATCGCATCCCGCCAGCGCGCCGTCCTCAAGCCTGAGTACGAGGTGTCCGACGAACTTCTGGCCCTGCGAAGCTGAGCCGACACGGCGTGCGTCGCATGTCACGCGCCCTTCGGTCGTGCCTTCGATGGTCAGATGGAAGTCTCCCGACTCCTTGCCGGTGAAGTGCAGCTCGTAGGCGCCATCGCTCATCGTCATCAACGAAAGTGCCTGGGGCTCGACCCCGGGCTCGGCGATCACTCCGAGAGGAATCTGGTTCACGGGCATGCCGGCAGGTGCAAGGCCCGAGGCGAGACCATCCGGGCTCACGATCAGCAGCCAGGCGCTCGAAGCGAGCGTGATCTTAAGTTCGCCGTTCGGCGGTGCGAAGGCTTCCGGGACGCCGGGCTCGCTTCCGGGGACCGTCGTCGAGCGCGTGCCCTCATGCACCAGCGTCTCGACGCCGCCGGCGGTGACCGCGACCGTCCCCTGACGCGACCACACGGTCGTCTTGCCCGATGCATCTACCTGTACGAGGAACATCGTGTCACGCACGGCGGCAACGACGGCCTTCGTTTTGATCTCATACTGCGCCTTCGTGTCGGACGTATTGAATACGGTGTTCCAGGTGGTGCCCACGCCCTGGCTGATGCTGGCAAGGAGTCCGTCGCCGGCGGTCGACGCGATCCGCTCGATCGTGATTTCCGTCGACGGCTCAAGTACTTCGGTACTGCCTTCAAAGAAGGTGACGACGGCCCGGCCGTCGTCGCCGGTGATGATGCGGTCGCCCTCATGCAGCGTCTCGCCATCGACCGCTGTGCGCGGCTCGGCGCGCCCGGACGTCTGGACACTGACGTCGCCGGCGACAACTGTCAATAGGGTCGTGGCTGCTTGGGCGTTCGAAGGAGAGAAAACGACGAAGCGAAGGACCAGTACGAGCGCGAGCGCGCTCACCAACAACGCCGATGCGATCAAGGGGATCGGCCGCGCCACCCGCATGTTGTCTCCCCGGGGGCTTGAACCCCTGTCGTGGACACTTCCGTGGCGCTGCCCGACCTGCTGCTCATGCTCCGCGGCCGTGAGCGGGTCGAGTGATGCACTGCTCCGATGGATGGAAACCGTGGCGTGCGCCGAAACGCGGGATCCATTCGGCCGCCGGGCGGGAAGCGGGATGCGTCACTGTACATGAATTACGGCATGAGACCCAGCGGGCGGCAGGCGCCCGGCTTCGAGTTGAGCTTGCGGATGCCAGCAACGCTACCTACCGGCTACGCGCTCGCCTCCCCCTCTCTGAGGACGATCGCTTCGCGGCTCGCACGCCGAAGCCGGAACACCTGGATCGGCGCCGGCATGCCCTTCAGCGATTGAGCCGGGATGTCATCGACCGGCGACAGATCGCCGAGCTGCCGGCGTGTGTTCGCACTGATCCATGTCTCGCCGCCTGGCGCGGCGCCGGATAGCCTCGAAGAAGTGTTCACCGTCTCCCCCATGAGGGTATATTCGAATCGGCCCGCGGATCCGACGTTCCCCGCCAGTGCATCGCCGGTGGCGATTCCGAAGCCGAATCGCATCGGAGGATCGCACGCGGGCATCGCGTCGAGTTGGTTCAGCGCTTCGATCGCTGCCTTGCAGGCGAGATACGCGTGACCGTCTTGCCGGCGCGGCGCATTCCAAAACGCCATCACAGCGTCGCCCACGAACTTGTTCACAATGCCACCGTTGCGCGAAATGCACTGAACGATGATGTCGAACCGCGCGTTCAACAACCGCACGATCTCGGCGGGATCAGTATTAACCGACATGGCCGTGAAGCCGCGCACGTCGCAGAAGAGCACCGTCACCTCCCGGAGCTCGCCTCCAAGGTGCAACGCGCCGAGGTCGGCCTGCCGCATCAATTCGGCGCACACGTCGTTCGACACGTGACGGCCGAACAGATCGACGAGCTCGCGCTGGGCCGCGCGTTCAGAACCAGTGCGATACACCAATCCGAACAGGACCGCGATAACAAGCGTGATCGGTGGGTCGACTGCGTTGATGATGCGCCCCTGGTAGAACATCGTCGACGCGCCAGCGAGATACAACGTGCCAGCCGCAAGCACAAACAGCAACGCATAGACCGCACGCCAGCGGATCAGTACGAGCGCGGCGATCGCCGCCATGATCAACCCTGTGACGAGTCCCACCCACGAATCGGTCTGGCGTAAGAAGCGCGCGCGCAACAACGTATCGATTGCGTTCGCATGAATTTCGATGCCCGCAGCATTGTTCAGGAGAGGCGCGGAATGTCGATCGACGCCGCTCGCATCGAGGCCCACCAGCACGATCTTGTCGCGTACCATCGATGCGTCAAACTCTCCCGAAAGCAGTTGGCCAAACGTGAGCGTCGGGAACTTCGCGCGGCCGCCGACGTAGTTCACGCGCAGCGTCTCATTGCGCTCGACGGGCACAGAGCGTCCGAACAGCGGCAACGAACCACTTTCAGGTGACACGACATCGGGAATAGGGCGGCCGAATTGAACATAGAGTGCCGCGAGGGCGAGCGCCGGGTACCTGCTGCCGTCGCCCGACGATACTTCGAGCGGCACGCGTCGCACACGGCCGTCGGCGTCGGTCTCGATGTTGCTGTGCGCGACGGCGAGCGCCACCACGCGCAGCGAGGCGGTTGGTAGCGTGAAGTCGTTGTATGCCAGCGGCGCGCCGGCGGAAGCGGGCACGCTTGCGACGCCGCCACCGCTCGCCAACACGACGTTGCCAGCGTCCGAGACGGCCGCCGCGAGTATGGCATCGTCGGGGCCTTCATCCGCGAACAGCACGTCGTAGACGATGACACGCGCGCCGGCATCGTGTAGCCGCCGGATCGCGTCGGCATGCAGGCTGCGCGGCCACGTTGAGAGCCGGCCTTCCCGCGCCAGGTCGTTGTCATCGATCGCCACGATGAGGACGTTGCGCGAACCGTCGCCGCTCTGAAACAGCGCGTCCGCAAATGCGTCCTGGAGCCTCCGCGCCGGATTGAACATCGCCGCGATGATGAGATATACACATGCCGCGGCGACCGTCAGCGCGCTGGCGATGCGAAGACGCCGTTCCTTGCGGCCCAATCCGACGGTGAATTGCATGCGCGAACCTCTCGCCGTGCGGCGCATACCCGTAGGGCGCTGTGAGCGACGCCGCGTGGAAGCAAATCTGATACACGCCGCTGGGGGTTGAATCGTCTCATGCCCCAGCACACGCGTCAACATAGTGCTACATCACGAGGAAGACAACACAGGCGCGAGAGAGGTCAGGGATTCAGGGCATCAGCCAGCCGCGTCAACCCCGGCAATGGGAACCGGCTGAGTCGTCGAATCGCGCTTATGCGACGCGCGATTAGCCTCCGTCAGCCTCGGTAGTCATCAAAGAGAACATCGAGTGTGGCCAGATGCGCGGCGAAATCTTTCACGATCCACGTGCTACTCGGAACTGGGCGCGCGAGCTGCGCATCGGACAGTGAGTAGCAGAAGTCTTCGAACTTCCGACGGTTCTCTCGTATGACAGGGACCACCTGTGCCACCGTGCCGTTCATCGTCAGTCTCCTGCTGGTCGATTATACGCTGGCCAGGCGACGCCACGATCCACTCTCTGGTGCTCGCGAAGAAGTAAACTCCACTGAGGAAC
>JALYKW010000061.1 GCA_030774575.1 Chloroflexota bacterium | reverse complement strand
ATGCGGTGCTCGCGGCCGCCGGAAGCGCGAACGGCGGCGAACAATCGTCGCCCGCCCTCGCTTTGGCGCGCGGCGTCGAGGGCCTGCGCGCGTCGCAGCGCGCCACGAGCTTCGTCCTCCACACCATGCCCAAGCCCACCATCGCGATGGTCAACGGGCACGCGGTGGGCGCCGGACTCAGCCTTGCGCTGGCCTGCGACATGCGCGTCGCCTCCGACCACGCGAAGCTCGGCACGATCTTCCGGAACGTCGGCTTCAGCGGCGACTTCGGGGGCTCGTACTATCTGCCGCGGCTCGTCGGCAACGGCAAGGCGCGCGAGCTCTACTTCACGGGCCAGATCCTCACCGCCGAAGAGGCACTGGACATCGGCATGGTGAACCGCGTCGTCCCGCACGACCAGCTCGCAGCCGAGACGCTCGCCCTGGCCGCCCAGCTCGCCAGCGGCCCGACGCTCGCCTTCGCGCGCATGAAGGAGAACCTCAACCGCTCAGAGGATTGCGATCTCGGCACCCTGCTCGATCAGGAAGCGATGAACATGCAGCTCTCAGGCCAGACCGCCGACCACCGCGACGCCGCCAAAGCCTTCGTCGAAAAGCGTACGCCAACATTCCGCGGCGCGTAGCGCATAATCCCCTCTCCCCTTTGTGGGAGAGGGGTGCCCGAACGGGCGGGGTGAGGGGGTCAGCCCGGCCGAATCGCCTCGATGCGCACGCGGAACGTGCCCGACGGCGCTTCCACTTCCACTTCCTCGCCTGAGCGATGCTGGTAAACAGCCTTGCCCACCGGCGAGGCGATGGAGATCTTGCCCTGTCCGGAGCGCACTTCGTCGGAGTTGACGAGGGTATACGTCAGCTCCTTGCCGTTGCGCAGGTCCTTGATCGTGACGACGTCGCCGATCTGCGAGACGTCGCCCGGATGCTCCGCACCGTGGTCGAGCACAACCGCGCGCCGCAGCGTCGCGTCGATGTCCTTGATGCGCGCTTCGAGATGTCCCTGCTCGTTGCGTGCGGCGTCAAGCGGCGCGTTCTCCCGGAAGTCCTTGTCGGCCATCGCCCGCGCCAGGTCCGCCTGGATCAGCGGCCGGCGGTTCTTCAGCTCCTCGAACTCGTTTACGAGCGCTTCGTGGCCCTCCTTGGTGAGATAGATCGGCTGCTCTTCAAGCGTCTGCGCGTTCGATGAGGACTTCGATGCCTTGCGCACCCGCAAATGCGTCCCGAGATTCTCGGTGGTCAGCCCGCGCTCCTTCGCCCACTTGAGAAACGCGCGGACGAAATCCGCGCGCTTTGCTGCATCTGACACTGTTGGGGGGAAGTTCTCCGCGTACTGCGCGACATCGTGCCCGCGCATGGTCGTGAGATCACGTTCCGGCCCGGCCCAGCGGACGAACTTCAGAACTTCGACCTGCGCTTCCTGGCGCACCGCCGCTTTCAACGACCCGAGATATGTCCGCGCCAGTTCCTGAAGCGTCGTCTGTTCCGTCGTTGTTTCGCCCGCCATACGCTGTCTCCTCCCGCCATCCGTCACTGGATTGTAAGCAGCCGCAGAATAATGCGTCAACGCGGCTGTTAAGCTCAGCGTATGCTCGAATACCTCGCCCGTGGAGCTTCAGTGTACGGGATCAGGCTCTCCGACGAGCAGTTGGAGCAATTCAGCCGCTACCTCGACCTGATCGCTGATTGGTCACAGCGCGTGAATCTCGTCGCCGATTCCAATCCCGATATCGTCGCCCGACGCCACATTCTGGAGTCGATCGCACTCGGCGCGGCGCTGCGCGAGCGCGAGATCCTGCGGCCCGGTATGCGTGTGCTCGATCTGGGCGCCGGCGCCGGGTTCCCCGGACTCGTACTGAAAATAGTCTGGCCCTCAATCGCGCTAACCCTGCTCGATGCGACCGCGAAGAAGACGGCGTTCCTGACAGCGGTCGTCGATGCGCTCGGCCTCGACAACACCGACGTGCTCACCGGTCGCGCAGAATCGCTCGCGCACGACACGACTCTGCGCGCGACCTTCGACCTCGTCGTCGCTCGCGCCGTCGCGCCGCTGCGCACGCTTCTCGAGATCGCGATGCCATTCGCCCGCGTGGGCGGCCGTGTCGCATCACCCAAGGGCTCGCGTGCAAGCGACGAGATCGCAGCCGCCTCGAACGCACTCGCCATCCTCGGCGGCAAGCTCTACTCGATGCCCCTTCGCGTCAGCGGCCCGCCCCAGACGCTCGTTGTCGTCGCCAAGCAGCGCGAGACGCCGCCCGAATACCCGCGCCGCCCCGGGGTCCCCGCAACGTCGCCCCTGTGACGGATCCTGTAGGTAATCCAATGACCGGCGACCAGCCCGTTTGTAAGAGCCGATCTCGCACTTATCCCTCTCCCCTTGTGGGAGAGGGGTGGCCGAAGGCCGGGGTGAGGGCCGTCAGCCGCTTCGGCGCCATCAACCGATAACTGTCCGTCACCAGTTGCGTGATGTCATCCCAATCGATCGCGTCGAGGTCGATCCGCACGCCGATCCACCCCTTCGCGCCCAAACATGCTAGCACGAAGATCGCGCCGGATCCCACGCGCAGCAGAACATCCTGCTCGCCCGGCGAGACCCTTACAGTTCAGCGCGATCCGTCGGTCGCCGTGCTGATTGTTGAGGTTGTAAACAAAAGTCTTCCCGCGCACCTTGAAGCCGATGTGATTGCCGCTGTCGCAACTCGCCTCAGGCAGAGCCGCACAGATCGCAATCACCTGCTCACGCCACTCACCTCAGAGTGAGCGCTACTATCCCCTGTCCCCTGTCCCCTACAACCTAGCTTCCCTTGACGTTCTTCCGCTTGTTCTGCACGTAGTCGACGAGGATGTACTGGCCGAGCTTGTCGGGCGTCGTGTAGAACACGCGGCCCTTGTTGATCTTTGCCACCTGGTTCACGAACTCCTTCAGGTAGTAGTTGCGGTCCAGCATGAAGGTATTGATGATGATGCCCTTCTGCGTGGCGCGCTTCACCTCTTTCAGCGTCTCGCGGATCGTGATCGGGCTCGGCGGATAGGCGAAGTACGAACGCCCGCGCTCCAGGTGCGCCGTCGGCTCACCGTCCGAGATCATGATGATCTGGCGCGTGCCGGACTTGTGTTTCGCCAGCAGGTTCTGCGCCAGCATCAACGCGTGGTGCATGTTCGTACCCAGCACCGACTCATCCCATCGCACGTACGGCAACTGCTCCGCCTGCAGCTCTCTCGCGTACGCCGAGAAGCCGATAATGTACAGGCTGTCGCGGCTGAACTGGCTGCGGATGAGGTTGTTCAGCGCGAGCGCCACCTTCTTGGCGGCCTGGAACGAACCGCGAAGCGCCATCGACCACGAGAGGTCCACCATCATCACCGTGGCCGTCTGCGTGAGCTGTTCCGAGCGGTAGACCTCGAAGTCGTCCTTGTCCAGCCGCACCGGCACCGACGGGCCTTCGCGCTGCAGCGAGTTCATGATCGTCTTGTCCAGCGCAAGATGGAACGGGTCGCCGAATTCGTACTTCTTAGTGTCGTCCGCCCGCTCGCCGCCGCGTCCGTTGTCCCGGATCTGGTGCTTGCCGAACGAATCGTTCTTCAGCGATGAATAGATCTCGCCCAGCGCCTTCTGGCCGATCTTTCGCGTGCCGCGCGGCGTCAGCTCGTAGCTATTGCCCTTTTTGCGGATGTAGCCCGATTCTTCGAGCACCTCCAGGAGTTTCTTCAGCTGCTCGAGCTGCTCCGCCGCCTCTTCGCCCAGCAGCTCGCGCAGCTTCTCTTCGTCGATGTCGTCGATGTCGCCGCCGTACTGCGTGCGCTCGAGCTGCTTCTCGAGGTCGTCCATCGACTGCATCTTCTCCATCAGGCCCATCGCTTCGTTGAGGTCGATCTCGTCGTCGCCGCGGAACTGGTACTGATTCCGCATGTCGCGCATCGGCGACAGGAACTCGAGGTTCATCTGCAGTTCCGACAACTCCGCCTGCAGTTCCGGGTCGCCCACCTTGTCCTGCAGCAGCTCCTGCAGTTGCTGCCGCATGTCGCCCGGCAGGCTGTCGAGCAGGTTCTGCATCTGCGCCGCCTGCGCCTGCATGCGCTCGACCAGCTCGTCGAGCGTCTGCGGCGGGTTGGGCCCGAAGAGGTCGCCGTACTTGTCCATGAACTTCTGGAAGTCCGGCTCGCCTCCCGCCAGGCGGTCGCTGAGCATCTGGTTGAGGTCTTTCACCATCTGCTTCATACGCGCCATGTCTTCGGGCGACATGTTGGAG
>JALYKW010000060.1 GCA_030774575.1 Chloroflexota bacterium | reverse complement strand
TAATCGCGTTGACCCGGCGCGCCATCCGGTGTCCTTGCGAGTTTCCATCGAGTCCAAATCCGCGAACGTTGGCGACGAGTTGAAGTTTGCGCGGAGCGCCTGAGCTCCGACCGAGTCGGCACGACGTGGTCATCGTGACGGTTGCCGACCGGGTTCTCCGATCGTTCGACGTTGCAGCTCGGCGACCACTCGACGGATGGCTCAGGAACCGACTCGTGGTGGCCGTCCTGAAGCGCCGGGCGCTTGATCTCGCGATCCAAGTAGGAGGCCAGACGCCTCGTAGCATGCAGGTTATATTGTGTCCTGCCAATCGAACGTCACATGAATTGGCTCGGCAGTGTGCGGGGTGTTCGCGATGAATCGGGACTCGCTAGAGGGACAGACGCCCGAAGGTCTTGGCGCGACCGGACGATCCGATGCGTCGGCGTCGTCAAGGGAGCGGCGATACCCGGTTCTTGTTCACGCATGTTTCGTACGGTTGCCTCGTATCGGTTCGCGTCGTCCTCGCGAAAGCCCGAAGTCCGACACAAGCCTGGCGCGTGGGGGCGATCGTGACGAGCGGTGATCAGCCCGCTAGCGGCGGCGACCGAGGCTCTCAGGAAGAGCCGCATGGTGACCAGGTACCTGAAGCGCACCCACCGGATCGGAGGACGTTTCTCCGCCTGGGACGCCGCCCGAGACCCGCTGGCTCCGATGCGCTGACCATGATTCCGGAGCCGCCCCGATCCTCAGCGCGCAACGAGGGCGCACCGGCGATTGACGCATGGCGGCAGCCCCAGTATGTGCCCGAGAGCCAGACGGAGATCCACTACGGCAGCAAGCCCGGGTCCCGATACGCGCGCCTGACGCGAACCCGCGATCGCTCATTCCAGCGAGACGGGCGGGACGACACCATCCTGGCCACCTCGGTCGCCGATACCCCCCGGACGCTCTTCGGGCGGATCTCGCGTGGGTTGAAGCGAGCGGTGGTTGGCGCGCCGCTGGCGTCCTCGCGCCTGACGGAACAGAAACTGACCAAGGTGAAGGCGCTCGCGATCTTCGCTTCGGACGCCCTGTCATCCACCGCATACGCCACCGAGGAGATCTTGCTGATCCTCGTTCTGGCCGGCGCTTCGGCGCTGATCTACTCCATTCCGATCAGCATCGCCATCGCCGCATTACTGATCATCGTGTCGACCTCGTACCGCCAAACCATCCGCGCGTACCCGCAGGGCGGAGGCGCGTACAAGGTCGCGCTGGAGAACCTTGGCACGGCGCCAGGCCTCGTTGCGGGCGCCTCGCTCGTCGTCGACTACACGCTCACAGTGGCGGTGAGCACGGCTGCCGGCGTCGCCGCCATTACCTCGGCGTTCCCCGAGCTCGTTGGCGCCCGGGTGATCATCGCAGTGGCGTGCGTCATGTTGCTTACCGCCGGCAATCTCCGGGGAGTGCGCGAGGCTGGCACAATGTTTGCCATCCCCACGTATTTCTTCCTCGTGACCTTCACCACCATGATCGTGGTAGGGTTCGTACGCTTGGCGCTTGGTAACCTCGACCCGGCGCCGCACGACGGCTCAATCGCGTTAGGCACCAGCTCGATCGGCGTCTTCCTGCTTCTACGGGCCTTCTCGTCCGGTGCGACGGCTCTGACCGGCGTTGAGGCTATCTCCAACGGCGTCCCTGCCTTCAAAGCACCAGAGCCGAAGAATGCGGCGACGACGCTCACGTGGATGGCATTGATCCTGACCGCCATCTTCATCAGCCTCACGGTGCTGGCTCATCGGATCGACGTGTATCCCTCGGACTCGAAGACCGTCGTCGCGCAGATCGCCGACGCCGTCTTCGCGGGCGGGCCGATGTTCTATGTGGTTCAGGCCGCGACGGCGCTGATCTTGCTCCTCGCCGCGAACACGAGCTTTGCGGGCCTTCCGGCACTGGCCTCCGTGATGGCCCGCGACCGCTACGCACCGCACATCTTCACCTTCCGCGGCGACCGCCTCGGTTACTCGAACGGCATTATGGTGCTGTCGGCAATGTCGATCGCGCTCCTTGTGCTCTTCGGCGCCGAGACACACAAGCTGATCCCGCTGTACGCCGTCGGCGTGTTCGTCGGCTTCACGCTGTCGCAGCTTGGGATGGTCGTACACTGGCGCAAGTCTCGCGAGCAGGGATGGCGGCGGGCGATGGCGATCAACGGCGTCGGCGGCGTCGCCTCGGGCGTCGTCGCCGTGATCATCGCGGGCACGAAGTTCACGCACGGCGCCTGGATCACCATCCTCGCTATTGGCTTCCTGGCCGTGCTCTTCGGCCTCGTGGGGCGCTACTACCGCAGTACGAGGCGGCAGCTTGCGATTCAGGAAGGCGACATGTTCGTTGGGGCTCCTGGCGCTCGCCTTGGCCAGGCCGTCTTGCTTCCCTTCGACGAGCTGAACCGAGCGACGATGCGCGCCGTCGCTTACGCGCTATCCATTTCAAACAACGTGACAGCGATCCACGTCTCAGACGATCTCGACGAAGGGGCCATCCTCCAGCGTGATTGGCAGCGTCACCTGCCCGACGTGCCGCTCGTCACCATCCAGTCGGAGTTCCGGTCGCTTCTCGGTCCGTTGCTCTCCTATATGGATGGCCTCGACCGCGCGAGCGCCGGTCAAACGCTTACGGTAATCCTGCCACAGTATGTCGCACGTTGGCCCTGGCAGCGCATCCTGAACAATCAGACGGGACAGCGTCTGAAGCGCGCGCTGCTACATCGACCCAACGTCGTGGTGACGGATGTGCCTTATCAGCTGCGATAGAAGGACGACGTCCCACAGGTCACGGAGAGCACACCGATGACTTCTAACCAACACGATGAGAGTTGACAGCGACGGCTGCCGCTGCTGCGCCTTGATGAGCTGACGAAGTTGAGCCGCTTGCACCGTTCCCCGCAATGCGGCCGTATGGCATCGGCGCGCCGTCAGTAGCGGTGCAGATCCGTGCAGCGCGACGATCTTCGTGACGTCCTCCAGGGCTCAGCGCCAAGAAGGTGAAACCTGCAGGCCGTGTCGCGCACCCTGCTAGGCGTCGCCTACGATCTCCCGCAGCCGCGCGAGCAGCTCCTCGTCCGGCTCCTCCTGCACCAGCTCGCCGGTGTAGGGCTCAATGCGCTTCTTCAGGTCGCAGAGGTCCGCACGGCACTCGTCGAGCAGCGCACGCACCTCGACGAGCAGCGGGTCCTCGCCGTCCAACTCCTGGGCGATCTCGGCCACGAGGATCTCCGCCGCCCGCAGCTCTCGCCAGCGCAGCGGCCACAGGTCACGTACGCCGGCCACCAGGCCGTCGCCGATGACGTCGCTGGTCGTGCGCCGGCCGCCAGCGGCCGTGTCCCACCGTGGGTCGCCGTAGAGCGAGACCGCGAAGCGCGCCATCCAGGGCTTCAGGGAGCGGCGCAATGCCGCCTTCTCCGTCGTCCCGGGCGTGGCCGCAAGCGCGGTCTCCGCCACCGCGCTTGCGTTCATCGCGCCAAGATGGAGGCTGGCGAGCCAGCACC
>JALYKW010000059.1 GCA_030774575.1 Chloroflexota bacterium | reverse complement strand
TCGTTCGCTACGTGGCCTGCCGTGCCTTCGCGGTAGCTGCGTCGGCCTCCCAGAGCTTGCACCACCAGGGGCCGCCAACCACCATGTCGACCTCCCGGTGCGCGCAGTACCCTATGCCGTCCTTGATCGCCTTGTAGAACTTGCAGTTGTCGCAGCGGTCGTCATTCGTGCTTTCTGGCCACAGGTCTGCTTTTTCGACGCGCGCCTTCAGTTCGCCGAGGGATTGCATCGTTGTCTCCTTATGCCGGCGTGCTCGGCAGTCAACTTAGCTGACTCATCCTCGAAGCGGATTGATGATACTCACGCGGCGACCTCCGCGGGAGCCGTGAGCATCGCCAACCACGATGACTTCCTCGTGAGGGACGAAACGGGGAAGTGTTTGGGCGCTATGATGCGAGCGTGAGTCCAGGCGTCGACGAAGGCTGTGGGCTTCAAGGAGGTGCGATGAGTCTTTCCGAGATCGGCGGCAAGCGACTGCCGTTTCTGCGATGGTCTGCCGTGCGGATGATCTTGGGTTATCGGCACCTCACCACGAAATGGCAGGTCGGCGATGGACGAGAGGAAGCGCTAGCCGCCTACGTTGTGAGCCACGCCAGAAAGGGCGATGTCGATGACGCTATCAGGGTGATCGACGACTTCTGCTACCACCGCAGCGTCATGATGAACGTCGGAGACGAGAAAGGCGAGATCCTCGATGCGGCAGTTCAGCGGGCGCTGCCTCGCAGGATTCTGGAGCTTGGCGCCTATTGCGGTTACAGCGCGCTGCGGATCGCTCGAGTGATGCCAGCTGACGCCGCTCTCTTCTCGGTCGAGTTCAGCCAGGCGAACGCCGACATCGCACGCCGGATATGGGAGCACGCCGGCGTCGCGAGCCGACTGACGGTTCTCGTGGGTTCGCTCGGGGATGGCGGCGGAACGATTGCGCGCCTCGAGTCGGAGTACGGCTTCGGTGCAGGAGCTTTGGACTTCGTGTTTGTGGACCATGACAAGGCTGCGTACCTGCCCGACCTCGAACGCATCCTCGGGCGAGGTTGGCTGCACCCTGGCTCTGTGGTTGTCGCAGATAACGTGAAGGTGCCTGGAGCTCCCGCATACCGCGCCTACATGAGGGCATACCAAAACGACTCCTGGCGCACCGTCGAGCATCCGGCCCACGTCGAGTACCAGTCGCTGTTGAAGGACCTTGTTCTCGAGTCCGAGTACCTCGGTTCAGGCTCACGCGGCAAAGTGAGGATCGGCCCTACACCATGAGTTGATAGCGCAATCGACGCCTCAGAGGATCTTCCGTGAGTGCCAGATAGAGCAGTGGGTTCCTAACTCGCGGGGCCCGAGCATTTTGGTCCTAGAGATGTGGCGCCGCGAGCCACCTCACTGGGGCGGCCGCTTCAGCGGGTAACGCCGTCGTCCGCGGCTTCTGGAGTTCGTATCGGGCCTGGCCAAAGGCGGATCGCCCGTTGAGCTAAGCGGCGACCTCGCGCCAAGACCTCCGACTCGCCCCACGAGGGTGCCTCGGCAACTTCCCTGTTCATGGCTAGCTTGCTCTTCAGGTACAGATCTTGCTTGCGTTGGAAGGGGTGGTTGCTCAGCTCCGGATTGTGCCCCGTCAGCGTGAGATTTCCCAAGGTGTGCAGCAGCCGCCGATGCTTGTCCTCGGCCGATGCGCCCAGCAGATCTCGCCACTCGGTGGTCAGTGTCTGCGGCATGATGTGCTCGATCTCAAGTGGTCCGAAATCCATCCGCTCCTTCTCATCGAAGTCGTCTTCAATGCGTTCGAGGATCAACTTCCGCTGGTCTGGCCGGCTGTCGAGGTATAACCGATACGTCAGAATGCTGTCTTCAAACTCGATATCGCCCGGCCAACGAAGTCCGGGCGCGGACAGCGCCGTGCGCGTAGCGTCGACCATCGATCCGTCGTCCGGGATCTGCCTATACAAGCGAATAAAGATCCGGTTGAGCGCGTTGGGGGCCACGTTGGCAAACAGGCGCCGCACGAGGTAGGACTCGATCATAGTGAGGATCTCGGCGAGGCCTGAAGCATCGATGCGTCCGGCGTCAACGTCGCCGTACAGATTGAGCAAGAATGGATAGATAGTCGTCCCACCCCACCGGTTTAGTCTTCGCAGCCTGATAGCCACTTCCGTCGACTCCTCACGGTCGGGATCGATGAAGCGGGCGTAGTAATGGCTGTAGGCGGCTAGTTCCTCCATCGTCCCAGCAATCTCTCCGTCGGAGATCTTGTCGAGCTTGGTCTTCCAGCTCTGATACACCTCGTCATTTCTGGTGAAATCACCATCCTTGACGAGCGCGTCGCGGATGTAGCTTTCGAAGTTCTTGCGCTCGCCAGTTCGATCGACGCGTTCCTGCATTGGGCTCCAGACGTTGGAGTAGAGTTCGTCGTGTGACGCCGGCGGAAGTCGCATGAAGAAGTAGTTTCGAAGCAGATCGGACTGCGTGAGGCGCATCCCTTTCGCATTCAGGCTCTCAAAGATTCGGTAGGCATTATCGGCCGGCGCCAGCTTGATACTCACGAGGTTGAGCTTGTCCAGTAGGATGCGCTGGAGCCGAGGAAGGTCCGGCGCTGGCTGAGTTCCAGCTCCGCCCCTCAAGAGACCCACGAAGTAGGAGTACGCCGCGGTGATCGGAGAGGTATTCGAGGATCGCGGACTCTCAATGACCTCGAAGAACGCCTCCCTGTCAGCCTGGGTCGGCAACACCTTAAGACGGTCGAGCCCGGTCATCAGCTGATTAGTGAGGTACAACGCGTGGATCTGCGTAGCAACGTCCGGAAGCGTCGCGCGTGCGGCGTCGCGCATCGCAGCGAGGAGGATGCACAATGTCGTCATCCGCTGCTGACCGTCGATCAAGACATAGGGAGTGATTAGTTCAGGTCCGACACGATGGCGGAATCGTGCGCAAACACGGCGCACCGGCGCCCAAGCCCGCAGGTCGTCCTCTGCATCACGTCCGCGCGGACTCCGTTTCTTGTGCGATGCGGCCGTCCCGCATGCTGACGACGCGGCCAGCACTCGCCGCCACATTGATGTCGTGCGTGACAAGCAGAATCGTCACCCCACGCTCGTCGCGGATGCGCCGGAACAATGCGAGCACGCGCTCGACGGCTGCCGAATCGAGGCTACCCGTGGGCTCGTCGGCGAGCAGGATCGACGGACTGTTCGCCAGCGCCCGCGCGATAGCGAGCCGCTGGCGCTCGCCGCCCGATAGCCGGGGTGGGACAGCCCGGTCTTTCCCGAATAATCCGACCGCTGACAATAGTTCGCGAGCGCGCTCCTTTTGTGCCCGGTGCGACAGGCCATTGGCGAACATCGCGACTTCCACGTTTTCGACCGCGTTGAGGTGCGGTATCAGATTGTGGAGCTGGAAGACGAGTCCAACTTCCACTCGCCGGTAGTGGTCGTTGCCGGCGGCTCGAAGGTTGCGTCCGTTGACGGTGATCTCGCCGGACGTGGGCGAGTCAAGCGCAGCGATCAGATGGAGCAGTGTCGACTTTCCGCAGCCCGAGGGACCCATGACCGCGACAAATTCCCCCCGCTCGACCTGCATCGACACCCCGTCGAGTGCGTGCACGACACCGTTGTCAAAGACCTTCACTACGTCGTTCACCTGGACAATCGCGGTGCTGGTCTCACTCATGGCGAAGCGCATCGAGCGGCTTCAGCACGGCGGCGCGGATCGCAGGGTAGAGGGCACCGACGAATGCCATCCCGACAGCGATACCCAGGGCGCGGCCGAAGACGTCAGCCGTGTAGTCAGGCTGGAACACACCGACGAGGTCGGGCACGCGCTGGATGAATCTGATCGCGAAGAAGCCGGCGCCCACGCCGCAAGCGGCGCCGACGAGACTGATCAGGAGCGACTCGCTCAGGACCAGCGTCAACAGTCGGGCGCGCGTCCAGCCCACTGCACGCAGCACGCCGAACTCCCGTGTGCGCTCGAAGACAGACATCACCATCGTGTTCATCACGCCTATTGCGCCGATGACGAGCGCGATGATCGATATGCCAGTGTTGGCGGCGCTGATCAGCTCGAGGTTGCGGTCCACCCGCCCGAAGTCCGACTCCGTCCGGACGGTCGCCAGTTCCGGGGTCGCCCGTTCAAGGCGCGCGCGCAGTGTGTCGAGGTTCGTCCCTGATTTCGCCTTGACGAACGCAAGAGTGACGTCGCCGGGTTTGCGCTCCAGCGACTGCAAGGCGGTGAGCGGTAGCATCGACGCGGAGTCGCCGTAGACCTGGCCTGTCGAAAAAATGCCGACGACGTGAAAGTCGTTGCCGTCGATGTTGATGGGGTCGCCCACGGACTTATGCAGGCCACGCGCCGAGCGGAACCCGAGCATCACCTCGTCCGTGGCGTCCGCATTGTAGGGGCGGCCGTCCACGATCTGTACGCCGAATTGACTCAACTGATCGGGCTGAATGCCCAGCTCCAGAAAGAATGGGTGCTCGGAGTCGAGCTTCACCGCCGCCACGAGCACGCCGACCACCGCCTCGACATCGGGGTCCGAGCGGATGCCATTCAGCTGCCCCTCGTCGATCGCGCTGTACAGGACGTCGGAGGCGCCCTTCTGGGCGACAGTGAAGTCAGCGGAGCCGGTACGCAGCACTGAGATCGCCGTCCGGCGGAGGCTATGCGTGAGCACCCCCATCGCCACAACGGTCATGATCGCTATCGCCACTGCCAATCCTGTCAGCGACGAACGCACCTTGTGCGTAAAGACGTTGCGCGCAACCAGCAGGCCAAAAGGCAATGTCGTTCCCCCGGCGGCACGATACACCTCTCTCGCATTCGGGGCGATGTTGACGTCGTGGGCACACGATCAGGGCAATCGTGTTAGTCGGCGTCGCGCGGCGAGGACTGGCACGCCGCGGTCGCCGGGTTCTCCGGGCGGTCGTTCCCATCTCAACGTCCGCGACCTCGACGCGTCGATCGGCGCTAAGATCCATATGCTGACAGATCTCGAGAAAGGACTGCGCGATGGGTGACAAGAGCCCGAAGAACACGTCGAAGACCAGTAAGCAGAAGTCACAGAAGAAAGCCGCTGCGGCGTCAAAGCCAGCACCGAAGAAGTAGCCTCGTCGGCCTCCGCCGGGAGCGGTCGATCCGCGCTCGGCGCCGCCGAGCGCCGTGCATGAGGATCTGATGAGCGCATCGGGCGGGGCAAGACGTGTGCGAGAGGTCCTGGTGCTCGTCGCGTCCGTGAAGGTGGTGGATTCCTACGACGATGCGGTCGACTTCATCTACCGCTAAGCAGCGGCCACTCTGACGCCATCGTCACCGAGAACTACACGACGGCGATGCGCTTCCTGCGGGACGTCGATACCGCGGTCTGCTACGTCAACGCGAGCACGCAGTTCACCGACGGCGGGCAGTTCGGCATGGGTGCGGAGATCATCGATGCCACCCAGAAGTTCCACGCCCGCGGCCCCGTGGGCCTGCGCGAGATCTGCACGTACAAGTGGATCGTCCTCGGCACGGGCCAGACGCGGCCTGCGTGAGCAGGCTGTGCTGCTCTGACAACCAACGTTCCCACGTTCGGGACACGTCGTGACTTGAAGCATGCAGAAATTCCTCGCTGCCGAAATAAAAGGCTTGACAATGGGGATTGACAAGCGCAACATACTAGCCCTACTGGTCGTACCGAATGCATTCGTCACTTCGTTAGTCCGATTCGCACACGGTTGGCAGGTACACCCCCATGCGGAAGCTGTTTCTCGCTGCATTGATCGTCCCCGCACTCTTGTTCCGGCCCGTTGTGGACGGCGGCTTCGCGGTACGCCCTGACGCGACACCGGCCTTAGCCTCCGGCTCATCGTCGATAAATCTGGTGGGCCACTGGAGCGTGCAGGCCGTGGTAACGGGCGGTCCCGGTACCGGCTCGACTATCCCGTGCAGTTTTGATGTCGCGCAGAGCGGCAGCACCATCAGCTGGGCTGGCACCTGCGGTGGGTCGACTACCAACTGCTCAGGCGTGGTGGACTTTCTCGCGGGTACGATGAGCGTCGACTGCCCAACCACGCCCGCAGGCGCCATGCACATCAACGCGAGCATCGCCAGCGACGGCCAGACCGCGGCGGGCACGTGGTCCGGAAGTAATGGAAGCTCGGGCAACTACAACGCCACGCGTGTGGTGCCTTCGGGCAGTCAGGACGGCGGCGCCGGGCGCAACCAGAATACTGCCTACCTCAAGGACCCGGTCGATCTCGCCACCGGGACGGCTTCGCACCAACACACCGACGTCGCGATACCTGGCCGCGGAGTCGGTCTTCAGTTCACCCGCGCTTACAACGGCGGCGCGGCGACGACGAACGGACGGCTAGGTTTCGGCTGGACCGACAACTACAACGCCCACCTGGTCGTCGACGCCAGCAACCCGAGCATGAAGAAGGTGACGGTCTTCGACGAGACGGGCGGGCAGGACGTGTTCTTGCAGAACCCGGACGGCAGCTACGCTTCTCCTCCGGGCGCGTTCGAGACGCTGCAGGAGTTCGGCAACGGGACGTTCACGCTCACGCGAAAGGACCAAACGAAACTCACGTTCTCCGCAGCCGGCAAGCTCGCGTCGCTGGGCGACCGCAACACCAACTCCACCGTCCTCACCTACGACGGCGCGGGCAAGCTCACGTCGGTCGCTGACCCGGGTGGCCGCCTGCTTACCTTTGTCTATGATGCCTCTGCCCGCATCATAACAGTCACTGATCCTCTGAACCGCACCGTCGGATATCAGTACGATGCCGCGGGCGATCTGGTTACCGTGACCGCTGTAAGCAGTGGCACAGCCACGTTTACGTACAGCAATCATCTGATGACGTCGCTGACAGACGCGAATGGTCATCAGCAAATGCAGGATCTCTACGATACAGCCGGCCGCGTCGTGGAGCAGACGGACGCCGTTGGCGGCGTCACCTGCATGTACTATGGCACCGCCCCGTCACATACGAGCGCAAATTGCCCGGGAGTAACGCCGGCTCCGGCGGCGAACCAGACCGTTTCCGTCGACCCGCGCGCGGATAAGACGACCTACACATTCGACTCAGCTTTCCGGACGACGCAGATCGCCGATGCCCTCGGGAATAGCACGAGCTACGTCTACGACTCGAACAACGATCTGGCGTCCGTCACAGACCCGCTGAGTCACACGACCAGTTTTTCCTATGACGACCGCGGGAACGTCCTGTCCATCACGGACCCCCTCGCGCACGTGCAACAGTATACCTACACGACGCTCAACGATGTGCTTATGACCAACGGCCCGCGTACCGACGTCACGGATACGACGACGTACGGCTACGACGGCTCCGGCAATCTGACGACGATCACGGATGCCTTCGGCAAGGTCACCACGCTCCACTACGATGACCTGGTTAACAAGGGCTCGGTCACGTCGATCGTCGAGCCAGATACGGCGCCGCCCGACCCGGCGGGGCCGCACATCACGACGTTTACGTACGACTCCTACGGGAATCGGGCGACGGTCAAGGACGCGCTGAACAATACGACGACGACGGTGTTCGACCTCGGCGGGCGCGTGACCAGCGTTACGGACGCGATGACGCCTTCTCGCACCACCCTCTTCAGCTACGACCCGCAAAACCACCTGCTCACCGTGCAGGACCCGTACAACGGCCCCACGCACAAGACGATCTACACCTACGATGCTGTGGGCAACCGAAAGACGGTCACGAACGCGCGGGGTAACACCACGACCTACGATTATGATGATAAGAACCGCTTGATCACGGTCACCGATCCACTGCTCCCGGCGCACCGGGTGACACGCTACACGTACGACGCCAACGACAATCTGGCCACCCTCAAGGACGCCAAGCAAAGTACAAGCTTCGGTGGAGTTGTGACGTACACCTACGATGCCGCGGACCGGCTCAAGAAGATCGCCTATCCAGACATCCACTACTACACCGACTACACCTATGATCTTGTCGGCAGGCGGCTCACGATGACTGACACACGAGGCCGTTGCGACGATGTGGCGCCAGGCTGCGGCGCCAACCTGACGCAAAGCAACACAACAACCTACGTGTATGACAACGCGAACCGGCTCTCGACCGTCCAGACAACGTTCAGCGGCACGCAACTTGTCCAGTACGGGTACGACGAAGCGAATAACCGCAACTCCATCACATATCCCGATGGAAAGATCGCGTCGTACACGTTCGACGCGCGTAACCGGATGCAGACGGTCGGCGCGAGCTGGACGGCGGGGATAACCCAGTACTTCTACGACGACGCTGGACGCCTCGACTACGCGACCCTGCCCGCGACGACCGGTGTCACAGAGGACTACGGTTACGATGTCGCCGACCGGCTGACCAGCGTGACGAACACCAGGGCGGGGCCGCAGACGACGCTCTCTTTCGCGAATTACGTGTTGAACCCCAACGGGAACCGCACGCAGATGACCGATGGCACAGGCGTGACGCAGTACAATTACGATGTGCTGGACCGCCTGAGCTCGGTGACCTACCCGAACGCCCCGACGACGACCGCGTATACCTACGACGGCGTCGGCAACCGGCTGACGCAGCAGATCGATGCCAACCCGGCGACCACGTACACCTACGATGAGGCCGACCAGCTGAAGACGATCGGCGGCGTGACCAACGGCTATGACTTGAACGGGAGCTTGCTCACGATAGGAAGTGGCGGCGGTTTGGCCGGCACCTTCCTGTACGATCAGGAGAACCGGCTCTTCCGGACCGGGCCCTGCCGGGCCGACGTGAATGGCAGTGGGAGCGTGAATTCCACCGACCAAGTGAGCATGGGCGGGCATTTCGGCAACGAGGGCAGTACAAAGTACGACCTGAACCTCGACGTCAACGTAGATTTACAAATTAACTCGACCGACCAGCTGCTCGCCGCCAGTGAATTCAGCAAGATCTGTACGGGGCCAGCGGGGAATGGCCGTTCGTGGTACGACGGCGACGGCCTGCGCGTGCGTCAGCGCACGTTCACTACCACGAGCCCAGTCGTCGTGGATGACGACTACGCGTGGGACGCCGGTGCCGGGTTGCCGGTCGTGCTGCAAGACACGCGCACTCCGCGCGGACAAGCATCGGCAACCACGACCTACCTCTACGGCCTCGGGCTGATCTCGGAGACGAGCGGCGCGGGCGTGACGTCCTATTACCTCGCCGACGGGCTGGGCAGCACGACGCAACTGACCGACAACGCTGGCGCGATCACCGACAGCTACAGCTACGACGTGTTCGGTGCGCCGCGCACAACGACCGGCACGACCGCGAACGACTTCCAGTACACAGGACAGCAGCGCGACGGGAACGCGAACCGCGGCCTATACTACCTGCGCGCGCGGTCGTACGACCCGGCACTCGGGCGGTTCTTGCAGAAGGATCCAATCCCAATGCTGAATCGGTACCCATACGTGAGAAACGACCCGGCGAGCCTGAGCGACCCAGCAGGCCTGTGTGGGGGCGGTTGGAATCCTAGCAAGTACCTAGATTGCCCGCGGAAATTCATCCAAAATCATCCCGATGTCCAACGTGACATCGTATTGACGGCAGACACGATCGCCATTGGCTTCACGGGTGCGAGTGCGGCCATCACGGATGCCGCGACGATAGCGGGATGCTCAATTGGGCCTGAGGGTTGTGTCGTCGGCTACGGGTTGGGCATTGGCGCCACGACAGGCTTTCGGCTGTTAGGAAATGCAGCCAGTGCGACCTCGACGATAGTGGGCTGCATCCCGCCTAAAGAGGGGGCCAGTCCAGGGTTTGCCAAAGATTGTGGCATCAGTTTTGCCGGAAGCTTCATAGGTGCCACCTTCCGCGATCCCAATCTCGGAGTTGGCCTGGACACCTATCAGTTCTGCCGCGACCTTGGTAAGTGCCCATGATTGTCGCAAAGTTTGCCCTACTTTTACTCGCGATCACCGCTCTTATCTCGGCGACGCGACTGTATGGCCTTGCGCGGGTGCCGCAACTCCGCCACCGCTTGGGCGTCGCCATGACGATATTTCTCTCTCTGCTTGCGTTGTTCCTCATCGGAGGCGCTAGCGGATGGTTGGTCGCTATTGCGGTTGGGTTATTGATCGGATCCGGAGCCTTGCTGATAAACGCATGGGCTTGGAAGTGGGATAATTTCATTATGACGCGCACTGAGCGTGCGTTGGCGGCTAGGCCAGATCTGGAACAAAAGGCGGCCTCCAATCCAATCCTTCGCCGGTTGATGAAGAGACCGCCGCCGTAGACGGGATCACGAGATGGCTCATGGACAGCTACAGCTACGACGTGTTCGGGGCGCCCCGCACGGTGACCGGCACGACGGCCAACGACTTCCAGTACACGGGCCAGCAGCGCGACGGCAACGCGAACCGCGGGCTGTATTACCTGCGCGCGCGGTCATACGACCCGGCGTTGGGGCGGTTCTTGCAAAAGGACCCGCTAGGCTTCATTAATCGGTATGTATACGCCGGGAACAACCCAATAAACGGTACTGATCCGAGTGGATTGTGTTGGCTACCGGACAAGGTGTGCGACGTAGCGAACGATGCCAAGGCAGTTCTTGTCCACACGATCGAGAACCCTCAAACGCTGGTGAATGGAAACCTGGCTAATGAAGGGATTGCTGCCCTGATCGCGGCTTTCTCATCGTGCGATCGGCACGACAAGGAGGGCGGCATTGTGGTGTACACGAACTGCAGTGGCGCGGCCGGTGTACTCTCCCGCAGGGCGTTCGGGAATCCTAACGCCTTCACGGTCGGTTCGTTCGTATTCTCGACTATCCAACCACGTCAGGCCATTATCGCGCACGAATTTGCTCATGTTCCTCAATACGATGTACTCGGTGCTGGCTTCTTGCCGGTTTATGAAGGCCTAGCGGCGGCCGCGTGGGTGAGCTGTGGTGGTGATCGGACTTGCACGGAGCGACGCAACCCGCTGGAGATCGCGGCGGATCTCCAGGCAGGCACTGATGTACGATAGAAAGCGCTTGACCACGCGGGTTGGACGTTGGCACTTGGTAGGAGGAGTTGTTGCGGCAACATTTGCGGCGCTGCTTTTTACGACTTGCGTCGGCTTCATGCGGCACTCGGGGGATATCCGCGTGACGTACGTTAATCAGGCACCTTCGATGGTGCAGGTGAGTCTGGACGATGGGACGACGTTCTCTCTCAAGCCGGGGGACTCTCGGACTATCGGTGATAGCAAGCGCTTATTGCCGGAGCGGGTCGAGGCGCGAGACGCGAGCGGGACGCTGGTTTTTCAGACTGTGTTGACTCAAGACTACCTCGAGAGCACGAGCTATCGCGTGACCATCGTTGAGGAAGCACGGAGGTGATGAAGACCGAATCGACAGCGCCGCAGAGCTCACCGATAGCGCCGGGGCGATCACGGACAGTTACAGCTACGACGTGTTCGGGGCGCCGCGCACAACGACGGGCACGACCGCAAACAGCTTCCAGTACACCGGCCAGCAGCGCGACGGAAACGCGAACCGCGGGCTGTATTACCTGCGCGCGCGGTCGTACGACCCGGCGTTGGGGCGGTTCTTGCAGCAAGATCCTTTGCCGCTGATCAACCGTTATGCGTATGCCCGGAATAGTGCGGCGAATCTAACGGATCCGAATGGGCTATTCCCCTGTCCTGGGTGCGGAAAGATAAGACACGCTGCATCGACGGCAGTCGATGACGTCGCATCGGTGATAACGGATGGCAAACTCGGCTACGTCGATCTGAACCTGACTGCCTGTTACGGGGTGTGCATCACCGGCGGAGTGCAATGGCAAGTTGGGACCACCGAATGGCACACTTACGGCGGAGGTGGCGTAGTAGAGCTGCAGGCCTTGGGTTCATCGTCGAGATGCCCCACGAGTGTGCAAACGTTCTTCGAGTTGCCCGTCCCTTATCACACTCCTCATCGTCCATCGGCATGAGTTGATTCCGCGCCGGGAGCGATGGCGCGGATCGTCGTATGCAAGCGCTCCTTGATGCGCTTCGCGCGCGCGTTCTTGTTCGTCGGAATGCTCAAAGCTGCTCTCGCGCCGCGATCATCCCGCAGCCGATGTCGACGCCCACCGCGTTAGGGATCACGCCGCCTTCGGTCGCAATGACGCCACCGATGGGCATGCCGTACCCGAGGTGAAAGTCAGGCATGAGTCCGACCCACTGACGCACGATCGGGTGGTTCGCCAAGTTCCGCGCCTGCTCGAATACTCCGTCTGACTCGTCGATCTCGTCCGCCCAGACGCGGATGGGCAACGCTTCTGTGTCGATGACCTTCATGGTTAGAGCCTCCTTCCCGGCTCGTGTGCGTTCCCGCCTAGTTCCGATCTAAGCCACCGGCGCGCAAAACAAAGGGCCCACCACATTGGTGAGCCCTTTTGCTTGTCAGAGTTGCGCCGCTACGCGCTCAAGCCTCAGATCCTCCCAATGCCGCAGCCGTCTGGAAACAGCGGTCGCTTGGCCGCAATTTGCAGACTATTGACGGACAGATATTGCTGGTGCACGTTCTGATCTCCTTGAGTTCGCGCAGTATACAGGAAACGCCAACACGCACCGCAACTGCGGCCCGAGTGACCGGACACCATGACCAAATGTTGTTGGCCGAGGCTGGCTCTTGCCCGAGAGCGGTATTACCGGGAGAACACCGAGGGGCTCATCCAAAACTCGACATCGCTTCGCGTCGACCGGTGCTATGTTGACAACGCTCATAAAACAGGCTTATTCTCGGCACCAATAACTCGTCTGAGCGCTCAAATGAAGTCCCTCGGCTGAGCGGATCCAAGGGCTTGACGGATGCCTAAGATCGGTGATGTTTTCGGCCCGTTTGGGAAAATTGGCGAAGTCTATACCGACGACAGCGGGATCGGCTGCATCGCCGCGCTAATTACTCCATTTGTCATCCTAGCCTTACTCGCATGGGCGACGGCCTGGTTTTGGAACAACGAACCAGAGGTCATCGTTGGGGTTGTCCTTTTCATCGCCGGTGCCATCTTGCTGTCGATCGCGTCTGGCTCATCATCTGAAAGCAAGTCATCGATGATCGCCGTCGGATGGTCAGCAATCGCGATAAGCGCCGTCTTGCTCGCCATCGGTGGCTACAACGTTTATGCGCGGGTTACCGCGCCAGGCGGCCGCAACGGGTCCGTTACCAGCACGGCCCCCAGCCCTTCGCGGAGTTTTCCGCAGACGACGAATTGCCTGGCCGTATCGCCGCCGCTCTGCACGCCAACCCAGACGAACGGGACAACTGCGTGCAGTCCCACATCGCCGCCGTTGTGCACGCCAAGCCCGTCAACGGGAACAGTTGCGTGCGGAGCCACATCGCCACCGCTGTGCACACCGGTTGCACCAACCGCGACGGGACCGTGTAGCCCTGTCTCGCCGCCCTTGTGTCCCCCAACCCCACGATCCGCGACGGCCGTGGTTGTTGTGCCACCACCTGCGACCGCCGTAGTGGTCGCGTTGCCATCCGTGACGGCCACGCCAATGCCCACGTCGACGCCAACGTCGACCGTGATGCCGACACCGACGGATACGCGAACGCCGACCGTGACTCCTGATGGGTCGGCGATGATGGTGACGGTCGGCAGTGCGGGCGGCATTCGCGTAGGCAACGCCGTGGGACTACCGATTACGCTTTCAAATGTCCCGTTGCCGGGGCAGCGCGGTTACAACTTTAGCCTCGCGTACAACGACGCAGCGCTTACACGAACGACCGGCTCGACAAGCACTTGTATCGATGGAGAGTCCGGCGTTCCTCCGAGCGCGACGGGCCCGTCGCCCTACGCGGCTCATTGCCTCGATCTCGCGCAAGCCGGCCCATTTGCCGACTGCACGACCGTCTGCGGTGTTGCCATCGTCATGTTCTTATGCAACTCACCTGGAACGTTCCCTCTGACGTTGAGCGACACGCAGATTGCTCTCGGAATTCAAATTGTGAATGTCGGCGCCGTAAACGGCCAGGTCACGTGTGTGTAGCCGCCGACGCGATCGTTGCTCGGCGCGAATCACTTTTTGCGTGTACTCCGCGCTGCCTCTCCCAGAGCGCGAACGGAACTCGGGGGCGCTGGTGCTAGGACACGCTACGGCGAGACACAAACGGATGACGCACGGGCGAACGCATGCGGACTTGGCAGCAAAGGCACGATGTCCTCTCTGTAAGTTGCTCTTCTCTGCTGCTAACGTAGCGAGCACTTGGCGGGCTCGACTGACCCAACTGATGTCCAGGCCTTCGTGCCCTGTATGAGACTTGTCGCCGAGCCTGCCAAG
>JALYKW010000058.1 GCA_030774575.1 Chloroflexota bacterium | reverse complement strand
CGACGTAGCCGGGTAACGCCCTGAATGGCGGCCAATGGGACGGGCGACGTGCCGTCGTGGTAAGAGCTGCGTTCATCACACGCACGATACCGACGACGAACGAGCAACTGCCTACAATATTCGGTCGCGCAAGCTAAGGAACCGCACCGCAGCGAAGCCACGAGATCGGCGAAGAGGACGGCCGGCCGTTCTTCGTCTGCCAGTACATCACCGGCGGTGACCTGCGGGGAGCGCTGCGCGCGGCGGGCGGCCCGCTCCCGATCGAGCGCACGCTCGCCATCGCCGAAGACCTCTGCCGGGCGCTCGCCTACGCCCACGAACACGGCATCGTCCACCGCGATGTGAAGCCGGCGAACATCTGGCTGACCGGCGAGGGCACGGCCAAGCTCGGCGACTTCGGCCTGGCGACCGCGGCCGGCCGCTCCCGTCTGACGCTCTCCGGTGCGGTCGTCGGCACAGCGGCGTACATGGCCCCGGAGCAAGCGCTCGGCCAGCCGGCCGACGCTCGCAGTGACCTCTACGCCCTGGGGTGCGTGCTGTACGAGCTGCTCACGGGGCGGCCGCCGTTCCTCGGCGATGACGCGCTCGCCGTGATCTCGCAGCACGTCAACACGGCGCCTGTGGCCCCGTCCTGGCACAACCCGGACGTCGCGCCGTCCCTCGAGGCGCTCGTCGTGCGCCTGCTCGCGAAGTCGCCGGGGGAGCGCCCCGCGAGCGCCACCGCCGTCCTCGATGAGCTGCGGCGGATCGCCGCGGCCGGCGTCCAGGCCGCGGCCGGGACCGCGCCGGCGGAGCCGCGTCGTGATCTGGCGGGCGTCGAGTGGGGACGGTTCGTCGGCCGGGGCGAGGAGATGGAGCAGCTGAAAGGTCTGCTCGCGCGCGCGCTGTCGGGTAAGGCCGCGCTGGCGATGCTCGTCGGCGAGCCGGGCATCGGCAAGACGCGGCTCGCGGAGGAGTTCGCCGTGTACGCGGAACTGCGCGGCGCCAACGTGCTCACCGGGCGGGCGTATGAGGGTGAGGCATCGGTACCCTACCGGCCGTTCGTCGAAGCGCTGCGCGGGTACCTGCGCGCGCGGCCGGACGATGAGCTGCGCCGGCAGATGGGTCCGGGCGCGCCGGAGGTGGCGACCCTGGTGTCGGAGGTCCGCCGGCGCTTCCCGGACGGTCGAGGAGGCGCCCCGGCTCGAGCCGGAGGCGGAGCGGCTGCGCCTCTTCGACAGCGTCAGCGAATTCCTGCGGAGCGCGGCGCGAGACCAGCCGCTGCTGTTGGTCCTCGACGACCTGCACTGGGCCGACAAGCCCTCGCTGCTGCTGCTGCAGCACATCGCGCGCAGCAGCGGCGGCGACCGCCTGCTGATCCTCGGCGCCTACCGCGACGTCGAGCTGGACCGCACGCACCCGCTGGCCAACGCGCTGGCGGAGCTGCACCGCCTGCCGAACTTCCGGCGCGTGCTCCTGCGCGGCCTGCCAGTGGAGACGATTAACGACCTGCTTAACGCTGTCGATGCCTCGGAAGAAGGGGAGGGCGGGCGGGCCGCGCTGGCCCAGGCGCTGCACCAGGAGACGGAGGGCAACCCGTTCTTCATCCGCGAGGTGCTCGCCCACCTGATCGAGACGGGGAAGATCGTGCGCGAGGGTGGCCGCTGGGTGTCCCGGGTGGCCAGCGTCACCGAACTGGGCATCCCGGAGGGCGTGCGCGAGGTGATCGGACGGCGGCTCTCGCTCCTGAGCGAGGCCTGCGGCCGCGTGCTCTCACGGGCGTCGGCGATGACGGCGGGCTTCTCCTGGGACGAGCTGAAAGCGATCAGCGGCGAAGGCGAAGGTGTGCTCCTCGACGTGCTCGACGAAGCGATCGCCTCGCAGCTGATCTCGGAGAGGAAGGAACAGGGCGCTGGCCGCTATGACTTCACGCACGCGCTGATCCGCCAGACGCTGTACGAGGAGCTGAGCACGCCGCGGCGGGTGCTGCTGCACCGGCAGATCGGCGAAGCGCTGGAGCTCCTGTACGGTTCCAGTATCGCGCCCCATCTCTCGGAGCTGGCCCACCACTTCTACCGGGCGGCGCCGGGGGGCGATGTCGAGAAGGCGATCGACTACGCCCGGCGCGCCGGCGACCGGGCAACGGCGCTCTTTGCCTGGGAAGAAGCTGTGGCGCACTACGAACGGGCGCTGCAGGTGATCGAATTGCGCGCCGCACCGGACGAGTGCCTGCGCATCGATCTGCTGCTCGCGCTGGCCGAGGCACGGTTGTCAGAGGGTGGAAACGACGATGCCCGCAAGGAGACCGCACTCCGCGCGACTAACATCGCGCGCCAGATCGGCGACCGTCAACGGTTCGCTCGTGCCGTGCTGTCGTTCGCTGGACCGCACCGAGAGGACGGCGTTCTCGACCCGCAACTGGTGGCGCTCATCGAAGAGGCGCTGGCCCTCATGGGGCCGGAGGACAGCGGTCTCCGGGCCATGCTGCTGATCCGGCATTCGCTTGCCGTCTGGTTCGCTGCTGACCGCGATCTTCAGCGGATGCGGTCGCACAACGAAGAAGCCTTTGCGATCGCGCGGCGCCTCGGCGACAAGCAGGCGCTTGCGTACGTCCTCGCCCGCAGCGTGTGGGCATGGGACCCGTCGAATACGGAAGAGCAGATCGCCAACGCGAAAGAGATGTTCGCGCTCGCAGCGGAGGCGGGGAACAAATCGGTGGCCATGGAGGCTTACATGGGCCTGGTCGGCCCCTTGTTAGAACAGGGCGACCGAGACGGCGCCGACGTGGCGATCGACGCGTACATCGAACTGCAGCACGAAGTGCGCAAGCCGGGCTGGGGGACGACGTGGCGCGCGATGCAGGCCGACCTCGACGGACGCCTGGCCGACGTCGAGCCGCTCGCGACGCAGGGATACGCGGAGCTCCAGAAAGTGACGGAGAATGCTGGTGTGGTGTTCGGCGGCCAGATCATCGGCCTCCGGCGCCAGCAGGGACGCGCTATGGAGCTGGAAGGCGTCATGAGGAACCTTGAGGCCCTCCCGATGGTCCGGGCCGCACTACTCGGCTTTACGTACGCCGAGGGCGGTCGCCTCGATGACGCGCGCGCGGCATTCGAGGAAGCCGCGGCCGATGACTTCGCCGGCGTGCCGTTCGACCGGAACTGGCCGCTGACGATGTCGTTCCTGGCCGACACGTGCACCCTTCTCCGCGACGTGGGGCGTGCCAGCATTCTCTACGAGCTGATACTGCCGTATCAAGACCGTTGCGTCGTGGTCACGTCGTCCTGCATCGCCTTCATCTGCAGCGGCTCGTTCCACCGGCAGCTTGGCGGCCTCGCGACGACGATGTCTCGGTGGGACGATGCCGAACGCC
Organism: Chloroflexota bacterium; assembly: GCA_030774575.1. Classification (GTDB taxonomy): domain Bacteria; phylum Chloroflexota; class Dehalococcoidia; order DSTF01; family JACRBR01; genus JALYKW01. Next base: position 16,450 of record JALYKW010000058.1, on the reverse strand, counting down.
ACTTCGAGGCGGCGATCGCGATGAATCTGCGCATGCGCTCAAGGGGATGGGCCGCCCGCACGCAAAGCGGCTATGCATCGATGCTCCTCGACCGCGAATCGCCCGGCGACCGCGAGCGCGCGCTCGCGCTCCTGCAGCTGGCGCTCGACGCCGCGCAGGAGATGGGGATGGCCAAGGTCGTCGAGGACTGCGAGGCGCTCAAGGCGCAGGCGCAGGGCGTCGACTGAAGGAGCATCTACACCGCCAACTCGCTGGGGATGGACGGCGTGCCCGCCACCGATGTGCGTCCGCCTCCAGCGCTTGGTGCGCACAGCCGCGAGGTGCTATCCCAGTTCGGTTACTCCGCACAGGAAATCGACCGACTGATCGACCACGGCATCGTCTGGACACGTGACAGGCTGATGGCGGATGATGCAGCCGCAACAGAGGGAGCGACGCAGGCATGAACTTCCAGTTCAGCCCGGACGATGAAGCATTCCGCGAAGCGGTGCGTGCCTTCCTGTCTCAAGAACTGCCCGAGCGGCGACCGGAAGGTGTGGAGGCGTGGCAATTCGCGCGCGCCTATGTGCAGAAGCTCGCTGGCCGGGGCTGGCTTACGCTCGCCTGGCCTGCAGAGTGGGGCGGCGCGGGTGCCGGCCATATGCGACAGTTGATCTTCAACGAAGAGATGGCCTACGCCGAAGCGCCTGCCGGCGACCTCGGCAGCGATCGCGTCGGACCGACGATCCTGTTGCACGGCACGGACGCACAGAAGGAGCGCTTCCTGCCGCCGATCATGCGCGGAGAAGCGGTCTGGTGTCAGGGCTTCAGCGAGCCCGGCGCCGGCTCTGACCTCGCGTCGCTGCAGACGAGTGCGGTGTTGGATGGCGACAGCTTCGTGGTGAACGGAAGCAAGATCTGGACGAGCCTCGCGCATTTCGCGCAGTGGATGATTCTCCTCGCCCGCACGGATCGCGACGCGCCGAAGCACCGGGGCATCTCCTACTTTCTCGTCGATATGACCACGCCCGGCATCACCATTCAGCCACTCACGGACATGCTCGGCCGGCACACGTTCAACCAGGTGTTTTTTCAGGACGTCCGGATACCCCGCGACAGCCTCCTCGGTGAACTGAACCGCGGCTGGTACGTGGCCACCTCCACACTCGACTTTGAACGCTCGGGCATTCAGCGCGTGATCGGCTCGATGCGCACTTACAACGAAATTGTGTCGTACGCAGCCGGCCTGGTGGCGTCGAAGCGCGTCCCCAAGAGCTATGCGCCGGTGCGCCACCGTCTCGCGGAGCTGAAGATCGAGTTCGAGGTCGGCCGGTTTCTCGCCTACCGCGTCGCCTGGCTGCAGAGCCAGGGGAAGGTCCCCAACTACGAAGCGTCGGTCTCGAAACTCTACGGCTCTGAGCTCGCGCAACGGCTCGCCGCGGTGGGCATGAACCTGCTGGGCCTCCACGGCCAGCTCGCGCCCGGCTCGCCGTCGGCGAAGCTCCGAGGGCGAGTCGAGGCGCTCTATCTCAACGCAGCCGCCCTGACCGTCGCGGCCGGCACGAGCGAGATCAACCGGGGGATCATCGCAACGCGCGGCCTCGGACTTCCGCGGTCATAAGGCATCGGCGTTTGTGGTCTGTCAGGCCGTCCGCGAACTCTCTACGAAAAAGGTTCGGGACGCCATCCGCGAGCAAGTGGCCCGAGGTTGTCTGGCTCATCCCACAGCCAACCCGGGACTATGCGCGTCGTACATGGGCCAAGTTCTACCGAAGGTGGCGCTGAATCGGCAGTTCGCGTTGCCGCTCGGAGGTGCGGTCGAACACTGCATTAGATATAGCCGCGGCGATGGGCACGATCCCCGGTTCGCCCGCGCCGGTCGAAGGGGTGTCGTCGTCGCCGACCAGCAGCGTTTCGATCACCGGAGCGTCGTTGCTACGGGGGACGCGGTAGCGTGTGAACCCGGCGTTAAGCACGCGACCATCCTGGAAATCGATCGCCTCGTACAGCGCCGTGCCCATCCCCATGACGATAGAACCTTCGACCTGGTTCTTCGCTCCTTCCGGGTTCACGACGAGCCCGCAGTCGAGCGCTGCCGTCACGCGATCGAGTCGCACCTCACGGCCGCCTACGTCGAGCTGGACCGCCGTCGCCACGTAGCTTCCTACATCGACGCCTATCGCAATACCTTGCCCCCGACGCGACGCGCCCTTCGCCGGTTGCCAGCCGTGCGCTTCTGCAGTGCGCTCAAGCACACGCCGGAACCGCGGGTGTTTGAGATTGCGCAGGCGGAACTCGACCGGATCCAGGCCGACCGCTTCGGCGATCTCGTCGACGTGCACTTCGCGAGCGAAGTGATTTGCCGCCGCCCCCAGTGAGCGATACGAACCGGTGGCCAGCGGGCTGTCCGACGTGTATGTCGTCACCCTCACGTGCGGCGCATCGTACGGACTGTCCGATCCGCGGCGCCCCAGGAACGGCCGGTCGCCGGCGTGGTACGCATCACACTCCCAGGCGACGATCCGTCCGTCCGATGTGAAGCCGCTCTTGATGCGTATCACCGCAGCGGGACGCATCGTCGCGTAGATCATGTCCTCCGCCCGCGTGTACGCCACGCGCACCGGCCGGCGGGCAATACGCGCGAGCCGTGCTGCTTCGTGCGCCACCGGGTATGGGCTCTTGCTGCCGAATCCACCGCCGATCTCGGGGGCGATGACCCGCACCTGCGGCTCCTCGATGCCGAAGCGCTGCGCCAATTCGGTACGGATACCGAAGGGCCGCTGTGTGCCCGCCCAAACCGTGAGCCGGTCGCCGTCCCACGTTGCGACGGCCGCCCGCGGCTCCATTGGCGCGTTCGACACGTACGGCACGAAATAGGTCGCTTCGAGCACGCCGCTCGCGGCCCTAAAACCCTCTTCTAGCGATCCGGCCTCTTGCGTGACGTAGGGATCGCGACCGCTGCTGACGAGGATTTCCGCAGGGTCCAGCGTCGAGGCTTGTGGCGCAGGCCCGCCCCACTGCGCCTGGAGTATGTTCGCCGCTGCCGCCGCGTGTTCGTCGGTATCGGCGAGCACAGCGACCAGATCGTCGTCGCGGACAACCTCAAGGACGCCGGTCATACGCTCGGCGTCAGCAATATCTACGGAAGTCAGGACGGCGCCGCGCCAGGGTGGACGCAGCACAGACGCGAACAGCATGTCGTCAACGACGATGTCCTGGGAGTAGCGCGCGCGCCCGGTGACCCGCGCCTCGGCATCGACACGGGCGTGGGTCTTTCCCATCACGCTGAACTCTGACGACGCCAGAAGCACAACGGCGTCGTCGACCTCACGGACGAGATTCGTGCCGGCAATCAGGTCGGCATATGTGACGACGCGATTGCCGTCGCTGGTTGACGAGATGCGGCCGCATTCTGCGTGCAAGTCGCCGACAGCAAGGTCGAGCCGGTCGGCGGCCATCTCCAGCAGCGCCTGCCGCGCCGTCGCGGCGGCCTTGCGCAACTGCAGGCCTACGCGCGCCGTGGACTGACTGCCGAAGGTACCCATGTCCCACGGTACGCGTGCCGTATCTCCCAGCACGACCTCCACGCTCGAGAGCGGTACCCGCAGTTCATCGGCCACCTCGATCGCCAGGCCGGTACGAATGCCCTGCCCGTACTCGACCTTGCCCGCGTATGCAACGACTGAGCCGTCCGGGCGGACCGTCAACCAGCGCGCCTTTTCGACGTCTGGTTGTGTGTTGGCGTACGCCACGCGCGCGTAGGTTCGCTGTGGAGGCGGGTAACCCAGCGCAACCTCGCCCTGCACATGTAGCCCCGGTTCTCGCGTATCGCTATCAGGCATGCGTAATGCCGCCCGGTTCCGCCGCGCGTTCGACCGCACGCAGGATGCGCTGATACGTGCCACAGCGGCACATGTTCTGTGAAAGCGCCTCCCTGATCTGCGCTCGATCCGGCGAATGCTCACGGTTTAGAAGGGCAACCGAGGTCATGATGAATCCGGGGATGCAGTAACCGCACTGCATCGCTTGTTCGTCGATGAAAGCCTGCTGAAGAGGATGTAGATCGCCGTCCACGGCCAGTCCCTCGATCGTCGTGAGCGAACCGCCGGCGACGGCGCCGACGGTTGTCATGCATGATCGCAGCGGTTGGCCATCGACAAGCACGGTGCAAGCGCCGCATACGCCCTCGCCGCAGCCATACTTGGTGCCTGTGAGTCCCGCGTCGAAGCGGATGAAACTCAGCAGGTTACGCGAAGCATCAGCTGCCTCATGCGACTCGCCGTTGATACGGATCGTAACCATTTCGACTCCCATGCAAATGCCATTCTATCGATCCTTGCGCTCTCCGAGCGGGAGGTCAAACAGGTCCTTCGATTCAGACATGCTTGAGACGTCGCCCGGTCGATTCAGGTCCACCAGCACGCTGGCATCACAATCGACCTCGCAGACCTCGTCCGCATGGATCCGCAGGACGGCGCGCAAGCCTTGTGTGTCCTCTGTCATGAGTAGCAACTCTGGGAGAAGCTCACGCGTGAAGATCGGTGGGTGCCCTCGCCGTCCGCGATACTCAGGCACCGCGATTGGGCTTCCCGACGACGCATGGGTCTCGATGATTGTGCGCAAGACCTCGGCTGTGCGCGGTTGGTCGACGGCGATCACCATGACTGCATCGGTGTCGTAGGCTGCTGAGCGCAGTCCTACGAGTATCGAACCTACTTTGCCGGCGCGGTAGTCGTGATTGTGGACGATCTTTGTCCGCGGACTAAGGGACGCGACCTCGCGGATGCGTTCCGGCTCGTGGCCCGTGACGACGATAATCTCGCCGATCTCGTCCACTGCCGCGAGTTGCGCGAGCTGGTACTCCAGTAGCGTTGTGCTTTCCCACGGAAGCAGCGCCTTCTGGCTACCCATGCGCGTCGACTCGCCGGCCGCGAGGAGGATCGTGGAAACGAACACCACGGTTCAGGCGACCGTCTGCGGACGTGCGCGGTCGACAAGGCGCTTGTCGCGCATGGAGTTGCCGTGTCCGCCGAGGCGGTCCATCGTGATCTCCGCCATGATGCTGACGGCGATCTCCTCCGGTGATACGGCGCCGATGTCGAGACCGATCGGCGCGTGGATGTCCCGCAGGCGCTCTTCTGGCACGCCGTCGCGCAGTAGCTGGCGATAGATAAGCGCCACCTTGCGGCGGCTTCCCATCAGACCAATGTACCCGGCGTTCGACCGAGCCGATGCGGACAAAGCCTGGTAGTCGTACTTGTGCCCGCGCGTCACTATCACGATCGCACTGTTGCGGTTCGTCGCGTGACTGCCAATCGCTTCTTCGATGTCCCCCGCAATGACCACGTGGGCTTCGGGAAATCGATCACGATTCGCAAAGTCGGCCCGGTCGTCGATCACGGTGATGCAGTAACCCAGTGTGTGGGCGACGGTCGCAACGGCCCGGCCGACGTGTCCTCCTCCCACAACGACGACCTCGGGAGGTTCTGCGAATACATCCGCGAACACCTGAACGCCGCCGGTCAGCGCCACGAGCGCGGGCTTGGGGCGCGGTGCTTCCATCAATCGCTCAGCAAGTTGGACGGCGTCCGCTTGGACATCGCAGAGTTCGCCATCGACAGTGCCGTCTTCCCACATGGCCATTTTGCTCGCGATCCGGACTCGGGATCCACCATCCACGACGCTCATAACGACGCCATGCTGTTCGCCTGAAACGGCGCCGAGCATCCGGCGCGCAAGCCCAAGGTCGTCGCGTGTGAACGTCGGGTCGATGAGGATGCGCTCCGTTCCGCCGCAGGCGAGACCGTAGTCGACGGCGATGTCCTCATTCAGCGTGAAATCGAGCACGCGCGGTTCGCCCGTCTCCATCGCACGGTAGGCGGTCTCCGACACCTCGGCCTCGATACAACCGCCGCCCAGCGTTCCCACCGTCGTCCCATCTGCTCGCACCAGCAGGCGCGCACCGACCTTCTGAGGCGTAGAGCCGTGCGCATCGATGAGCGTAGCGAGCGCGAACCGCTCGCCCGCCTCGAGCAGCCGCACGAGTTCGCGAGTCACTTCCAGTTGCATGATGGGTGTGCGTCCCGTCAGAGTTCCAAACCCTTGGAGTGATGCCACTGATTCTAAGCCATACGGCCTATACGCATATCCCGGGTAAGACGGCCCGCGCTCGACTTCACGGTGACAGCGTCGAGGCGAGTCGCTAGACTGTCTGCCTTCGAAGCAACCAGTCTACCGATTTTGGGCGGTCGCTCCTGTTGTCTCGGGCTTGATTGGGCCGGATCAATATTTGCTCGAAAAATATGTGGTCGCCATCTTCCACCAGCGTTCCTCCGACGCAGATGCTCTGCCGATTAGCGCCTTTTTCGATCCTGTTTTCGGTCTTCGTTGGGTCCTACCGGACAGTATGAGGAGACCGTGCCTTTGAGCTCCTGCCGATCTTCGTCCGACCGGCATGCCCCGCCCTGGGCCAGGTCAGATCTCAGTCGCCGTCTGTCATTGCGTGCCGACGGCTGGCGGCGGGTCGCCGGCAAGCATCGCTTCAGCGCGCTTAGTGATGACGCCGTTGTGCTCGGGATGCGTGAGCACGTAGAAACGATTGGCGACGATGGCATCGAACACCTGCTGCGCGACCTCGGTGGGACTCTGCCCTGCGCGCAGGAGTCGGCGCATCATCTCGATCCCGAAAGCCTCACGCGTGCCTGGCGCCGGCGCGGGACCCGGCCCGCCGGGGCGGTTGCGTCCGGAATCCATAATGTTCGTGTCTGTCACGGCCGGGCACAGCACCGACACGCCAATCTTTCCGGTTGATGTCATCTTCAGTTCGTGGTACAGCGCTTCAGACAGACCGATCACGCCAAACTTGCTCACGGTGTATGCAGCGGCGCCGCCACCGGGCATCAACCCCGCCACCGATGCGGTGTTGACAATGTGCCCTTCGTCTCCGCCCTGCAGCATGATCGGGACGAACGTACGCACGCCGTGGATGACGCCCCAGAGGTTGACGCCGAGCACCCAGCTCCAGTCCTCCAACGACTCGTCCCACGACAGTCTGGTACTTCCGACGCCAGCGTTGTTGCAGACGATGTGCACTCCACCAAAGCGCTCGACGGATCGCGTCGCCAGTTCCTGCACGTCCTCGGCTTTCGAGACATCGGTGCGCACCGCGAGCACCGAAGCACCCGCGTCGCGCATCTCGCGTTCCGCGGCATCGAGTGGAGCCGCCTCGACATCCGCTAGTACGACGTGCATACGTTCAGACGCGAAGCGCTCGGCCAACCCCCGGCCGATCCCGCTGGCAGCACCCGTGACGACCGCGACTCTGTCCTTGAATTCTCGCACGGTTGTGTTTCCTGTAGCGCCATTCTATCGCGTCAGGTTTGGCCACAAGTAGGGCCGGTCGTGGAGCGGACACACACGATTTGGTCCATCGTGCGCGGCGGTGAGCCGCCGAAAGAGTGACCGATTCCGCGACACCGACCGATCGATAGCTTCCATTGGACGCCTTGCAATCGCCGCTCTACAATCTCCCCGTCAGATGCCCTGCGGGCATGAGCACCGGATTAGTTGGTGCTGCGTGGCCGCCGCGTCGGGACGGAGCGGCATGACGGACGGAGCGCTTCCAGGACTGCGCATCATCGACCTCTGCTGGGTGATGGCCGGCCCGCAGGCCACGCGCATTCTCGCCGACTTCGGCGCAGAAGTGATCAAGGTGGAAAGCCGCGCCCGCCCTGACCCGGGGCGCGTGGTCTTCGGCCCATGGGTCGGTGAGCCCGGCATCGACAACAACGGCTACTTCAACAACTTCAACCGCAACAAGCGCAGCATCTCCCTCAACATGTCGCACCCCGAAGGCCGTGAGATCTTCGGACGCCTCGTCGCGATCTCCGACGGCGTGGTCGAGAATTACAGCGCCAGCGTCATGCGTAACTGGGGCTTCGACTACGAGGGCCTCTGCCGCCATCGGCCGGATATCGTCTACGTCAGCATGGCCGGCCTCGGCCACAGCGGCCCGTACGAGGCGTACCAGACGTTCGGGCCGACCGTGCAGGCCCTCTCCGGCCTCACCCACCTCTCCGGCTCTCCGGACATGCAGCCCGCCGGCTGGGGCTACTCATACATGGACCACACTGGCGGCTACATGGCCGCCATCGCCATGCTCACGGCACTCTTCCATCGCCGCCGCACCGGGCGCGGTCAGTACATCGATCTTGCTCAGGTCGAAGCGGCGATCACATTGACCGGCACGGCGATCCTCGATTACACCGTCAACGCGCGAAGCTCCGAGCGTCACGGCAATCGTGCGGCCTATCTACCGATGGCGCCCCACGGCGTCTACCGCTGCGCGCCCGCCGATGATGATGGCGTCGGTGATGACGATTGGCTCGCCATCGCGGTCGAAGACGATGCGCAATGGCGCTCGCTCGCACGCGCTATCGGGCGCCCGGACATGCTCGAAGATCCCCGCTTCGCGTCGCTCGACGCGCGCCTCGCGCATCACGACGATCTCGACGCCGCGATCGGCGCGTGGACCCGCCCGCGCCCGGCGAAAGACGCCATGCAGGCTCTGCAGGCGGCCGGCGTCCCCGCCGGCCGCGTGCAACGCTCCCGTGAACTATACGACGACGACCCGCAGCTCGCGCATCGCGGACTCTTCCCGAAGGTAGACCATCCCGTCGTCGGAGAGCATCGCGTCGATGGCATGCCGGCGCAGTTTTCGCGCACGCCCGCGTCGTTCCGGCAAGGCGGCCCGCTGCTCGGAGACAGCAACGCCTATGTGTTCGGTGAGCTGCTTGGCATCGCCGAGGACGAGCGAGCGCACCTGGAAGAAGCGCAGGTGCTCTGGTGACCGCGCATGGGCTCGACGGAGTCCGCGTGATCGAGCTGGCCGACGCGCACGGCGAGTGGTGCGGCAAGCTGCTCGCCGACATGGGCGCCGGCGTGATCAAGATCGAGCCGCCGGCGGGCGCCGCAACGCGCGCAGTCGGCCCGTTCGTTGACGATCAGCCGCACCCCGATCGCAGCCTCTACTTCTGGCACTACAACACCGGCAAACGCAGCGCCACGCTCGATGTCGACGAGCCGGATGGCGCATCACGGCTTCGGGCGCTGCTCGCGACCGCAGACGTCTTCATCGAGACGCTGCCGCCGGGCCGAGCGGCCGCCCTCGGCCTCGACTATGCCACGCTCGCCGCTTCGAACCAGCGGCTGATTCACGTCGCCATCACTCCCTTCGGCCAGACCGGCCCCTACGTCGACGCCGGCTACCGCACGACCGACCTCGTCTCGATGGCGCTCGGCGGCCCAATGCAGTCCTGCGGCTACGATGCCGAGGACGGCCCTGATTTGCCGCCCGTGCGTCCCGGCGATAACCACAGTTATCACACCGCTTCGCACTACGCCTGCATCAGCACGCTCGTCGCCTTGTTCGAGCGCGAAGCGAGCGGCCTGGGCCAGTACATCGACGTTTCGGCGCAGGCGGCGCTCGCCGTCACGGTCGAGTTCGCCAATGTCTACTGGGAGTACGAGCGCCGTATTCTCCGGCGTCAGACCGGCCGCCACGCGTCGGCGGCCACGACCGCGCGCACGCAGTACATCTGCGCCGACGGCCGCTACATCAATCTCGCCATTCCGCTCGAGCGAAACGCCTGGCTACGCCTCGTCGCGTACCTCAAGTCCGAAGGCCTCGGCGAAGGGCTCGCTGACGTCCGTTATCTCGATGCCTCCCGCCGTCTCGAGCAGGGCGGCGCGGCTCTCGGAGCGCTGGAGGTGCTGTGCGCGCGCCACAGTGCGAACGATCTCTTCCACATCGGCCAGCGCCTGGGCCTCACCTGGGGCGAAGTGCGCGCGCCGGAGGACTTGGCTCGACGACGAGCACGCCCGGGCGCGCGGCTTCTTCGTGGAGGTCGAACACCCCGAACTGGGTCGCACCATCACCTATCCCGGCGCGCCGTACCGGTTCAGCGAGACGCCGTGGCGCATCGAGCGCCGCGCGCCGCTACTCGGTGAACACACCGAAGAGGTGCTCGCCGAACTGGGCGCCTCAGCCCCGTCTTCCGAAGCGTCATAGAACTCGAGCCCCTTCGGGGCCGGCAACTTCCAATCTGGTGTACGCACCGCGCTTCCGTCGCACAGGGCCATCTCTGTGAGACACCATCGTCCGATGGTCACAAATCCTCATCGCTAGCCGCAGATCGTTGAGGATCTGCTATGGCGATGATGCGCATCGCCTGTCGAATCGGCTTCGTCATGATGACCGCCTGCCTGATGCTGGCGCTTCCGTCAGGCGTGCTCGTGCAGGATACTGGATGGACGATCGACCGCTTCGAGCGCAGATCCACGTCAACGCGGACGCGAGCTTCGATGTGCAGGAAGCCATCGATGTCGATTTTGGCGCACTTCAGAAGCACGGCATCTTCCGTGATATCCCTGTCCAGTACGCGACCGGCGATGCCCTAGAACAGGTGATCCTTGCCGCCGGCTCGGAAGGCCCGAACTAGTGCGTTTTTCCTGCCAGTTCCCTGCCGATTCGAACCTAGATGGCACTCAAACCCCCGAGCAACCAGCGTTCTTCCCAAGCAAGGGTCGCCGGTTCGAGTCCGGCCTCCCGCTCCAACCTTTCCTTCCATACTAATGCGGCCTGGATCGCGCCGATTCGGGGGTTCGCGTTTGGGCCGCATTCGGCGACCATTTGCTTTCTGAGCAAAGGGTTTGCGGGTATGTGTTGGAGTTCACGATCTCGAAACACGCCCGGCACGTTAGGTGGGCCCACCGAAGAAGATCGTCCGCGTCTTCACGCATGAGGATCTTCAGCGCTGCGGCTTGCCCGATGCCGTGGTCGCGCAGGGCGGCCGGCCACTGTCAACTAGATCGGCAACGATCTCGCGATGGTATTCGCCCTCGTGCCGGCGCCGCCGCGTTCGAAGCTGAGCGTATAGGTGTTCTACCTAGCGCGTAAAGCGGTCCGCCGGCCGATATTACGGACATGTCGCTCGTCTTGCCCAAGCACACGCCAATCCCAGGCGCACCGCACTTGCGCGCCTTGCCGGTAGCCGACTACGAGAAACCTGCAGCAGACCGGATCCAGGTTCGGCCTGCGGTGGCGCTGCTGACCGCGCTGCTCGTAGGCGGACTAATGCGCCTCACGTTCGTGCTGTCGGCTGACTTCCCGCTCAACGACGGCGGCCTCTTCTATGCGATGATCGGCGATCTGCGCGCTGCGAGCTTTCACCTGCCCCAGACGACGTCCTACAACGCGGCCGACATTCCGTTCACGTATCCGCCGCTCGGGTTCTACTTTGGCGGCCTGCTGACCCAGATCACACCGCTCGATGCGTTCGACGTGCTGCGGCTCCTGCCGCTCTTCGTGAGTATCGCGACGATCCCCGCGTTCTACCTGCTCGCGCGTTCGCTGCTGCCGTCGCGATCGGAGAATCTAGCGGCGACGTTCGTGTTCGCGCTTTTGCCGCGCGGCTCCATGTGGATGATCATGGGCGGCGGGCTGACGCGATCGTTCGGCCTGCTCTTTATGATCCTCGCGCTGCAACAGCTTCACACTGCCTACACGACACGCCGGACGCGGCCGGTGCTGCTCACTATGTTGTTCGGCGGACTAACGCTGCTCAGTCATATGGAGATGACGCTGCTGCTGCTGGTAGGCGGCTGCGCGCTTTTCGCCGCATTCGGGCGCAGCCGGGATGGTGTCCGGAGATCGATCGCCATCGCTGGCGGAGCGCTGCTGGTGGCGGCCCCGTGGTGGATGACCGTTGTCGCTCGATATGGTGTGTCGCCGTTTTTCGCTGCCGGAGGCAGCCGATCGGTGCTGGACCTCCGGCCGTTGCTGCAGATCGTGACGCTCAACGCCGGTAATGAAGCCTTGTTTCCCCTGCTCACCCTCCTCGGCATTTGTGGCCTGCTAGTCTGCCTTGGCGAACGGCGCTGGTTTCTCCCTGTCTGGATCGCTGCTGCTGCTCTCGCGGAGCCATGGGTGCTCGCGACGGCGGTCACGGTGCCGCTCGCGCTGCTAGGCGGAGTCGGCGTCACGCGAGCGCTCATTCCCTTTGCCGAGCGCGTCACAGGGGACACGAGACCATGGCTTCAGAGCTGGGCGCCGGCTGTGGTGCTCGCCATCGTGATCGTATACGCAGCGATCGCGGGGCTGGTAGCGACCTCGTCGCTGTCGTCGGCGCTTCCCAGAAGCGAGCGGCAGGCAATGGCCTGGGCGGCGGAGAACACGCCGCCCTCCAGCCGCTTCCTCGTCGTCTCCGGAGAGCCCTGGTGGGGCGACAAGGCATCGGAGTGGTTCCCGGTTCTGGGTCAACGGCCCAGCGTTGCGACGCCGCAAGGGCTGGAGTGGCTGCCGAACGGTCGCTTCGGCGCGACGCGCAAGGCGCACGAGCTGGCGCAGGAGTGCGCCGGGCACAACTCGGACTGCCTCACGCAGTGGTCGGTTTCAACGGGCGTGAGCTTCTCACACATCTATCTGTCCAAGAGTGTGCCGCGCTCTCTTGCCCGTTTCAACTATGATGACTGCTGCCTCGTTCTTCGCTCATCGCTCATGCAGGATCCCTCGTACATTGCAATCTACGACGGCCCGGGCGCCACGATTTTCGTCCGCCGCCCCGCAGCTCCCTAGCTCGACGGTCCCCCTGCCTGGAAAAGATGCCCGCGCATCAAGTGTTTCCAGTTGATAACTTTGCTGTTTCGCCGAGCGCTCGGAACCTGAGCTCACAGCGCATGCGCTCGGTGTCCTTCTAATCTGATGGTCGCGACCATCGAAACTCATGGTGCCGGTTCGTTAGACGATGGTGGTTGCGCGTCCGTTGCTTGCTCGTCAGTTCTCTCTCTTGAGCGCAGTGCTTCCTCGCGTAGAGAGTCAACCCGAGCATGTACGTCGCGTGATGCCTCACGCATATCTTCGCGGTGCTCTCGCGACGGCTTCCTGTGGAGGAACGGGATGCGCCACGCCATGCGGTAATGGTACTCGCCGATCCGGCGGATCGCACTGTCGGGGCCCTGTGCGAAGGACGACTTCGTGGTTTCTCAACCGGAGTTTGGGTGATGGCCGTCGTTCGGCACGCGGTGAAGCGCACACCCAAGAAGTCATCGTGTGCGCCGTGATCTGCAGCCGCCGCGGCAACAGCGCCTGTGCGGCGATGTCCATTTGTGGCGCTCTCCGTCAATCAGTGTGGATTAGGTTTAGGATCCTGTACTGAAACGTCCGGTTGTTCCGATAGCCGTACGCCCTCCGTTTGAGCACCTTCACCCGGTTGTGTTTGCCCTCGACCACGGCGTTGGTGATCGGGTAGCGCCAGTAGGTGAGCACCTCGTCGCGCCAGCGGCGTAACGTCCTGGCCGCGTGTTCCCCGGCTCGTCGAGATGCCGACGGACGACATGCAGCGCGGCTTGCGTCCGGATCCTTTCCTACCGCTCACCAAGGTACGTCTTCCGCACCGTATCGCTGACCCTCAGCTCTTCAGCGGTCGCCTGGATGGTCACGCTTCCGGATTCGAGCACGTAGCCGCGCTTCGCGATCTGCAGCGCCATGGCGGCGTTCTGTTCCACTAACAGGATTGTCGTGCCCTCGCGGTTGATCTCGATGATCGTGCGGAAGATCGTCTCCACGAGGACAGGCGCGAGACCCATCGACGGCTCGTCGAGCAGCAGGATGCGTGGTCGGGCCATGAGCGCTCTGCCGATCGCCAGCATTTGCTGCTCGCCGCCCGAGAGCGTGCCGCCGTCCTGCTTCAGGCGCTCACGCAACCGCGGGAAGAGCGCGAGCACCCGTTCCAGGTCCGCCTGGACGCCGTCGCGCGAGGAACGCTGATACGCGCCAAGCCGCAGATTCTCCATCACCGAGAGCCGGCCGAAGATCGCCCGGCCCTCGGGAGCGTGTGAAATGCCGAGCGATACGATCTTGTGCGGCGCCACGTGGTCGATGCGGCGGCCCTCGAACCAGATCTCACCCGAGCGTGGTCGCAACAGCCCGGAGATCGTGCGCAGCGTCGTCGATTTGCCGGCGCCGTTGCTACCGATCAGTGCGACGATCTCGCCCGCCTCCACGCGGAGCGATACGCCCTTGATCGCCATGATCTGCCCATAGCCCGAAACGACGTCGATCAGCTCGAGATACGCAGAGGTGCGCTCAACGGCGCTGCTCACCCTGCTTCCTCGGTCAGCGGGCGGCCCGTACCGAGATACGCCTCGATCACGAGGCGGTCGCGCTGGACTTCTTCGGGCTTGCCTTCGCTGATCTTCTCGCCGTGATCCAGGACGACAATGCGGTCGCAGACGCCCATCACCACGCGCATCTGGTGCTCGATGAGCACGACTGTCATCTTCCGATCGTCGCGCAGCTGACGGATCAGCCGCGTCATGCCGACAGTTTCGCCGGCGTTCATTCCAGCGGTCGGCTCGTCGAGCAACAGCAACCTGGGGCGTACGGCCAGCGCGCGCGCGATCTCCAGGCGGCGCTGCTCACCGTAAGCAAGGTTGCGGGCAAGCTCGTTCTCACGTCCGGCGAGTCCGACGAAGCTCAGCATCTCCACGGCGCTCTGGACGGCGACCCGCTCTTCGCGCCTCAGCTTCGGTGGGCGCAGGACGGCGGTCGCTACGTTCGCGTGCAGATGCAAGTGCGCGCCGACCAGCACGTTCTCGACCGCCGTCATGTTCGCGAAGAGGCGGATGTTCTGGAAGGTGCGGCTGATCCCCGCGCCTGCCATGCGATGCATCGGCAGACCATCGATCCGATTCCCCTCGAACCAGATCTCGCCCGATGTCGGGCGGTAGAACCCGGTGAGCAGGTTGAACAACGTCGTCTTGCCGGCGCCGTTCGGACCGATGATGCCGATGATGATTCCCGGCTCGACCTCGATGCTGAGGTTGTTGATCGCGATCAGGCCCTCGAACGCTCGGGACACGTTCCGAATCGAGAGGATCGCCATCGCTATGTTGCCAGTTCCGAGTGCATCAATTCGAGCTGCTCGAACTCCGCAACGCGCCGGCGCGAGGGCAGCACGCCCTGCGGTCTGAGCACCATCACCGCGACGAGCGCCGCACCAAAGATGACGAGCCGATAGTCCGCCCCCAGGTTGTCCAGATGGACAAACAGAACATTGACGCCGAAGTCGCGCAAGACCTCCGGCAACCCGATCAGCAGCATCGCTCCGAGCAGTACTCCGCGCACGTTGCCCATACCGCCGATGATGACGACGGCCAGCACGTTGACCGAGACATCGAGATTGAAGTCGGATGGGAAGATGGCGCTCTGCTTCGTCGCGTAGATCACGCCGCCGGCGCCGCCGATCGCCGCGCCGATGGCGAAGGCGAGCAGCTTGTAGTTTGTCGTGTTGACGCCCATCGATGCCGCCACGTCTTCGTCCTCGCGGATCGCCTCCCAGGCCCGGCCGACACGCGAGTCGCGCAGTCGCTCTGCCGCGAACGCCGCAGCGAAGCATCCCGCAAGTACCACGAAATAGAGCTTGAACGGCCCGCTCAATTCGGTGCCCAGCAGATCTGGCTGCGGAATCGAGAACACGCCGACGGGCCCGTTCGTCAGAGCGCTCTCGTTGTTGATCATGATGCGGATGATCTCGCCGAAGCCCAGCGTCACAATGGCGAGGTAATCGCCGCGGAGTCGCAGCACGGGCAGCCCGAGCGCGATCCCGACGAGCGCCGCGAACACCATCGCCATCGGGATGACGAGCCAAAAGCTCGTGCCGATGTCGAAGCCGCCGCCGATCTCCGGCGCGGCAATCAGGGCGTAGAGATACGCGCCGGTGGCGAAGAACGCGACGTATCCCAGATCGAGCAGACCCGCGTAGCCGACGACGATGTTGAGCCCGATGCCCAGCAAGCAGTACAGCGCGACGTCGAACATGATCCCGCGCTCGAACGTGTCCATGTTGTACGGGAGGTACGTCAGCAGGGCAGCCAGGACCACGATCGCGAAGAGCCCGTTTGTGGAGCGAAGGATGAAATACAGAGCGACGGCAATGACGGCAAACGCCTGCTGGATCCTTAGATGCTCGGGTGCGAGCCCCGCTGCGATTGCGAGCAGCGGCAACCAGAGGTATGGCGCGTATTGAGCGGATATCGCGCCCGCACGCGTCGATGCGAAACGCTCGCGCGCCCGCGTCCACGAGGGACGCGGATCAAATAGCTGGAGCATTCCGCGGCCATCCCTCATCGTTAAGCCCGCTTTGCCTCGCGTTTCCCGAATAGGCCCCACGGGCGAAAGATAAGCACCAGCACCAGGAGCACGAACGCGACGACATCCTTGTACTGCGCGCCGATGAACTTCGTGCTCAGCGACTCGGTAATGCCGAGGAAGTAGCCGCCGGCCACCGCGCCGGGCACGCTTCCCACGCCGCCAAGCACTGCCGCTGTGAATGCCTTAATTCCGGGAATGAAGCCCATACCCGATGTAGCGGTGGTGACGTACATGCCGTACACCACACCCGCGGCGCCGGCG
>JALYKW010000057.1 GCA_030774575.1 Chloroflexota bacterium | reverse complement strand
GGTCATCTCCCTCGCGCGCCACGCCGATCACCCTCGCCCTCCGCCGCGACCTCGGCTGGCTACTCGAAGCCGTCCGCGGCGCGCAGCAGCCGGAGGATCCCCAGACCGGCGCCGCCGCCGCCACATTAGATGCATTGCGCTCGCACGGCGCGCTCTTCTTCGACGATCTCGCGTCGGCGAGCCGACAGCTCCCCGCCCAGCTCGAAGAGGCGCTCTGGGATCTCGTCGCTCGCGGCCTGCTCACTGGCGATGGTTTTCAATCACTGCGTCAGATCATGTCCCCCGGCCGTTCGGCGCGCGCGCGGGATGCCCGCCGCCACGCGCGCTCCCGCCGCGGCGGGCTGGCACGCGCAAACGCACCTCATGGCCGCTGGTCGATCCTCCATCGCTTCCAGCCGGAGCCGTCGCCGGCCGATGAGCTGGCTGAGCGCGCTGCGATGCAGCTCCTCGCGCGCTACGGCGTCGTCTTCCGCGACCTCATCGCCCGCGAGAGTCTGACGGTACCCTGGCGTGAAGTGCTGCGGGCTCTGCGCCGGCAAGAGGCGCGCGGCATTCTGCGCGGCGGCCGTTTCGTCGCCGGCTTCATCGGCGAGCAGTACGCCCTGCCGGAGGCGGTCGAGGCGCTGCGCCGCACCCGCCGTGAAGAGCGCGCCGGAGAGATCGTCCGCATCAACGCCACCGACCCGCTCAACCTGGCCGGCATCATCACCCCCGGCCCGCGCGTCCCCGCCCTCCATACCAACGCCGTGATCTTCCGCGACGGCCTGCCGGTCGCGACGGAGGAGGGCAACGCCATCGTGCCGCGCGGCGAAGCGGGGGCAGACGCGCTGCGGGAGATCGCAGCAGCGCGCGCTGCAGTTACGGTTTAGGTTCGGCAAACTCGTGCGCACGAGTTCAAGCGGCTCTTGACTCAGCAAATTCCGCGTTCATATGGCACACTCCGACTGATGGAGAACACCGCGGCCGCGCGGGCAACACTGCAGCCTGCAAACGCTCTCGAGCTCTCGCCGTCCGAAGAACTCATTCGGGTAGATCTTGTCGCCGAGTGGCAAGAGACGACAATGTCGCGTCGGCTGGCCGCCATGGCACTTACGAACCAACGCATTTTGTTCCTGCCGCCTGCCGTTCCGTGGTTCTGCACGGTGCCGGTATGGATATTGGCTATTGTCTCGCGTGGTTCTGGTTCGACATGCCCTCCGATCGTCAATCCATTTTCGGTCGATCTGGAAGCGATAACACGGCTGTGGTCGTGGAAGCCGGAATTTGCAGGGCCACCGATGATTCAGACAAAGAACAAGGCTTGGTCATTCATGTTGGTCAAGAACGGTCGATTCGGCCAGATGTCGCCGGCTCCGATAGAGGACGTCCGCGCCCATTTCGACTCGGTCACGACGGCATGGAACGCCGCCCGCGCGACTAACGAGGATGACAAACGCGCGAAGCCGCGCGGCGACTGTGAGTACAATGACGTTACGCCTACGCCTATGAAGGGAGGTCCAGACTTATGAAAACGATGACGTGTAAACAGATGGGTGGGCCATGTGATGCCTCGTTCCAAGGAAAAACGGCTGATGAGGTCATAAAAGCAGAAGACAAACATTTGAAAGAAATGGTCGCAAAGGGTGATGAAACACACCAAAGCGCCTTAAAGATGATGCAGGGCAGGTGGAAAAATCCCATAAAGGGAATGGGGTGGTACATGAAAACCAGGAAGGCCTTTTCCGCTCTTCCCGAGGATTGATCCGGCATTAAGGCACATCATCGACAGACCTCAACTCGACCATGGGGTGGTCGGCGTTGAACGGCTAGGGCACGAAGAGTGCCGGCCCCGGGAGCGGCGACTCGGTTGTGTGGCCTTCGAAAATCAACGCGACCGCAAAATGTGCCGTTCGGCCCGTTGGATCATTGCGACCCGTTAGGCGTATCCTGAAACCCTCACGGCCGCCGACTGCGGCCGGAACAGTTTCGCATCTCTCCGGGAGGCCCACCCATGCAGTCCGACATCCTCGATCAACTCCGCAAGGAGACCGGCGGCGAAGACCTCGACCTCAGCTGGCTCGATGCGCCGCTCGCCGAGCGCGGCATGCGCGTCAGCCCGAGCAAGCGCGGACTCACGCTCGAAGACATCTCCACCTCGTCCTACGGCGAGATCCCCGCGGGCACCCACAACCAGAGCGGCCGCATGCGTGGCGCCGCGCCGCGCAACGATGCGCAGAATATGCAGACGCACTGGAACACCAAGTCGGCGTCGTGGTCCGAGTCCGCCATGCTCCTCTACGAAGAGGCCGTCCAGCGCCAGTGGAGCAGCGCCACCGACGTCCCCTGGGCCGACATGCCGGAGCTGCCGTATGAGCTGGAGTTGGCGATGTCGCAGCTCTGCACCTTCCTCACGCAGGTCGAGTTCATCGCCGGCGACGTGCCCGGCAAGTACGCCCCCAACATCGCCGGAGAGTACTTCGAGGTCGGACTCTTTCTCGCGTCGCAGATCATGGATGAGGCGCGCCACCTCGATGTCTTCCGCAAGCGCGCGCTCGCCAACGGCATCGGCCTGCTGCAGGCCGGCCCCGGCGCCATCGGTCTGCTGACGGCCCAGGACTTCACGGAGATGGCATCGACACTGCACCTCGTTGGCGAAGGCTTCGTGCAGTCGATGTTCCGCATGGGCGAGCTGTTCGCGCAGAGCGAAGTCGACAAGCGCATGTTCCGTCTCGCCGCGCAGGATGAGAGCCGCCACGTCGCCTTCGGCGTCATGCACATGAAATACGTGATGGAGACGCAGCCCGAGCGCCGCGAAGAGATCCACACCTACCTCGACCGCATGGAGGGCAACCTCGGCAGCGGCTCCGCGCAGGCCGGCCTTACGGGCGGCGGCCAGACCGGCGAGGCGCTGGCCATCCTGCTCGGCGGCGGCACCACCGAAACACAACTGCGCGAGGGTTACATGAAGCTGCTCGCCATCCGCAAGCGCCAGGTCAACGAGTACATGCACCGGCTCGAAGTCGTCGGCCTCGGCGACCGCCGCCAGCACATGAACCCGATGATG
The DNA here is from genome assembly GCA_030774575.1 of Chloroflexota bacterium. Classification (GTDB taxonomy): domain Bacteria; phylum Chloroflexota; class Dehalococcoidia; order DSTF01; family JACRBR01; genus JALYKW01. Next base: position 12,052 of record JALYKW010000057.1, on the reverse strand, counting down.
CAGATGCTGCTGGACCCGCCTAAGAACTAGATGTTAGAGGTTGGATGTTGGATGTTGGACGCTGGTCAGCCAGTATTCCAGGTTCATCGTCAGCCGAGAAGCAATCAAGTAGGGCGTCGTTTTAGGGGCGCCTGCCGGCCGTAGGGGCGTCCCTCGGGGCGCCCGTCTCGCAGAAGCAACAACGTAGCCGCGTAGCTTTAGCTGCGCCCCCCGACAGTACCGACAAAACGAGATCGGACACACACACCCATGGCAGAGACCGAAACCACACCAGACGAAATGACCGCAGCGCCGCAAATGCCGGGGCTGCCTCCGCTCGACATGAGTTGGGCGAAGGTCCCGACCGAGCGACCGCCGAAGCCGGTCATCGGCGCCGAAGGCTTCACCCTCAAGATGGCCGACGCCGGCTCATACGCCTGGGCGCCCGACCACTGGCCCTACGAGAACGACACGCCGCGCGGCTCCCATCCCTCGAAGGACATGGGGCTGCCGGCGCCGTACACCATCTACGACAAGCTCGAGGTCTGGGCCGACAACGCCGCCGACCTCTACGAAGCCGCCATCCGCGAGCAGTGGAAGCCCGCCACAGAGATCTCCTGGGGCTCGATCGAGCCGCTCGCTGACCACATCGAGGCCTCAATCGACCAGATCGTCTCCAACATCTCCGAGCAGCAGTACAACTCGAACCAGGTGCTCATGGGCTGGCTGCAGGAGATCTCCTACGGCTACCACGAGGTCAAGCTCTACCTCGCGACGCAGACCTTCGACCACGCCCGCCACGTCGAGGCGTTCCGCAAGCGCGCGCTCGCCAACGGCGGCGGCCTCGGCGTACAGACGCCCACCTTCTTCAACCGCACGTTGTATGCCGCATTCAAGTTCACTGAGCTCGTCGTGTACATGAACATCCTGCGCACGTCGTTCCTGCTCGCGGTGTGCGAGCACGGCGACAAGATCGGCCGCTCTCAAGCGGACCGGCAGCTGTTCGAGTTCACCGCGAACGACCTGCGACGCCACCTCGCCTACGGCGTCGAGCATCTGCGCCATTACCTGCTGATGGGCGGCGACGCCAAGCGCCGCAACGTCCGCTCCTGGCTCGAGCGAGGCGAGATCATGATGGCCGCCGACCTCAAGCGCGACAAACCGCTGCGCGAGTCGTTCATCCTCGTGCTGGGCGACAGCGTGCAGGCCGGCAAGGACGCGCTCGCAGAGTTGCGCCAGGCCCAGCTCCACCGCTACCTGCGCGCCCTCGACTCCGCCACCTACACCGGCCACGAGCAGTACGTGAGCCCATCCCTAAAGGCCGTCATCGACACCCCGTAGGCGCGTCGTCGGACCCAATCAGGGCGCAACGAAACTTCGTACGTACCCGAGTCGCTGACGCTCGCGGGCAAGCTCTTCGAACCCGACCGCCCGGCATAAGTCGCGCACGCTTGCCTCCAGCTGATAGTCGGGGTCGTTGAGACCTTCCATCACCGAGAGCACGGCGCCTGGCTTCATCACGCGGCGCAGCTCGACCAGCGCCGCCGGCCGATCGTGGATCTCTCCCAACACCGTCACCAGAAATGCGACGTCGACGCTCTGATCCGCGAGTGGCAGGCGCGTCGCATCGCCGACCACAGGATGCGTGTTCAAGACCTTCTCAACGCGCAGCCGCTCTTCGAGGATCGACACCATACCTGGCTGAACATCAACACACACGACGCGGCCCGTAGGACCGACGACGCGGCTTGCTCCGAGTGTGAAATAGCCGGGACCAGGCCCGAGCTCCAGCACGGTATCCCCCTCTTTGACCCTGAACACGCGCAACAGCGTGTCCACTGGCGCGTGCAGGAATCGTCTCTGGGGGTTCAATAACGCCAGTGCGTGACTCGCGGAAAACGGGCCGCTGCGGCCGTAACGTTCGCGTACCATGACGAAGACCAAGAGCGCGAAGAGCGCACTGACGACTGACCAGAGCAGACCAAGCACCACGAGGGCGCGAAGTGCGGCACGCGCCGAAGCCTTGAGAGTGCGCACGGTCTCTCCTAGTCCGTTCGGATCCAAGACTAGCCGATCATCCTACTCGGAATACACTTCTCGGAAGTGCAGTTTCCGCAGCGGTCTGTAGTCGAGGCTTGGCACGGCGCATGGCATAATCCAGCGACCAGCGACAGCCGACAACCGACGAGACGACCAATGACCAGTCACCAATCACCAGTGACCAACTCCCACTTCCTGCACACCCGCCGCGAGGGCCCCGTCCTCATCGCCACGATGTCCAACCCGCCGAAGAACTTCCTCAACGCGCCGATGGTGACGGAGCTGCACGCGCTCGCCGGCCAACTCGCGGGCGATACCGATGTCCGCGTCCTCATCCTCACCGGCGGCGCCGAGGGCATCTTCATCACCCACTACGACGTCGGCGAGCTCAGCACCGCATCCGATGCCACACGCGCCCGCCCCGACCCGCCCGAGCGCACCGACGCCGCGCCCACAAAGCTGCACGCGATGCACCGGCTCATCCTCAAGCTGCAGGCGCTGCCGCAGCCCGTCATCGCCGCCATCAACGGCACCGCTATGGGCGGCGGCTGCGAACTCGCCCTGGGCTGCGACTTGCGCTACATGTCCACCGACGGCGTCATCGGCCTGCCCGAAGTGCGCGTCGGCATCCTGCCGGGGGCCGGCGGCACGCAGCGCATGACGCGGCTGATCGGCGTCGCGAAAGCGATGGAGCTGATGCTGCTCGGCAACACCGTCAACGCCGCAACCGCGATGGAGCTCGGTCTGGTGCATCTCGCCGTCGCGCCCGAGCGCCTCATGCCCGAAGCGATGACCCTCGCGCTCGAGCTGGCGTCACGGCCGCCGCTGAGCATCGCCCTCATCAAGCAATGCATCCTGCAGGGCAGCGAGATGCCCCTCACCGACGCCCTCCGCTTCGAGCAGGGAGCCTTCTTCCGCACCATGCGCTCCGACGACGCCTCCCGACTCATGCGCGCCTACCTCAAGAGCGACCGCCCCCTCGACCAGCAGTAACGCCCCGCGCCAACCACATATCGGTGGACATGCTCGGATCTACGCGCTTGGGCGAATGCGGCGTGCCGCGGGCACCGTTACGGATGAGGCACCCGTTCCATCGGAACGGTCACGGGTTCTCAGTCGCTGGTGCCAAGATCGTTGATACCCTGTCCGCCAGGATGAGCTCTCGGACGCGGAGATTGTCGCGCGGCTGCTGGCGCTGAACCTTTCGGGAGAGCCGACCTAACCCCCTCGCCACGGCGAGTCTTCGATCGCCACGGCGAGTCTTCGACGGCCCTTCCCTAGCAAGGGGAGCTTGGATGGAGGTCTGCGGGGTGAAATGGACCGGTAAGCGAGCCGGCCTGCCCGCACCACGATCTATTGATCCAGCGGCAGCAAACGCCACGGCGCTCCTTCGTAGCAGAGCATGATGCGGCCGGCCAGCGTGTCGTCGCGGACCAGCATGACGACGGCGTCGGCGATCTCCTCGGGCGGCGACATTGCGGGTGGGGCGATCTTTGCCCATTCTTCGGGCGGCAGTTCGCGGCGGGTGCGTTGCGACATGGGTGTGTCGACCCATCCGGGGCAGACGCAGTTGACGCGCACCTGCATGCGCTCGTACAGCGGCGCGAGGGCGGCGCTGAAGCGCGCCACCGCTGCCTTGCTGGCGGCATACACCGGCGAAGGATGCGGGCCGAAGCCGATGCCGCCGCCCGACGCGATGTTGACGATGGCGCCGCCGCGCCCGCGCATCGCGTCGATGGCGTGCTGGGTGGCGAGTATCACGCCGCGCAGGTTGATATCGAGCACGCGCAGCCATTGCTCCGCGGGGATGTGCGGGAAGCTGCCGAGTGGCGCCAGAGAACCCTCTACAACGCCCGCGTTGTTCACGAGCACGTCCGCCCCGCCGAACGAGGACAGCGCTTCCGCGATCATCGCCTGGACGTCCGTCGCGACGGCAACGTCGGTGCGGATGAACGACGCGTGGCCGCCGTTCGCATCGATCTGCCGCACAGTCTCGCGGCCGCCGTCTTCGCTCACGTCGGCGACGATGACGGACGCGCCTTCGCTCGCCAACCGCAGGGACGTAGCGCGGCCGATGCCGGAGCCGGCACCCGTGACGACGGCGACCTTGCCCGCTATCTCCATACGCGCCTCTCGCGTCGAGCGTAGCAGGTGGCTCCTGACAGCATGGGATCAGCAGACTGTGGCGGAGCTGAAGCTCCGCGGCTACGGGCTCCGCGGCTACGGGCTCCGCGGCTACGGCGCGCAGGGCGCGTGAGCGATTCTGGGCTTCGCTACACTGACGGCGTGACCACCCCTACGATCGGCGTGCTGGCGGTGCAGGGGGACTTTGCGGAGCACATAGCGGTGCTGCGCTCGATCGGCGCGCGCGCGGTGGAAGTGCGGCTGCCTTCGCAGCTGGCGGGGATCGATGCGCTGATCATCCCTGGCGGCGAGAGCACGACGATCACGCGGCTGCTCGACATCTACGATCTGCGGGAGCCGATACGGCGGCTGGGCGCTGAGGGGCTGCCGATCTGGGGCACCTGCGCGGGCGCCATCGTGCTGGCGAAGCACGCGACCGACCTCGACCGGCCGAATCTGGCACTGATGGACATCGATGTGCGCCGCAACGCCTTCGGGCGCCAGGTCGACAGCTTTGAGGCGGACCTAGCGGTCGAAGGACTGGGCGAGGGGCCGCTGCACGCGATCTTCATCCGCGCGCCGCTGATCGACCGCGCTGGAGCGTCGGTGCAGGTGCTGGCGCGGCTCGACGACGGCGCGATCGTCGCCGCACGGGAGGGCGCGCTGCTCGCGACATCGTTCCACCCGGAGCTGACGCACGATGTGCGGTTCCATCGCCTGCTCGCGGAACTCGCGGCGGTCTACGCCGCGCGGCAAGAGAGCTCGAAGTAATGCCGGTCACCGATGCTGCCTCCTACGCTGCGACCGCACGACCACCATCGCGCGTCAAGCTCCCATCCCGCACAATGGCGCAATGACATCTGACGGTGGGCTGCGAATCGAACTCTTTGTTGATGACGTCGAGCGATCGGCCACGTTCTACGAGCGCGTCCTCGGATTCGCACGCGAGCACGAGAGCCCGGGCTACGTGGCCATCCGCCGCGGTGACGTGCGGATCGGCATCGGCGCAGCGAATGGCCTGCCGCCGCAGCATTACTTCGACGCTCCGTCGTTCGGTGGGCGCAAGGGGATCGGTGTCGAGCTTGTGATCGAAGTCGACGATGTCGAGTCGGCGTGCCGAGCGGTGGTGGAGGCAGGCCACCCTATCGTCACACCGCTGGGCAACCGGTCGTGGGGGCTGCGTGACTTCCGCATCGCCGACCCGGACGGCTACTATCTGCGCATTACCTCGCGGTAGCAGCGATCGGCTCGGGATGCGGCGGGCTACCTCTTTCGGTCGGGCGGTATACTTGCCTCGCATCGGCAAACTGCGCCGGTGCTGCTGGCCAGCAGTTGCTTTCGTGCGCCGCGCTGGTCTGGCGTCGCCGTGAGGACGCGGCCATAGAGCGCTGCATAACGAACGAAGTTTCACGCGAGAAACAATCGCAAACGCTGTAAGTCTCGCTCCAATCTTGGTTACGGCCGGGCTCCTTCGGCTGGCCTGGCTCGGCTACGTATTCCCGGACCCCAGGGATGGACGCTTCGACGACACCGTCTTCTACCGCGGCGCGGCAATCGGTATTGCGCGGGGCGAAGGCTATCTCAGCCCCTGGACGGGGGCGCCGACGGCGCAGTGGCCTCCGGGCTATCCGGCGTTTCTGGGCAGTGTCTTCAAAGCGTTCGGCGAGGGCGCCACGCAAACGCTCATCGACGAGGACGGACTAGTTCGGGAGCCGGGCGGCTATCAGTGAGGAGCTGCCTTTCTGCGGTTCTCTCTTGTGCGCCAGTTTGACCGCCAGTCCCGCGGCCTATCCCGCACCTTGACGCTCTCAACCCGCCGATCAAGGATGCCGCATGGCAAGCGGCGTCGCAGGCAGAGTGGGCATCCTTTGGCGAGGCGATCGCGACCGTGCGAGCGAGGCGGTCCCGCCGAGATTGCGCCCGATCTTCGATGCACTCACCGCCCTCAACATCGATCCGGAAGCAGTCGTCTATTCTTACGAGGCAGCCTCCGATGTCCGCGATCAACTGCTGCGGCTTGACGGAGTGCTCGTCTGGGTCGACCCGATCACCGGCGAGCATGACCGGTCGGTGTTGGACGCGATGCTTCGCGCGGTGTCGTCCAGAGGAACGTGGGTGAGCGCGCACCCTGATGTCATCCTCAAGATGGGCACGAAGGAAGTTATTTTTCGGACACGGCAGCTCGGCTGGGGCACCGATACGCAGATCTACGCCTCGTTCGATGAGTTCGCGCGGCAGTTCCCCGCATGCCTGTCCTCAAGCGGGCCGCGGGTGTTGAAGCAGAACCGCGGAAACGGGGGCATCGGCGTGTGGAAGGTGGAGGTGACCAGCGCTTCCGATGCAACGACGGTGACGCACGACACCGTCGTCCGGGTGCAGCATGCGGAGAAGCGAGACGCGGTTACCGAAGATCTGCGATTGGGCACATTCGTCGAGCGCTGCCGCCGCTACTTTGACAGCAGCGGGCTCCTCGTCGATCAGGCGTTCCAGCCGCGTCTTCTCGAGGGCATGATCCGCTGTTACATGATCCAGGACGCCGTGGCCGGGTTCGCTCATCAGTCTCCGTCGTCGCCAGACCAGATCCTCGGCTTGCCCGCCGCGAAGACGATGTTCCCCGAAACCGCGCCGCGCTTCCAGGTCCTGAAGCGCAACATGGAGTCCGAGTGGCTACCGGGAATGCGGCGGCTGCTGGATCTCGATCGGGGCGCGCTGCCGCTGCTCTGGGACGCGGACTTTCTCTACGGCGCGAAGACCGCTGAGGGCGAGGACACGTACGTGCTGTGCGAGATCAACGTGAGCTGCGTCTCTCCGTTTCCCGACACGGTCCCGTCGCTATTGGCCCAGGCTGTGCAGGCGCGTTTGCTTTCGTGAACTGAAGAGAGCGGAGCGAATTGGGCTGTCCCAATCGTTCCTGCGGTCACTGGCCAGGCCCCTCCCGCAGCCCGCCCGACCTAACCCCCAGCCCCTTCCCTACGAGGGAAGGGGAACTCGACGACGAGGATCGCGACGCGCAAGGTAACGATGGATCGAAGGTACGACACTGGCAGCGTGCTGAAGAACACGTACCGCCGGATCTGAAATGCTGCCGCGACGCGCAGACACTACGAGTTGAGGTTCGAGATGGGTGGGGCGGACAGGTCTAAAGACCTGTCCCTACGTCGCGAGCACGCCGGACGGCTTGCAATCTAAGGAGCCGCCGCGAGGACTTCATGCACGCGATGTGCGCCCATCTTCCCGCCGGATCTCCGTCACAAATTCGCGGCCGAGATTGAAGCGATGATGTGGGGCGGGCAGGTCTAAAGACCTGTCCCTACGTCGCGAGCACGCCGGACGGCTGCAATCTAAGGAGCCGCCGCGAGGACTTCATGCACGCGGTGTGCGCCCATCTTCCCGCGGATCTCCGTCACGAATTCGCGGCCGAGGGTGAAGCGATGATGCAGGCGCTCGACGACGGCATTTGTGACGAGGAGGTCCGCACCCAGTTCTTTCGTCAGGTCCTGCAGACGTGACGCCGTGTTCACGACGTCGCCGATGGCATTGAGTTGCGAGTTGCGGTAGTACCCCATCTCGCCCACGACTGCCTGTCCGAAGTCGATGCCGATGCCGACCTTCATATCGAGCCCGAAGTGATCGGCACAGTAGGACGATTGCACGCGGGCTGCTTCGAGCATCTCGAGTCCGGCATGGACAGCGCCCACTGCCGAGCGATCGCCCTCGCCGTCGAGCCCGAACAGACACATCATGCCGTCGCCCTGGAACGAGAGCACGCCGCCGCTGTGCATCTCGACGATCGTGCCCATCCGGTCGAAGTAGCGATTGAGCACGTGGAGCACATCGAACGGCAGCTGGCGCTCGGCGAACGCCGTGAAGCCGCGCATATCGGCGAAGAGCACGGCGACGTCGAGCTCATGTATGCCGGCCTCGCCTACGCGCGGGCGGTGTGCCTTGCTCTCCTGCATCAGCACACGGACGGTGATGTCGCCCGTCGGCCGTAGCTGACAGGCAAGCCGCACGTTTGGCCGGATGCCGTTGATCTCCGTCACCTGACGCTCGCGCTCGTCGGGAGGCGGACAATGTTCGATGCCCTTGATAACCTCGACCCGGCAGGTCGTGCAACGCGCGCTGCCACCGCATGCGTGCATGTGATCGACGTCATGACGCACAGACGCTTCCAGAACGCTCATGCCCTCGTCGATTTCGAACACGGGCCCCCTGTCATACGTGACGGCGATCGTGCGCACGGGAAGACGTGACGCGGCGGTGTCGTCGAGACACACCAAGATGTCGCCATCGCTGATGCGTGTCGCATACGTCTGAAGCGGCTTCTCGCCCGAGATGAGCCCCATGATCCGCCCGATGCCCGGCGGCCACGGCGTCCAGTCGCGCGGCTCGCCGGTTTCGAGATCGAATGCGGTGCGGTGATGGGGGCAGATGATGAAGCAGTCGCTGGTGATCTTCCCGCCCTCCAACGATAGCTTCATGTGGGGACAGGTATCGTTCATCGCGAAGATCCGGTCACGCTGGGACACGAGCCGCAGGGTACGACCGCGCACCTCCACGCGCCGTTGCGTGCCCGGCGGCAGTTCTGAGACGCCGAGTGCTCTTACCCAGTCCAAGCTTTGCCCCCGGCACGTTCTGTTCCCGACGGACATCATCGCTTACGCGGCAGCGGTTGTCACGGGCCGCCTACCCGGTCACTCAGGCGGCGTACGGAGCTGGATAAGCCATCGTGATTGCGCTGAGCCGCAGGGCAACCGAACGCACGCCGGTATAATGCCCGCTCACAGGAGTAGATTCGTGACGTCCGCTCCCACCGGTACTGGCTCCTCACCGCCGGCGTCGCAGCGCTGGTGGATCTACGCGTGTGTTGCGGGCATCGTGGTGATTGCCTTCGCTTTGCGCGTCGCCTGGATCTCGCACGCCGGCTTCGCGCCAGGCTCCTATGACGACACGGACACGGGCGCGTACGATTCGCTCGGCCGGGCCCTCGCGGCCGGCGCCGGCTACAACAATCCCGACGGCACCGCTCACCTGCTCTGGCCACCCGGCTACCCGATGATCCTCGCCGTCATCTACAAGGCGACGGGCGACTCCTTGCGGGCGGCGCTGCTGTGGAACGCCACCCTCGGCGCGCTCACCGCCGCACTCACCTACGCCATCGGCCGTCGCGCCTTCGACGGGCGCACGGCACTCCTCGGCGCGCTGGTCGTGGCGCTGTTCCCCAGCCTCATCTTCTTCGCCGGCGTGACGATGACCGAAGTCTCGTTCACCTTCTGTCTGCTGGCCGCGCTCTGGCTCCTCATCGAATCGGAGGCCGCCGGCGCCCGCTGGTTGCTGATCCCCGCGGGCCTCATCATCGGGTTCGCATCGCTCACGCGCGGGCAGGCGATCCTGCTGCCGTTGGTGGCGATCCCGTTCTGGTGGCGCTCGATCGGTTCGTGGCGCGGCGCGCTCACCCGGGCGGCCGCCGTGGCGCTGCTCGCGGTCCTTGTTGTCGCCCCGTGGAGCGCGCGCAATCTCGTCCGCACTGGTTCGTTCGTCCCAATCGCCGCGAACTTCGGCATCGATCTCTATCTCGGCCACTCCGCTCACGCGGACGGCGGCCTCATCTTCACGGACGACTTCACGTACCCGCCCGGGCTGTCCCAACAGGACGTGCAGGTCCGTATGAACCGCGATGCCGGGCGCGCGGCGATCGAGTACGCGGCGACCCATCCGCTACGGGAAGTCGAGCTCTCGGCGCGCAAGCTCTACCGGCTCTACTACCGTGATCAGGAGGGTCTGGCTTGGAACCACCGACATGGCGCTCGCCCCGTCCTGAGCAAGCACCTGTACGCCAGGCTGGCGCGCATGTCGGATTTCTGGTATTGGCTCGTGCTGGCGTGGGCTGTCTTCGGCGTCCGCGCGTGGCTTTCCACGCGCGAGCCGGCGCGGCTGCTGCTGCTCTCCGTCGTGATCTACTGGACGCTGGTACACATCGCCTTCTTCGGCGATCCGCGCTTCCACGCGCCAATCGTCCCGATCCTCGCGCTGTGGGCAGCGGCGGGCGTGATGGCGCACCTGGCGCCGTCCGTTAAAATCCATGCCCGAGCCGCTCCAATACGATCCGGTCGGCCTTCGGTACCCTGATCTGTCTGCTCGTCCTCATGACGGGCAGTCTGCCATCAACTAAAGACACTTCGGAAGCACCACACTAGCTACGCTCAGTGCTGGACCGGCTCAAGCTTGATCCAGGCCCCGACGGGGGTCTGGAGATAGTCGTCGAACAGGGGATCCGGGTAGAAGGTGTAGACGCCGCGCCCCCGCTCCAAGTTATAGGCGACCATCGCACGCTCTTCTTCGGCTGTCAGCCATAAGCTCTGGACGAGCGAAACGTCGGGACGTCGGTGCTCCGCGGTCTGTACGTAGATCAGGGGAGTGATCTCGAGCCAGCCGCCGATGATGATGGCGTTCGGGGTTGTGATGTCGAGGAAGGCGACGCTCCGTTCATGTGCACCGGTGTCCGCGCTGCGGTCGACGTCGTGATAGCTGGCATTGATAAGCCGGACGGCGATGACGGCGACGACGCAAGCGGTGGCGGTGGCGGCGACGCGGTACGGCAGGTGGAGATCGCGGTTGAGCACCCCGATGACGTACGCTAGCCCGAATCCCGCGAGCACGGCGACGCCGACGTACGTGTTGATGAACATTTGGCGCTTGTCCCATGCCGCATAGTTGATGAAAAACAGCGTCTGGGGCACGACCATGAGCGCGACGAACGCGAAGGCGCTGGTGCGCTTGACGGCGAGAGCGCCCGCCCCGACGACCGCGAGCACGATGCCGGGAGGCATCAATGCCCCCCAGAGGTCGCGCAGCAACCGTCTGGCCTCGGCGAGCCGTTGCGTCCAGCTGTACAAGTGCACCAGCGGGCGGTAGATCGCCGCCGAGACCAACCACCAAAGGTCATCGAGGCGCGTGAGATCCGGGGGCACGGGCGTCGCGTCGACGCGGTAGTGGCTGCCCCAAATGTAGCCCGCGCCCATCGCGGACCGAAGTGGCAGGATCGCGTAGAGCGCCAGGCAGGGCAGTACCGCCAGGCTCGCGGCAAGCACGCGTCGCGGCTCGCGACGCAGGTCCGGCAGCAGAAAGAGGACAATCGCGGGGGCGTTGAGCGCGTTCACGTTGCGGTTCGCCAAGCTCAGACCGAAGCAGAGGAACGCCGCGACGAGGTCCGATGTGCTACGGGTGTCGCGCCACCGCAAGAGGAAGAGGATGGTCCCGGCGAACAGCGCCGCATCGAGCGTGTAGACCTCCGCGACGATCGCGTAGAACCAGAAGGGAAGCGAAAGGCCGAGAAGCCACGCACCGAACACGGCCGGCAGCCGCTGATGCGTGAGCTGGACGATGATCGCGTAGGTGAGTGCCAGCGCGACCGCCGCGGCCACGGCGGAGACAAGATTCGCGCGAAATGCGGGATTGCCGAGTGGCAGATACCACGCCGCCCTCAGCAGCAGCGTTAACAGCGGGTATCCCGGCGGATGCGGTACGCCGAAGGTCGCTCCTACCGTCGGGAACTCGGCGGCGTCATTCTCCGCGACCGTGGGGGCCAGCGTGCGCAGATACAGAGCGACGGGTAGGGCAACGGCAATGATCGGGGCGAGGACGGCGACAGCGGTGCCCGCTGAGAGCCGCATACTGAACCGCGCCGCTGGGACATCGTTCCCCTCTACTCCGACACGGGCTCGCCCACGGCGGCTCAGTGACGCGATCCGGTACGTGACAACGTACGCCCATATCGGGGATCGGGCCATACGGGTGCTCCCCTATGCGCGCTGGAGCGGGAACAGCCGCCGCGGCGCGCACGCGTCAACAGCGGGGTTGATCGCCAGATCGGATATCACCACTCCGCGAGCCTGACCACAGGCTCGAT
>JALYKW010000056.1 GCA_030774575.1 Chloroflexota bacterium | reverse complement strand
GGGCGCGCTCGCTTCGCCTTCGTAACAGCGGCCGGTGAGCACCTGCGCGCCGCGCAGCCCCGCGTAGACGGCGAACTGGCCGGCCAGCCGCGTCTTACCGATGCCGGGCTCGCCGACGAGCGTGACGAGCGCGCCCTCACCCGACAGGGTGCGTTCGAGGATGGCCTTCAGTTCGTCCATCTCTTGCTGGCGGCCGACGAAGACGTCCCAGTTGAGGCCGCGCAGGTCGTTCACCACCTCCGGCTGTGGCTGGACCACGGACTCCTGCGTCGATATATCGAGGATGCGGCGTAGTTCCCCGGCGACTTCCTGCGCTGATGCCGGACGATCGTCGGGCGACTTGGCGAGCAGGCGCTGGATCAACGCCTCGAGCGGCTTCGGCACCGAGGGCTCGTGCCAGGAGGGAGCGACGGGCGCGGTGTTGATGTGCTGGGAGATCACGCCCACGGCGTCGTCGCCGAGGAAGGGCGGCCGGCCCGTCACCATCTCGTACAGCATCGCCCCCAGCGCGTAGAGGTCCGAGCGGGCATCGGGCGTGCGGCCGAGCGCCTGCTCCGGCGGCATGTAGGCGACGGTGCCGACCATCATGCCGGCGATCGTCATGCGCGAGTGGTCGATGGTGACCGCCAGGCCGAAGTCGCCGAGGGCGGCGTTGCCGTCGGCGTCGAGCCAGATGTTGCCGGGCTTGAGATCGCGGTGGACGATGCCGCGGCCGTGGGCGTGCTGTAACGCGTCGCACACCTGCGCGGCGATGCGCATCGCGCGGTCGGGCGCGATGCGGTGCTGGTCGGCTTTCGCCAGCAGGTCTTCGACGGAACCGCCCGTCAGGTGCCGCAAGACGATGTAGGGCGCGCCGCCCTCATCGCCGGAGTCGAAGATGGTGACGATATGCGGGTGGTCACCGAGGCGGCCCATCGCCTGCGCCTCGCGGCGGACGCGGACGATGCCGTCGGCGTCGAGGCCGTCGGTCTTGATCAGCGCGAAGGCGACGTCGCGGTCGAGCCTGGTGTCATGCGCCAGGTAGACGCGCTTCGTCGCCCCCTCGCCGAGGAACGCGCGCACGTTGTAACGGCCGCCGGCGAAAGACGTGGGGAGGGGCGGCGCCGAGGGCTGGGAGGTCGGAAGTCCGACGTCGGAAGAAGCTATGGACGTTTGGTCGGCGTCTGTTCGGCCGCATCAGCCATCGCCAAGAACACCCGAGCATCCTGATTCTCGGGATCGGCAGCGAGGACGCTACCCCCAAACTCTCGAACGCGCACCCAGTTCTTTTCCGCGACGGCGGCTTCCGCGTCGTCGAGGAGACGGTCGATCTGTCGCTGGACGCGTTCGCTGGGCATGGCCCTTTCTCCCCGATGAGTCAGAGTCAATCATCCGTGACTGTCGAGAGCAGGTCAATTGACGCGCCAGCCTGACCGAGGACCCAGAACGGCTGGGCCGCCCTCACCATGTTGTCTTAGTGATGGAAACAGAGGGCGCGTCAGAAGGCTCCGCCCCACTATTTGCGGCGGTATCTCATTTTCCGAACGATGGTCCCAGCATCTCCCCGCGCTCTGCCGTTGGGCTCGGTCAACTCGCGAGGCTCACGAGGCGGAGGCGCTTGGTCTTTATGGATCGTTTCTCCGCGCCTAAGACAGATTCGCCAAGTGCCGGTCCAGAAGGTCCTCTTGACCCCTGAGCCAAACGGGCGCAAAGTAGCATCCGTCCTACATAACGACCTCGGGAGTAACGTTCCCTGCTCAAATCGTGAGCAACGGGAAGGAGCCGCATCGATTGAATCCGCCGATTCGAAAGGCTCGCCCGAGCCGCGGACCACGCACCCGATTTGCTCGCTGCGTGGCCAGTGTGGCTGTCACCATCGCGCTGACCCCCGCTCTTTTCGCACGAGGTCACCACGCGGCCAGCGCGCAAACGGTCGAACCAGACCCTGTAATGGTAGACCGCATCGTGGCCTCACTCACGGTGGACGAACGTGTCGGGCAGGTCGTCATGGTCAACTTCGTCGGCGATGACGTGTCCGCAACATCCGACGTAGCCGCACTAATCCGCGACTTCCACGTCGGCTCGGTGCTGCTTCAAGCGAGCAACGGCAACATCGTCAACCGCGACGACACCGCGCGCCAGCTTGCGGACCTGTCCAACGGTCTGCAGCAGCGCGCGTACGAGGCCACGCAACGCACAGATCAGGGGAACCAGGTATTCGTGCCGCTGCTCATCGCGACCGACAACGAGGGCGACCTCTTCCCGTTCACGAACGTTACAAACGGCTTCACGGCGATCCCAAACAACATGACTATCGGCGCTACGTGGAGCAAGACAAACGCCGAGGCGACCGGCCAGATCGTTGGCAAGGAGCTGTCGGCTGCCGGCGTCAACATGTTGCTCGGCCCGGTCGTCGACGTGCTCGACACACCGCGCTCGGGCGGCAACGGCGACATTGGCACGCGCTCCTTCGGTGGCAGCGCTGCCTGGGTAGGTGAGTTGGGACGCGCATACATTCGCGGCGTCCACGAAGGAAGCACCAGTCGCATGCTGACCGTTGCAAAGCACTTCCCGGGTCACGGCGAGAGCGATCGGTCAACAGACGATCAAGTGCCGACGGTCAATAAGTCGCTGGACCAACTGCGCCAAACCGAGCTCGCCCCGTTCGGCGAGGTGGCGCGGGCTGATGCCGGCGATCCGCTGGGCACCACAGACGGGATGTTGGTATCACACATCAGCTATCGAAACTTCGTACCAAATGCGTCCGCCGCGTTCACCCGCCCTGTGTCCTTCGACCGCGATGCACTTACGACCCTGTTGGGCCTGCCAGAGTTCGCAGATTGGCGCGGCGGTCACCTCCTGATGGCCGATTCGCTTGGCGTTCCCGCCGTCAAGAAGCTGTACGCCCAGGGCGGTGCCGCCGGCTTCCCGAACCGGACCGTCGTCCGAGACGCACTGCTGGCGGGAAATGACTTGTTGCCGTTCATCGAGTTCTACAACGATCCGGATCACGCGGGATGGAAGAACAACCAACTCCCGTTGGTCCAGGACAGCATCCTCTACTTAAGGAAGCAGTACGCGTTGGACCCTGATGTACGGCGTCGGGTCGACGACGCCGTACATCACGTGATCGCCGCGAAGCTCAAGCTCTACCCAACGCTGCAACCGAGCGATGTGCTCGTCGATCCGGCGAAGGCTAGTACAGCCGCTGGGCAAGGCGATAATGCGATGCTGACCCTTGCCCAAGACGCGCTCACGCTCGTCGAACCGTCGAGCGACAGCGAGTTGAGGGCGCGCCTCCCACGCGGTCCCGAGTCGCCAGAGAAGGTGTTGATCGTTGAATGCTGGGCCGACTGCTACCCATATCGCGTGAAGGCCAAGGCCGACCTGGAGAACACGTTGCTGGGGTTGTACGGACCGGGAGGAGCCGGGCGGCTGCGGCCAGAAGATGTCTCCACGATCAGCTTCGGTGAGCTCGCCTCTTGGCTGAAAGCCCGCTCTGATCCAGGCAACGCTGCCACCGGGAGGGCGATTAGCGATGCAGCCTGGATCGTCTTTGCCCTCAGCGAATACGACCCCATCGACCACCCCGAATCGGGTGCCGTCAAGCAGTTCCTAGATACGTTGCCGGTGGACGTGCAGAACAAGACGCTCGTCGGGATTGCCTACAACGTACCGTACAACCTGGACTCGACCGAGCTTAGCAAGCTCACGGCGTACTTCGCCGTCTACAACAAAACTCACGCGGCCATCGAAACGAGCTTCCGGGCGCTATATGGCGACGTGACTCCGAAGGGTCACTCGCCGGTAGACATCAGCGGGATCTACTACTTTCTGTCCGGTGCCATATCGCCCGATCCTGATCAGGAACTCAACCTCACGGTCTCCGGTCACGATCCCGGCGCGGTACCGGCGGGGTCCGCGCTGTCCCTGGTGGCCGGTCCAATCACTGACCGCAACGGAGATCCAGTGTCCGACGGCACCATCGTGTCCTTCTCCATCGCTCGAGGGTCGGCAGCGCCGACGACCGCGACTGCGAAGACCGTCGACGGCTCAGCCGTCGCCGAGCTCGCCACAAGCGGCACCGGCACGTACATCGCCACAGCTAGCGTCGGCGGAATCACGTCAAAGCCACTCTCACTCAAGCTCTTGCCGGGCGCATTCTCACCACAAGGAGGTGAGGGAGGATCGGCTGTCCCGCTGACATTGATCCTGTTGATCGCAGCGCCCTTGGTCGTGGCGTTAGGCGGCGGAACGGCGTTGGCGACGCGCTACCGCCGTCGGAGGTCGCCTTTCGGGACCCGGGAGACATCGCTTGAATCGACCCGTCCATATCTAGCCGCGCGGCGCGATCGCCAGACGGTCGCCGTCGACGCGCCTCCGAAGAGCTTCGGAGGAGGGCGATACGTCGTGAAGCGCGTGCTGGGTGCAGGTGGGCAGAAAACGGTCTATCTCGTGCACGACGCTGACCTCGATCGCGACTGTGCTCTGTCGTTGATCAGGACGGTCCTCGAGCCGGACGACCTGCGTCGCTTACGCCGTGAAGCGCAGACCATGGCGCGGCTTGTGCACCCGAACATCGTCACGATCTACGACATCGAAGAGGAAGCTGGCCGCCCCTACATCGTCTGCGAATATGTCGCTGGCGGCGACCTAAAGGATGCCCTCAGAACTGCGGACGGCCCGCTGCCGATCGATCGAGCGCGCGCGATCGTCGAAGACATCACGAGAGGGCTGATCGCGGCCCACGCTCGCGGCGTCGTGCATCGCGACATCAAACCGGCGAACGTGTGGCTCGACGCCGGCGGCAAGGCGAAGCTTGGAGACTTTGGCCTCGCGCTCACGCTTGACCACTCGAGCCTCACGCTGCCAGGTGTTGTCATGGGGACGGTGGCTTACATGTCGCCAGAGCAGGCACTAGGACGACCTGCCGACGCGCGCAGCGATCTGTATTCGTTGGGCGCCTTACTGTACGAGCTCGCTGCCGGCCGTCCACCGTTCGTCGGAGACGATGCAGCGGTCGTTATCGCACAGCACGTCAGTGCAGTTCCGAAGCCGCCTTCTCAGATCAACCCGGCTGTTCCGGCGAAGCTCGAGGCGCTGATCGTGCAGTTGCTGGCGAAGGCGCCGGAAGAGCGTCCCGATGGCGCGCTCGCCGTCTTATCAGCGCTTCAGGCCGTCGCGCCGAAACGGAAGGGTAACGCGAGAGTCGAGCGGCGTTGATCATCAGACGAGCCGGCAGGATCAGTCGGGCAGCCGAAGGAGGATTCCCTTGAGGCTTCTGGCACCCTTCGATCAAACGACGTTCTCACAAGCGACTCTTCCGCTCTTCTCACGGCTAGCGCAGTTACCGGAGGCCGAGATCATCCTCTTAACAATCGCGGATGCGCCGTCCGGCACTCCCCGGGAGACGCAGCGCCCGTCGGCCTGTGACTGCTGTGCCGGCAGGAGATCGGGTCATACCTGTGATCATCCCGCACCTCGCGCCGGAAGCCGCCGAGACCGGAGAGCAGGCTATGGACCGTGTGCTCGCCGAGTTGAACGATTATCTCCACAATCTCCGATCGGAGCGCGAAGGCCACTGCGGATTTGACACTCGGCAATCGGGAGCGTCGCGCGCGATGACTTCGTGGTGTCTGTCAGATGGCGTGCCCAGTTTGGAGCATCGAAGCGGCGTTTGTGAGAATCGGGTGGAGTAGAGTGGGGTGGATCGCCGCAGGAGAGAATCGATGCCAGACTACCCACCGCTTTTCCGCAAAGTCGACTGCATCCGCATGCCCGTTGCCGATCTAGAAGGCGGCCTCGCCTTCTACCGCGACGCCCTCGGCCACCAACTGAACTGGCGTACCGCGACAGCTGCCGGCCTTCGCATGCCTGATTCGGATGCCGAGATCGTTATCCACACCGAAGGCCACCTTTCTGAAGTTGATCTCCTCGTAGATTCCGTCGAACAAGCGGCGAACCGTTTCACCGAAGCCGGCGGTCGCATCGTCTCGGGACCGTTCGACATCGCGATCGGCCGGTGCGCCGTCGTCGCGGACCGATGGGGCAACGTGCTGGTCATCCTGGACATGAGCAAGGGACGCCTCACCGTCGACGCCAAAGGTAATGTCATCGGCAACCAGCCGCCGCCTCAACCGCCCCGTCCCGAACGAAGCTGAGTGGCGATGCAGACGGACCAAACGGGCGACACGATGAGTTGATCGTGCCCGTTGACGAGCGCTAAGCTTTCGACGTAGCTTGGTCTCCAAGGTCGCAACGTCCTGCCGGCACCCGCTCTTCAACGCAACGAGGCTCAGTGTCCGGCCGGAAGCCCGTCAGATGGTCAGCGTTTGGCCCACCACTTCCTCGTTGGCGACCCCGAGCGAGATATGCGTCTGGACGAGCTTCCATCCGCCGCCCTCGCGATGAAGCACGGCAGTGACACGAGTTGGGATCTCAGTCCCGTCCGGCATGCGAATGATGGGTCGGTCCGAGGCCCAGCCGACGCTACCTTCCTCGTACCCCTTCGGTGCGCCGGCCACCAGTCTGGCGCCACCGAGCTCTTTCAATTGGGCCTCGAACGCATGCCGCATCTTGTTCCGTTCGTCCCACCACTCCTGAGGATCGGTCCCGATCGTCAGGACGCCTCGCTCGCCGGACATGAGATCCATGAGCGCCGCCGCGTCTCCGCGTGAGAACCGGTCGTAGAATTTCACCAGCGTGTTCTTAATCTGCGCCGACGGTTTCATGTGCGTCGCACTCGTACGATTCTTCGCTGCTGACTTCGCAGGTGCCGCTCGCTTCGCGGAGTTCCTCGCGGTCGACCTCTTCGTCGCCGACTTCTTCGCGGCGGCTTTCGCTGTTGGCCTCTTCGCGGTCGCCTTCTTGGTCGCTGCCACTTCCGCCCTCCTGGCTCACTGTGCGTTCCATCCGGTGGACGTATCATAGTCACGTCCGCGCTCGGGGCTCAATAGTGCCTCCTCGCCTGGTTTACCTCCGTGGACGTACCCGCGACGACCTCGGCTAGGTCGAGCGCGTCGAACGCGAAGTCGAATACGGCGCGCCCGGCTTCGGTGGCGTATCCCTGACCCCACACGTCACGCGTGAGATGCCAGCCCGCGTCGATCGCGGGACAGAACGGCGCGTCGAAGTCTGAGTGTGCGAGCCCGGCAAACCCGAGAAACCGGCCATCCGACTTGCGTTCCAGCGCCCAGAGTCCGAACCCCTCAGAGTCGAACCCTGCCTCCGACTCGTCGATGAGCGCGTTGCTCTCTTCAGGCGTCCTTGCCGCGACGAAGTAGCGCATTGCCGCGGAATCCGCCTGGATGGCCGCGAGCGGCGCGCGATCAGTGTCCTTCCAGCGTCGTAGCAGCAGTCGATCGCTCTCAAGTATCGGTCGGGCCATGAGTCCACACGCTAATGCCGCTTGCCTCCGAGATCAAGCGGTCTGGCTACATCCGGTCATGCGTAAGCACGCGTAGTCAAACACAGCGTCGATGGGCGCCTGGACTTCGCGACAAGCAGCTACAGAGAGCACGTCTTAAAGTTGCCAGAAGCTACCCTGACGCTCAACTGGCGCTCGCACGATCAGGCAATGGTGCGGCCGCCACACGACGGGTGCATTCTAGACGGGTGAGAAGGGTTCAGCCGGCCTCCGGCAGTAAGCGGCAGATTCGGTTGTCAAGTGATCCGTTTCGTACCGGTGGACGCATACAGTCGTCTGCGCCCGCGCTCGCCGAGTCTATTGGGTTGAAAGTGAACGTCTTGGCTCCGTCGAGTACGCAACGAGGCCTGGTCTCGAACCACATCCTCTCTTCCCTCCCGCCGGAGGACTACGAGCGCATTGTCCCGGACCTGAAAGCGGTTCCGCTGAAGTCACACCTGTCGCTCCACGAGCCTGGTGACCTCATGCCGTACATCTACTTCCCCCATACGGGCGTCATCTCGATGCTTACCGTCATGGAGAGTGGCGTAGCGGTCAAGATAGCCAGCATCGGCAATGAAGGGATGGCGGACCTCTTCGGGTTCCTCGGACTGCATGAGTCCCAAACAAGGCTACTGATCCAGGTGCCAGGCACGGCGATGCGGATGGATAGCGAGCGCTTTCGTGCGCACATCGATCAAATGCCGGTTCTGCGAAGGCTCGTGGGCTACTACGCGGCGTCGCTATTTGGGCTCGTCGCGCAGTCGGCCGCCTGCAATCGCATGCATCCGATGGTCGAACGCTTGGCGCGCTGGCTGCTGATGACCCACGATCGCGTGGACGCCGCGTCGTTCCCAATGACGCATCAGTTTCTCTCGGACATGCTCGGGGTCCGGCGGCCCAGCGTGTCCGTCGCCGCAGAATCACTCCAGGCCGCAGGGTTGATCACCTACCACCGAGGAACGATCACGGTGCTCGATCGAGCCGGCCTCGAGGGTGCGAGCTGCGAATGCTACCGACTTATCCGGGCATGGTTTGACCGGCAACCCGGCGCTAGCGATATGGACGCCAACGGGCGGCGGCTTCCTTCGTCAGTTGAACACGCGTCGGCCTGACGCGACCTGCCTCACAAGGCTCCACGATTTACGGGCACACAGAGAGCACAATAGTGATTGTTCGGCGGCGAGTTCGGCTACGCTGGCGTCGCCGTCGACTCGCGGAGAGCCATTGCCCGTCCGGCGACCTTGACCATGCCGAGGGACGACGCCGTCGTCAGCACGTCATCAAGCAACGTAAGCGCTTGCTCACAGTCGCCTGGCGCGCGGCGCGCCACGAGCATTTCCGCGAACGCGAGCTGCGTCCGCGCGACAAACACGGGCATGCCCATGCGTTGGTTGTGGGCGGTGGCGGCCTCAAAGTGGCGTTGCGCCTCGTCCCAGTGTCCGGCGGTCGCTTCGCACAGCGCGAGATACGTGGTGCTCGATCCGAGACATGGCCCGAGTGACGTCGCATTGACATTCCGTTCCGGGTACGGTGCAAGGAGCGCCGCCAGTTTGTCCGCACGCACAGCATCGCGGAGGTAGTGCGCGACCTCCGATAGCACGCAGATCGATAACATCCAGACGAGATCCGGCGGGAAGTCGTCGAAGTCATGAACCGCGAGCCGCTCGAATTCCTCGCGCGCGGCGTCGAGGTTCCCTGTCTCGGCGTGAAGCAGCGCCAAGCCGCATCGCCATGCACGGACCAACGGATATTGCTCGATGAAGCTCTGGAAAGGCATCAGTACTTCAGCAAGCCGGTCCTGCTCGCGCCTAAGGAAGAACAGCTGGGCTCCGTATGCGCCGACGGCGTTCTGGTTCTGGTCGCTCACGCCGGCCGCAAGACCCAGCTGCGACTCTCGGTCCGCATCGTCGAACCGCCCCTCGAACAGCGCCTCATCGACGCGCCAACACATCAACATCCAGGCCTCGTACTTGCGGCGAGTTCGCTCCACCCAGCCTGCTAGATTGGCGAAGTGCCTGCGGACGAGATCGATCTCTCCGACCTCGAGGAGTTCAACAGCGTACAGAAGGTCACTCACCCACGTCATCTTCGCGTCGTTGAGTTCGCGGGCGGAGGTCTGTATCGCCGCCAGGAGGTCTAACCGCTCCTGGAGACACGCCGGTTCCCGGAGGGCAACGAGAGCGCCCGTCATGACGTACCACAGTGTCGTCGAGTCGCTCACGATGCGAGCCAGCGCGATGGCGTCACGGGCTAGGGCACGTCGTCGCTCGTGCTGATCTGTGAACGCCAAGCGTTCTGCGAGGCGCCCCATGAGACGCGCCTTGATGCCGTCGTTCGTCTCGCCCACTGACGCCAGCGCGCTTTCGAGCAACCCGAGCTCTGTGAGGTCCACGGACCCTAACGCGAAGGCGACCGCGTCGCTCGAGGAGTAGGCAATCGCGCCCTGCGCCATCAGGTCAACCGCACGAATGCGACTGGCGATGCCGCAGGCTTGTGTCACGTTGGCGCGGACCTTCGCGAACTCGCCGGCATTCCAGAACTGGTCCGCAAGCGCCAGTAACAGCTCGGCCTGCACGCGCTCATCCGGCGCATCGGTCAACTCCAGCAGCTCCAACGCGCGCTCGTATTGCGCGATCGCTTCGTCGTACGCGTACTGGCCGATCGCGCGAAGGGCCGCTCGCCGCGCGTACTCGATCGCCCTGTCGATGCCGCGTCCGCCGTGCGCCGCGCGGTAGAAGTGGTCCGCCAGCTCTGCGACATGCGCGTCGATGTTCGCAGCGTACACCCGTTCGAGCGCCTCGGCGATGCGCTGGTGCAGCAACATCCGGCGCGGCCTGGTCAGCCCGTCGTACAGCGTGTGGCGGATTAGCGCGTGCGTGAAATCAAACGTGCCGGACTGGTCTGTTTTGCGCTCGGCGATCAACTGTGCCGCCAGCGCCTCATCGAGCAAGTCAAGCACGGTCGCCTCGTCTTCGCCGGTCACCGCCTGGAGCACGAGCCAGGAAAAGCCGCCCGTCATCGCCGACGACGTGGTCAAGAGTTTCTGGCAGCCTTCTGAGAGACGCGACAGGCGCCGCCCGATCACTTCACGTACACCCTCTGGAATGCCGAGTTGCGTCATCGATGTGGCGTCGCTCGTCCAGCGTCCGCCGGTCCGGTAGATCTTGCCCTCCTCGACGAGATGCGACAGCACCTCCCTGATGAAGAACGGGTTACCGTCAGTCTCGCGGAATAACATCACCGCGAGCGCTTCGCGTACTGCCGCCGCCTCCTCCGACGGCTCCAGCGTCGCCAGCAATTCGACGACGTCGACTTCGGGCAGTCCGCGCAGCAGCACGCGTTGGTGCGAAGGCTCGCGGCGCAGCGCGGCGATCGCGTCGACGAGGGGATGCGTGGGTACAAGCTCGACGTCGCGGTAGGTTCCCAGCAGCAGCACCCGATCAGACGACACTTCCCGCGCGAGATGCCGCAGCAAGAGCAACGACGACTTATCCGCCCAGTGCAGGTCGTCGAGGAACAGCGCCAGTGGTGCCGCGGCCGACGCGTTGCGGAGGAACTGGGTAATGCTGTCGAACAGCCTCAGCCGTTCGGCGTCGCCTTCCAGCTTCGGCGGTTCCGGCAGGTCGGGAAATCGCTGCCGGATGTCGGATACGAGTGCGGCGATCTCGGGAGCCCCTGTCCCCAACTCGCTGCGCACCTCCGTGTCCGGGCGCCTCCGCACATACTGACGTAACGCCTCGACAAACGGCCGGTACGGCAGCGATGCGCCACCTTCGTCGCAGCGGCCGGTCAGCACCTGGGCGCCTTTCAGGCGCGCGTAGACGGCGAACTCCTGCGCCAGCCGCGTCTTTCCGATGCCCGGTTCGCCGGCGATCAGCGCGACGCTGCCGCGCTCAGAGAACGCTTCGTCGAGGGCGTGCCGGAGTTGATCCAGCTCCTCCCGCCGGCCCACGAAGCGCCCCCAGTCGACACCACGCAAGTCGCCGCGCTGTGCCTGCTCCGACGGCACGGCGGACCCCGCGCTCAACGCGTCGTTTACACGCTGCAACTCGAGGAGCACCGCCCCGGCCGTCTGCGGCCGGTCGTCCGGCACCTTCGCCAGTAACCGCTCGATCAGTGTTTCTAGCTCTGCTGGTACTGCTCCGTTGTGCCATGAGGGCGCCACCGGCGCGGTGTTAAGGTGCTGTGATAGCACCGAGAGCGGGTCGTCTCCCAGAAACGGCGGGCGACCTGTCACCAACTCGTACAGCACCGCTCCCAGCGCGTACAGGTCGCTGCGGTGATCCACCTCGCCGCCCACCGCCTGTTCGGGCGCCATATACGCCGCCGTCCCGAGCACGCTCCCAGTCTGCGTCAGCCGCGACCGGTCCGCAGCCGCCGCAAGTCCAAAGTCGCCAAGCTTCGCCCGACCATCCTCTGCCAACCAGACGTTGCCCGGTTTGATGTCTCTGTGCACGATCCCCTGCTGATGAGCGACCGTCAGTGCTGAAGCCAGGTCCATTCCGATCTGCAGGGTCCGCTCCAGCCCTAATGGCCCGCCAACCGCCCGTAGCTCGCGCCGCAGGTCTCCACCACCGACGTACTCACAAACGATGTAGGGCAGCCCTGTCTCCTCGCCGATGTCGAACACCGTCACGAGGTTGGGGTGACTGCCGAGCCGGCCCATAGCCCGCGCCTCACGCGAAATGCGTTCGCATCCCTGCTCGTCCAGCCCGTCGCCTTTGAACAACGCGAGGGCACTCTCCCGCTCCAGGGCCGTGTCGTGGACCAGGTAGACCCGCTTCTGTCCGCCCTCACCCAGCAGCCGCTGTACGACGTACCGTCCGCCCCCGAACGTAGGTGCCACGGGCTCGGCGGCAGTGGCCGTCGTCTGGTCAATACGCGGGTTGGCTCTCATCCCTTGTTCTCCCAGGGAGGATAGTGTCGTTCGACAGAGAAGTTCATAATCCAGCCGTGGCAGAGATGCGTC
Source organism: Chloroflexota bacterium (assembly GCA_030774575.1). GTDB lineage: Bacteria > Chloroflexota > Dehalococcoidia > DSTF01 > JACRBR01 > JALYKW01. The sequence goes on along the minus strand of JALYKW010000056.1, from coordinate 2,493 downwards.
AAGGTGCTGCGACGCCGGAGAGATTCGCCATCAGGTGGCCTGCCGGCGAGTTTGTGGGAGCGGCCAACCCCATCGGACGATCCTCCAGGGTGTTGACGGCGAGAGATCCAACTTGTCAGGGAATGACCGGGGCGACGTGGGCGATCGTGGCATCCGGCGCTTGATCTTCACTTAGATACGCCCTATATCGTTCGTCGTGGCCGAGGTACACCTCAAGGAACGCGGTCACGTAGCCATCGACGAGATCATGTGCACGCCCCTGAGAGAGGTCGCATGTCCGAGAGCAGATATCTCGAAATGCATGATGGCCGGCCACCGGCAGGAACAGGTAGTAGTGTGGAATGCTCGGAGGGAGCGCGTCGTAGAGCGCTCGCACCTCGGCAGGCGCGACGACGTCGTCCGCGCCGCCGACCGCGATCAGCGTAGGGGTAGTGGCGGCGGCAGCCGCTTGCAGCAACGAGCTGGCCGGGGCCGGCGCCAGGCCAACTACCGCGTCAAACCGTCCCGTCCTTTCGGCGGCGAGAGCGGTCCACCCGCCGAACGAATGACCTGTCACCGCCGTTCGCGCCGGGTCGACGATGCGGCCGAGCGCGTTCGCGGGGTCGTTTCGCAGAGCCAGCACCTGGTCACGTGCCGCATCGCCGTCGCGGCGTGCGATCTCGTGACTCTCCTCTTCAGTCCACGTCAGAAGGTGCTCGACGTGGGTGGCGGGTACGAGGAGCACGAACTCGGCATCCGGCTCGTCGAGTGCGTGTGATCGCACGGCCTCGACGAGGGCTTGGCTTGTCGCTGTCTGATGAGCGACCACCAGATACCGGGCCATGTCGCGTCTCCTTTCGCACACGAGCACTCGTCTGGGCTAGCTCACCTCGAAGCCGACCCGCATCCCCAGACCGTAGTGCCCGGCCAGGTTGCACAGCAAGACGTACTTCCCTGGGTCGAGCTTCACCGTGAGTTGCTTCGACTCGCCCGCACCGATGGCGGCGATCTCGTCGATGTGCGTGACGTCCGTCGCCTCTTCGTCCACCTTGTTAGCTGCGACCAGGAGCGCGTCTGCAGCCACGTCGGTCTTGAAGACGACGAACTCGTGGGCGCTCGGTCCGTCGTTCGTGACGTTGAACGTGACCTGTCCCGCTGACGCCTGGGCCTTGTCGAGGGTGATTGCGAAGTCCTTCTGCATCACCTGGGTTGCTGTTCCGGGCGCAGATTCGTCGGCCTTCACGGCTCCGGATGTCACGGAGGTTGCATCGCCCGGCGGTGGCGTGCTCGTCGACGACGACGAGTAGCGGCCGCCGCTGCCGCAGGCGGTTCCGAGTAAGACGAACATGCTCGCGGCGATCACGGGGGACGCACACCGCAATCCACGTCGGGCCTTCAGCGCCCACGCCGTCGCATCTGGATGCGCTTGTTCCGCGGATGTTGGTGACGGACACCATGAACTAGCGAGAGAGCGCATGTGTGTTCCTCTCGTTGATCGCCGTTCGTCGGCGGACTCGATGTGTGACTTACCTCAGAACGCTCGCGGCGGTCCTAGCCGTGCGTCGTCTGCTGGAAGCAGGCGACGTCGTACTGCGATACGGCCGCGGGACTGTTCGCGTTGGCCAGAGACTTCGTACCGTCGTTGCCGGCGTAATGCGCGCCCGCGGTGCCGTCCGGATTGAACGCCGATCCGCTCGCGAACATTGCGGCGCCCGGCCTCGTGGTGGAGGTCTCGCAGGACGCGCTTGGTTGACCGCTCGGGGGCGGGGTAGTGTCAGCGAAGACCGCTCCGCCCGTGCCCGCCACCAGCGTGCCGGCCAGGATGAGTGCTGCAAAGAGTCGCTTCATGTCGTGGTTCCCTCCTGATGTATTTGGTTGTTCGTCGAATGCGTACGCGAGAAACAGGAGCTTGGATGCATAGACCTCGTAGATGGGAGATCTCTTGCAAACGCCATTACGCCATCAGAGGTACGTCCAGAAGGACAGTTTCTTCGTAGTGATCCATAGCCACAGGCGGGTTGAGGCTCTCCTCATGCGGCATCAGCAAGTCGGGAAGTCGTGGATCTCGCCAAACTATCGGACCGCGTCCTCATGCGTCGCCTCTGCCGCGGCGACATCGGCGCCTTCGAGGCGCTCTACGATCGCTACTGCCGGCTCGTGTACTCGATCGCCCTGCGAGCACTAAGTGATCCGAGCAGCGCCGAAGACGTGGTACAAGAAGTGTTCTTCCGCCTCTGGGAGCGCGGTCGCCAGTTCGACCTCGAGCGTGGTCCCTTCGTCGCCTGGCTGATCGGCGTCTCGCGGAACCGGGCCATCGACGAACGCCGCCGCCAAAATCGGCGGCTCCGCTTTGAGGCTCCAGTCCTCGTCGAGCAAGATTTGTTGGCGGACACGGGCAGCGTCGATCCTTCTCTCGCAGGTATCATTTCCGAAGAACGCGCTGCCGTCCATGCGGCGCTCGGCGCATTGCCCATCGAACAACGTCTCACCTTGGAGCTCGCCTACTTTCAGGGG
>JALYKW010000055.1 GCA_030774575.1 Chloroflexota bacterium | reverse complement strand
ATCGCGATGCCGAGCTCTATCCGCTCGCTTTCAAGCTCTTCGGCGAGATCGAGGTGACCGCCCGCCAGGTCTTCTACCTCTTCAATCCAGCTGTCGGGGTCAAAGATGAGCGAATGGCCGTATTGCGCGCCTTCTGGGACCGCAACGGCGTTTATGGCTCGGCGGAGAAAATCGGAGGAAACCAGCTGCGGCAGGATTTCTTCCTGCCAGGCGGCGAGGCCCTCCTCTGAGATCGCCCTCCAGTCCCCCGGATCGCCGAGACGGTCGCGGTCGAGTCTGGCAGTAATACGCAAGATGGCGCGCGCCGATCGCGCCCAATAACGCCAGATAGACGTTGGCGTAACGATCTTCTTGACGGTGTGAAGCCCAGCGACTTCACATCCTCTGGTCGATGGCGCCTCCGGCCCGAGTCCCTCCCGACCAGATCCAATGGCTGGCGGGGAGAAGGTGCTCGCTGCAAACGTAGATGAGGCCGTGTTTTCGGGCGTACGCGGCTATCTGCTCGTCATTGCCCTCCGACAGTTGAATGAACTCGGCGAGCATCCCGGGCTGCGGCCCTACTGGGCGCCACTCCTGGTCTACCGGCGCCACGACGCAGCCGTCCTGAATCGACACGTCGGCGGGCAAGTTCCACCAGGCAGATCGAGCTGAGTTCTCGAAGCTCAGGCCCGGGTTGGTCATGTAATACTGAACCTGTCTTGTACGGAATAAGCTTGGCGCAATACTATACGGCCACGAACGGACAGTCAACAGGTGTGGCGTGGCCGAAAAGTTACTTCTGTGTATCGGGGAGGTCTGCGAGCGACTATCACTCGGCCGGACCGTGGTCTACCGATTGATCCAGACGGAGGCATTGAAAAGCGTGCGCGTAGGGGGGTCTCGGAGGGTTGTCGTTGCCGATCTGGAAGAGTTCGTTTCTCGTCTTAAAGAGACGGACGAGGCGTGCCCATGAGGAGTGCTCTTTCAGTTGCGAGTCGAAGCGCGTCGCAGTTCGAGAATCAACAACGAGTTCATCGGCGGACGCGGCTACTCCGCCGTTTGCAGAGTGCGGTCGAAGGCGCATGCAGGGTGACAACAGGCGAGCGCCATTTAGGAGTAGTGGTCTGATGCCCGGGGCCTTCGACGTCTTCTACCGACGCTGGATGAAGGCGCTTTCCGAGGACATAGACGATCCGCGCCTCTACCGTCTATCGCTCGATTGTCGCGGCGTTTTCGCTTTAGCGTGCCTGTACAGCCTCAGGAGCAGCAGAACGCCGGGACGATTCGAATCGCAGGCGTACGACGGTCCGATGACGTTGGAGGACATCGCCGAGGGCATCCACGTTGACATGGCCACCGTCGAGTCAGCATTCGGCCGACTGCTACGGACGGCGCCACCGTTACTCTCGTTCGAGCACGATACTTGGAGCATCGTGGACTGGGAGAAGCGGAGTCACCAAGGGGAGATCGGGAAGATCCGCGCGGCCAACGCGAAACGTCAGGCGACCTATCGGAAGCGGCACAGTCGAGCGAGCAAACGGAAGGCCACCGGCGAGCCCACACCGCTGCACGAGGTGGGTCGATGAGCCGGGCTTCAATCTCAAGCTCCTCCTCTTCCTCTGAGAGCGTTACACAGCGTTACGCGCCGTTAGTAACGCGCGACACGCTGCGTACGCGGCGAAGGGGAGCCAGTCAGCCGACATGATCCGAATGATTTCGCGCGGCTGTCACCGCACGCCGGCCGAGGCGGCCAAGCACGATGAGTGAGTCGTGTCGAACGCGATAGAGGCGATCTGGTGTGACACCTGCAACCGCCTCGCGCCGCGGGACGAATGGCGTCGCAAGCTCAGGCGGACTCGGATCGCCGTCGGTGACCGCATTGTCGGTTTCGTCTCGACCTACGAGCACCAGGCTTGCCGCGTGTTCACGGCGGTACCCGTTTCCAAAGACACTCGTAGCCCAGCGCGCAGCTCATGACTTGGAGGAACGGTATCGGCAAAGCAGGAGGACGTGAGGTTTGATGCACCTCGATAAGCTACGGCCACTGATGGTAAGCCGGGCGATCCTCGTCGGCGAGCATGGTGGTAGGATCGCGCCATGCCTCAACCGCCAGAACGCCAGTGGCTACCCGACCCGCCTGCAACGAGCCGTGCGGCTGTCCTCGCAGTCATCTCGGCGGTTGCCGTGGGTGTTGTGTTCAGTCTGTGGCGTGCCCTCGCTCCAGATAAAGGGCCGCCGATGGACGCTGTAGGATGGGGCGCGGTCCTCGTAGTCAGCGCATTCGTGGGAGTTGGGTATGCGCAAGGTGTGCTCTTCGAGTCGCAACGCCGAGGCCGCTTACGAAAAGGGCTCGAACAGCTGAACGATGAATTGGGAGAGTGGTTTTTCGACAGAACACAAGGAGAGCCGATGGCTTGGGCCTCCATTTCACCGGATGCAGGGGATGAATTCGCGAAAAGCCGCAATGACTGGTACAAGCACGAAACTGAAACGGTCAACCTCTACAATCGAAAGTATCACGCGCCGATCCGCGCCGTGTACGGCGAATTCCGAAAGCGAGGGCTCTTTCAGGACGAGCTAGAGTTGGGGGTCGCACCCAGCAACGCTCATGGTGTCGCTGAGATTGTGCATGGGGTAGGTATCCTCACTGCCAGGGCGCGCAACGACTGGTGAACCCCTGTCGGGGCTTTCGGTTTTATACGACGGAACCTAGTCCATCGAGGACACCTGCGCGCCCGCGACGTCCTTCACAACATGGTCCGGCTGACAACGTCGTATACTGAAAGTGCCGCGAACGCGGCAGGCGAACTGGGTGTGAGTAGCGAAGGCCATCGCAGCGATGCGGTGGCCTTTTTCATTTGTGCGAGAGAGCGTGATGACGACAGCGACAAAGACCAAGACCAAGACCAAGATGCAGATCGAGTCGGTCGATATCGACACCTTGCGCCCGGACCCGGCGAACCCCCGCAAGATCAGCGACGAGGAAATGGAGGCGCTCACCCGTAGCATCAAAGAGTTCGGCTTCGTCCAGCCCGTGCTCGCGCGTCGCGAGGACGGCGTCGTGATCGCTGGGCATCAGCGACTGCTGGCGGCAAGGCGGCTCGGCATCAAACAGGTGCCGGTGATCCTCCTCGACCTGACCGTTGAGCAGGCGCGGCTGCTCAACATCGCCCTCAACCAGATCGAAGGGGACTTTGATAACGAGCTGCTCGCGCGGATGCTCGCTGACTTGAAACCGATCGACGGCATCGACCTGACGCTCAGCGGCTTCGCCGAGGACGAGCTCGACAAGCTGATGAAGAGCCTGGACGTGCGCGAGAAGCGCGAGCGAGTCGAGTCGTTCGACCTGGATGCCGCGCTAGAAGCGGCACGCGCCGCCACACGCGCCCAGCGTGGCCAACTGTGGGCGATGGACGACCACCGCCTCTACGTGGGCGACGCCACGGACGTCGGCGACGTGGCGCGTCTGCTAGGCGAGGTACGGCCATCGATGGTCTTTTGCGATCCGCCTTATGGCGTGAGCCTCGGCGATCACGGCGGGCAACAACGCGGTCAGAGGCGTCGGAGGATCGCGAATGACGCGCTGCCGGCGGAGGAGTGGAGTGCATTCATCCGTGGCTGGTCCCGCAACCTCGTCGCGAACGTGGATGGCGCAATCTACTGTTGCATGAGCACGAAGGAATGGGCGTCCGTTTCACGTGCGCTCGCCGAAGCAGGCGGCCATTGGTCCGACACCATCATTTGGAAGAAGGACCGCTTCGTCATCGGCCGCGCCGATTACCAGCGGCAGTATGAGCCGATCTGGTACGGCTGGCGGGAAGGCGCCAAGCACCAATGGTGTGGCGACCGCGACCAGGGCGACGTCTGGGAGATCGCGCGGCCGTCGGAGTCGGAAGCCGCACCGACGATGAAGCCGCTCGCGCTCGTCGAACGCGCGATCAACAACAGCAGCAGGCCGGGCGACATCGTGCTCGATCTCTTCCTCGGCTCGGGCACGACGCTGATCGCCTCGGAACGCACCGGGCGCGTCTGCTATGGCATGGAACTGGACCCGCATTATGCGAGCGTGGTGTTGGCGCGCTACGAAAGCTTCTCCGGCAAGGAGGCCGTATGCCTGGGATCTTCGTGATCGCGAGGGATGGCCGCGGCTCGCTCGTCCACGTCAGCCGGCGCCTAGCAACGCGGGT
>JALYKW010000054.1 GCA_030774575.1 Chloroflexota bacterium | reverse complement strand
TGCCAAGCAAATGCGGGACATCCGGTGCGTGGATGTCTGCATCGAGAAGGCCAACCTTGAGGCCCATGGCTGTCAACGTCAGCGCGAGATTGACCGCGACGGTCGATTTCCCGACACCGCCTTTGCCTCCGAGAACGGCAACGACATAGCGGCCCTCGCCGAACCCTGCGCCACCGCGATAGATGACGTTGTCCAGCCGTACCTCAACCCGCGCTACCGGAAGAGCCTTCGCAAGAGCACCGTATGCCCTCTGCGCAAGATCCGGCGTCAAGGCAGCGGCGGAGAGGATCGCACATACCCAGTTCCCTTCGATGATGACGTCGGCGACCTGATCAGGCGCCAAGAATCCTTCGAGGTTCTCAGCGAGGAGGCGTCGAACTCTGGCGCCATCAAGGGAAGGCTCTGCTTCTTGCATCGGTGCAACTCGATTGTACGCCGCAACGTCGCAGGGCGACACGGCCCGCCCATCGCGTCCGCCGGGCTGGCCGGACGCGAGTCTGGGACCTGCAATCGAGCTACACAGAGTACGACATATGCACGCACACCTTCGCGCCGTAGTTCGCGCTCTTGACTGCGGGCGTATGATCGATGTGAAGATCGTAAGAAATACCCCGACGGTCTCCAGCCGGATGTCAGAGCGGCCCAACCGATAAGCTCGCTCTGTGCGTGAGTTAGGAGGTCAAGTATGAGTTGGTGGAACAAGCTACGCGGTCGCAGCAGCAGCACGGCCGACAAGGCACCAGCCGACGACGTACCGGTGTGCGCGCACGTGACGCTCGTGGCCCGTTGGGACGCGGCAGCGGACATGGGAGACGACGCCAAGGCGTCCAGCTGGACGTGCGACGCTTGCGGCACGTCATTCTCTCCCGGAGAAGCTGAGACACTTCGTGCGACGGAAGCCGAGCGTCTCAAGAACGCGCTCCGAAGCGACTAGCACGTTCGTTTTGCACGACGATCACGGCTGAGCGCCGTCACGATGACAACATCGTGCGTTTTACGCCACTACCGGGACGCCGGCCATGGCGTCCTTCACCCGCTCCACCGGGTAGGCGAAGTCTTTCAAGTTGCCCGCCAGATACTGGTCATACGCGGTCATGTCGAAGTAGCCGTGGCCGCTCAGGTTGAAGAGCACGGTCCTCGCTTCGCCTGACTCCTTGCACGCGAGCGCCTCGTCGATGGCGGCGCGGATGGCGTGCGCGCTCTCCGGCGCCGGCACGATCCCTTCGCTGCGGGCGAACTGCAGGGCGGCCTCGAAGACCGTGTTCTGGTGGTAGGCGCGGGCTTCCATGTGCCCTTGATCGACCAGCTCGCAGATCAGGTTCGCCATGCCGTGGTAGCGCAGTCCGCCGGCGTGGATGCCCTCCGGGACGAAGGTGTGTCCGAGCGTATACATCTTGATCAGCGGCGTCGTGCCGGCGCTGTCGCCAAAGTCATAGCGGTACTCGCCTCGCGTCAGCGACGGACAGGCCTCGGGCTCGGCGGCGACGAAGCGGGTCTTGCTGCCGGTCGTCAGTCTGTCGCGCATGAAGGGGAAAGCGAGCCCGGCGTAGTTCGAGCCGCCGCCGGTGCAGCCAATGACGACGTCCGGGTACTCCCCGGCCATCTCCATCTGTTTGAGGGACTCCAGACCGATCACCGTCTGATGCATGAGGACGTGGTTGAGACGCTTCCGAGCGAGTACTTCGTGTCGTCACGGGCGGCAGCGCCTTCAACCGCTTCGCTGATGGCGATGCCGAGGCTGCCCGGGCTGTCCGGTGTTTGGGCCAGGACGGCGCGGCCAGCATTGGTATCGGGACTCGGACTGGGCACCACCTCCGCCCCGAAGACCTGCATCATCGACCGGCGGTACGGCTTCTGGTCGTAGCTCACCCGCACCATGTAGACCTTGAGCTCCAGGCCGAAGAAGTTGCAGGCCATGGCGAGCGCGCATCCCCACTGGCCGGCGCCCGTCTCGGTCGTCAGCCGCTTCACACCTTCCTGTTTGTTGTAGTACGCCTGCGGCACAGCGGTATTCGGCTTGTGCGAGCCCACAGGCGAGACGCCCTCGTACTTGAAGTAGATGTGCGCCGGTGTGCCGAGCGCAGCCTCCAGGCGCCGCGCACGGATCAGGGGCGTCGGCCGCCACAGCTTGTACACCTCACGCACCTCGTCGGGGATCGCGATGAAGCGTTCCTGCGACACCTCCTGCTTGATCAACTCCATCGGAAACAGCGGCGCGAGCGCCTCCGGCCCGATCGGCTGGTGGGTGCCAGGGTGCAGAGGCGGCGGCGGTGGCTTCGGCAGGTCGGAGGCGATGTTGTACCACTGGGTCGGCACATCCGACTCGGGAAGGATGAATTTCGTCCGATCATTCGCCATCACGCCCGCCTTATCTCTTGGTACGCTCAACTGCACGTGGTCGTGCGATGATTCTAACGCTCCGCTTGCGTCCAAGCTGTGTCCGCCGGTACAGCCGCCGGCATCGGTCGGCTTGGGATGCCGGTCCGTCGTCCCCGTTCGAATAATCGGTTAGCCGTGCTCGGAGGCGCGGACATTGAGTGAGAGCCGGTTCAACTCGTGACCATCCGCCGAGAGGTGCAAAGCATAGTTGCCGTAGCGGGGAAACACCACGCCATTCAAGGCGATGGCGATTCGCACCTTCGTCTGTTCCCCTGGCGTCGGCCGCTCGATGGGGAACGTGCCTGTTAGCTGTGCCACTACGTCTCCGTCGGCATCAATGACCGACATATCGAGGTCGCGTTCGCCAACCTCTTCAACGCCTGCGCTCAGCTGTGTGACGTACCAGAACTCGGGGTGCGTCCAAGGTATGGAACGCGCGTAGATCTCGTCGAACCCGATTCCCCGCGCATCGATCTTCTCTCTCGAGGCCTCGATGTGGTCACAGAGGAAGGCGAAGTCCACGTTCACGCCGTAACTCTTGGCTCGACCCGAGTCGGCCATCGCTGGCCCTGGCGGATCGCGGTTACGCCCCGAAGCTCAGTTGGAACTCGTAGGGATGTGGCCTCAGCCGGATCGCGTCGATCGCCTCCTTCTGCATGTCGAGCCACATCTCGATCACATCGGGGGTGAAGACGTTTCCTTTGAACAGGAACTCCTGGTCTTCCTCCAAGGCCTCGACCGCTTCGGCGAGGGACGCCGGGACGGTGCGGATGTTCGCCTGCTCTTCCGGCGAGAGCTCATAGGTGTTGCGCTCTAGCGGTGGCCCGGGATCGATCTTGTTTGCGATGCCGTCGAGCCCGGCGAGAAGCATCGCTGAAAAAGCGAGGTACGGGTTCGCTAACGGATCGGGCGGGCGGAACTCGATACGCTTGGCCTTCGGGTTCTCGCTGATCACCGGGATGCGGCACGCCGCGCTGCGATTGCGCGCTGAGTAGACGAGATTCACCGGCGCCTCGTAGCCGGGCACCAGACGCTTGTAGCTGTTCGTCGTCGGCGCACAGAACGACATGAGCGCGCGGGCGTGCTTCAGCAACCCGCCGATGTACCAGCGGCACGTCTCACTGGTGAGCGCGTAGCCCTTCGCGTCGTAGAAGGTGTTCTCGCCGCCCTTCCACAGGCTCTGGTGGCAATGCATGCCGGAGCCGTTGTCGCCAAAGAGCGGCTTCGGCATGAAGGTGGCGACCATACCATGCTGCCGCGCCGTGTTCTTGACGATGTACTTGTACATCATCAGTTTGTCTGCCATGACAACGAGCGTGTCGAAGCGCATGTCGATCTCTGCTTGACCGGCGGTCGCCACTTCGTGATGTTGCGCCTCAACGCGAATGCCGGCGTCCTCCATCTTCATCACCATCTCGGAGCGGAGGTCCATCATCGTGTCGAAGGGCGCGACGGGGAAGTAGCCCTCCTTATGCGGGATCTTGTACGCCAGGTTCGGGCTCTCGTCACGCCCGCTGTTCCAGCGCGCCTCGATCGAGTCAACGAAGTAGTAGCTGCTGTTCGCGGTCTGATCGAACCGGACATCGTTGAACACGAAGAACTCCGCTTCCGGGCCGAAGTACACCGCGTCGAATGCGCCGGCCGACTTCACGTGCGCCTCCGCCTTCTTCGCGATGGCTCGCGGGTCGCGTGAGTACGCCTGCTTGGTAATCGGATCGACGATGTCCCCAATCATGGATAAGGTCGGCCGCTCCGTTGCAGGATCCAACACGGCGGTCGAAGGGTCCGGCACGATCAGCATGTCCGACTCTTCTATCTTCTGGAAACCGCGGATACTGGAGCCGTCGAAGCCGAGGCCATGCTCCCAGACGTCGTCATCAATCTCCGTGACGGGCACGCTGAAGTGCTGCCAGAGGCCCGGCAAGTCAGTGAACTTCAGGTCCACCATCCGGATGCCGTGCTCCTTGATGAGCTTGCCGACACGATCTTTAGACATGATGAACCCTCCTCTTTCGCCTGCCGGGGCGGTTCTTTGAGATGGCTATTGTACGCCTTCAACGACGCTGGAGTGCAGTCCCGTTGAAATTAGCATAACGGCGATGTGGCCGGGCAGAGATCAGCGACGTTGGCCGCGCGTCACGCACCGTTACGATGACCAGATCGTGAAAAAATCGGGACCGCCTAGCCAGTGAACCCGGCGCAAACGCGTGAAGCGGTAGTTCACGCCTCCGGCTCCGCGCCCGGCGGGTTGCCATCCGTCCGATACGAGGCGCTACATGCGGATGAGCGAGGCTGCACACGACGAAGTCATGGTGTGCGGTCACGCTCGTCGCGCAGCCGCGGCGACGGCGGCGCGGTTGGCTGCCGGCGTGTCTGGACGAATCGCGCAGCCGGCCGTGAGCACCAGACCGCTGCCCACGGCGAGCGCATCGAGCGCCTGAGCCCGCACCTCGTCGATAGACATCGCGTGGAAGCGTGCCTGGTCGATCCCGCCCATGACGGCCTTCGGCGTGCGGCGCTTCACGTCCTGTAGGCTCGGGTTGCCCTCGCCGCGGTCCGCCCAATTGAAAGCGGCAACCGGATAGTCGAGCAGCGTGTCGAGCAGGTTGTGATTGCGGCATACGTGCAGGACATTGAACGGCGCGTCCCTCACCGCATCGAGCACCGCGAGATCGAACGGCCGACCAAACTCGGAGTAGAAGTCGTCGTCGCAGGTGTCGCGACTCGCCCAGAGCAGCGGGGCGAAGAAGATCCCCGTGGCGCCGGCATGGATGCACGCCTGTGCATATGCCGCGAGTGTCTTCGCGACGGCGCCGAGGGCGGCCTGCGCCGCATCAGCATCGCTCTCTGCGAACTCGCGGAAGGCGGCATCTGAACCGCAGAGCATCGCGACGACCGACAGAGGCGAGAAGACCGTCTGGATCACATCGACCTCATCGCTCACCGCGCGGACGAGCATCCACAGCGCACGCAAGTGTTCACCGAACACACCCTCGCGCGGGTCGAGTGGCGCGACGCTGGCGAGCGCGGTGGCGTCATGGATTGTGGCAGCCTTGAGTCGAGGTTGCCGCTGCTCCGTCGGTCGCTCGTAGGTGTTCCCCCAGGCCTCGGCGAAGTAGGTAGCGCGCGGGTTGAACTTGATGAAGTCCCAGTCATCGGCACGATAGGCTTCGAGCGTCGCCGCGACGAGGTCCTCGGCGGTCCATTCGCGCAGGAAGTCGTGGCGCCAGAGCGCGACCGGCGCGTGATCCACCGGCTTGCCGGCAAGTGCTGCCCGCACGCGCTCGGACTTCGTCATCTCAGCCATCGCTCCGCCTCCTTAACACGTCTAGAGGCGTATCATGCGACCAGAGGGCGTAAAGACGCAAGAGATAGGAGGTCTCCGATGCTCTTCAATAGACGCCAGGGCATGAACGGATGAGCATCGGCGCCTGGCGGCGATGTCCATTGACAGAGGTGTTACGATCGTCCTTAGGCCGCGCGGCGTCGTTTGGCGACCAGTGCGGCACGGCGGAGCGATCAAGTCTCACTTCTTGGTGAGCGCTCCGCCGTTTTGCTGGCCGGCGCGTGGCCAGCCTCTCGGTCGCGATTCCCGACGGGCCGTTCGCGCTGTGCCCTCGCGATGGGCTCATAATATGGCCATCACCGCTCCTCCTCAGCGAAGTCGCGCTACCCTGCAAGCGTAATCCGGTTCGGTCATCCCGAGTCATGCTTGGGAGGGGGTGCGGTCATGGTCAGCGACGAGGCTCTCAACACGTTATTGGACAAGCTTGCCGCCCTCGACCGGCGAGAAGATCAGCTCGCTATCCTCCGCAGCTGGATCGCCGGGCTGACGCATGCCTGGGACGCCGAGCGCACTGACCAGCAGCGCGAAACCCTCGGGAAACTCGGCGGCGGCTAGTAGGCCGAGGAGCGACGCGTAGCGCCTTGGGGCAGCTCCGGAGCGGTTAGAAGGAGGAACGGCAACGACTGGGGCAGACCTTTCGGATACCAACCTTATCGAAGAGCCGGCCACGCCGGACGCCGTTGTCAGCGGTCCCGCGTATAGGGGCGTTGTCCGTCGGAGTGACCGCATCGTGTGGTCGTGCCCACACATCCACTTCACGGAGCACTCGGCGAAGGCGTGCGCCGTAGGGCACATTCAACGATCTGTGCGCGACGGTTCAGGGGATGTGTCAGCATCGTGAACCCTCTTGGCGACGCTCGATGGAGGCGATGGAGCTATTGAGTGCGTTGAGTCGGGCGCGACGGCCGCGAGTCGTTGTCATCGGTGCCGGGTTCGGCGGTCTGCGTGTGGCGCAAAGGCTCCGCAACTCTCTTGTCGACGTGCTCGTCATCGACCGGCATAACCATCACACGTTCATGCCGTTGCTGTACGAGGTCGCGACGGCGGGCCTGGCGGCAGACGACATCGCGCAGCCGGTGCGGGCCATCCTGCGCGGCGCACGCAACGTGCGCTTCTTGCTGGCCGAGGTGACGGGCGTCGACCTCGACGCCCGCCGAGTCATCACGGATGCGTGTGGTGTGCCCTACGACTACCTGGTGATCTCCGCAGGGACCGTGACCAACTACTTCGGCATGGCTTCGGTAGAGCGAAACACCATCGGTTTGAAGGACCTGTCTCAAGCGAACGCCATGCGCAGTCGCATCCTGCGAAACTTTGAGCGTGCGACGGTCGAGCGAGACGCCACCGCCCGCGCGCGCCTGATGACGATGGTCGTCGTCGGAGGCGGGCCGACAGGGGTCGAGCTGGCCGGCGCGCTGGCTGAGCTGAAGCGACACGTGCTGCGACGCGACTATCCCGACCTGGACCTGGCCGGGGCGCGCGTCATATTGATCGAGGCGACGGGCCGCCTGCTGCCGGCGATGCCGGCCTGCCTGCAGCGAAAGGCGCTCGATCAGCTTCGCGGGCTCGGCGTCGACGTGCGCCTTGGCGCGCTGGTGACCGATATCTCGGAAGACGCGGTGACGTTACGCGGCGGCGAGACGATCGGGTCGTCGAACGTCGTCTGGGTCGCGGGTACGCGGGGCGCGCCTCTGGCCGCAGCGATGGGCTTCGAGGTAACGCCCGACGGCCGCATCCCGGTAGGCAGCACCTTGCAGCTGGACAGCCGTTCCGACGTATACGCCATCGGTGATATTGCGCTTCTGGAGGGGCCAGACAGCCGCCCGTATCCGATGCTCGCGCAGGTCGCACTGCAGCAGGGAGACCTCGCGGCCCGCAACATCCTGCGCGCGGTGCGCGGCGAGTTGCCGCTACGCTTTCGCTATCGCGACCGCGGCACGATGGCGACGATCGGCCGCCGCATGGCGGTAGCGCACGTGTTCGGGCTGCAGTTCAGCGGCTCCTTTGCGTGGGCCCTGTGGCTGGTGGTGCACCTGTTGGCGATCATCGGTCTGCGCAACCGCGCGCTGGTGCTGCTCAATTGGACATGGAACTACGTTCGCTATGATCGCGCAAGTCGTCTCGTTACAGACGACGTCTCGCGCGGCGAAGAGTAGTTCCTCGGCACTGATGTAATCGTGCCACTTCACAGGACCTGCTCACAGCGTTGCCGAGGAGCGGCGTGTACTCATGACTCATGACCCGTATGCTGACGGCTAGTGGAGACGGAAGAAGCGAAGGACAACGTCGTCCGCGGGCTGGCGCCATTGCCCGTGAGCGTTCGAACGATGTTCGGCGGATATGGGCTCTTCCTCGAAGACAGATTCTTCGGCGTCATCTCGGACGGACGCGTCTATTTCCGCACAGACGCAACGAGTCGGGCGGATTACCTCGGTCGAGGCATGACGGCATTTCAGCCGCGGAACCGTCGGCGAGGTCCTAAGACCGTGGACCGCAACTTCGAAGTTCCGGACGACGTTCTCGCCGATGCCAATCTCCTACGGGACTGGGCACTAAGAGCCGCGTCCGCGAGTTCGTAAGTGGTACCAAGCCCGACTCGACGCCGCACATGCTCATGCAACTTGTGGGAGGTGGGTTCTCCCCCGTCTCCACCAAGGACAAACCCGGCTAGCCGCCCAACAATCGTCTGCGGTCTTTCCGTTCCTCTACTCCCTCGCCAGGGTCGCCGTAATTGCCCGGGTGGCAACTAGATGTTCACGCCAAACCCACGGCGTAGACGGTGTGCGTGCCGCTCAGCCCCTTCAGCTCCACATCGCGCGGCTCGCCGAACATCGCCGCACCCACGCTGCTCTCGACCAGCTGGTGCACCAGCGACGACACGAGGATCTCGCCGCCGACGGCTTTGCCCGCCACGCGCGAGGCGAGGATGACGTTCTTGCCGTAGAAGTCGTCACCGTCCTTGATCGCCTCGCCCGCGTGCAGGCCGATGCGCACTTTCACATGCTCACCATCCGCGGCGTTGTGTCCGTCAAAGGCACGCTGGATGGCGATGGCGCAGTCGAGGCCCTTCTTCGCCGAACGGAAGGCGACCATGAAGGCGTCGCCTATCGTCTTCACCTCGAAGCCGTCGTAGGCGCGGAGCTGCTCGCGGATGAGGGCGTTGTGCTTGCGCAGCAGCTCAAGCCACGCCTGGTCGCCGAGGCGCTCCGCTAGCGGCGTGGACTCCTCGATGTCGCTGAACATGATCGTGACGGTGCCGTCGGGCGCGGCGTGGGCGGCGATGTCCGGCCGCTCGTGCTGGACGCTGTCGGCGACGGCGACGATTGACGTGTAGATGTCGCTGGTGATCGTGCTGATGCCCTGAGCATTCAGCTTGAGCCGCATCGCTTCTTCGAGCGCGGGCTGCATCTTCATCGCTTGGAACTCGGACAGCGCGAACTTGAGGTGCTCGGCCGCCTCGGCCCGCTCGCCCGGGTAGTGCTCGTACAGCGTGCGCGCCATGGCGAGGCGGATGAGCGCGGTCTCGGGGCGATCGCCCACGCGCGCGGCGACGTCCAGCGCGGTCGCGAGATGCGCGCGCGCCGCCGCAGGGTCATCGAGCAGCAGCGCGGCCAGGCCCAGTTGCCGGGCGACGGTGGAGAGTGCGTCCGGTGAGTACAGATCTGCAAAGCCGGAGAGCCGCCGGTAGAGCATGCGCAGCACGTCCATATCCCGCGTGAGGACCGACGTCGCGAGCAAACTTACCAGCGTCCCCGTGCCCGTCCAGTCGTCCTCGGCAGTGGTCCCACGTTCCGTCACCAGGCGCTGTGTCTCGCGCCGGGCTTCGTCTATGAGGCCGGCCGCAGCGGGAATGTAGGCGGCCACCCCCTCGAACGCGAAGAACGCCCCCCAGGCCGGACGATATGCAAGCGCCTCTTCAAAGCGGCCGAGCCTGGCAAGCAGTGGTGACACCGTCGCGGCCGCCACCGCCTGTCCTAACGGCTCAGCGCCCGCCGCGGTACCAGTGAAGCGTTGAACGAGGTCCAATTCGGCTTCGAACTCGCCTCCGAGCGCGAGCCGCCCCGCTTCCGTAATCAGCTGAAACGTCTGCACGTATGGATCTCCGACGCGGCGAGCATAATCGTCGAGTTCCTGCCGCGCGGTATCGGCGTTGGCGCGCTGCCCGGCGGAAAGAAACACAGACCATTGGCCGTTGAGGATCGTTGCGAGCGACACAGGCCGCATGTTCGTCCGGGGAACGGTTGCGAACTCCGCCGCTACGGCGGCGCGGTCGTGCTCAAGCTCAGGAGGTGCCCCCTGACTCAGGAAGGTGAGGAACGCGTAACCAAGCGTGTCCGGATCCCCCACGCGGCGAGCCATGTCCAGCGCGGCGGCGCTCGCTTCCCAGAACTCTCGCAACCGGCGGAACGTGGAGTGCGTCCACGCCGCGCTCAGATCCGCGTTCACCCGGAAGCGGCTGTCAGGTGCGGCGTGACGATAGAGCCGCTCCGTCCACATCGCCCACTCCGGCGTCGCGAACACGGGCCCGGCGTCCTGGCGGCCGAGGGCCTCCTGCCCCAGCCAGCAAGCCGCCCCCGCGCGGTCGCTGTCGCCGAGCCGCTCGGCGATCGTGAACATCTCCGGCGCGATCTCATCCGAAACGCGCTTGGGCTCGCCCGCCGAAAGCAACGCGTCGGCGAGCGCGTTGAGCAGGCCGAAGCGCTTGGCGCCGTCGTTGGGGTCCAGCACGTCCTGCACCTGCAGCGCCTGCTCCAGCAGCCGCGCCGCCTCGCCGTGCGCGTAGACGCCAGCCGCGCGCCGGCCGGCCAGCTCGCCATAGTGCACGGCCTTGCGCAGGTCTTCTTCGGTCGACGAGTGCGCGAAATGCTCGGCCAGCTCCGCCGCGTGCTCTTCGAGGCGGGTGCCGTAGTGACGCTCCAGCGCCTTCGCGACGTCGTTGTGCAGCCGCAGCCGCCGCGGCGCGATCATCTCGCCGTAGAGCGTCTGGCGGAAGTAGGCGTGCGTGAAGCGATAGCGGACCTCGCGCCCTTCCGAGTGCTCCTGGAGCAACGACACGCCCATCGCTTCTTCGATCGCACTGAGCAGCTGCTCCTCGGGCACGCCGGCGACGTCGCGCAGCACATCGAGCGAGAAGTCGCGGCCCATCACAGCGGCAATGCTGAGGACGCGGTTGCACTCCTCGCTCAGCCGCGAAAGTCGCTTGCCTATCACATCGCGCAGCCCCTCCGGGATCTGCGTGATCAGCGAGGCACCGACCGCCGATACCCACTGGCCGCCCTCGCGCTTGATCAGGCCTGCTTCGGCGATGTAGCGCGCCACCTCCTGGATGAAGAGCGGGTTGCCTTCGGTCTGGCGGTAGATGGCCTCCGCCAGCGCGTATACGACATCATGGCCGGCGAGATTCGAGAGCATCCGTTGCACTTCATCGATGCTCAGTCCGCGCAGCGGGATGCGCGTGAATGACTCGACCCTCCTGAGATCTGCGAGCGCGGCCGACAGCGGGTGCCTGCGGTCCACCTCCACGTCGCGGTACGTGCCGACGATCAGCAGGCGCGCGCCGGAGAGGCTGCGCGCGAGGTGGACGAGCAGCTCCATCGTGCCCTTGTCGCCGTCCTGCAGGTCTTCGAGCACGACGCACAGCGCCTGCGCGGCCGACGCGTTGCGCAGGAACGCCGTCACGGCCTGGAAGAGGCGGAAGCGCTCTTCCTCGGGATTACCCGGCGGCGGCAGCTCGACGGCGACGCGGTCGCGGATCTCGGAGACGATGCGCGCTACCTCGCCGGCGCCCGTGCCGAGTTCCTCCTCGAGTTGGTCGCGCTCGCAGACGAGCGCGTAGGACCGCATCGCCTCGACGAACGGCAGGTACGGCAGCGCCAGCGATCCCTCTTCGTAGCAGTGCCCGACGAGCGTGCGGCCGCCGCGCATCCCGATGTAGGTCAGGAGCTGTTCGGTGACCGTCGTCTTGCCGATGCCCGGCTCGCCGACGACCATCACGAGCGCGGCCTGCCCGGAGAGCGCGCCGTCGAACGCCGCCTGCAGCTGCTTCAGCTCGGCCTCGCGGCCGACAAACGTGTGCTGATAGATGGCGCCGCTCGTTGCCTCTTCGGAGGGCGCTGCGGCTTCTGCTGGTGCCGACTGCACATCGACGGACGCGAGCGCCTGTATCACCTCTGTCGCCGTGGCCGGCCGCTGCGCCGGGTCTTTGGCGAGCAGGCGCGTGATCAGCGACTCGAGCCCCGGAGGGCACTCGTTCGTGTGCCACGTCGGCGCGACCGGCGGCGTGTTGACGTGCTGCGAGATGACCGCGACGACGTCGTCACCGACGAACGGTGGCCTGCCGGTCACCATCTCGTAGACGACGCAGCCGAGCGCGTACAGGTCGCTGGCCGCTGTGGTCGCGCCGCCCATCGCCTGTTCCGGGGGCATGTACGCCGCGGTGCCGACCATCGTGCCGGCAATGGTCATGCGTGTGCGGTCGAGCGAGAGCGCGAGCCCGAAGTCCCCGATCTTCACGACGCCCGCGTCGGTTAGCCAGATGTTGCCCGGCTTGAGGTCGCGGTGGACGATGCCGTGCGCGTGCGCATGCTCCAGCCCCTGCGCGATCTGCGACGCGATTCGCACCGCATCGGCGATCGGGACGCGTCGCTGTTCCGCAGTGTCGATCAGTCCGGTGAGCTCGCCACCCGCCATGTACTGGCTGACGATGTACGGCTCGACGACGCCATCCGTGCCGGTTTCCTCGCCGGTGTCGAACACCGTGACGATGTGCGGGTGGTCCCCGAGCTTGCCCATCGCCTGCGCCTCGCGGCGGATGCGCGTCACACCGTCGGCGTCGAGGCCGTCCGTCTTGATCGCGGCGAATGCCACATCGCGGTCAAGCTTGGTGTCGTGCGCCAGGTAGACGCGCTTGCGCCCGCCCTCGCCCAGGAAGCTGCGGACGTTGTAGCGTCCGCCGCCGAATGAGGCAGGGAGTGCGGGTGAAACTGGCGGGGTGGAAGGGGGTTGGACGCCTGGTTCTCCAGCGGCCTGGCCGCACGAATCGCAGAAGCGGGACGATGGCCTCAGCTGCGCCCGGCACTTAGAACAGACGCGAGCAAGCGAGGCGCCGCATCCTTCACAGAATGTCGCGCCCTCGCGGTTGTCGTGGCGACAGGCCGGACACTGCATCGCCTCACTCCCCCAGTGCAATCCCCCGGACGGCGTCCAGGAGCCTCACTATAGGGAAACACGCGGGTTATCGGGAGGATGTGCCCACCGAACATCGAGACCGTGCCGTAGCAGCTGACCCAACGCCGCCAGCCGGATTTGAAGACCGAGAACTTCGTGAGACCTGCGTTCGCCGTTGTAGCCGGGGTCCGGCTGTCACGTCACCCCAACCCATCGCGCTCAGCTTCCGTAGCCGCCCTCATGGTTGGGGTCGACGGTCGCGGCCAGTGCCTCGAGGGTTGGCGCTTCGCCGATGCCCGAGGTGTGCGTGAGCAGGTGGCGGATCGTGATGCGCTCGCCCGGCCCGTCGAACATCACGCCTGGTAGATGGTCCACGGCGCGGTCGTCGAGCGACAGCCGCCTCTCATCGACCAACGCCATCGTGCAGAGCCCGGTCATCGTCTTCGTGATCGAGGCGATGCGCTGGCGGCGCGCCAGATCCATCGGCTCGCGGCTTTCGATGTCCCCGTAACCGAATCCTTCTGCCCACACGAGGTCATCGCCTTGCACAACTCCGATGCTCATGCCCGGCAGGTGCCAGCGCTCGATCGCGACCGCTGCCGCCTCGCGCACGCGGGCGATGTCGCTGTTGTCGAATCGCGTCATCGATCACTCCCTGCGTCCGAGCTAACGCCGTCGGCCATGTTGCACATACAAGCCTACGCCCGTATCGCGTGTGGACTTGCGAAGGTCAGCCGCCGCGTGGACGGGCCGCCGTGGACTGATCTCGCTGGAGCGATCACATGCGGCATTGTGTGCGACGCGGTAGACCTCGTACCCGTCGCCGGCCGCCGCCACCGACGCGCACGTCTGGGACGAGCCCTCGGCCATCTCCTTTAGCAGGCGATGCTCGTTCGTCCCGTAGCGGGCGTCGTACGCATCGTAGATCAGCACATAGTCGACGTGCCGCTTCACGAGAAACGCGACGTATTCTGACGACGTGGCGAAGCTCCTGCGGTCGATGCTCTCCGGGAACGGCTCTGAATCGAGGAGCCCGCCGGCCTTCACCAGGTCGTACATGCCCACCTTCCCGTCGCCGACCCGCAGGATCCGATACGTCGCTCCCGGCACGAAGTTACTCGACCGGACGAACGGCGTCAGCGCCTGGTCGGGCGTGCGGGTGAGTGCACGCACCGCGTACTCGTTGTGGCGCACCGGGATCAGCGCAACCGTCAGCGCGATCAGCCCGGCGAACATCAACGGCTGGATCCGCACCAGCGGCGTGCGCATCATCGCGATGCCGATGAACGGCGCGCCGACGACGAGCGCTCTCAGGATCACTGTGCCGAAGAATGTCTTGAGCAGCGTTCCCGTCGATACGTCGCCGACGGATGGCGACGCCAGTACGATCCAGACCGCCGGCATAGCTATGAGCAACGACAACGCATACCAGCCGAGTAGCGCCCGCCGATACGGCTCCAGGTAAAGCCACACCAGCACCAGCAAACCCGCAATCGGCAGGATCACGGCTGGGTGCGTTGCCTGCGCCGCCCCCATGAGCAGCGCCGCGACCAGACGACGATCGTGGCGCCAGCAACCGACTGCGGCGATGAGTATGGCGGTCGCCCATAAAAACGGCAACTGCCCGAGGAGCGGCGCCTCGACCAGCATCGGATTGACCAACAGGATCGAGGACCACCAGCCGCGTCGCAGCTCGGGGAACGCCCACCACTGCGCCACGACGACGCCCACGAATCCGACCACGAGCCACAGCGTCACGATCCAGTCGCCGAATATTGGCCGTAGCAACGCCGCGCCGAACCACGGGATGAAGCCGTAGGGAAAGGCGAACGCGTCGCCGTGCCCGAGCACTGGCATGTACAGAGGCACGCCGTGCCCGTGCCAGAAGCGATCAGCCACGTACCAGACGTGGATGTAGTTGCTGATTGAGTCGTTCGTCACAAAGATGGTGTGTGTCAGGATGGTCGCCAGCACCACCGTCCACGCCCCGCCCGTGAGCACCAGCACCGCATGAGCGGGATCTCGCGCCCACTCAGCTGCGGCATCGAAGCGCGAACGCAACGAAAGCCGTGCGTTAGTCTGTGAGAGCATGAATGCGACGCACCAGAGTGAGGATAGCAGGGCGGCCGCCACCACGTCTGGTGCAGCGGACGAGCCACGACTACTGGTCACGCTAGCTCAGCGGGTGTTCGCCGCGGCAGCGGGCATGTTCGCCCTACCGTCGTTGGCGATCGCCGGCTCGCCGGTGCACGCCTCCGCCGTCCAGATTTGCGTCGCAGCCGTGATTACTGTGAGCACTGCGCTCGTCGCGGCCGTGGTGCCCCGGAGCAGCCTGCTTTCCGTCGGCGGTGCGGTCGCGAGCTGTCTTGGTTGCTGGCTGTTGTCGCAGGCCTCGTATCCCGTCGCCGCGTGGATCATCGGGCCCACGTTAGGTGCGGGGATCGGACTCGTGGCGCCCGAGCGCGGCGTCAGGCTGACGCCGCTGTCTGCCGTGGCAGCGTCCTTAGCCATAGGCGTGGTTATCGGGATTCGATTCAGCGCCGGCCGTGATGCCGCGATGTTCTCCGGCGCGATCGTCCTGCTGTTGGCAGCCGCGCTGGCGGTCTCGTCGCCTCGCACGAGGCGCCGGCCCAACCGCCGCGAGGCCGGCACGGCGGTCGGAGTTCTGTTGTTCAGCCTCGGCACAGTCAGCTACATCGGCGCCACCACTCCGGCCGCCAGCTGGTTCGGTTCGCTGACCTCGCACGGATCCCGTGACGGCAACGAAGTTGCCATCACGTTCGACGACGGTCCGGATCCGCCGTATACGCTCGAGATCCGAGACATCCTCGACGCCCACGGCGTGAAGGCGACGTTCTTCACTGTGGGCAAAGCTCTCGATGCGCGGCCCGACGTCTCGCAGGCGTTGCTGGACGACGGCCACCTGCTCGGGAATCACTCGTACCACCACGACGCGTTTCGTTGGCTGGACCCGCGGTATCCGGAGCTCGGGAAAACGCAGGACGCCTTCAAACGTAATCTTGGCGTCTGTCCGGCGTTCTATCGGCCACCGCACGGCAGCCATACGCCGTTCATGGCGCACGTGCTCGCGAACGAGCGTATGCGCATGGTGACGTGGGACGTTTCCGCCGGAGACTGGGCGACAGACGATGGAGACCTCGTAGCGAAGCGCGTGCTCGATAAGGTGCGGCCCGGATCGATCATCCTCCTGCACGACGGCATCGACGGCAACATTGGGGCCGACCGCAGTGTGCTCCTCGCGGCGCTGCCGCGGATCCTCGATGGCCTCGCCCAGCGCGGACTCAAGGCCGTCACGCTGGACAAACTACTCGGCACGCCAGGGTATCTGCGGAACTGCTGATCAGCGCCAGAGACCCGGATATGATCCAGACGGCGTCGGCTACAATGAGCTCTGAAGGGCGGAGGTAGTATTTGGGTTCGAGTACCGGAATGGGTTCGGCACCCGCCGCCCGCGTAATTCGGGCGGTGATAGTCGACGACGACGTGCGCCTTCTCGGCGTCATCAAGCGGGGCCTGCGCCTGCACGGTTTTGATGTCACGACGTTCCCGGATCCGCAGGAAGCGCTCGAGTATCTCGAGAATCGTAAGGCGGATGTGGTGGTGCTCGATGTGATGATGCCCGACCTCGACGGTGTCTCGCTCTGCCGCCGCTTACGACAGACGCTGCCCATACCCATCCTCATGCTCTCGGCCCGCGACACGGTGCCGGACCGCATCCTCGGCCTGGAGTCGGGCGCCGACGATTACGTAACGAAGCCCTTCGAGATCGCCGAGCTGGCTGCGCGGCTGCGCGCCTTGATCCGCCGTACAGAACGTGAAACCCCGGACGAGCGCCTCAGCTACGCGGACGTCGCTATCGACATGCGCCGGCACATCGTGACGCGCGGCGGCGAAGCTCTGTCCCTCACGCCAACGGAGTACCGCCTGCTCGAATACTTCATGCGCAACGCCGAAGCGGTGATCGGCCGGGATGCGGTCCTGGTCAACGTGTGGGGCTACGAGGGCGGCGAATCGAATTACCTCGACGTGCACGTCGGTCACCTGAGGGAGAAGCTTGAAGCCGGGGGGCGGCCCAGGCTGATCCAGACGGTCCGTTCATTCGGCTATGCCCTTCGACAGAACTAGGTGTCACTCCGCATTCGCCTCACGCTCCTCTACAGCCTGCTCTTTGCGGTGCTCATCGCCGCGTTTGGCACGATCGTCTACCTGCAGACATCGAAGCGGCTCTACGAGTCGGTCGACGACACGCTGCGCACCCGCGCTGAGCGCGTGGTCGCTGAGAGCAGCGACGCATCGGACACCAACGGCACGGTCGCCGCAGATCAATCCGTGCTCGACGAGATCACCTCGCCCGGCGTCTACGTCGAGATCCTGAAACAAGACGGCACCGTCGTCGCCCGTTCGAGCAACCTCAGTGCACAGTTGCCGGTCCGCACGAGCCGGCGTCCCACGTCGAGTTCACCCAGCTTCGAGACCCATCAGACCCGCGAGAACGGCGAGCGCGTTCGCGTTCTGTACGAAGACATACCTCTGACGGGGGGCGATCAGGGCCGCCTCTTGGTGGCACGCTCGCTTCACCCCACCGACGCCGCACTCGACCGCATTCGCATCATCCTCATCGGCGGCGGCGCTGCGTTTCTCATCGTTGCCAATGCCCTGGCCTACGTCGTCGCCTCGCCCGCATTGCGGCCGCTCCGCGATGCGACCGATACGGCCGCGGAGATCGAGGCGACCGCCGATTTTTCGCGCCGCATCTCGGGCAAGGACCAGCGGGGAGAGGTGGGGGACCTCGTGCGCACACTGAACGAACTGATCGCCAAGGTGGAGACAACGCTCGATGCGCACCGGGCGTTTCTGGCTGACTCCTCCCATGAGTTGCGCCGACCGCTCGCTGTGCTGCGGGGCAACCTGGAGATGCTGGGCAGCCACGCGCTGCGGGAAGATGAGCAGCAGCAAATCATCGCTGAAACCGATGCCGAATCGCGGCGCATGAGCCGTATTCTGTCCGACCTGCTCTTGCTCTCGCAGGTCGACGCTCGGATGATCCTTCAGCTTCAGCCGATCGACCTCAATGACCTGCTGACGTCCGTGACAGAGCACGAGCGGCAACGCTTCCCGGCGCGCGAGATCAATTTCGACATGGCCTCGGGGTCGGTCCGCGTGGATATTGACGAGCAGCGCGTGCGTCAGGTATTTGAGAACCTTCTCGAGAACGCCGCGCGCTACTCGGACCCCGCAATGCCGATCAACGTGAGCGTGCGCCGAAACGGCCGCGTCGCGCACGCTGCCATTCGCGACGAAGGTCCCGGGATGAGCGACGACGAAGTGCGACATGCGTTCGAGCGCTTCTTCCGGGGCAGGCGCGGGCGGCGGCAATTCGGCGACGGCAGCGGCCTCGGTCTGGCGATCGTCCGCCACATCTCCGAGGCGCATGGCGGCGGTGTCGCTCTCACGTCATCGGAGGCGGGCACGACCGTGACGGTCGAGCTACCGCTTTCCGCCGTCAACCTATAGGGCATCTTCAGATCGACTTCATGGAACCTTCATCAAGATTTGCCACCATTCGCCCCAGAGAGGTGGTTGATGAGGGTTCCCCCGGCAAAGATTTACGTCCCCGAAGAGGACCGCCGCGAAATCCTCGCGGCGATCGATGAGTGCCTGGCCACGGGCCAGTTGACGCTCGGCAAACACGGCGCGGCGTTTGAGGCTGACTTCGCGAAGACGGCCGGCACGCAACACGCCATCGCGACGAGCAGCGGCACGAGCGCGCTTGAGATCATCTTCAGGGCGATTGACATCGCTGGCGGAGAGGTGATCGTGCCGACGAACACGTTTTTCGCCACGCCCGCTGCGGTCATGCATGCGGGCGGCGCCGTCCGCTTCGCGGAATGCGACCCCGCCACGTACTCGGTCGATGTCGAGCATGTCCGCTCACTGCTGGGCCCGAAGACGCGCGCAGCCGTAGTTGTGCACATCGGCGGCATCGTCGCGCCACACGTCGTGGAGCTTCAGGCAATGTGCGCCGAGGCAGGCGTCCCGCTGATCGAGGATGCCGCGCACGCGCATGGAAGCACGTTGGACGGCCAGCCGGCGGGCAGTTTTGGCCTCGCTTCGGCGTTCTCGTTCTACCCGACAAAGGTGATTACCGCCGGCGAGGGAGGCATGATCGCGACGAGCGACGACAAGATCAACGTCGACGCACGCGTCTACCGCGACCAGGGCAAAGCCGGCTTCACCTCGAATTTCCATACGCTGCTCGGCAACAATTGGCGTCTCAGCGAACCACACGCCATCATCGGCCACTCGCAGCTCAAGCGACTGCCAGAGTTCATCGCCGCCCGTCGGCGTGTCGCCGCCTTCTACGATCGGGCGCTGCCGAGAATCGGCATAGAGCCGTTGCGTGAGCCAGACGGAGTCGTGAGCAACTACTACAAGTACATCGCCATGCCGCCCCAGGGCGTCGACCGCACCGTCCTCAAGAAGAAACTGCGAGAGCGCTACGACGTGGGCCTCAGCGGCGAAGTGTATGAAGCGCCATGCCACCTGCAGCCCGTGTTTGGACCTCTCAAAAAGGGCACCCTGCCGGTGGCGGAAGAACTCTGCGCACGCCACATCTGCCTGCCGGTCTCGGCCGTGATGTCGGACGCCGACGCCGAATACGTCGTCGATTCGCTCGGGAAGGCACTCGCCGAAGAGCGTGTGGCGGTGGAGGCATCATGAGAGTGGCCGTTACCGGCGGTTGCGGCTTCATCGGCTCGCACGTCGTCGACAAGCTACGTGACCAGCATCTGGAAGTGCGGGTGCTCGACAGTATGGGCACGCCGCACCGTGACGACGTGCAGCACGTGCGCGTCGACATCATGGACCAACAAGCGCTCGAGGGCGCGACACGGGACATCGATGTTATCTACCATCTCGCTGCGGTCGCTGACGTCAACAACGTCGCTGCCGACCCAACCGGCTCTGTAGCGCTGAACATACTGGGCACGGCCAACGTCCTCGAGTCGGCGCGGCGGAACCGGCTTCGGCGCGTCATCCTCGCAAGCACGGTATGGGTGTACGGTGCGACTCGGGAAGATCGAGTCGATGAAACTTCGACGTTCGATCCTGCACTCACGGGACACGTATACACGACTACGAAGATCGCGTCCGAGATGCTGTGCCACGACTACCAGACGCTCTATAAGGTGCCGTTCACGGTGCTTCGATATGGCATCCCGTACGGCCCGCGCATGCGGCCCTCGCTTGTCATCCCGATCTTCATGCGCAAGGCGGTCTCGGGCGAACCGATGACGGTGGCCGGCGACGGCAGCCAGAACCGGAAGTTCGTCTACGTCGAGGATCTCGCGGATGCGCACGTGCTGGCCCTCGCGCCGGAAGCCGAGAACCAGACGTATAACATCGACGGCTCGGAAGAAGTGACCATCCTGCGCATCGCCGAGACGGTGCACAAACTGCTCGGCGGCAAAGGTATCGAATTCGTGCCCGCGAGGGCGGGCGACTACGGCGGCAAACAAGTGTCGTCGACGAAGGCCGCCCGCGAGATCGGCTGGACCCCGAAGGTCAACTTCGAGCAGGGAATGGAGCGCACAGTCGCCTGGTTCCTCGAAACGCAGAAGCAGGCCGTGCTAAACAGCGCATGATCGAGGCTCCGGAACGCCGCGTGACGGTCAACGCGCCCGCTCAAACGAAGCGGCCTCGCCTGATCGCGGTCATGCCCGCGTTCAACGAAGAATCGACGATCGTCGGTGTCCTCGATCACCTCTATCCGCTCGTCGACCGGCTGCTCATCGTGGACGACGGTTCCGTCGATAACACCCGCCACGCCGTGTTCACGTGGCTGGCCGATAAGCCGCACGCGCAGCTCATCTCTTTCAACAAGAATCGCGGCATGTCCGCCGCGTACTACGAGGCGTTCCTGCACCTCGGCCGGATGGTGGAGCTCGGCCAGGTGGATAAGGATGATGTCGTCCTGACCGTGGACGCCGATGGCCAGCATGATCCCGCCAGCATGGATCTCCTGCTGCGCCCCATCGCCGAGGGCGCCGATGCCGTCATCGCCCGCCGCGACTTCCGGCTCTATCCGCTGTACAAGCGCATAGGCAACTGGGTGATGTCCGCCTGGGCATCGATCTGGTCGGGACGACGATTTCAGGACGTCGAATCCGGGTATCGGGCGTTCCGCGTCGGAGCGCTGCTGGATGCGCTCCACTACTACAAGGGCTACAGGTACAGCGAGACCGTAGAGATCGCCGTCATCCTGCCGATTCTCGGCTACAAGATTCACGATGCGACGCTGGTCGACATTCCCGTGTTCCGCTCGCGCACCAGACTTAAGGACGTCGTCATCGATCTGGTAGCGATGCCCTGCGCGTGGTGGCGCGTCATGGCGGCGCGGCGGTTGCCAGCGGGCGTGCCCACCTGGTTCGCCTACTGGATGCTGCCGTTGTTCTTTGCAGCGGCCCTGCTCGGCGTCCTGCGCATTCTCACGCGACCGATCTTTCTCGGCGACGACACCATCAACAACTACGCACACGTCTGGTACATCAGCGACCGCCTGTTTCACGGCGGCAACATCCCAATCCATTTTACGGAGCTGGATGGCGGGCGCGCGTTCACATTTCCATACGGTGCACTGCCCTGGCTGCTGAACGCGCTGCTCTATCCATTGTTCGGCGATTGGTCCGTGACGCTGTTCCTGGTGCTTGGCGCCGTCGCGGCGGCGGCTGCGGCCATGCTGGTGCGCCCGTCGATGCGCGACCCGTGGCTGATGCTGCTCTTCATTGCCAACCCGTTCTTTCTCGATGCGGTGGCCAGCGGTCAGTACTCGTTCCTCTGGTCTGCGGCAGCGTTCTTCGTCATGGTACACAGCGTCGAGCGCCGAACCTGGCCGCTGGCGGCCGCAGCCATGTGGATTGCGGCATCTACTCATCCGATCGAGGGCGGGCTCGCGGTGGTGGCGTATGTGGCCTGGGTCGCCGCACGCGAGCCCGGTCGCCGAGGGCCCGTGCTGGCGACGGCGCTCCTCGTCCTGCCTCTACTACTGCCATCACTGTACTTCTCGCTGCGCACGCCGGCGCTCCAGGAGAACTCCTGGCGTGCCATCATCCTCTCGATCGCGCAGGACCTGCCACGCCGCGGCACGATTCTTGCGGCGCCGTTTGCGTTGACATCTCTCGCGCCGCTGCTACGGCGGCATTACCGGCCACTCAGCGCTGCGTTCGCCGCCGTCGCGGCGCCGTTGGTCCTGGTGAGCGGCGGCGCCTTCGCCAGCGCACCCGTCATTGGTGCCTACACCTTCACGCATCAGGGCAGCTACGCGGGGCTGCTCTCGCATGCATCGAATGACTACAAGAACTATTTGCAGTCTCATGACTTCAAGCCGGGCGCGGTCTACCGCGTGCTCAGCCCGAACGAGCGCGAGCAAGGTGCGTACTTCCTCATCCGCCATCACGGAGTGCTGGCGAACGAGCTCTTCAGCGAGAGCCAGCGGCGCCGGAACTGGGTTGCCTCCGGCTACCGGTGCTACCTCGCCGCCAAACACGTCGACCGTGTGGTCATCGAGCGCGGCTACCAGGCGGAATTCCGTACCAACGAACAAGCGCTGCTTGACGCGCTCGTCGCGAACGACAACGCGAGCTTGACGTTCGGCGGCGCCGGGGAGCGCATCCGGGTGTACGACGTGACGCGCTTCCGTGACAGCGGTCCAGCGCCCACCGCCGTGAAGGATTGCGGGAAAGCATGAGTCTCCAATCCGTCCGCGACGCGGCGCGCAGCACCATTGAGGCCCTCCGCCGAGGCTGGGCGCTGTTGGCGATCGCTTTCCTCGTCGATGCTGCCTTCCTCTTCGTGTTCCTGATCGTGCTCCAGACCTACCTGCCCGAGTCACTCGGCAAGAGCGATGCCATCGCGGGCTATGCGCTCGCCGCGTTCGGCGGCGCGAAGCTGATGACGCAACTCGCGAGTGGATTCGTGAGCGACCGCCTGGGGGCGCGCCGCGCGGTGATCGGCGGCATCGCCCTGCTGCTCGTCGCCGACGTCTCGATGCTGCCACTGGCGCATATCGCGCCGTGGCTGATCATTGGCGCGGCCGCGGTGGAAGGACTGGGTTCGTCCGTGACATGGCCGGCCGTGTATGCATCCGCCGATGGCAGGTTCGCCGCCGGGCAGAAAGGCCGGTTTACAGCTCTTCTGACGCTTGCTTCGGGTGCCGCCCTGCTCGTCGCGCTGGGCGGTGGGAACGCCGTTTACAGTTTCGTCCCTTTCAACATTGCCATGCTCGCTCCGATCGGCGCGGTCTCGATGGCGTTGGTGTTGGCAGTGGGCGTCGCTCTTCGGACCCCTGCGCATGAGGCGGAAATGCGCCGCGAGTTGCCGACCCCCGGCGAGTTCGGCGGAGTGCTGCGGCATCCGCAGCGCGCCATGTTCGCAGCCATCGTCCTCACCGAGGCGGCCGCGCTGGGGGCACTCACCGCGACGTATCGCGCCTACGGTCGCGATGTCTTACACGCCTCGCTGACGCATCAGAATGCGCTCATTATTCCCGCTGTCATCATAGGCGGCCTCGCCGTCATTCCCGGTGGTGTCATCGCCGACCGCATCGGCACGCGACGCGTGCTGGTGCCGGGATTCGCCATCACAGGCGTCTGCCTCATGCTGCTTGCCCGATGGTCCGACCCTCTCTTCGTGATCTTCGTTGCCGGTGTGGCAGGCGCCGGCTTCGGCCTGGCGGTGCCCTCGATCGCGGCGACGATGATGTCGCTGGCGGGATCCGCCCACAGCCGGGGAGGCGTCATCGGCTGGTTCATGACGATGGACGGCATCGGACACGCAATCGGCCCCGCCATGGCGGGTGTGCTCCTGGCGACGCTCGGCGCGCAGGCGGTGCTCTTGGCCAGCGGCGGGCTGTTCATCGCCGCGGCGTACCTCGCGCTGGCCTCCCGCGTTGGCGAGAGGGAAAGACAAGAACTCTTCGTCGTCGGGACCCAAGTGGAATCACTCATCGGAGGCGGCTCATGAACCGGCGCATCCTTGTCACGGGCGGGGCCGGCTTCATCGGTTCGGCGGTAGTCGACGAGCTCCTCGCGCGAGGCGACGAGCCACATGTGGTTGATGACCTGAGCAAGGGCCAGATCATCAACTTGCCGGAACGCGTGCCATTGCAAGTTCTGGATATCGCCGCATCGCCGCTTGATAAGTTGTTCAGCGCCGGCCACTTCGACGCCGTTGTCCACTGCGCGGCACAGACGAACGTCATGCGCTCACTGGCGGATCCAGCTCTCGACTACCGCATCAACGTAGTCGGTGCGGAGCGCATGCTGCACGCTGCGGCGGCTGCCGGCACGCCGCGATTCGTCTTCATCTCATCAGGCGGTGCGGCCTACGGCGAGACGCCAACGCCGGCGACGGAGACAACGCGCCCGAACCCCGACAACCCGTACGGCCGTCACAAGCTCGAAGGCGAAGCGAGCGTGGCGCGCGCGGCTCTCTCGACCATCTCTCTGCGGCTGTCGAACGTCTACGGCGCGCGCCAGCGCTCGGACGGCGAGGGCGGCGTCATCAGCATATTCGCCGACCGTCTGGCCGCAGGGTTACCGCTCGAGATCTACGGCGACGGCGAACAGCAGCGCGACTTCATCGATGTCAGCGATGTCGTGTCAGCGATCCTGCTTGCCATCGATGCTCCCTCTATGACCGGTCTCTGGAACGTGGGCACCGGCGACGCAACCAGTGTGAACAGGGTCGCCGATCTCATGCTCGCGGCATTCGGTGCCAGGTCGGTAGTCCACTACCAGCCCGACCGCCCCGAGATCCGTCGCTCGTGTCTGGATGTCTCGAAGCTCACAGCGACGGGCCGCTGGGCGCCCGCGGTCGACCTGCCGAATGGGATTGGGCGCCTCGCACGGGCCATGCCCGCAAGCAAGCGCTAACGCTTCTCGCGGCTCGGTCGCCGATCGACGGCGCTCGGCCGCCGTCCAGGCGATTGCGGCGCCCGCGCCCACTTCGCAGGCCGTGGTATGATCGCGCCGCCGCTTGCTCCCAGCCCACGGCATCCGGGCACTACGGAGACGCCATGTGTACGCTGCCACCCTCCGGTTCGACACTTGAAGACGTGATGGCCGGCTTGCGCGCGCTTCAGGTCAACGACGGCGATTACCACAACGCCCGCACCTGGGGCCTGATCTACAACGCCGGCCCCGATGTCGATGCGGTAGTCGAGGCTGCCGCGGGTCATGTGCTGCTCGAGAACGCGCTCAACCCCTTCGTTTTCCCCAGCCTCAGGGAAATGCAGCGCGATGTCGTATCGATCGCCACCGGCATTCTCCACGGCGGCGAGGACGTCGGCGGCGCCATGACCTCCGGTGGCACGGAATCGATATTCATGGCCGTCAAGACCGCCCGTGACCGCGCCCGCGCCGAACGCGGGATTGAGCACGGCCGCATGGTGCTGCCCCGCACGGCCCACCCCGCATTCGTGAAAGCCGCTCACTACCTCGACGTCGAGATGACGCGCCTGCCGCTCGGCGACGATCTCCGTACCTATGCCTCCGCCCTCGAGGGCGCGATCGCCCCCGATACGGTGCTCGTCGTCGGCTCCTCGCCGGCGTACCCCTTCGGCATGATCGACCCGATACCGAAGATGGCAGCGATAGCCGCGCAGGCGGGCGTGCCGTTTCACGTCGACGCCTGCCTCGGCGGCTTCATGCTCCCGTGGCTCGAACGGCTCGGCATCGCGGTCCCGCCGTGGGACTTCCGTGTGCCGGGCGTCACCTCCATGTCGGCCGATCTGCACAAGTACGGATTCGCGATAAAAGGCGCGTCCGTCGTCCTCCACCGCCCGAAGACCAACCTGCGTTACCAGGTCTTTCACTTCGACGACTGGCCCGGCGGCGCCTACGGCACGCAGGCATTCCTCGGCACCAAGCCCGCGGCGCCGATTGCCGCGGCATGGGCCGTCCTCCACTACCTCGGCGAAGAGGGCTACGTCCGGCTTGCCAGCGACACGATGGACGCCACCCGGAAGCTCATCGCCGGTGTCGAGGCAATCGACGGCATCCACGTATGGGGCGTGCCGGAGATGTCCGTGGTAGCGATCGGCTCCGAGCGGCACGACATCTTCGCGATTGGCGATGCGCTCAACGCGCGCGGCTGGCACTTCGACCGCCAGGACCATCCGGCGTCTCTGCACTTCATGGCCAGCCCGCGGCACCTGCTTGTCGTCGATGAATTCTTGGCTGACCTGCGCGCCGCCGTAGAACACAACGCCGGCATCAGCACCACGGCCGCCACCTACGGCGACGACGTCAGCGCCGAAGCCGCAGCGCCGGCGGTAACCCCGTAGCCGCCGCCAGCCGGCGGGTCGCTGAGGCTTCGCCGGTCCGGACCGGCAGTCGTATCTGGCCGGGAGGCATTTGCACCTTGCGTCCCGTTATGTCGTGCTGGACCTCTGGCGGAGAGGTCCAGTGGCCGCCGTTGAGTTTTTCGGCGGGTTAGGTCACGCGGTGCCTTCGATCTGGTGCTGTCCAGCCAGCGTCAGGCACGGGACACGATGGTGCTCGAAGCGGACGAGGTAGGACGGTACGCCTCCCTCACGCTTGCGGGCGACGATGACGCCGATGGTCCATGCGGGCATAGATGCGGGTGTTATCGGCGCTCCCCGGTCAAGGTCGAATGCTTCGGCCTGCGTGAGGCCGAACACGACCTCCTCTCCCACTCCGTAGGCGAATTGTTCGATCTGTCGCATAACGGTCATGTGATGCTCCTCCCCGCTTCGAGGCAGTGCTGCACGATGACGGTACGCCGGGCCCGCGACAGAGGCTGTCGCGCGGCTGTCGATTTTCTTTCGAAGATGGGGGCGCTCTCGTAGGATGATGCCACTATGACGCCCCATCGCCGCTCCGTCCGGTTGATCGAGATGCAGGACCTGCTGCGGTCGCGCAAGGCGGGCTACACGGTCAAGGAGTTCGCGGACCAGACCGGCATGAACGTCCGCTCGATCCAGCGCGACCTGCTGGTGCTGCAGACGGAGTACGGGCTGGCGCTGACGGAGACGAAGGGGCGCTGGGCGCTGATGAAGGAAGAGCGCCTGTCGCCGCTGGCGATCTCGCTGCAGGAAGCGCGGGCGCTGCTCATCGCGACGCGGCTGTACCTGCGCCACACGGACGAGGGCGACCAGTACGGCGCGCTGGCGCTGAAGCGGCTGGCGGAGATCATGCCCGAGGGCGTGCGCGACCAGGTGCGCGCGGCGGCGGAGTCGCTCTCGCAGCGAAAGATCGACCCGACGTTCTCTCGCAACATGACGACGGTGACGGAGGCGTGGGCACGCCATCGGGTGCTGCGGCTGGCGTACAAGTCGGCGGGGAAGCGGCTGTCGAAGGAAGTGATCGTGGAACCGTACTTCCTGGAGCCGAGCGCGGCGGGGTTCGCGACGTACCTCATCGGCTACTCGCGGACGCACGACCAGATCCGCACCTTCAAGATCGAGCGCATCGTGACGGCGGAGAAGCTGCCGGAGACGTTCTCGATCCCGGCGGGCGTGGAGATCGATGCACTGCTGTCGTCGGCGTGGGGGATCATCTTCGGCGAGGGGATCATCGTGCGGCTGCGGTTCACGCCCGACGTGACGTGGCGGGTGAAGGAGTCTCGCTGGCACCCGTCGCAGGAGGTCGAGGACCTTGCGGACGGCGGCTGCATCCTGACGGTGAGCCTGGCGAGCCTGATGGAGATCGGGCGCTGGGTGCGGAGCTGGGGCGACCGCGTCGAGGTGCTGGCGCCGCCGGAGCTGCGCGAGGAGCTGCGGCACGAGGCCGTGCGCCTGGCGCGCACCTACGCCGCGCGCCCGGCGCGCGCGAAGCGCGTGCGCGCGGCGAAGCCAGCCGCCCGGCGGGGTGGTGCTTCGGGTGTGGCGTGATCACGTTGGTGTCGATTGCTTTTCCAGCGTTCGCAGCGTGCCAACCATGACAGGTGAGACTCCGGACTTTCATATTACGATCGGCACGGCTCCGCACTCTGATGACAGCGGACAGCCGAGCTTGTTCCACGATCTCAGCCTTCTAAAGGTCGCCTTACTCTACGGCGACCGAATCAAGCTTTGTAGCTTAGCGGGCTCGATGATCGCGGTCATCTCGCAGGTTGGCTTGCTCAATGATGCCCAGCGCCTCGACGCCATGAAGTCTTGGGTCGTGCTTGCAGCAGGCGATCCAGCCGCGGCTCGCGCCTTCGAACTTCTCGACGAACTTAAGCATCGCCGCCGACGCTCGAAGGCGGAGCTGCTGTTGCTGCGCCAGCTCCAGGAACAGGTAGACCGCTCATGGTCCGGGATTCAGGCGACTATCTTCAAGATCGCGCAGCAGGCTGGCTTAGATGGTGTAATCGATGCGCTGAACACGGGTCTCGTCGAGTTGGACGTCTATCCATCCGAGACCGATGCCGCCGTGAAAAGTTTTTTCAAGTCGGTCTCGGACGCGGTGCTCTCACCGCGAACCTACCCGCTATTCGATGAACAGACCGGCAGCTTCGTCGCTTCCGCGATGCGCGAGGGCATCATTTCGCCAACGGAGGCGGATCGAATGCAGGCTAAGGTTGCCAGCTTTGCGTCTGAGGTTCTTCAGCGCTTGCCATTGTTTGAACAGGCCTCCATCGAGGAGATCCTCGCAATCCGTCATGAACTGGAACACGCGCTGGTCCGCTTCCGCAGCGCCATCATCGCCTACTCTCGCTTGATCGCGAACCCCGCCTGGGAGCCGGCATTTGCCGCAGAAGCGGAGCTTGTCTTTCGCGAGGAGGTTGAGACGGCTGTCTTAGAAATCGAGGAGCAAGTGGCCTCGAACACGGTGATAAGAACGGTCATGCGTAAGGCCACGAGTCCAACTATTCTCGTAGTACCTGGGGCGACTTCCGTGCTGGGTGTGATTGTGTCGACGGCGGCTGACTTCTCGCATGCACTTGGCACGGCCGCGGGGTTTGCCGCAGGTGCTGCGCTGTTTGCAACTGCCGTCGCAGATGAATTCCGAACCGACCGCAACACGCTAGAACGTCACAAACTGTATTTCTACTACGGGGCGCGCCGCGAGCTAACCCAGCGCGTGAAGCAGTGAATCTTCGCGCGACCCGCTAGAGCCCAAACGCAGCTTGCTTCCCTTCTCATGCGCTCCCGCGGCGCTTCTGCGAACCGCGACACTTGCGGCGGCATCTCGACACGCTTACCGTTCATTACGTCTGCAACGGTTCAGGATTTGAAAGAGGCCGGAGAGGAATCTGCGTCGTCGTTAGGCTGCTCGGCGGGTCGTTATCGCCGTTCGCTCAAGAATCCTGGAGGAGTCGCGCTTTTGCTTGCGCGAACTCCTCCTCTGTTAACAGCTTTCCATCGCGTAGGTCCGCGAGGCGCTGTAGATCGCCAGCTATACTAGGTGGTGCCGGCGCGGCGGTCGGTGGCGCGCCGGATCCGCGGGTAGGTTTCTGCGCCCACCACTGGTCGGTTCTGACGAATGTTACGATGAACTTAGATTTCGACCGGCTCGCTCCGAGCGCCAGGCTCAAACCGCCAGTCAACAAAGCCGGCGCCGCCGTTCTTCCGATGTTGACGTGACCGTTGATCACCGTCACATCGGGCTTCCAATCGTGTTGAGCAGCTAACGTGAGTTCCGTTTGCATCACGTTGCTGTCGGTGTATTCGGCTACGTGGGAGGCCAGCGTGTCGTCTTTGAACCACTGCCACGGCTCTGTGACAAGCCCTATGGCGTGCCCTCCGCAGACGGAGCACTCCCCCTTGACGGCTGGCTTCCCGTCGATGACGTGAGCCTGCGGATTGGTTACGTGAGGCCGCGGGTTGGTGTAGTACTTGGCTGATTTCATGCATCTCGAGCAGAACGCTCGAATTTCGTGCGGTGCGGCTACCACTGCCTTAAAGTCCCCACATAGATGAAGTGAACCCTGGGAGTCAGAACCGCATACCGCGCATTGGCCCGCCAGCATCGGCTGGTCATTGAACGAGCTCCACTTCGAATCGACTATGTTGGTCATCTTCAAGCAGTGTCCGCCGCACAACCCTTGTTTCTTTCCGCTGTTCATATGAGGCGGTTTGACATCTGGAGGTTTCGGGCCGGGCGCGGTGCTGTCGCATACGGAGATACCTCCGCAAACGGCGCAGCTGCCCCGAACCACGATTTCACCCGTCGATACGACTAGCCAAACATCCTTCGGTTTCGTCATCTCGCCGTACTTCCCGCATTGCTCGCAAAATCCCCGCATGGCGTGACTTCCCTTCCGCGTAGCTCCGACGACGTGATGTCCCGCTCTACCCGCCCACCTCTGATGCTCGACGCAGGTGGCATCGCAGTGCGTGACGGCAAGTCCCAAACAGCGAGGCGCGCCCCCACATGATAACCTCGCCATGGTGCTCGGCGCCTCACGTCTGGTAGCACACCGCATAGCGCCCGCCTGTAGGAATTTGCTAGCCATTTGTAACGTGCTGAACGCCTTCGGTCTGGGCGATGCTCAGGCTCCGGAGATCGCGCACCGGCGAAGTTGCTGTGGCAACCACGCCGCCACGGCGCCCTACGCCGGCGGCGCCGCGTGGGGGTGGGTCTGGTACCAGTGTGGTCTGGTACCAGTAGGCGGTGCTGGAGTAGTCGTTCGAGAGGTCGTTGGCGTGGCCGTGCTCGATGGTGACGCGGATGGACTCGCGGAAGTGAACGGGGTCGTCAGTGTGCAGGCGGGCGGAGCTCAAGCTCCGCGGCTACGGGGACCGGACGGGCGAGGTACTGGAGCTGACGGCGAAGGTCGCGGGGGAGTTCGACGATTCCGTCGTTGACGAGACCGCTACTATTGGAGGCATGGCCGTCCTATGCTGTAGCGGTCGCGGGCCGTCTCGGCGCCTCATGTGCGTTCGCGAATAAGGAAACTCGATGACGATGGCAATTCAGGGGTACGTAACCCTCACACTGGAAGCATATCCGGAGGGCAAGGCGTTCGTTTCTCGCTGCCGCGAGCTGGGCGTGACGAGCTGTGGCGATAGCGTTGGCGAGGCGCTCGAAGCGGTGACCGACGCTGTGAGCACGTATCTCAACGCCATCGAGCAGTTGGGGGAACGTGAACGGATCTTTGCCGAAAAGGGCATCGAAGTACGATCGACGAAGCCGCGTCTAGTGCAGATTGATTCCGATCGCGTCCGCCCGAATTCCTTCTCAGGCAAGGTGGTCTTTCCGCTCCCGCGCGCGGCTTGAGCAAGAAGAGCAAGCGCGAGCGGCCCGCAACAACCTCGGTCCGACTCCCACTCGTTTCGAGTGATCAGCTGCTTGCAGCGCTCCATCGCCTCAAATTCGTCGACGGCCCAGCCAAGGGCAGTAGCCACATGTCCATGTGGCGCCCCAGGCCCGATGGCGGCAAGGATGTCACATCCGTCGTCTTGGGCAAGAAAGAGATCCCGCGCGGCACCCTGAAGGGCATCTTGGAGTTGGCCCGCGTCACGCATGCCGAGTTCACCGCTGCATTGCGGAAAGGCCGAGGGGTAACGGCCGAAATAAGTGTCGTGGCGAGGCGGTCGTGTGACACCGCCCTCTAAGACTTCACCTCCGCTCCGCAGTACCCTCGCCCCATGCGCTCCCCAGACCGCCGCGATCACCCAGCGCCCCGGCACGCGACGCGCCGTCAGCGGGGTCGCCGGCTGGCCGCGGCGCCTGCAGCCCAAACGACGGTCAATAAAAGAAGAGCCCTGCGTAGGCAATCCGCCAGCTTCGGGGACGAGGCCCGTCGCGGCAAAACCTCAATAAACAACGGTCAATCAAATGCGCGGCCATTGGGGCAGGCGCTCGGGTCGCGGGCGGCTCGTGCGTCGACGCATCGCCACAGCGGCCGCAGCGGCGCCTGCCATGAGTGCTGCTGCGGCGGCGATGATCCAGGCAGGCCGGGCGGGTGCGTCGGACCGCGAGACGCGCGGGAGCGTCCGGGCGTCGGGTGGCGTCGATATGCCGCCCACCACCGTCACGGCGACGATCTTGTAGACGCCGCCGCCGGCGACGTCCGACACGTAGAGCTCGCCGTTCCGGTCCTCTCCGAACGAACTGAGGGAGAGCGTCGTGTCGAGCAGGAGCGAAGACGACCACGCGCCGCCTCCTCCTTGCGTGCCGGCCCAGATGCGGCCGGTGCAGTAGTCGCCATAGACGTAGGAGCCGGCGATCGAGGAGATCGACCCGCGATAACGGGCACCACCGATCACGGCGCAGTCTCCAGAGCCGTGGCCGTACTCGAGGATGGGCAGCGTCAGCCCGCCCGGATTGCAGTTGGTCGAGGGGTTATAGCAATGCGTGCCCTCCATCAACCGCCAGCCGTAGTTCTGGCCGCCGGCACTCGCCGCAAGCTGGAAGTCGATCTCCTCCCAGGCGTTCTGGCCAACGTCGCCGATGAACAGGTCGCGGGTCGAGCGGTCGAAGGCGAATCGCCACGGGTTGCGCAGCCCGAACGCCCAGATCTCGCCGCGCGCGCCGGGCGTGCCGACAAAGGGATTGCCGGCGGGGATGTACGGCGACGCGATGTCGACGTCGAGACGCAGCAGCTTCCCGAGCAGCGTCGCGAGGTTCTGCGCGTTGTTCGGCACGTCGCCGGCGCCGCCGCCATCGCCGACGCCGACGTACAACTTGCCGTCGGGGCCAAAGGCGAGCTGGCCACCGTTGTGGTTGGCGTTGGTGGGATGCGGGATCGTCAGCAGGATCAAAGCAGACGCCGGGTCGGCGACGTTCGCATCGCCCGTCGAGACGCGATAGCGGGCGATGACGATATCGCCGGCGGTGTTGGTGTAGTCGACGTAGAAGTACGGCGTGGCCGGGTACGCCGGATGAAACGCGAGCCCCAACAGCCCACGCTCCGAGCCTGACGAAATGAGCGTCGAGATATTGAGGAATGGCGTCGACAACATCTGAGATCCGTCGAAGATGCGGATCCTGCCGGTCTGTTCGACGATGAACAGGCGGCTGTCCGCCGTGTGCATGATCGCGAGCGGGCTCGAGAGTCCGCTGGCGATTTGCTGTAACCGGACGCCAGCGGCCGCGTCCGCGGGAGCCGTCTCCGTCAACGGAGGAATGGCGCCGCCGAGTGCAAGAAGCGCCAGCATCGCTGCCACAATCCAACTCGCGCGGAGTTTGCGTCGGGCGCGATGCGCCTCGAATGAGTGAGGGGAGATCTTTCGCTCTCGCATCGCTGGGAGTATCACGCGCCGATGCTCGGGCTGTCCATTCCTTGTCGCGCGACGACGGTTCGATGACCTCACCAAGACCGTTTAACAGCAGGATGAGGCTACCGCGGCAGGCGCGCGGCCACGTCGGGGTACGGCGGCGGCGGGGCGTGGGGGTGGGTCTGGTACCAGTAGGCGGTGCTGGAGTAGTCGTTCGAGAGGTCGTTCGCGTGGCCGTGCTCGATCGTCACGCGGATGGACTCGCGGAAGTGGACCGGGTCTTCGATGTGCCAGCGGTACATCGAGTTCTTGCCGGACCAGGGCCACTCGGGCGTGCCGGAGTAGACGGGCAGGCCGTGGTACGGCGCGCTGAAGGCCTTGGCGGGGCAGAAGGCGGTGTTGAAGTAGTCCTCGGTGCCGCTGCCGCGGAGGGCGAGCTCGCCATCGATCCAGATCATGTCATCGCCCTCGCCGTACCAGTCGTTCTGCTGGCGCTCGAAGACATCGATGTTGAGGTTGCAGCCGGCGTAGTGCCCGCGCCCGGCGGCATCGAGGATGACGTAGTTACCGGCGCCATCGAGGTTCGGGCGCCGCCAGGCCTCGGCGCGCTCAGCATCGGTTGATGGCGTGCCGATCTGGCCCCAGCCGTCGGTGGGGTTCTCGCGCCGCCACTGCGCGTGGAAGTACGCGGCATCGGGCTGCGGGCGGTCGTACTGCTCGTAGTCGACGTAGAAGTAGCAGATGAGGCGGCGCTCGCCGTCGTTGGTGATGTCGATGCGGCCGTGCTCGGCGAAGGGCATGGGGAAGAAGCAGTTGTAGCCACGCCCATCCGCGGGGCTCATCGACAGCGGCAGCGAGGCGAACTCGGCGAGCATACCGTGCCCGACGCCGAAGAAGTCGCCGGCGGGCACTTCCACGCAGGGCGACGATGCGCCGTCCCAGTACATGCGCAGCGTGCTGCGCCGGGGGTACGCCGGCTCGCGCGACGCGAGCGTCATCCAGATGTGGCGGACGGCGCCGGGGCCGCGCATGCTGGCGAACGTGCGCGTCTCGCCGGGGCCGATGAGCCAGAAGTCGGCGTTGCCGCCGGTGGTGTCCCACGACGACTCTCGGCGGCGGCGGGCGTCGCGCAGGCGCGCGAGATCGGCAAGGCCGCCGAGGATGGTCGGTTGTGTCTGGTGATTGGTGATTGGTGATTCGTCGGGCGTCACGCGGTGGTGGGCTGGGGGAACTCCTGCTCGATGATCGCGTCGTAGAGCTTGACGGCGGGCGGGCCCTGCAGCACGCCCATGAGCGAGCCACCGCCGCGGTGGCCGGCGATGAAGGCCTCGCTTTGTGTCCACTTCGTGAAGGCGTCGCGGCTCTTCCAGGTGCTGTGGCTGATGTACTCGCCCTCGGCATCGCCCTTGAGGAGCGCGAAGCGGACGAACCCGGGCACGCTGCGGAGGTGCGAGTCGCGGGTCTTCCAGATCTGCTCGAACTCTTCGCCCTTGCCGGGCGCGACTTTGAAGTTGTTCATGGCGACGAACATGGGGCCCTCCGGAGTTCACAGTTCACAGTTTTCAGTTCATAGTTCGGTGCGGAACCGTCGGATTAGATTACCACGACAATGATTCTGCACAATCGACTCAGGCAGCCGAGAGGCTGCCTGATAACTGACGACTGTGAACTGTGAACTGTGAACTTCCTACTTCGGAAAGCCGTTCATGATGGTGATGGCAGCCGGGCCGAGGATGACGATGAACAGCGTCGGGAAGATGCAGAGCACGAGCGGGAAGAGCATCTTCACGGGCGCCTTGTAGGCCGCGGCCTCGGCGCGCTGGCGGCGCTTGATGCGCAGTTGGTCGGCCTGGACACGGAGCACGGTGCCGACGGACGAGCCCATCGCCTCGGCCTGGATGACGGCGTTCGTGAACTGGATCAGGTCCGGCACCTGGGTGCGCTCGCCGAGCTCCTTGAGGGAGTCGCGGCGGGTCTTGCCGAGCGAGACATCGCGTAGCGACCGCGAGAGCTCGTCAGCGAACGGGCCTTCGACCTTCTCGGCGACGCGGGCGAGCGCGGCATCAAGACCGAGCCCGGCTTCGACGCAGGTGGTGATCAGGTCGAACGCGTCCGGCAGGCTCTTGATGATCGTGTTTTGGCGGCCTTTGGCGCGCGAGCCTACAAGGTAGAACGGCATGTAGAAGCCGATCAGCATGAGCACACCGAGGATGCCGAGCTGCATTTTGCCTATCGAACCGCCCGAGACGCTAATAATCAGCACGCCGAAGCCCGTTGCGGCAACGCTGGTGACCAGGACCATCGTCAGGAAGCCGGTCAATGTCATCGGCGAACCGGCCATGATGAGTTTTCGCTCTACGCCCTTCATCATCGACTTCGGCAACAACCGGCCGAGTGCCCTTGCGGCGCCGGCCAGCATCGGGCCGATGACGCGCGAACCAAACGCCGGGGGAGCAGGTGGCGCCTCCAAATCCTGAATGCCGCGCCGGAAGCCTTCGAGCCGAGCGCGGGCCGCGACGGCGCCGGCGGGCTCGCCATTTCCCGTCAACCCAAGCACCAGGCAGACGACGGTGACGAACAGAAAGATCGCTACGACGATGGTCATGCCCTACACCTCGATGTCCAGGATGCGCTGAATGATCATGATGCCGACGGTCTCGAGCACGACCGCGATGGCGAGCAACATCTTGCCGATCAGCGTCGTAAAGAGCGGGTTGATGTAGCCGGGACTCAAGAGCTGGAAGCCGAGACCGAGCGCAACGGGCAGGAGGCCGATGACGATTCCGGTCAGCATCTGCTGGCCCGTGAGCGTCGCGATCTCGCCGCGGATACGGATGCGCTCGCGCATGGTTTCGGCGACCGTGTCGAGGATCTCGCCCAGGTTGCCGCCGACGGTGCGCTGCACGAGTATGGCGGTAACGACGATGTCGAGATCGTAGCTGCCGGACCGCTCGCTCAGCGCGGAAAGCGCCTCTTCCGCGCTCGATCCGATGTTCATCTCGTGGATGGTGCGGCCAAGCTCGGTCGAGATCGGGTGGCTCATCTGGTCCGATGCGACATTGAGCGCCTGCAGCAAACCGAAACCTGCCTTCAGCGAGTTCGAGACCATGGTGAGGGCCTCGGGCAGCTGAGCATTCAGTTTCGCGATGCGCGACTTGCGGCGGCGCTTGAGATACCACTTCGGCAGGTTGTAGCCGATGACGGCGGCGACGAGTCCGATGAGCGCGCCCGTCGCGCTGGTACCGACCACGAACAGCGGTACGACAAACGCTACAAACGCGAGCCCAAAACGCAGCATGACGAACTCACTGGGGCTGATCTTGAGATCAGCGCGCTCGAGTTGGAGGGCAAGATCTTCTGTGAGTTTGAAACTGAGCAGGTTGCTGAAGAGGCTACCGGCGCCGGCGCTCTTCTTGAGGGCGAGCGGATTGCCGGTATCGACGACCGACGTCCCGGACATGAGCCCTTCGAGCCGGCCACGCACGAGCGCCGAAGACGGCACCGCAGATCCGTAAAAGGCGAACAGTGCGATCACGACCGTGACCATGGCCGAGAGGGCCGCGACAGCTGCCAGAGGATCCATGACTACAACCCCGCGATTGCAAAGAGATCGGCCGGCAGGTGAATGCCGGAGACCTCAAACTTCTCAGAGAACCGCGGGCGGATGCCCG
This sequence comes from Chloroflexota bacterium, assembly GCA_030774575.1. Classification (GTDB taxonomy): domain Bacteria; phylum Chloroflexota; class Dehalococcoidia; order DSTF01; family JACRBR01; genus JALYKW01. The sequence continues at coordinate 23,452 of JALYKW010000054.1, read as the reverse complement.
TGGTGCGCAGCTCGCCCAGGACGCGTCCGTCGGTGTCGATACCGGTCTGCTCGAAGCGGAACAGGTCCTGCATCGTCACGACCTGCCCTTCCATGCCCGACACCTCGGAGACGCACGTGACTTTGCGCGTGCCATCCGGGAAACGCGCAATCTGGATCACCAGGTGAATGGCGGACTGCATCTGCTCGCGAATAGCTTTCACCGGCAGCTCGAATCCGGCCATCATCACCATGTTCTCGATACGGGAGAGGGCGTCGCGCGGTGTGTTCGCGTGGACGGTGCCGAGCGAACCCTCGTGACCGGTGTTCATGGCCTGGAGCATGTCGAAGGCTTCCGAGCCGCGCACCTCGCCGACGAGGATGCGGTCGGGCCGCATACGCAGTGCGTTGCGGACGAGGTCGCGCTGGGTCACCTCGCCTCGCCCTTCGAGCGACGGCGGCCGGGCTTCGAGGCTGACGACATGGCCCTGCTGGAGCTGCAGCTCAGTCGGATCTTCGATCGTGACGATGCGCTCGGTGTCCGGAATGAACGAGGACAGCGCGTTGAGCATCGTCGTCTTACCGGAGCCGGTACCGCCGGAGATGATGATGTTGAGTTTCGCCTGGACGCAGGCGCGGAAGAACTCGGCGAGCTCATTCGTGAGCGCCCCGGTGGCAACCAGATCAGCGAACGTCATTTTGTCCGTGCGGAACTTTCGGATCGTGACCGTCGGGCTTTTCGGCGCGACGGGCGGAATGATGATGTTGACGCGCGAACCATCAGGCAGCCGCGCATCGACCATGGGAGATGACTCGTCGACGCGGCGGCCCAGCGGCGCGACGATGCGCTCGATGATGCGCATGATGTGCTGGTCATCGCGGAAGCGGACGGAGCTCAGGTACAGCCGCCCTTCCTTTTCGTAGAAAATGGTATCGGGACCGTTGACCATGACTTCGGAGATCGTCCCGTCGCGCAACAGCGGCTCGAGCGGCCCCAGTCCCAGCACTTCGTCGGCGACCGCGGAGACCAGCTCGTCGCGCGTGGTGCCGACGATGCCGGGCATCTCCTGAGCAACGAGCGTGCGTGCGGCCTGCTCGACGGCCTCGCGGGCTTTTTCTTTGCCCAGACCCTCGAGCTTGTTCGGGTCCAGCTCCTCGATGAGGCGCTGGTGGAGCGTAAATTTCAGCTCGTTTAGTGCTACGACGTTTTGGGAGATCTGGCCAGGCCGGTTCGGGGTGCCGTTCGCACCCGCGCCCGAAGGGGTACCACCCTTCCGCGCTTGCCACTGGAATTGACTCATGATGCCTGTCCTCCCGCGCCAACTACCCGTTTTGCCACGGGTGCCTCATGCCGTCCGATTCAGGCGGATCGGCCGAGGAATCGGTCGAGGAATCCGCGCTTCTCCTGCTTCGTCCCCGTGAGAGTGTGAGCCAGGTCGATAATCGCCCGCGACACACGCGCGTATGGTTTCGCTACTACAATCGGCTGACCGAGCTGGGTACTGCTGGATACGCTCAGGTCGTGCGGAATACGCCAGAACACCTCATATTCAAGGACTCGCGAGACATCCTCCTCGCGGAGGGTATTCGCGGCGGTCGAATGGTTGATGATAAGCTTCACTTTGTCTTCCGAAACGGCAGCCGCCCGCAACATTTCGAGGGCGAGCGCCGTGTCCTTGATGCTGGCGATGTCCATGCTGGTGACGAGCAGGATCAGATTCGCCATCTCGAGCGTGGCGGCAATCAGCTCGTTGAACGTGCCGGGCGTGTCGATGACGACGTAGTCGTGCGTCTGGGCGAGCAGTTCGACGATCCTCTCGATGTGCTGGGGCGTCATGTTGCGCCATTCGGTCGGGTGCAACGGCGCGGGCAGGATCGAGACGCCGCTGTGATGTTTGACGAGGTAGTCGCGGATCTTCTCGCGGTCGATGTCGTCAATGCGGCGGGCGACGTCCGCGATGCTCGCCTCGACCGCGACATCCATCATGATGGCGACATCGCCGAAGCGTGTGTCCATGTCCAGCAGGCAAACGCTCGCTCCGGTGATCTTCGCCAGCGTGACCGCGAGATTCGTCGAGATCGTCGTCTTGCCGATCCCACCCTTCGCGCCGAAGACGGTGAGCACCGTGCCGCGCGCCGCGGTCTCGGATATGAGACCCTCGCTGCGCATGCGCTTGCGCTCTTCCTGTTCGAGCACGCCGTAGACCGCGCGGCTGAGGTCTTCCGGCTTGAGCGGCTTGATGATGAAGTCCCTGGCGCCCGCGAGCATCGCGCGTCGCACGGACTGCGCGTCGGCCAGCGATGAGTAGACGATCGTTGGAGCGTTCGGGAGCGCATCGGCAAGCGATTCGATCGTCTGCACGGCGAGCGCGATCGGCTCCTCGAACGCGACGAGGAACGCATCTGGCGGGGTCTCCTTCGCGACCGTGACCGCCTCGACGCCATAGCCGGCCTCGCCGACGACGGTGAAGTGCGCAAGTTGCACAGCGCGCTTCGTCTCGGCCCGGCTTCCGAGGTCTGGGTCAACGGTGACGATCTCTGGATTTCTCGCCATCAGCTACGTCTCCTACGTCCGATTGCTGTCCGATCGGAAGATCACGCTCGGGCTCTAGTTGGGCGCAGCAACAGCGGCGGATCCGCCGGCGCCGCCGAAGGACCGCGGCCGCAGCTCCGGCGGCAGACTCTTCACAACGTCGATGGGCACCAGTTGGTTGATGTCGGCAACGCCCGTGTCGGCGAGATCCTGGTCGCCTTTGTTTCGCAACGTGGCGCGGATCGTGCCGGTCTGCTCGGCAAGGAATATCTTCTGCGAGTCCTGCTCGCTGAGCAGAAGCGTGAGAGTCACCGCATCCGCTATCGACTTGCCATCAGTCGTCTTTGCATCAGACGCCGCAGCGCTCGACGGCGCGGAGCCGGCGGCGGCGGCAGGGCTGGAGTTCACGATGGACTGAGCGACGGCCGCGACCTGGACGTTCCGCAACACGGTCTTCGAGGTGAGCGGCTCCTGCTTGGGCCAGGACCACACCAGGTCGACGAAGTCACCCGGGAGGATAAGGCCGCCGGCGCTGATAATCTGGGACGCCTGTATCGAGATAGCACGTTGTCCGACCGGCACGACGCCCGACAGCCCCACGGTCGCACCCGGAGAGGTATCGATGATGGCGTCGGCGGCCAGCTGCTGGTTTGCCGCGACCGGGAAACGCGTAACCTTGCCGACCAGCGCCGTGGTCTCGGCGAAGTAACCGGCGACGGTTGCACTCAACGGCACGTTCTTCAACTCCAGCATGCTGGCGGTGATCGTCGTGCGCTGCGGGATGGCCGCTTTGGCCACCACAACCTGGACGTCGCCGCCCGTGGTCGTGGTGGACGAGGTCCCGCCCCGGGAGGTCACCGCATAGAACAGGACGGCTGTGAGAGCGCCGAAGAGTACCGCGACGATGAGGAACTTCCGATTCGTGCGACTGCCCGCTGATCCTGTAGCCACTCGTGCCATATCAATACTCCAAGTCAAGACTGAACTGCGGTGTGAGCTATTACGGCTGTATAGGTATCGGCGTCCGGCGGCGCTGCTTTACGTCCAAAGTCCGGCAACCTGGCCAATCGCAGATGTGCCCGGCCGCCACCCCACGGACCGTGCCACTCAGGCCGCCGGGTCCATGAGACTCATCTGTTTGCGCAGCGCGGTCAGTGCACGGTGCTGGATAACCCTGACGGCCGCGACCGTCTTCCCCATAATCTCGGCGACCTCGGAATACTCCAGATCCTCAATGAAGCGGAGGACGATCACCTGACGCTGTTCCGGACGTAGCTTCAAGATTGCCTCTCGTACGAGCTCTTCTTCGGCGGAGCGCTCATAGGCGGCTTCCGGATCCCGGTAGGCTTTGGAGTCGACGATGCCGTCGTGGAGTTCTGTGGATTCCCGCTTCGAGCGAAGGTGGCTCACGCCCAGATTGTGAGCGATGCGCAGAAGCCACGAGACGAACGGCGCGCCACGGACCTGGTAGCGTGGTATTGCTTCCCAAGCCCGCATGAACGCGTGGGCGGTGAGATCTTCGGCTTCCGTGGCATTCCCGACCATATAGAAGATGTGCCGGTAAACGCGGACCACATGCCGGTCATAGAGCTCGCCAAAGGCTTCCTGATCCTTCTCAATTGCTCGCAGGACCAGCGGAAGGTCATCGTTAGCGCGCGGAACCGCGGAATTGAAGCTGACCATACGCAGACCGACTCCCCGCTCAGCAGGTTTGCTAAGCACATTCGGGGCGGCGGAAAGACGGCGTTAGTGCAAAGCCGTACGGGTCTTCCCTAACGTCCCAAGGAGAATCGGCAACGAAGAAGGTCCGCTTGAGGGGCAGGCGCGCGGATTACTCGCTGCGCGGCATGAGGCTGGCGAACTTTGACGAACGCTCCTCGGAGACGGCGGTCTCCTGACCGCCGCCCTCAGCGCTCGCACTCCGTCCGGCGGACGAATCGCCAACGGGAAGGAGGCGGAATTCGAAGGTATGCGTCCCGATCTGGAATGCGTCGCCCGGTTCGAGGATCTGCCAGCCGCCGCTGGTGCCGTCGACGACGAGAGCAGTCAAGCGGGTCATCTTGTGCACCATCAGATGGCCCTTTCGGACCCAAATGCGGGCCTCTTCGGCCGTCAGCTCCGCATCGGCGACGCGCACGGCGCAGCCCGGGCCGGATCCGACGCTGACCGGGCTGCCGCCGACGCTGTACTTCGTGCCAACATCGTTACCCGCGCGCGAAATGAGCAGTCCCAACGGTTCGTCGGTGGTCTCGACGGGGAGCATTTCGTCTTCCGTCACCTCGGGCGACGGCACGCCGCGGGTCAGCATGGTTTTCCCAACCGACACCACTCGCTCGGGGTCAGGCGCGTCGCCGCGCCGGGCCAATCGAACGCGTAGCCCAACGAACACAACGATCGCGATGAGCAGACCGATGCCGGCGCCAGCGGCGGCGGGCAGCAGTGAGCGGCTGCCGCTGGGTTCCGCCAACTGCGGAGCGACGGATGAGAACCCGAGAGAGGCGTCGGCGGCCTTCCCTGAGCCTGACCCCACCGACACGCGTAGAATATGGTCGCCATCGCCGAAGTGGCTCGGGTCGAACAGAAACGCATAGGGTGGGTCGACCGATTCGAACACATCGACGCCGTCGACATAGAACGACGCGCGGACCGCGGCACCGCTCGCCTGCGAGCTGATCGTGATCGTGCGGGCGTCGCGCACCGACTCTCCGGCGGTGAGGCCCTCGATGGCGACAGCGGCCGGCGCCCAATCGGCGGCTGGTTTGTACGTTGTTTTGCCTGTGGCGGAACTGGTCGCCGTCCGAAGCGTGATGGCCAGCTCAGATCCGGCCTGCGAAGCATCTGTGGCGTCGAACGTGACGACGTACTGGCTGCGGAGCATGCGGGCGACACCGGCGTACAGTTCGGTGAGGTCTCTCGGGTCAGGCGCTTCCAGATAGCGGCCGTGGGTCCCATCGGCCAACTGCCGCAAGTAGTCCCGGTCGATCGCCTTGCCCTCTCCGATGGTGAAGAAGGGTACGCCAAAGCCCGCCGCAGCCGACAGGGCGGCGTCACGCGGGACTGTCAACGGGACGCCGTCCTGTGCGCCGTCACTGAGAAAAATGACCGCGCGCCGGCTCGCCGTTGAGGTGTTGACCTTGATCACCGCGTTCGCGGTCGCCTGGTAGAGAGCGGTGCTGCCGGCGGCCGTCAAGCCGGCGATCGCCGCGCCGGTCTTCGCGCGGTCCGTATCGTAGTCCTGTACTAGCTGCACATCGTCGGCGAAGCGCATCACCGCAACGCGGTCGGCTGGCGCGAGGCCGCTGAGGAAACCCGTCGCCGCCTCCTTCGTCCGTGCGAGCGGCGCGCCGGCCATGCTGCCGCTCGTGTCGATAACGAACAGGACGTCGAGCGGCAGGTTCTGACTTGCGGCCAGTTCCGCGGAAACGACGGCAGCCGGTCTTCCGTCGACCGTCGCGGTAAAACTGGAACTCGTAAGGCCGACGCCGCCGTTACCCGACGCATCATCAACATTGACGACCGCCTGGGCGTGGGGATAGTCGCCATCCTTCACGCCGACGATGTCGGCGCGAAGCACGGCCGGTTGCTGCGCATGCGCGAGCGTCATTGGCGAGAGCAGCAAGACCAGGCTGGCCGCCACCGCCGCCAGCCAGTGCGGGTGAGCGATGGCCACCTGACCTTTACGGGAGGCGCCTGCCGGACAGGTCGGCCGCGTCGAGTGCCTTGGTTTAGGTGTAAAGTTTGACCTCATCACCCTCTTGACGGCGCCTCTTGACAGCGCCCGGCGCTGATGGCAGAATCGACGAACCTAGCGGAGACGGCATGCGCCATCGGTGGAGCCGCTGAGTGCCGTTCACAGTTTCAGTATCGACCGAATCCGCGCCGTACTGAGTGGCTGCGCGTGCCGAGCACGGACCCGAGGTGCGCGAGCCCATCGAGTGAGTGCCGCTCAGAGTTCGTTCCGCGGCGGTCTCGCCCTCCTCGCTGCGGCGGGAGGCTCTTCAATTGGGGCTACGGGCCCAGGGGACGGGCGTTCAGGAGGCGGGGCCTGGCGAGCGTCCCCTGGCCCCAACCCGTTTCGTACCAATCGCTGAATCCCGCGAGGCTGCGCGCCATGTGCAGCTTTTTTGCGTCCCAACCGATATTCCTAGCGGAGACATCGGGGAGCGCCGCTCTTTCCGTCTCCATGCGCCGAAGGAAGCTCCATAACTGCAAGGGCGGACGTGAGCACGACGCGCGACGCGGGATGTGACGCATGACCACGGACATGGCGGGCGTACAGCGCAGGTCGTTGCGAGAAACCGCCGCATCGCGCCCACAGGACGCCACCGCGGCTCCGTTAGTCCCGCAGCCGCAGACGGTCGAGGAGACAGGTCTCGACCTCTCCATGCTCCTGGATCTCGTGGTCAAGTCGATCTACTTCGCCGGAAGGCCAGCGGCGCGTCAGATCGCCGCGCAGCTTGCTCTCTCGTTTCCGGTGATCGATGAAGTGCTGGCTTTCCTGAAACGAGAGCAACTCGCCGAAGTCGTCGGAAGCTCCGGCATGGGCGAACAGATGTATCAGTACTCGTTGTCCAGTAAAGGCATGGAAAAAGTCGAGGAAGCGCTGGCCCGCAACCAATACGTCGGTCCGGCGCCCGTCCCGTTCGACGTGTATGTGGATGTCCTGCGGCAGCAGTCAGTCCGCTCCGTGCGCATCACCTCGGACGCCGTGGACGAAGCGATCTCGCATCTTGTGATCGACGCCCGGGTCGGCGCCGCGCTGGGGCCCGCCGTGAACTCGGGGCGGTCGATGCTGCTGTACGGCGGCTCGGGCAACGGCAAGAGCACGATCACGAACGCCATCGGGCGCATGCTGCCGGGCGAGGTGCTGATCCCGTACGCCGTCGATCTGAACGGGATCATCGTCAAGGTTTTCGACCCGCGGGTCCACAACGAGATCTCCATCGAAAAACAAATTGAGCGGCGCGCCTCCGAGGCACCCGTGAGGAATGGTACCGAGCGCAGGCGTGACCGGCGTTGGGTCGTGGCGCGGAGACCGATGATCACGGCCGGCGGCGAGTTGACGCTGAAGGAGCTCGAGCTGCGGTATTCGCCGCAGTCGCAGTTCTACATCGCGCCCCTTCAGTGGAAGGCAAACAGCGGCGTCCTCATCGTCGATGACTTCGGGCGCCAGATGATCCAGCCAAAAGAGCTGCTGAATCGCTGGATCGTGCCGATGGAGGAGCGAGTCGATCACCTGTCGCTACACACGGGCGACATGGTGGAAGTGCCGTTCGACGTACTGCTGATCTTCTCGACGAACCTTCGCCCTGCCCAGCTAGGCGACGAAGCATTTTTCCGCCGCATCCGCCACAAGATCGAGATCCCTGACCCTACGCGGGAACAGTTCTTGGAGATCCTGTCGCGGGTGTGCGAGCAGCGAGAACTGCCGCTGGAGGCCGACGCCGCGCTCTATCTCATCGACGAGTATTACCTGCGGCCCGGCCGCGGGTTCAAAGGCTGCCACCCACGCGACATTACGGAGCTGGTCGTGGACATCTGCATGTATCACGGCGAGGCGCCGGCGTTCACTCGGACGCATCTGGATGCGGCTTGCAACTCGTACTTCGTCGACCTTCAGGAACAGGCGGTCGCGGTTCGCCCGCGGTTCGGTGGGCTGGCGGCGTAGCAGGCCGGTCAGCCCTTCAGCCGGTCAGCTCACCAGTGATTGGTCACGCCGGTCCCGTGAAGATGATGGTGAAGTACTTCATGCCGGCCGCATCGATGACAAGGGCGATTCCCATGTCGGTGTAGTTCGGGTTGAGAATGTTCTCACGATGATGCGGGCTGTTCCATAACGCTTCATCGGCGACGGCGACGGCCTGAGCGTCCGGGTAGTTGTTCTTCGCGAGGTTCTCCCCCGCCCATCCGTATGGGACGCCGTGCGCATCCATCAGCGTGAAGGCCGTATCGCCGGTGATTGGACTCGTGTGGGCGAAATAGTTGTGGTCCGCCATGTCCTGCGACCGGATGCGGGCGATGCCGATCAGATAGCCGTTCGCGCGCAGTGCTGGCAGGCCGGTGCCGGCGCGGCGGGCGTTCGTGTCGTCGAACAGCTGCTGGGCGTAGGCGTCCATCGGCGCCGTGTTGAGTCCCCAGGGCACATTCGCCGGGGGCGGGGCGATCGGTGCTGGCGGCGGGGCAGGCGGTGCCGGCGAAGGCGCGGCAGCCGTCGGCAAAGGCGGCGGGGCGGTCGGTGCGGGCGGCGGCGGCACCGGCTCCTGTCGCTGGACGAGCTCGGTTACGGTCTGCTGGACGGGAACCGGCCGGCCAGTGGGGGAGGGCGGCGGCACCAGCGTCGGCTCGGGGCTCGGCGTCTGCTCCGGAGTAGATGTTGGTCCACTCGCAGCGTCGACGAAACGGGCGACAGCGCCGAAGCTGGCGGCGTCGCGCGCCGTGAAATCGAGAGCCGGTGTTGCGGACGGCGCCGGGGCGGCCGCCAGGACTGAGTCGCCCGAAGATCCAACGCTGGTATCGGCCCACACGCCCGCCGATGACGCCAGGCCGATGCACGCCACGAACACGCCGAGCCGCGCCGCTACGCGCCTTCGGGTGCTCGTGTGCTCCCAGATCGACGACCGGATTCGCTGAATCGCCGACGGGCGAGGTGCATCCATGGGGTTCCTCAAGGCGTGGCGTCCCTTACGGGACGCGAGCTGCCAATCACAGGAATGGTCGGCACACCTAGGGGTTTCCTTAAGGACGCAGGAAGCTGGTTTGCGATTGATCGCGCGTTCTTGACGCGCGATCCTTACTCCCTGATGGGGCCGTAACGGTCGCGAGGCTGTAGGTTGTAGGGGCGAGGCCTCCGCTGGGGTTTCAGGGCGTGCGCCCTAAACAGGCTCCTCCACGTCCTTGCCTTTCCGGGGGGCCATCGCCTTCCATCTCGTAATCCGCAAGATCGGCGGGCGCGTGGCCCGCTCGCGCTCGCCATACTCGCCATAGAGGAGAGAGTGTTGACTGAAGGCAGCTACGCGTCACTCGACTATATGTTTCATCCGCGGTCGATCGCCGTAGTCGGCGCCTCCACGCAGGACGGGCCGGGGTCGTTCATCGCGGCCATAAAGGAGATGGGCTTCAGCGGCGACCTGTACCCCGTGAACCCGAAGGCGCCGGAGCTCGCCGGACTGAAGTGTTATCCCCGGCTCACGGACATCCCCGGCGATATCGACCACGTGATCTCGAGCGTGCCGCTGCGCTTCGTGGAACAGCTCGTCGAAGACTGCGGCGAGAAGCACGTGAAGGTGCTGCACTTCTTTACCGCCGGGTTTGGCGAGACGGGCGACGCGGACGCGGCTGCGCTCGAGGCGCGGGTGCTCGACCGGGCGCGGCACTGCGGCATACGCGTCATCGGACCCAATTGCATGGGCCTGTACTCGCCGGCCGGCGGCCTGTCGTTTATGCCCTCCCTGCCAACTGAGGCCGGGCCGGTGGCCCTGCTCTCGCAGAGCGGCGCGAACGCGGGCGAGTTTTGCCGCACGGCGGCGGCGCGGGGGCTACGGTACAGCAAGGTCGTCAGCTACGGTAACGGCGCCGACGTCCGCGAATCCGAGTTGCTCGAGTATGTTGCGGAGGACCGCGAGACCGAGGTCGTCGCCTGCTACATCGAAGGCATCAAGGACGGCGTGCACTTCATGCGGGCGCTGCGCAAGGCGGCGGCGGCCAAGCCCGTCGTCATCCTCAAGGGCGGTCGGACAGAGGCAGGCACGCGCGCGGTCAATTCGCACACCGGCAGCCTCGCTGGCTCACTCGAGATCTTCGACGCGGCAGTCCGTCAGGCGGGTGCGATGCGCGTCGACCGCATGGAAGAGCTGGTGGACAGCGCCGTGACGTTCCGATACGTCCGCGACCTGCCCGGGCCGCGCGCCGGCATCGTCGGCGGCGGCGGCGGATACAGCGTGCTGGCGTCGGACGAAATCGGCGCCGCGGGGCTGGAAATGCCGGTGCTGCCCGAGGACATACAGCAGAAGCTGCGCGACTTCACGCCGACGGCCGGGACCAGCGTACGAAACCCCGTCGACACCAGCGTCGGATGGGGACCAGACGGACTTACGCCGATGCTGAACACGATCCGCATCGTCGCCGAGGCGCCAAACATCGATTACATCCTCTATCACACCAGCTGGTCGTGGGGTGCGATGCGCGCGGAGGGTCCCCAGATTACGGAGGTGGCGGCGGAGAGCGCCGGCAAGCTGGGGCATCTGGCGAAGGAAGTGGGCAAGCAGATCCTCTGCGTCACGCGCATCCCGACGAGCGACATCGGCATGGCGGGGACGCTGGCGTTCCAGGCAGAAGCGTCGAAGCATGGACTGGCGACGTACCACAGCGTGCAGTCGGCGGCGCTAGCGGTGCGCCGATTCCTGGCATGGCAGGGCGGGCGCGCGTAACGCGCGGGCAATCGGTGGAGAGCTATCCGTCATCAGTTGTCCGCTGTCAGTTGTCGGCTGTCGTCATCAGTCGTTAGGTGCGGCTGGTTGCGGGGAACGGGACAAGTCTGAGGAAAGGACAAGACCATGGGTGGGTTCAACGATTTCAACCAGAAGGTCGCTAAGGAGTTTCACAACAACGCGGGCAAGGTCGGCGGCCCGTTCGCGGGCGCGGATGTCCTCATCCTCACGTCGACCGGCGCGCGGAGCGGCCAGACGCGATGGAACCCGCTTGTCTACACCAAAGACGGTGACCGATTCGTCATCGTCGCGTCGAAGGGTGGAGCGCCGACCAGTCCCGACTGGTACCACAACCTCGTGGCGCATCCATCAGCCGTGATCGAGGTCGGCAGCGATGTGATCTCCGTGGACGCGACGATGGCCAGCGGCGCCGAGCGCGACCGCCTCTACGCGCTGCACGCCGCGCGCATGCCACAGTTCGTCCAATACGCCAAGAACACGAAACGGATGATCCCGGTCGTGGTGCTGACGCGCAAGCAATGAGGGTGGCGGTTTCCGCTGTTGGCGCTTAGGACGCGCGTTTCGCCGGCCCGTTGGAACGGCCGGCCGATTGGCGCTTGCCTCGTGGCGGGATCTCGTCGCGTTTCACGATCTTCACTTCTACCACGAGGCCGTTGCCAATCGCTTGCACGTATTTTCGAAGCGTATTCAGGGTGTACGACTCATAGCCACGCTTCTCGACACGCGCCACCTGCGCTTGCGACACGCCGAGGCGTTTTGCGACCTGCGCCTGGGTCAGGCCGGCGTTTATGCGCGCTTCGACGAGCTGCAGCCAGAGTTCGCCTTTCGCTGCTTCCTCTAGATACAGCGCGCGCGTCTCGGGATAGGCGAGCAGATTAGAACGCCAGCGGTCATACCAGCTACTCTGTTCAGCGTGAGTGGGCGCTTGTCTCGTACGTCGCCGTGGCGCTGCTACTGTTCCCATCGATACACCTCAGGTCTGCGATCGCTCTAACCTTTGGAAGTCCTCAAGCCGTCGCCAAACAGTCTTCATCTCGCCGGCTGGCGCCTTACGAGTTTTCTTCTGGAAGCCGTGTAGCAAGACAAATCTTCGACCGACCGCGGCAAAGTAGAGGATACGGTAAGAGTTCGTGTCGATCTCACGCCGCAGTTCCCAGATCTTACCTTCGACATGACGGACCAACGGTTCCTGTGCCAGAACATTCCTCACCCGCAGTTGTTCTATCGCCCATGCGAGACTCACCTGTGCCTTTGGGTGAAGGCTCTCGATGAACCTCCCGACCGGGTTCGAACCCGTTTCGTCATAAGTGACAATCGTCCACTCGGGCGCCGCCGACATTATACGTAATTCAGTATGGCGTTGGCGATCGTCGCCGTTATCGAGGTCATCTTCTCTTGAACTCCCGCGCGATCGCCTCCGCGGTCATGTGCACCATGGTCGGGCGGCCGTGGGGGCAGGTGCGCGGCGACTCCGACGCCTCGAGCTGGCGCAGCAGCTCGCGCTGCTCGGCGTCCGACATCGACATGCCGGCGCGAACGGCGGCGTGGCAAGCGAGCGACGCGGCGACGCGATGTGATGGCTCTTCGGGCGCGTCGTCGCGGCCCATGCGATCGAGCAGCTCGACCATGTGGCGCGCGACATCGTCGGCGGCGATCTCCGACGGGACGGCGCGCACGACGTAGGCATCGCCGCCGAAATGCTCGATGTCGAAGCCGAGGCGCTCGAGCGCTTGGACGTGCTCGCCGAGCAGTGCACGATGTGGCGCTCCGAACTCGACCGTCAGAGGTTCGAGCAGCGGCTGCACATCAGGCTTCGACGCGCGCGCGGCGCCGAGGAAGCGCTCGTACAGCACGCGCTCGTGCGCAGCGTGCTGGTCGACGAGATACATCCCCTCCGGGCCTTCCGCGACGATGTAGAGATTGCCAACCTGGCCGATCGGCCGTAGCATCGGCAGCGGGTCGAGCATCGATACGGACGGTACCGGCGCGTCCGCGGAGTGGGGCCGAACCGGCACGCCGAGCCGCGTCGCCAGATCGGGGCGCATCAGCCCCGGCTGCACGGGCTGCGGCTGCAGAGTCAGCGGCGAGCGCGGCGGAGAAAACGATGCGCCGCCCCACACCGACGCGCTGGCAGGCGGGACCGTGCCGTGATCCGAGAGGGCGCGTCGGACGGCGCGCTGCAGCACGCCGAAGACCTCGCGCTCGCGTCGCAGGCGGACCTCCGCTTTCGTCGGGTGCACGTTGACGTCGACCTCGTCCACCGGCACGCGCAGGTCGAGCACGGCGATCGGATGGCGGCCGAGCGGCAGCATTCCCTGGTACGCCTCCTCGACGGCGAACGTGAGGGCGCGGTTCTTCACCCAGCGGCGATTAACGTACAGGCCGATGTAGTTGCGCGACGACCGGTGCAGCCGCGGCTCGACAACAATGCCCCGCACGCCGGCCTCGCCCTCGTTCGCTGGCGGCGCATCGATCTCGATCGCCGCCGATGCAACATCGGCGCCATACACCGCCGCCATCGCGTCGATTAAGCTGCCGCTGCCCGGCGTCTGGAGCGTGGTGCGCGCTTCGACCACCAGCTCGAATCGCACTTCCGGATAGGCCATCGCATAGTGCGTCACCACGGACGCCGCCTGCGTGGACTCGCCGCCGGGCGTGCGCAGGAACTTCAGCCGCGCGGGTTGCGACGAAAATAGCCGGCGGACGGTGAACGTCGTGCCGGGCGCCGTGGCGCCGGAACCTTCTTCCGCGATCTCACCGTCGCGCAGCTTGATCCGCGCGCCGACGTCGTTTCCTGCGACCCGCGTCAGCAGCTCGACCTCGCCCGCGGCAGCGATGCTAGGCAGCGCCTCGCCCCGAAAGCCAAGCGTGGCGATGCGCCAGAGGTCCTCTTCGGTGGCCACCTTGCTCGTGGCATGGCGCTCGAACGCAATGCGCAGCTCGCCCGGCTCGATGCCGCAGCCGTTGTCGGCGACGCGGATCAGCGCCAGCCCGCCCTCGCGGATCTCGACGAAGATCTGCGTGGCGCCGGCATCCAGTGAGTTTTCGATGAGCTCTTTGACGATGGAGGCGGGGCGCTCGATGACCTCGCCCGCCGCGATCTTCGCCGCCTCGTGCGGTGCCAGAATGCGGATTGCCAAGGAGGGACCTCCAGCGGCGATTGTAGCACGGCGGCGGCTGGTGCCTGGCAGCTTCGATCGCCTCCCCCGCACGGGTGCCCGGTGATATCTGTATACAGCGTGGCCCTGCCCCTGAGAGTTCGCCGAACCCAGGACACCGCATGAAAGCCCGCCGCCGGACGCGCGGCATCACGCGGAACTGGGTGCGCGGCGGCTATTGACAGATCTGCTATCGCCCATCGATGCTGGTACGACTCAATGCCGGAGGACAGAAAAGGAGGTCGTTCTTGGCAACCTATGTGGTGCTCGCTAGCCTGACCGATCAGGGCGCGCGGACGATGCAGGATCTTGGCCGGCGCCTTGAGAACGCGCGGGCAACCTTCAAGGCACAGGGCGCGGAGTTGAAACAACTCTACTTCGCGATGGGCCAATACGATTACGTCGTCATCGCGGAGGCGCCCGACGACGAGACGATGACGCGCGTGTCGCTGGCGGTGAGCAGCCAGGGCAACGTACGGACGAACTCTTTTCGCGTCTTCAAAGAGGACGAGACGCTCCAGCTGATGGAAGGCTTGCGCTGAGCGACGCGCAGGCTGAATCGCGGACACTGTTCGAGCAGGCGCGAACGCGGCACGCGGCGGGCGACATTGGCGGCGGCGTGGAGCTCGCCCGTCGAGCCATCGAGCTAGATCCCGACAACATCGAGGCGCTGGAGCATCTGGCGACCGTGCTGGTCTCGCGCCGGCGACGCTATGCAGAAGGACTGGAGCTCATCGATCGCGCGCTGGCGCTGCGGCCGGATGACGCCGGACTCTGGTACTCAGCGGGCTGGCTGTACGAATTCGCCGCGCACGAGCTGCGGCGACGCCCGAGCGACGACCCGCTCGTGCCGCGCGAGCTGTACGAGCACGCGGCCGAGTGCTTCCGCACGTGCTTGGACATGCATCCGGAGGGCAAGCTCGTCGGCGATGCGGAGGACCTGCTCGATCACGTCGAAAACGAGTTGCGGTCGTTGTGAGTGGGCCAGTTCACAGTTCACAGTTCACAGCAGTTGACCGTCTAAGATTCGGACCGCGGGACGGAACAGCACTTCGGGGTCTGCGCGCGGGTCGGCGGTGTAGGCCACGATGTCGGCGGGCGCGCCCTCTTCGATGCCGGGCAGACCGAAGAACCTCCGTGCGTCCCACGAAGCCGCGCCTAGCGCCCGATCGGGGGTGAGGCCGGCGCTGAGCAGATTCTTCATTTCGTGCGCGACGAACCCGTGCGGCACTAGGGCGGCGGCGTCCGTGCCCGCAAGGACCGTCACGCCGCGTTCCGCCGCGCGCGCGACCGTCGCCGGCTGCCGAGCGAGTGCGTCGCGCAGTCGTGCGAACTCTTCGGCCGGCATGCGCATCCTCTGGCACACGGTGATGATGCCGGGCAGGATCGTCAGCGTCGGCACGAGGGCGGTGCCGCGGCGAGCCATCTCATCGATGTGGTCTTCCGTCAGGAAGTTACCGTGCTCGATGGTGTCGTAACCGCTGACGATGCCGGCTTCGATCACGCCGGCGCTGATTGCGTGCAAGGCGATGCGAGCGCCGACCGCGTGGACGCGATCAGCGGCTTCCGCGAGCGCGCTCGCGCTGAAGTGCGGCTCGATGTCCCCGCCCTGCACCGGAAAGTCGCCGACGACCTTCGCCCAGGATCCGCTCGCACGCGCCTCTTCCTCCGCCGCAGCGGGGAGTTCGGCGTCGGTGACCGACCGTGCGAGGCCCGGCACGTAGCGACCGGGCGGCGCCAGCAGGTGGCCGGCCGTGAACGCGCGCGGCAAGCCGAGATGCGGGCCAATCCCCGTCGACGCGCGCGTCCGTCCCCCAGGCTCCCGTAGCGCGAGGACGCCCGCGGCGAGATGCGCTTCGCAACTCGCCCGGATTCGCTCTTCGGCCGAGGCGTCGTTGCGGCAGGGCTGTTGAGCTCCAGATGAGCATGCGCATCGAACAGCCCGGGCGTGATGTAGCCGTGCTCGATGAGGGTCTGCGCATCTGGTTGCGGTTCGAAGGTGATCTTGCTGTTGACGACGTACACGTCCCCCGTTTTGCCGGATGGCAAGACAACTCCTTGGAGATGTAGTACGGACATCACGGCTCTACCTCGTCTTGTTGGCGTGCTCCCCGGCGCGTGGGTGTCGTCAGTGACCGCCATTATCGCCGATCGGGACGTTTTGATTGAGGGTTGTTTTTCGAGTTTCGGCGATCGCCGGGTCCTTTGCGAAGCTGCGCTCTGTCGTGTTTCGGGCTGT
Organism: Chloroflexota bacterium; assembly: GCA_030774575.1. GTDB lineage: Bacteria > Chloroflexota > Dehalococcoidia > DSTF01 > JACRBR01 > JALYKW01. The sequence continues at coordinate 7,097 of JALYKW010000054.1, read as the reverse complement.
TGTTTGATTGACCGTCGAGTCGCCGCTCTTCTCCGAGGCGAACCCAGCGACTGCGAGCGTGCCGGGTTTGGCCGTCCGCCCGGTTATCGATACGCATGCTGCTACGATAGCCGAGCGGCCGCAGAGCTCAAACGCTGCGCTGACAGGATGCCCTCAAGGAAGGGACTGCGATGAGCATTGAGTCTCGTTATGTCGAACTACACCCCACTTCGCTGGGGCTGCACCAGCGGGCGATGCAGGTGTTTCCGGACGGGGTGACGCACGACACGCGGCGCACGTCGCCGTTCCCGCTCTACGTCGCGAAAGCCGCCGGCAGCCGCAAGACCGACGTCGACGGCAACGAGATCATCGACTACGTGATGGGGCACGGCGCGCTGCTTCTGGGGCATCTGCATCCGGCGATCATGGGCCCGGTCGAGGCGCAAGCACGGCTGGGCACGCACTACGGCGCATCGCACGAGGCGGAGGTGCGCTGGGGCGAGCTGGTGCAGGGCATGGTGCCGTCGGCGGAGCGGCTGCGGTTCACGTCGTCCGGCACGGAAGCGACGATGATGGCGCTGCGGCTGGCGCGCGCCCGCAGCGGACGCGAGAAGATCCTGCGGCTGCGCGAGCACTTCCACGGATGGAACGACAGCGTCACGGGACAGCCAGCGGCGGAAGAGACGCTGCCCGTTTCAGCGGGACTGCCGCGCGGGATCCTGGACGCATCGATAGTGATCCCGCCGAACGACATCGACGCAATCGAGCGGACGATGCGCGAGGACGGCGGGCTGATCGCGGCGATGATCCTCGAGCCGACGGGCGCGCACTGGGGCACCGAGCCGATCGGTATCGACTACGTGCGGCGCGCGCGCGAGCTGACGGCGGAGCTGGGCATCGTGCTGATCTTCGACGAGGTGATTACGGGGTTCCGCGTGTCGCCGGGCGGCGCGCAGCAGGCGTACGGCATCACGCCGGACATGACGACGCTGGCGAAGATCATCGCCGGCGGGCTGCCGGGCGCCTGCGTCGCGGGACGCGCTGACCTTGTCGAGCAGATCGCGTCGAGCGCTGGCGAGAGCGAGCGGATCGCGCACCCGGGCACCTTCAACGCGAACCCGTTGTCGGCGGCGGCGGGCGTTGCGTGCCTGGAGCTGATCGGCGACGGGAAGCACCAGGAGCGGGCCGCGGCGACGGCGGCGACGCTGGCGCGCGCGATGAACGCCGTGCTGCGCGAGGAGTCGGTGGCGGGCGCGGTCTACGGCGTGTCGTCGATGCTGCACGTTGCGCTGGCCATGGAGCAGCCGCCGCCGGACGGCTACTCATGGGGCTGGCACGCGTTGCCGTCGACGCCGCCGCGCGTGCCGCCGGCGGCGTTCAAGGCATTCCGGCTCGGCATGCTGAACGAAGGCATCGACCTCATGGACGGCGACGGCATGATGGTGTCGTCGGTGCACGACGCGGATGATGTGGCGCGCACGGTGGCGGGCTTTCGGGCGGTGGTGCGGGAGATGCGGGTGGAGGGGGTGGTGTAGCGGCGGCGTCGTGCTCAGGCCGTCGCGAGGATAGAGCAGTGGTTCCTAACCCGCGGGGCCTACGGCGTTGTGCGCCAGATGTAACCGCGCAATCGTAGACGGCGAAGTTGTCGTGTGCAATGCCATGCCGTTGCACCACCGTCACCTGACCCTGCGCCGGCGCCATAGCGCCCCCGCACCAGCCACACCCGCGAGTACCCCCGCGACGCCAGCGAGCCCGTACACCGTCCCGCCGCTCCCGGAGGCAGCCGAGGTGGCCGACGGCAGCGTCGCTGGGTGGACCGCTTCGGCGATACCGCCGACGCTGGCCACGCTGTGCGTTGGCGTTGGCGTGTTCGTCCGTGTTGGTGTCGGCGTAATGGTCGGCGTGTTCGTCGCTGTAGACGTCGGCTTGAACTTCGTCCGAGACGATGGACTCACGGTGATGCGTCGCGCGAGGGGCGCGACGAAACAGACGGGGTGTCCCCGGGTGTTCCACGATGAGCCGCACTACCGATTATCCGCCGGCGGCGGCTTCGACTTCTGGGGACGTAACTACGCGGCTGGTCCGGGGGTTCATCGTCGCCTCCGCATCGCGGTCGCGGATCAGCAGCGCGACCAGGACGCCGGCCAGCGACAGCAGTCCCATAACGACGAATCCGTCCTGGAACGCGTGCAGTGATGCGGCGCTGGTCGCCGGGTTCCCCAACTGCGCGCCGTGATGAGCCAACCGGCTTGTCAGCAGCGCCGCCACCACCGCCACGCCAAGGCTCGCCGCCACCTGCTGGCTCGCCTGATAGAGCGCAGTCGCTCGGCCGGTGATCGCCGGCGGCACGGTCGCGTAGGTCGCCGCCTGAAGCGGCACGAGCACCAGGCCAAAGCCCAGGCCGCGTACCATCATCAAGCCCCGGATCAACCATTCGCTCGTCTCCAGATCGAATCGCGACATCGTCAGCGTGCTGAGCGCCGTAACCAGCAGCCCCGTCGCGATCATCCGCCGCGGTCCGACGACGCGATAGATCCGGCTCGCCGGCTGAGCCACCAGCATCAGACCGATCGCCTGCGGGAACGTCGTCAGGCCGGACTCCAGCGCCGACAGGCCGCGCGTCGCCTGCAGCTCGAACGTCAGCAGAAAGATCATCGACCCGAAGCCGAACTGCATCACGAACCACGCGAGGTTGCAGGCCCGGAACAGTCGGTCCTTCAGGAGGCGGATATCGATCATCGGGTGCGCCGCCCGCAGCTCCACGAGCGCGAATGCCGCGATGAGCGCGATGCCCCCGAGCCCGAAAAGCGCCACGCGCCCGTCGTTGAAGCCGCGGCTTCCGGCTTGCGACAGCGCATACAGCAGCGATGCGAGCCCCGCCGCCGACAACACGAATCCCGCCGGGTCGAACCGGCCCGGCTGCGGCTCCTTGTGCTCCTTCAGATAGAACGCCGAGATGACCAGCGCCACGACCCCGATCGGCACATTGACGAGAAAGATCCATTCCCACGACGCCCACTTCAGCAGTGCTCCGCCGACAATAGGGCCGCTCGCCGGCGCCACTGCGGCGGGCACCACCATGATGCCCGCTACCTTCGAGCGCTCGGCCGGCGGGAACGCCCGCCACAGCGTCGAAAACGCCACCGGTGACAGCATCCCCCCGCCGACGCCCTGGAGCACGCGGAAGCCGATCAGCGACTCAACACTCCACGCCAGCGCGCACAACAGCGATGATCCGGTAAACACCGTCAGCGCGAACATGAAGACGCGCTTCGAGCCGAAGCGGTCGGCCGCCCATCCGCTGACCGGAATGAAGACCGCCAGGCTCAGCAGGTACCCCGTGATCACCCATTGGATCGTCGAGGCGGTCGTGACGTGAAAGTCCCGCCCAAGCGTCGGCACCGCCACGTTGACGACGGTCGAATCCAGCACCTCCATGAAGATGGCGAACACCGCCAACAGCGCCACGATCCATTTGTACTCAAGCCGGCTCATAACGATGCTCCAGCACTTGTCCGAGTTTCCTAAGCCAGCGTTCGTCGCGTGGGCATCACTTCTGGCACATATGGAATCACAGGGCTCGCCTCGCGCTCGCGGATAGAAAGCCGACGACTGAGCTCGCGGCGTCGTGTTGAGGGCCGTTATGTCGAGACAGACTTACGGGCTGGCGAAGCGCGTGCGGTTCGTTCTGTGACGTTGTGGCCAAGGGATGTCCTTCAAATGCTACTGCGTGGCGGCAGCGCTTCGAAGTAACATGCCTTCGCGCCCGTGTGGCAGACGGCGCCGCCCAGCATCTTCACGCGGATCAGCAGCGATCGGTGCTCGCAGTCCGCCTTTATCGAGCGCACCTCGAGGTAGTCGCCGCTCGTCGCTCCCTTGTGCCAGATTTCATCGCGACTGCGGCTGAAGAATACCACCTGCCCCTTGTCTTCGGTCATCTTCAGCGTCTCGGCATTCATGTAGCCGAGCATCAATACGGCATCTGTCTCATCGTCCTGAATGACCGCCGGGATCAGTCCCTGCGCGTTGTACTCCAGCATCTGACGTCCCCTCAGCGCAACTGCACCTGTTGCTCCAGTGGCAACCGCATCGGCAATCCCTGCTGTGCCATGTGACGCTTCGCATCACCGATCGAGTACTCGCCGAAATGGAAAATGCTCGCGGCGAGGACCGCATCGGCGTGGCCCTCGACCACGGCATCGACCATGTGCTGCGGGTTGCCGCAGCCGCCGCTGGCGATCACCGGCACTTCGACCGAGTCGCTTATGGCCCGCGTCAGCGGCAGGTCATAGCCGTGCTTGTGGCCGTCCGTGTCCATACTCGTCGCGAGCAGTTCGCCGGCACCCAGCTCGACGACCCGTTTCGCCCAGGCGACGGCGTCGAGGCCGGTGCCGCGACGGCCTCCGTGGGTGAACACTTCCCATTTACCACTAGCGACCCGCTTCGCATCGATCGCGACGACGATGCACTGCGCGCCGAAACGCTCCGAGCACACCCGTACCAGATTCGGATCGGCCACGGCGGCGGTGTTGAGTGAGACCTTGTCCGCGCCGAGTTCCAGCAGCACCCGTACATCCAGATCGCTCCGCACACCGCCACCGACCGTGAACGGGATGAAGACTTCGTCGGCGGTGCGAGCGACCATGTCGTAGGTGGTGGCGCGATCGTCGCTGGACGCCGTTATGTCGAGAAACACCAGCTCGTCGGCGCCCACCTCGTCGTAGAGCTTCGCCATCGCCACGGGATCGCCGGCGTCTCGCAACTCGACGAAGGAGATGCCCTTGACGACGCGGCCGTTATCGACGTCGAAACACGGGATGATCCGCTTGGTCAGCATGGTGGCTCATGGTATCAGACCGCAGTCTGCCCCCCGGACGGACGGGGCAGACTGCGATCTGGCCCTACGATGCCGCTGCTGGTGCTGATTCGAGGTCCAGTTCGGAGGGGTCGTTCTGGAACTGGCGGAAGGCATGCATGTCGTAGTCCATGCCGTAGATGCGCTTGAGATCGGCGATCGCCGTCAGCGCTTTTTTGCCATGCGGGCTCGCCGACATCTCCCCTTCCTGGCCCGGCACCGGCTCGAACGAGTGCAGCACGATCTTCTCGAGCAACTGGCCCAGTGTAATGCCGTCGAACTCCGCGAGGCCCTTGAGGACCTTGACCATGTGCTTCTCCATCCGCACGCCGAGTTGCACGCGCTCCACGGTCACCTGTTCTGTCGTCTCTGCCATCACGGGCTCTCCCCTTCGTATCGTTATCGTATCTTGCTGTCTTGGTACCAATGTACCACGGTAACAGATGATGTCAAGCCGCTCATCATAACCTAACAGGATAGTGTGGGGGCCGTCAGCGGCGACGGCGGATGATCCGTCGAAGACGTCGGCGACGCGTCAAGCCAACCGAGGCGACTTTGTAGCGCAAGGGTGGATGTCGAAGGAAAAACGCAGGTATCGAGTAGGAAAAGTCAGGCGCTGCCGCGCATAGACTGACCACACGATGAGAGCAGGAGACACCAACCGCACCGGGTGGAGACGCCTTGGACGGCCGCGGTACGCAGGCGCGCTCACGCCGCGTCAGCAAGATGTCTTCGCACTCCTCGCCACCGGCCTCACCAACGAGGAGATCGCGCAGCAGCTTGGCATCACCGAGGACGGCGTCAAGTACCACGTGTCGCAGATCCTGCTACGACTCGGCGTCGAGAACCGGCACGAAGCTGTTGCGCTTCATCTGCGCACCGAGGGCAGCGGCCGGCTCGCCGCATGGGCGCCAGTGATGTTCTTGCGCAAGCTGCCGTTCGCCTGGCTTCCGCAAGCCGCGGCAGGCGCGGTGCTCACAGCCGCGGCGGCCGGCATCGCTCTGCTCGCCTGGGGCGTGATGTCGACGTCGTCCGACTCGGTGACCACGACTCTCCCCGGCGAGTCTTCGACTGGCTGCGCCGTCGAGCAGGGCACCGGCAACGCGCCGCCCTGTGCGCCGGGCGTGGTGCAGGCGCCTGTCGGGGTGGACGCGGTCACCGCGATCAGTGCGGGCATGTACCACACCTGCGCACTGAAGGACGGCGGCGTCTGGTGCTGGGGCGGCTACTTCGACAGCGATGGGGTCTCGCCGGGCACCGGCCCGGTGGCGGTGCCGGGGCTAACGAGCGGCGTCAGCGCGATCAGCTCGGGTATCCACAGCTGCGCGCTGCAGCACGGCGGCGTCTGGTGCTGGGGCGCCTACCCCGGCGGCGTCGATGGCCTCACGGTGGGCGCGCCGGTGGCGGTGCTCGGGCTGGCCAGCGGCGTCATGGCGATTAGGACAAGCGGAGATAAGAGCTGCGCGCTGAAGGACGGCGGCGTCTGGTGCTGGCAGCAGATCCTCTACGGCGGTCCGTCGACCGGCGTAAGGTTTAGGCCGCCAGTGGCGGTGGCAGGGCTGGCGAGCGGCGTCAGCGCCATCAGCGCAGGCGGCGACCACAGCTGCGCGTTAAAGGACGGCGGCGTCTGGTGCTGGGAGCAGAGCCAGATCAGCGGCGGTGGGACGGTGATCGGAGTAGAGTTTTCGCCGCCTATAGAGGTGCCGGGGCTGGCGAGCGGCGTCAGCGCGATCAGCGCAGGCGGGGCGATTCCCGCGGGGAGTGGCCACACCTGCGCGCTGAAGGCCGGCGGCGTCTGGTGCTGGGGCGCCAACAGCAACGGCCAACTCGGCAACAACAGCACCACGGACAGCCCCGTGCCGGTGGCGGTGTCGGGGCTAGGGAGCGGCGTCAGCGCGATCAGTGCCGGCGACGCCCACACCTGCGCGGTGAAGGACGGCGGCGCGTGGTGCTGGGGCCAAAACAGTTCCGTGCCGCTGGCGGTGTCGGGGCTGGCGAGCGGCGTCAGCTCGATCAGCACGGGCAGGGACCACAGCTGCGCGCTGAAGGACGACGGAGTCTGGTGCTGGGGCGCCAACGGCAACGGCGAACTCGGCAATAACAGCACGACGGATAGCGCCGTGCCGGTGATGGTGCTATTCACTCCGCCGAGCGCGGGCGACATCGCAGCGGCGCCTGACGGCCAGCCGTCGCCCACGCTGCCGAGCGCCGGCGACATCGCGGCGGCGCCCGGTGGCCAGCCGTCGCCCACGCCGCCCAGCGC
>JALYKW010000053.1 GCA_030774575.1 Chloroflexota bacterium | reverse complement strand
GTGCTCTCCGCCCCGTCGCGCATGTGGTAGACCCGCAGTTCGTTCACGCAGCCATAGATCGCGGACATCAGCTTGCGATACTGCTCGTCGTCCAGCTCGACGATCGCGCTATCACTGTCGATCTCCGCTCCAAGCTTCACCTTCACGTCGCGGAGGCCGCGCTCGGCGGGCATCTTCGTCACGGGATCCAGCTCCGAGCCGGGGCGCCCCAGGTGATAGACCAGCGCCAGATATACCAGGCGCGGCTCGTCATGGGTGAGTCTGAGGGCAAAGACCGGGTTCACGGTGACAGTCTACCGGGCTTCGACGCGCTGGGGCCCGTCGCGCGTTGCCTTTGTCTGAAGCCGCGATGTCCGTGGGCCGGGCGACCGCTTCGCGGAACGATGGGTTATCCTGAGCCTCGATCCGGGAACACGTTGGAGGGTTATCACGATATGCCACGTGCGCTAATTACGGGGATCACCGGCCAGGACGGAAGCTACCTCTCCGAACATTTGCTCAGGGAGGGATACGACGTCTACGGGCTGATCCGAGGTCAGGCCAACCCCAAGCGCGCGGTGCTCGAACGCACGCTGCCCGATGTGAAGATCGTCGACGGCGACCTCCTGGATCAGGCCTCGCTTATGAACGTCATACAGAAGGTGAAGCCGGACGAGGTGTACAACCTCGCGGCGATAAGTTTCGTCATGCTGTCGTGGAACCAGCCGGAGCTTACCGGCGAGATCACGGGTCTCGGCGCGCTGCGCGTGCTCGAGGCGATCCGGCTGACGGCAGGCGCATCGCCGTCGCGGTCGAAGTCCGCGAAGGGCATCAAGTTTTACCAGGCGTCGAGCAGCGAGATGTTCGGCAAGGTACGCCAGACGCCGCAGAACGAGGAGACTCCCTTTCACCCGCGCAGCCCCTACGGTGTGGCGAAGGCCTACGCGCACTACATCACGGTGAACTATCGCGAGAGCTACGGCATCTTCGCTTGCAGCGGCATTCTGTTCAATCACGAGTCGCCCAGGCGCGGACCAGAATTCGCGTCGCGCAAGATCACGCTTGCCGCTGCGCGCATCAAGCTGGGTCTGCAGAAGGAACTCGTGATGGGAAATCTCGAGCCGCGGCGCGACTACGGCTTCGCGGGCGACTACGTGCGGGCGATGTACCTTATGATGCAGCAGGCCGCGGCCGACGACTACGTCATCGGCACGGGCGAAACGCACCAGATCAAAGATGCGGCCCGCATCGCGTTCGAGCATGTCGGTTTGAACTACGAGGACTACGTGCGCAGCGACGAGCAGTTCATGCGCCCAGCGGAAGTCGACCTGCTGATCGCCGACGCATCGAAGGCGCGGAGGAAACTCGGCTGGAAGCCGAAGGTTTCGTTCCAGCAGCTCATCGAAATGATGGTCGATGCCGATTTGAAGACAGAGGCGCGGCTGCAGTCAGCACCCGCGTAGCAGGGCGATGGCGTCATTTCTGTCGGCGCTCTGGCACTTCATCGCTGATGCGATCGCTTTGTTGTGGTTCTCGTTCATCGAGCCTCCAGTGAACGAACCCGCCGACGTGACGGCTCCCTCGGCACCCGATCGCCCTTCAACAACGTCAAGGCTTGACGAGAGGCCACAGCAGGTCTTGAGCGCAGCGCGAGAAGAGAGCATCCTCGTACCACGCATGTATCGGAGAAGTACCGACGAGACAATGGAGGATTCCGTGAACGAGTCGTCCTTCCTTTCGCAACTCGAACAGCGCACGCAACAGGTGAAGATCACGCTGGCGAATCTCGAGGCGGAGAAGGTGCGCATCGAAGATCTCATCGCGCAGCTGCAGCCGGTCGTGCCGCACTACGATGCCTTGCTGGAAGCCGAACGCGCGCTCTCGAACGCGAATATCGCCCTCGAGCGGATGCATGCCGCGCCCGCGCACGAGTCGCGGGAAGAGCCATCGTGGGAGTCGCGCCACGAGGCTTCCCATGAAGAGCCCGCGGGGTCGAACTGGGCGCAGTGACCCGCTCGCCCGAAGTCGCGAGCCGGACTTGGATCACCCACGCCTGCCAGCGGAGCCCGATCCCCGGCCCTCTCGATGAATCGACCGCAGCTCGAAGTCCCATCTTCCAGTTCCTCGCCGGAATCCTGACGCCCGCGTAAGATGTGGGCGGCAGCGCGACGGGCTGGGCCCGCGCTCGTCCGCAGCATCGACCAGGGTCCCGCACGAAAGGACACAGCGATGACCGCAACCGTCGAGACGGCGTACCCGTCCAAAATCATGGACGGGCTCTATCAGCTACGGGTGCCGATCCCGAACAACCCTCTCGGCTGGGTCCTGCCCTATCTCATCGAAGGCCGCGACGGCTGGACGCTCGTCGACTCCGGGTGGAATGTGCCCGAGGCGTTCGATGCGCTCGAACAGCAACTTGATGACGCCGGGGTCGGCTTCTCGAAACTCAAGACACTGCTCGTGACGCACGTACATCCGGACCATTACGGGCTCGCCGGACAGGTCAAGGACCGCAGCGGGGCGAAGGTGGTGATCCATCAGCGAGAGCGCGACCTCATCCGCTCGCGTTATCGCAACCCGGAACAACTACTGGCGACGATGGGCGAATGGCTGCTCATGCACGGCGTGCCCGCCGAGACGATGCAGGACCTCAAGACATCCGCCATGCCCGTCCGCGGCTTCGTCGATGCTGTTGAGCCAGATGAGGTGGTGTGGGGAGGCGAGCAGCTGCCGATCGGACGCTTCAACTTCGAGGTGTGGTGGACGCCGGGCCACTCACCGGGGCACATCTGCTTCCTCGAGCGCGGCAAGAAGTTCATCCTCACCGGCGACCATGTGCTACCGACGATCACGCCGAACATCAGCCTGCACCCGCAACAGCAGGGCAACCCGCTCGGCGACTACATCGCGTCGCTGAAGCGGCTCGAAGACCTCGATGTCGATCTCGTGCTGCCCGCGCATGAGTACAGCTTTCACGATCTCCAGGCGCGCCTCCGCGGCATCGAACAGCACCATATAGACCGGCTGCAGGAGATGATGGACGTGATCGGCGATCAGCCGCGCACGGCGTACCAGGTGGCGTCGAAGGTGAAGTGGGTGACCGGCAGCATGGACACGTTCTCGTCCTGGATGCAGCGCGCGGCGCTGGGCGAGACGCTGTCGCACCTGGACTATCTTGTGCTGGAAGGGCGACTCGCGAAGTTCGTGGAGGGCGGGACGCAGTTCTACCGGTCGGCCGGCGAGCCCGCGTAAGCTCGCGGGAGCGCACCTGACCGCTGCCGTTACACCACCGGCGCCAGATCGGTCACTTTCCAGGCCCCATCGATCTCCTTCCAGCGCGTCATCATCGTGCCGCCGCCCGAGGCTGCTTCGACGGTGAGGTTGTAGACGTACTCGCCGCCCTCTTCACTTTGCTTCTCGGCCTTGATGTCGGTGATGCCGGCCGGCGGCGCGCCGCCCGCCATCGCCATCGCCTTGCCCATCGCTTCCGGCGTGAGGCTTGCCATCAGCGTGCCGAGGTCCATGATCTTCACAGCGTTGACGTAACTTGCCACGGCTTCGTCGATCGTTCCCATCACGTACCTCCTAGGCGGGTGCTTCGAGCTTGACGATCTTCCATGTGCCGTCGACCTGTCGCACCGTCTCGCGCATCGACACTTTCGCATCGCCGGCGCCCGTGTACAGTCACGTCGAACACGTAATCAGTGCCGTCGTCACCCAAGACGCTCACGCTGTTGGCTGTGGGCGGGTTGGGGCCGCCGGCCATCAGGGGGCCGAGCTGGCCCATCGCCGCCGGGGTCAGGTCACCGAGGATCTCCGGAATGCGGCCCGATGACGCTTTGGCGGCGTGGTCTCGCATGAACTCTTCGGGTGTCATCTCTATTGCTCCATCGCCAGGGCGGCGATCTTCCAGGCGCCGCCGACATCACGCCAGGTTGCGAGCGCTGTGAAGTCCTGGTCGCCCTTGAAGGTGATCTTGAAGATATGGTCTTCGCCGGTTACTTCGTGGTTCTGGATATCAAAGCTCGTGAGAGCCGGCATGGCGCCCATGTTGCCGCCACCGGACATCAGCTGCGACATGGCTTCCGGCGTGAGGTCGTTCATCACGCGCATCAGGTCACCAATGAGGAGCGCCTGGCAGTTCTGCTTCACGGCTTCTTCGACGGTGATATCTGGCATTCGCTATTCCTTCGTTCTTGACAACCGGTGTCGATCGGAAAAGACGGTTTTGCGATCATAAGATGACCACCGCCCGTGTGTCAATTCATTCATGAAGGGTCTATAGAAGGGCAGTGATTCTGTCACTTGTGAAAGACAGGAACTGGCGCACTCCCCACTGGAGTCGCTTCATGGCGCATCGAAACGCGAACGTCCCCGCCCACTGCCAGCGTGGGAGGATGATGAGCGTGGTGGACGTACCTCCGGTGCCGACATCCAGCGATGGCCCGTCCCGGATCCGGCGAGCCTGCCGACGGGCCTTCTAGCTGCGCTCAGTGCGGGACCGGCTCAATCTTGATCCAGTTCCCGACGGGGATCTGGAGATAGTCATCGAACAGGGGATCCGGGTAGAAGGTGTAGACGCCGCGCCCCAGCGCGATGTTGTAGGCGACCATGGCCCGCTCTTCCTCGAGCGTCAGCCGCCAGTTCTGGACGAGCGCAACGTCGGGGCGCCGGTGCTCCACGGTCTGTACGTAGACTAAGGGCGCAACGTTTCCCCAGCCGCCGATGATGATGGCGTTCGGGGTTGTGATGTCGAGGAAGGCGACGCTCCGTTCATGTGCACCGGTGTCCGCGCTGCGGTCGACGTCGTGATAGGTGGATTGAATAAGCAGGCCGGCGATGACGGCGACGACGCAAGCGGTGGCGGTGGCGGTGGCGCGGTACGGCACGTGGAGATCGCGGGCGAGCACCTCGATGACGTACGCTAGCCCGTATCCCGCGAACACGGCGACGCCGACATACGTGTTGATGAACATTTGGCGCTTGTCGAGTGCCGCATAGTTGATGAAAAACAACGTCTGGGGCACGACCATGAGCGCGACGAGCGCGAAGGCGCTGGTGCGCTTGACGGCGAGAGCGCCCGCCCCGACGACCGCGAGCACGATGCCGGGAGGCATCAATGCCCCCCAGAGGTCACGCAGGAGCCGTTTGGCCTCAGCGAGCCGTTGCGTCCAGCTGTAAAGGTGCAGCAGCGGGCGGTAGATCGCCGCCGAGACCAACCACCAAAAGTCATCCAGGCGCGTGAGATGCGGGGGCAACGGCGTCGCGTCGACGCGGTAGTGGCTGCCCCAGATGTAGCCCGCGTCCATCGCGGATCGAAGTGGCAGGATCGCGTAGAGCGCCAGGCAGGGCAGTACCGCCAGGCTCGCGGCAAGCACGCGTCGCGGCTCGCGACGCAGATCCGGCAGCAGAAAGACGACGATCGCGGGGGCGTTGAGCGCATTCACGTTGCGGTTCGCCATGCTCAGACCGAAGCAGAGGAACGCCGCGACGAGGTCCGATGTGCTACGGGTGTCGCGCCACCGCAAGAGAAAGAGGATGGTCCCGGCGAACAGCGCAGCATCGAGTGTGTAGACCTCCGCCACGATCGCGTAAAACCAGAAAGGGAGCGAAAGACCGAGAAGCCACGCACCGAGCACAGCGGGCAGCCGCTGATGCGTGAGCTGGACGATGATCGCGTAGGTGAATGCCAGCGCGACCGCCGCGGCCACGGCGGAGACAAGATTCGCGCGAAATGCGGGGTTGCCGAGTGGCAGATACCACGCCGCCCTCAGCAGCAGCGTTAACAGCGGGTATCCCGGCGGATGCGGTACGCCGAAGGTTGCTCCTACCGTCGCGAACTCGGCGCTGTCATTCGCCCCGACGGTGGGGGCCAGCGTGCGCAGATACAGAGCGACGGGTAGGGCAACGGCAATGATCGGGGCGAGGACGGCGATAGCGGTGCTCGATGAGAGCCGGAGACTGAAGCGCGCCGCCGCGGCATCGTTCGCCGCGGTGGACTCTACTCCGGCAGCCACTCGCCCACGCCGGCTCAGTGACCCGATCCGGTACGTGGCAAGGTACGCCCATATCGGGGACCGGGCCATACGGGTGCTCCCCTATGCGCGCTGGAGCGGGAACAGCCGCCGCGGCGCGCACGCGTCAACAGCGGGGTTGATCGCCAGATCGGATATCACCACTCCGCGAGCCTGACCACAGGCTCGAT
>JALYKW010000052.1 GCA_030774575.1 Chloroflexota bacterium | reverse complement strand
CCACCTCGATATCGCGGTAGGTGCCGACGATCAGCAGTCGCGCGCCCTGCAGGTTACGGGCGATGTGGGTCAGCAGGTCGAGCGTGCCGCGGTCGGCGTCGTGCAGGTCCTCGAGGACGATCAGCAGGGGCTGGACGGCGGCGGCGCTGCGCAGGAAGGCGGTCACCGCCTCGAGCAGGCGGTAGCGCTCCTCCTCCGGGTCTCCGGGCGGGCTCAGCTCCACCTCGATCCGGTCGCGCACCTCGCTGATGATGCGGGCGACCCGCGGAGCGTTGGCGCCCAGCTCGCTCCGCAGGCCCTCGGGCTCGCGCGCCAGTACGTACGACCGCAGCGCCTCGACGAACGGCAGGTACGGCAGCGACAGCGAGCCCTCCTCGTAGCAGTTGCCGCGGAGGGCGAGGCCGCCGCGCAGCGCGGCGTACGTCGCGAGCTGCTCGCAGAGGCTCGTCTTGCCGATGCCCGGCTCCCCGACCACCATCACCAGCGCCCCCTGCCCGGAGAGCGCGTTGTCGAAGAGGGCGTGGAGCTGCCCGCTCTCCGTCTCGCGACCGACGAAGGTCGGGCGATAGATGGGGTCCTTGCTCGCCGCCTGCGCCGGCGTGATGGCAGACGCCTGTATGGACGGCGGCTTCGACAGATCGATCGCACCCAGCGCCTGGCGCACCTCGCCGGCCGACGCGGGACGCTGTGCCGGGTCCTTCTCCAGCAGGCGGAGGATCAGCGTTTCCAGCGCCCGCGGCAGCTCCGGGTTGTGCCACGACGGCGCGATGGGGGCTGTGTTGAGGTGCTGCGAGATCACCGCGACGACATCGTCGCCGACGAACGGCGGCCGGCCCGCGACAATCTCGTAGAGCATCGCGCCTAGCGCGTAGAGGTCGCTGCGCGCGTCCGGCGTGCCGCCCATCGCCTGTTCTGGCGCCATGTAGGCGACGGTGCCGACCATCATGCCCTCCATCGTCAGGCGAGAGCGGTCGAGCGAGACGGCGAGGCCGAGGTCGAGCAGCTTCGCCGTGCCATCGTGGGCCAGCCAGACGTTGCCGGGCTTGAGGTCGCGATGGACGACGCCGAGCGCATGGGCGTACGCCAGCGCATCGCACAGATGGTCGGCGATGCGTACGGCCTGCTCGATCGGCAGGCGATGGTGCTCGGCCGCCGCCAGCAACGCGTCGACGGAGCCGCCCGGCATGTACTGGCTGACGATGTACGGCTGGCTCTGCCCGTCTGCGCCGTCCTCGTCGCCGGTGTCGTACACGGTGACGATGTGCGGATGGTCGCTGAGCTTCCCCATCGCCTGCGCCTCGCGTCGCACGCGCACGCGGCCGTCGGCGTCGAGCCCTTCCGTCTTGATCAGCGCGAAGGCGACGTCGCGGTCGAGCTTGGTGTCGTGCGCGAGGTAGACGCGCTTCGTGCCGCCTTCGCCCAGGAACGAGCGGACGGCGTAACGCCCGCCGGCGAAGGACGCGGGCAGCGGAGCGGGCTGGCGCGCCGTCGCCGGCTTCTCCGGGGCAGCGGTGGCATCAAGGCTAGCGCTGCAGCCGCTACAAAACGCGCTAGCCGCTGGATTCTCCTGTCCGCAGTTCGGGCAGCCAGCATAAAGGCGCGAACCGCACCCATTGCAGAAGCTGGACTCGGCGGGGTTAGTCTTGCCGCACGACCGACAGTTCATCTTCCCCCAAGGCTGCCTGATGACGGTGCGGCATTAGTGTACTACCGAGCGAGAGGATATGACGTCCGTGCTGGGCGACGCGGCGGAAGCGAAGAGACTACCTAGCGGGACTACCTACTACCCACCACCTACCCCGCACGCACCATCTCCATCATCTCGCCGTGGTTGGGCATGCCGCCGGCTAGCGGCTGGATGTAGCGGCGGATCGAGAGCGCGACGGCGGCGCCTTCGCCGGCGGCGGAGGCGGCTTGCTTGGTGCTGCCCTCACGGCAGTCGCCGGCACTGAAGACGCCGGGCATGCTCGTCTGCAGCAGCGCGTCGGTGACGATGAAGCCGCGCTCGTCGCAGTCGACGTCATCGGAGACGATGCCGGTATTCGGCGTCAGGCCGATGAAGACGAAGACGCCGCTCGGGTGGATCTCGCTGAGGGCGCCGGTGTTGACGTCCTTGAGGACGACGGTCTCGAGCTTGCCGTCGCCGCGAAACTCGGCCACGGTGACGTTCGGGATGACGGAGATCTTCGGGTCCTCATCGACCTTCTCGACGACGACCTTGCTCGCGGAGAGGCCGGCATCGCGCGTGGCGATGGTCACGTGCGACGCGAACTTCGTTAGGAAGATGCTCTCTTCGCCGGCGGAGTTGCCGCCGCCGACTACGAGCACTTCCTTTTCGCGATAGAAGGCGCCGTCGCAGGTGGCGCAGAAGTGCACGCCGGCGCCGATGAAGTCGTCCTCGCCGGGCACGTCGAGGCGGCGGTAGGTGGAGCCGAGCGTGAGCAGCACGGCGTACGAGCGGTACTCGTTGCCGTCGGCGGTGCGGACGATGCGATAGTCGCCGTCCTGCGCGACGCCGGTGACCTCCTGCGCGGAGAGGATCTCGACGCCGAAGCGCTCGGCTTGCTGGCGCAGGCGGTCGGCGAATTCGGCGCCGGTGACGCCCTCCGGGAAGCCGGGGAAGTTGTCGAGGCGCTCCGTAACGCCCGCTTGGCCGCCGATGCCGCCGCGCTCGATCACGAGCGTCTCGATGCCTTCGCGGGCGGCGTAGAGCGCTGCGGTGAGACCGGCGGGGCCGCTGCCGACGACGATGAGGTCGTAGAACTTGTTCTTCGCCGTGGTCTGGAGCCCGAGCTTCTTCGCGAGGTCCGCGTTCGATGGCTCTATGAGGGTCGAGCCGTCATCGAACACGAGCACCGGGATGATGTGCTTGCCGTCATTCGCCTTCTCGACGACTGCCAGTCCCTCGGCGTTGCCGTCGATGTCGACGAATTCGTAGTGCACGCGCTGCTCGCCGAAGAACTTCTTGGTGCGCTTGCAGTCGCTGCACCAGAGGGTGCCGTAGAGGGTGATGTCGGTGTGGGACATGCGGACCTCCGGTCGTTGTCAGTTCACAGTTCACAGTTCACAGTTGTCAGTTCACAGTGGTCCTGGATGGGAGATCGTCGCTCTCCGGCAGTCAGTATCTAGCGCGGGTTAGTCCGAGCCAGCCTGCGTCTCGGCCAGGAGCGTGGCGACGAGGGCGGTCCAGCCGGTCTGGTGCGATGCGCCGAGGCCGGCGCCGGTCTCGCCGTGGAAGTACTCGTAGAACGGAATGCAGTCACGCGATAGCGGATCCTGCTGGAACATCGCTTGTTCGCCGAAGACCGCCCGTCGGCCGGCGTCATCGCGCAGGAAGATGCGTGTGAGGCGGCGCGAGATATCGCTCGCGATCTCCGCGAGGGTCTGCTTCTCGCCTGAGCCGGTGGGGCTCTCGACGAGGAAGTCGTCGGAGTAGTAGCGGTGGAACTTCTGCAGCGCCTCAATGAGCAGGTAGTTCACCGGAAACCAGACCGGCCCGCGCCAGTTCGAGTTACCGCCGAAGAGCGAGGTTTTCGACTCGGCCGGCTCGTACGACACGACGTGCGGCGTGCCGTCCACGTCCAGCTCGTATGGATGCTCCGCATGGTAGCGGCTGAGCGAACGGACGCCGTAATCGCTGAGGAACTCCTGCGGGTCGAGCATGCGGCTCAGCAGGCGCTTCATCCGATGCCCGCGCACGAGCGCGAGCAGGCGCCGGTCCTGATCGCCCATCACATGCCAGTGCGACACGAGGCCCGCCAGGTCGGTGCGGTGTTCGAGGAACCACTCGAGATGCGCCTTGAACTCCGGTAGAGCTTCGAGCACCTCCGGCTCGATGGTCTCGACGGCGAGTAGCGGGATGAGGCCGACGAGCGAGCGGACGCGGAGCGGCTTTGTCTCTCCATCTGGCGTGTGCAGTACGTCGTAGAAGAACTCGTCGTTGTCGTCCCAGAGCGAGATGCCGTCGCCACCGACGTTGTTTAGAGCGCCCGCGATGTACATGAAATGCTCGAAAAACTTCGTGGCGACATCCTCGTACACGCGATTCTCGCGCGCCAGCTCGAGCGCGATCGACAGCATGTTGAGGCAGTACATGCCCATCCACGCGGTGCCATCGGCCTGCTCGACGTGACCGCCCGTGGGGAGCGGCTTGCTGCGGTCGAAGACGCCAATGTTATCGAGACCGAGGAAGCCGCCCTGGAAGACGTTATGGCCCTCGCTGTCCTTGCGGTTCACCCACCAGGTGAAATTCAACAGCAGCTTGTGGAAGACGCGCTCGAGGAAGTCGCGGTCAGGCTTTCCGTTCATCAGACGGTCGATGTCGTACACGCGCTTTGCGGCCCACGCATGGACGGGAGGATTCACGTCGCCGAAGTTCCACTCGTACGCCGGTAGCTGGCCGTTCGGGTGCATGTACCACTCGCGCAGCATGAGTATCAACTGCCCCTTGGCGAACTCGGGGTCGATCAATGCGATCGGGATGCAGTGGAATGCGAGATCCCAGGCGGCGTACCAGGGATACTCCCAGGTGTCGGGCATGCTGATGATGTCGGCGTTGTTGAGATGGCGCCACTCAGAGTTACGGCCTTCGCTCCGTGCAGCCGGCGGTGGCGGCCCTGCGGGATCGCCGTTCAGCCATTGTTCGACGTCGTAGTAGTAGAGCTGCTTGCTCCACATCAGCCCTGCGAACGCCTGGCGCTGCACGTTGCGCTCGTCCTCGCTCGCCTTCGCCGGTGCGACGGATGCGTAGAATGCGTCCGCTTCAGCGATGCGCCGCCCGAGGACCGCCTCGGCGTCGGCGAACGGAGCGGCGTGCTGCGCGCTCGATAGCCGCAGCAGCACGGTCTCGGTCGCGCCTGCGCCGACGGTCAGGGTGTAGTGGGCGGCTGCCTTCGTGCCGGTGGCGTCGGGATTCACCGCGTCCGCTGCACCACCGACAATGGCGTCGTTGATTCCGTCTTTGACGTATGGCGTCCGGTTCGCCCCGCCCCAAAGGCGCTTGGTGTTCGATTCGTTCTCGGTGAAGAGCAGGTCCGGCGCGCCCTGGCAGGCGAGCGTGTACCCGCCAAGTTCAGCATGATCAGCGGTGATGACACGCATGCCGTCGGCTGGCGGCAGTGCCTGCAACGACGGGCGCGCATTGTTGTAGCCGAGCGACCAGGTGTTTCGAAACCAGAGCGTCGGCAGCAGATGCAACGGCGCCTCGTCGGGCCCGCGGTTCGTCGCGGTGATGCGGATCACGATATCGTCGGGTGCCGCCTTCGCGTACTCCACCATCACGTCGAAGTAGCGGTCTTCTGCGAAGATGCCGGTGTCGATCAACTCGTACTCCCGCTGCTCCCGGCTCCGGCGCGCGTTCTCAGCGATCAGATCCTCGTACGGAAACGCCCGCTGGGGGTACTTGTAGAGCGCCTTCAAATAGGAGTGGGTGGGTGTGCTATCGAGGAAGAAGTAGCACTCCTTCACATCTTCGCCGTGGTTGCCCTGCGGGCCGGTCAGACCGAACAGGCGCTCCTTCAGGATGGCGTCGGCGCCGTTCCACAGCGCCAGCGCGAAGCAGAGCTGAGCCTTGTCGTCGCAGATGCCCAGGAGGCCATCCTCGCCCCAGCGATACGTGCGTGGGCGGGCGTCTTCGTGCGGAAACGATGTCCATGCCTCGCCGTCGGGCGAGTAGTCCTCCCGCACGGTGCCCCACTGGCGCTCCGCTAGATACGGGCCCCAGCGATGCCACGGCGCATCGCCCTCCTTCAGCTCGCGTAGGCGCTCTCGCTCGGCGTTGTTTGGCTCGGCCATGTGCGGCTCAGTTTCTCGTCACGCCTGCGCGCCGCGTGAAGAAGCTGCTGGCGAAACGCCCCGTCGCG